>JAJVIH010000012.1 GCA_022072125.1 Myxococcota bacterium | reverse complement strand
AGCAATCCCCGTGCCAACTCCGGGCGTTTTCATAACCCGTTGATTTCCATCAACAACCGCTGAACCGCGGACTCCCGCCGGTCCCCCGCCGCGATGCAAGATGCAACAGGGTGTTGCATCTTGCACAGGCGGTCTCCGGTCTGGGGCCGAACCCGTCACGGATGCTCAATCACAGGGAATGGATTCTGGAAGTCCCTGGCCGGAACCGCCGCCCTGTTGACGCCTGGAAACGCAGCCGATAGTTTCCCCGCAAGCTTTCCCGAGTCGTGCTGGCAAACTCCGCTGACCTGTTCCGGAAACCGATCCGCCATGAAAACCATCCGTTCATTGGTTATTCCCGTTGTCGCCGCCGCCATGCTGGGCTGCGCCGCCGCCAAACCCATCCAGCAGGCGGAAGTTCCGAAAGACAAGGCCTCCGCCGCCTACAGCCGCTTTGAGTTCACGGAGCGCAACTACCAGGTCAACAAGCTCGATGTGTTTCTCAAACTCACCAATCCCACCGGCGGACAGGTGGACATCACCGGCGGAGAGTTCACCGCCACCCTGGACGGCGCTCCGATCAAACTCGACGCCTCGCGGTTGCGCGGCTCCGCCGCCGCCAATGGCGAAGCAGAGGTTCCGGTGGGACTGGAAATCGCCCTCCCGTCCGAAAGCGGCGAACTGCAGCGCACCCTTGCGAAGAAGACCTACAGCCTGACGGTGCAGGGGACGCTGCAAACCAGCGCGGGGGCCATGCCCATCACCGCCCAACTGGACAACATGCCCTACCCCGAATTGCCGCAGATCAAGCTGGCCGGCTCAGGCATCGCCCGCGACGCCGACAACAAATACGGCATCACCTATGAACTGGAACTGGTCAATCCCAACGATTTTGATATCCGCGTCGCCTACTACGACTATGTGATCGTCATTGACAACAAGGAGGTCGAAAAAGGCCGGTTGTTCAAGGGCGAAAAGGTCCCCGCCAACGCCGCCCAGTATACCGCCATCAATTCGGCCATCACCCCCGAGTCCGTGGGCAAGGACCTCTTCCGCAAGATCATCACCGCCAACAATCTGCCATATACGGTGGGCGGAACCCTGGTCATCGCCGACATGGAAATCGCCATCGCCGAGACAGGCAAACTCAACTTCAACCGCGACTCCAATCAGCAGTAGCCGTCCGCGGTGTTTGGCGTGCGGACGCATCCGCTTTCGCTTCATCGCCGCGCCCGGCGTTCAACCCCAGCGCGATGAATCACAGTTCGCGCTTGCGGAAGGCCAGCGCCGTGAAGGCCACCGCCGCCAGGGCGCAGGTCACGCTATAGGCGGCGTCCGCCGCCATCCCGGACCATGACGGCAGGGGATCGAAACGGTTCATCAGTTCTCCGGTCTGGTTCAGGCTCTGCAGGTCCGGGACGGCGTACAGCAACACCTTGAGCGGCCAGAACAGCGCCGGAACGGCCGTCTCCACCGCGCCAAGCAGGGCGTCCTTCCAGTAGCCCATGGCGTAGGTCAACGCCGTCAGCGCCACCGCCCGGGCGGGCCCCGCCAGCACCGAAAACAGCACCGCCAGCGAGACGATGATCAGGGCTTCCATGCCCAGATAAATAAACGGTTTGATCCAGGGGGCGTGCGGCGGCGTTCCCACGATCAGGCTTTGCACCCACTTGATGGTCAGCCACAACACCGCCCCCATGGCCAGCATGTTGATGATGAGGGCGGCGAAGACGCCCAGCACCTTGCCCATGATGTACTCCACCCGTGACAACGGCCGGGCCAGCAGGGTCAACACGGTGTGGTTGGCGATCTCGCGGGTGATGGCCCGGCTGCCTAGAAACATGGCGATGAAGAGCCCCACGCCATTGATGGCCGCCAGCCCCAGGTCCACCGTCATTTTTGTCCAGTCGCCCAGGGTGAAATTGATCACCAGCAGGTTGGACAGGGTGATGAAAACCGCGAACAGCAAGGCCGTCAGCAGGATGCGGTCGCGCAGCGCCTCGCGCAGGGTGCTCAGGGCGATGGCCGTAACCCTTCTCATTGGTGCTCCGCCAGATACAGGTCTTCCAGATGACGCCGCCGGGGACCGAAGGACAGCACCCGTCCGCCCAGCGCGGTGATGCGTTCCTTCAGATCCCAGAACAATTCCGGTCCCGGCAATTCAATGCGCAGCACCCCGCCGGTTTCCTCCACCCCCAGGCCCTTCCGCCGCACCTCATCCGCCAGCCCCGGCGCGCCGGCGGCGACCAGTTCGCGGCGCGGATCCAGTCCGGCGAAAGCGGGACCGGTGGAAATATCCCGCCGCAACTCCCCGCGCACCAGGATCAGCGCGCGGTCGCAGGAACGCTCGGCGTCGGCCAGCACATGGGAGGAAAACAGCACCGCGCGCCCCTTCGCCCGCTCCTCATTGATGAGATTTCGCACCAAGTTGCGCCCCAGCGGGTCGAGCCCGGAGAGGGGTTCGTCCAGGATCAGCAACTTCGGATCGCCCAACAGGGCCTGCGCCACGCCGATGCGCTGCTGCATGCCCTTGGAATATTTGCGGATGGGCTTGCCGGCGTCGTTGTGCAACTCCACGCGGCGCAACAGTTCATCGGTCCGGGCTTCGATCTGGGCGGATGGAACGCCCGCCAGCACCGCGTGAAAATGCATCAATTCCCTGCCGGTCAGGTATTCCTGGAAGAAGGGTTTCTCCGGCAGGTAGCCAATCAGGGCTTGCGCCGCCATGCTTCCCGGCGGGTGGCCGCCGATGCGGATGGTCCCGCCATCGTGACCGTGCAGCCCCAGGATGCAGCGGAACAGGGTGGACTTGCCCGCGCCGTTGTGTCCCAGAAGGGCGATGGCCTCTCCCGGCTGGGCGCTGAAACTGATATTCCGGATGGCCTGTTTGGGCGGTTTTCCGGGATGGTGGTAGACCTTGCTGACGCCCTGAATTTCCAGCACCGGATTCATGGCCTGAAATTGAATCATTCGCGGAACGGGATCAAGGGGGAGCGGCGCGAAAACCGGAACGCCATGGAAGATCCACCCCCATGGGCTTGACCCCCGCGCCGCCAGCCGGGCAAGCTGGAGCCATGGCGGAGTTCAAGGATCTGTTCGGCGGCCACGCGCGGGATTACGCCCGCTACCGGCCCCATTATCCGCGCGAGTTGTTCGCGGAGATCGCCCGCCTGTCGCCCGCCCGCGACCGCTGCCTCGACGTGGGCTGCGGCAATGGCCAGGCGTCCCTTTCGCTCGCGGAGTTTTTCGGCGAGGTCTGGGCCTGCGACCCCGCCGCCAACCAGATCGCCGGCGCTCCGTCCCATCCGAAGGTGCGTTTTTTCACCGCTCCCGCCGAGTCCACCGGGGTTCCCGCCGGGAGCATGGACGCCATCACCGCCGCCCAGGCCTTTCACTGGTTTGATCATCCCGCCTTCTTCGCGGAGGTGCGGCGCGCCGCCCGTCCCGGGGCCCTGCTGGCGCTGTGGTGTTATGACCTGGCCCATGTCACGCCGGAGATTGATGAGATCACCGTGGGGCTGTACAGGGATATCCTCGGCGAATACTGGGAGCCCGAGCGCCGGCTGGTCGAGGAAGGATACGCCCGGGTGGAGGTTCCTTTTTCCGGACTGGCTTTCCCGGCCTTGCGGATGGAGCAGCGGTGGGCGCTTTCACAATGGCTGGGTTACCTGCGGACGTGGTCGTCGCTGCGGCGTTACGTGGAAGAACAGGGGTTTGATCCCCTGCAGCCGCTGGAGGCGGAATTTTCCCGCGCCTGGGGCGAGAGCGAACAGACCGTGGTCTGGCCGCTGGCGGTGCGCGCCTTCCGGGTGGATGGCTGAGGCGGTGAAATGCGGCGCCACCCCGCAGGGAGCGGATCTTCATCCCCGGCGCCCATGCGCCGGCGAGGGGATCGCCAATACATGGTTGAGCGATCGGAATCGCAATGAAGATCCGGATTGATCCGGCGGCGGGACGAGGTCCGGCCAAAACGGATGGCGCGGAAGCCGGCCGCGCCCGCCGGGGATCCTTCAATCCATATGCCGCCTGAAACCATGCCAGCCACGCCAAGCCTGGACCTTCTGATGCAGGAAGCGCTCGCCGAGGCGCGCAAGGCGGAAGCCATGGGCGAGACCCCGGTTGGCGCGGTGGTGGAATGCGGCGGCGCCATCATCGCACGCGCCCACAACCGCCGGGAATGCGACCGCAACCCTTTCGCCCATGCGGAATTTCTCGCCATGGAACAGGCGGCGGAACGCCTGGGCCGCTGGCGCCTGACCGGATGCACCGTGGTGGTGACGCTGGAGCCCTGTCCCATGTGCGCCGGAGCGCTGGTCAACGCGCGGGCGGACCGGGTGGCGTACGGCGCGCGCGACCCCCGGGCGGGCGCGGTGGACAGCCTGTACCAGATCACCGGGGACCCGCGCCTGAATCACCGCGTGGAAGTGGTTTCAGGCGTGCGCGAGGCCGAATGCGCGGAACTGCTCCGCGATTTCTTCCGCCGCCTTCGCGGGGAGAACAAACGCCGCGCCTAAAAATCCTTAGCCGGGATGCAGGCGGGCGGATCCGGTGCTAGAAGTCAGAACCTATGCCTGACCGGGGGATCATTTTTCCCGCCGCTCTCCGGAACACCCGGGGCCGCGGCCTGCTCGCCGCCTTTCTTGTGCTTGGAATGGCGGGGCTGGGCGTTTCCGCCGCTCCTCCGGCCAAAAAGGAAGATCCGGGATCCGCTCCCGCGAAGAAGGCCGCGGACAGGCCCGGCAAGGCGAAGCCGCCGGACAAGCCGCAAGCGCCCGGCCCCGCGCGCGGGCCCGTCAGCGCCGACGACGACGTGGATGACGATCCGGCCTCCCCGGCCTTCAAAAAGATCTCGCCGGCCAATGGCGCCGCAACTCCCGCGGCCGCCGTCGAACCCCCCGGTCCCAGGCAGGGGGACAAGGCCGAGCCGCTTTCCGCCAAACTGAAGGCCATCGTGGACGGCGCCGGCGGCCGGACCGGGGAATGGGGGGTGAAGGCGCTCTCGCTCTCGCGCGGAGAAGTGCTGTTCGCGCACCGGGCGGGCGAGCCGATGAATCCGGCTTCCAATCTCAAGCTGGTGAGCAGCGCGGCCGCGCTGACCGCCCTGGGGCCGGATTTCCAGTTCTCCACCGGCCTGTATACCGGAACCACCCCCGTCAACGGGGTGATTGACGGCGATCTCTTTGTCTTCGGCGATGGCGATCCCTCGCTGGTGTCGGAGCGGCTGTGGTTTCTCGCCGGACAAATCCGGTCGCTGGGAATCCGCCGCATCGAGGGCGATATCATTGTGGATGATTCGTGGTTCGCGCCGCCCCACGACAACCCCGCGTGGAAAAAGGACAGCATGAGTTCGCAGTCGTACACCGCTCCCTATGGCGCGCTGTCGCTGAACTACAATGCGGTGGCCATCACCGTCCTGCCCGGAGAAAAAGACGGCGCCAAACCGATCGTCACCGTGGACCCGGAAATCCCCTACCTGCCCGTCAAAAACACCGCCCGCACGATCTCCAAGGGGCGCTCCCGCCTGAGGCTGGAGACCCAGCCGCTGGGGGACAAAACCCAGGTGGTGGTGGCGGGAACCCTGCGCATTGACAGCGAAGGCCGCAAGGCTTACCGGAAGATTTTCCATCCGCCCCTGTTCACCGGCTGGGGGATTCATGAATACCTGAAACTGCGGGGCGTCACCGTCAAGGGCAAGGTCAAAACCGCCGTCTTTGACCGCAACCGGATGTTTGAACTGTATACCTTCCGCTCCGAACCCCTTGCGGTGATCCTGCGGCCGATCAACAAGGTGTCGAGCAATTTCACCGCCGAACAGGTGCTGAAGGCCCTGGGCGCGAAAATCAAGGGTTCTCCGGGCACGTGGAAAGGCGGGCTGTCCGCTGTCGAGGATTTCCTGGAAAAGGCGGGCCTGCCGCGCGGCTCCTATATCATGACCAATGGCTCCGGCCTCTCGGAGGACAGCCGCTTTTCCGCGGACCAGCTTGTGCGCGTGCTGGAATACATGTTCCGGCAACCGGTGTTGTTTCCGGAGTACGCCTCCTCGCTATCCATCGCCGGCGCCGACGGCACCCTGCGCTCGCGCATGACGCGGCTGGATCCGCCCTGGCGGGTGCGCGGCAAGACAGGCTCGCTGGACAACGTGGCCAGCCTGAGCGGCTATATCCAGACCGCGGGGGGCGATTGGGTTGCCTTCAGCGCCATGATCAACAATCATCGGCTGGCCTACCGCCAGGCGACCGGTCTGCTGGATCGCATCGCCGAGGCGATCGCGGGCGACACGACCCCCCCGGCGCCGGGATTCCTCGGCAAACCGGGGCCGCGTCCGCCGCCCGCGAAGGTCAAATAGTCCTCCACTCCCCGGGGTTCATGAGAGATCAGCTCAGCGCCATTGTCCTGGAGTTTGAACACCTGCCGGTGCTGATATCCTTTTCAGCGGCGTTGATCATCGCCGCCGGGGCGGCGGTGCTGGCGGCCAACCATGTCTGGTCCTGGCGCAAGGAGGGACGCGCCATTATTTTCCTGTACCCCTTGACCGTCTTTATCTCGGTGGCCATTCTGTGTTTCGCCGCCACGCTGATGACGCTCAGGGCGTTCTACCGGCCCGGGGCGGCCAACCTGGAAATGTATTCCATCGAGGTGCGGCGCTAGCCGGGAAACAGCGCCGTGAAGGTGAACGGAATTGGAACGGATTCTGGCGGTTCGTGCAGGCCCATCCCGCTCATTTGATGAAGGCGTCGCGCGCCTGCGCCAGGAACATCCCGGCGCAGAGCTGGATGTTCTCCTGCCGGAAGGGGCGCCGCCGCCGCCCACGGAAGTCGGACATGTCTTCCGCTTCTCCGGTGAACGCCTGACCTGGAAAGGGGTGGACAGCGCCCTGGTGCGCTCCCTCCGGGAGCGCCGCCATCAACTGGCGTGGGTCACGCTTCCCTCCCGGTATGGCGCCCGTTTCGCCGCCGTGCGCTGGTTGCTGCTCCGGCTGGGCATCCCGCAAATTCAGGCGGTGGAAGGCGCATCCGCCTCCGGGCCCCGGAACCGGGTGGATTTCGCGCTGGAAAGCATCGAACGGGAAATCCTGCTGCGCGCCACGGTGGAACTCAGCGATCGCCTGGATGACGCCGGGCTGGCGGTGCTGTTGCCGGTATTGCTGGCGGTGGGCAATCCCGCCGCGCGGACCCTGCGCAACCAGTTCATCCACCCGGAAGAGGAGGGCGCCCGCCGCCTTCGCATGGTGTTGTTGATCCATTCCCTGGGCCTGGGCGGCGCCCAGCGCCAGGTGATCGCCACGGCGGAGCATCTGGACCGGCGGCGCTACGACATCCAGATCTGGCGGCTGGAGGATGATGACCGGTTTTTTGAAGGCCGCGCCGCCGAAACCGCGCGCCTGTGGACCAGCGGGGAATTTTCCCGGGCGGTGTTCCTGCCCAAACTGCGCACGGTGTTTGAACTGGCCCGGCGGTTGCGGGACGAGGATATTGATATCCTCCATTCCTTCATGCCCGCGCCTTCGGTGCTGGGGACCGCCGCCGCCGCCATCGCCGGAACGCCGCGCGTGTTCACCGGCGTCCGCACCCTGCTGCAAACCTGCTATCCCTGGCTTGGGGCCCGCGAACGGTGGATGGATCGCATGGCGGCGCGCATCGCCGACGCCAATATCGGCAATTCACAGGCGGTGGTGGACGACTTCGCCGCCTGGACCGGGGTGAGCGCGGGAAAACTCGCGCTGGCGCCCAACGCCATCGAAATCCCGGAACTGGACGCCGCCAGCGAACGCCGCCGCATCCGCGATGAGATTGGCATCCCCCAGGATGCGCCAGTGGTTTGCATGGTGGGAAGGCTGGCCGAGGAAAAAGGTCACCAGGTCTTCTTCGGCGCCATGGAGCGGTTGTTGCGGGACCTGCCCCAAGCGCATGCCCTGGTGGCCGGCGGCGGGGAACTGATGGATTCCCTGTCCGCCCATTTGCGGGAAAAGGGACTCGACAAATCCGTTCATCTGCTGGGACCCCGCAAAGACGCCCTGTCCGTCATGGCGGCCAGCGAGGTCATCGCCCTCGCCTCCCGGGTGGAAGGGCTGCCCAACGTGTTGATTGAAGCGGCCTTGCTGGGCGTGCCCGCCGTCAGCACGCGCGCGGGCGGCGCGGTGGAGGTGGTGGACGACGGCATGACCGGCTGGCTGGTCTCCATCGGCGACAGCGCCGCCATGGCGGAGCGCCTGCTCCATCTGCTCAACCATCCGGAGGAGCGCAAGGCCATGGGGGAAGCCGCCCGCCAGCGGGCGCGCATCGTGTATTCGGTGGATGGAATGGTCAAACGCCTGCACCACCTCTACACCACCTAGACCGGCCGGATGCATCGCCGCGGCGATGGGTTCCGGACCACCAGTCCGGCCAAGGGGATGCGCAACGCCCCCTGATTGCCCCCGTGATCAGCGGATATTCCCCCTCATGAGCGGTGAAGAACGGCGCCGTCCCGTGAAACGGCGGATGGCGGTTGATTCACCTGTTGCGCCAGTTCATTGTATCCATGGAAAATTGACCGTATATATATGGGCATATATGGTAACCATGCCATGTCGCGGAAAAAACTCTCCACCACCGTGTACATCACGCCTGAGCAGAACGAGAAGCTCAAGCTGTTGAACCAGCGCACCAAGGTGCCTGTGGCGGAATTCATCCGCGAGGGTATTGACCTGGTTCTGGAAAAATACCGGGACAAACTGCCGGGGCAATTGTCCCTGGAGGAAACCCTCGAACCCTGAATCCAGGCGGGTCCATGGCCGTCAAAAGCGAATTCGTGCAGGCCCTGCTCGACGATCTCAAGCCCTTTGGAGTCTTTTCCGCCCGTTCCATGTTCGGCGGCCATGGATTGTATCACCGGAATGTCATGTTCGGGCTGGAGGCGGATGGCCAGTTGTATGTGAAGGCCGACGAGGTCACCATCCCCCTGCACCAGAAGGAGAATTGCGGCCCCTTTGTTTACGACGGCAAAGGCAAACCCATCCAGATGAGTTATTGGAGCGTTCCCGGCGCTGCGATTGATGATCCGGACGTGCTGATCCGCTGGGTGCGCGGGGCCATCGAGGCGCAGGCCCGCGCCAAATCCGGCCAGAAGAAATCCCGGAAAACGCCCGTCCGGCCCAAGGCAAAGGCCGCCGCGACCGCGCCCGCCCGTGGGGCGGCGAAGAACGGCGCGACCGCCGGGTCTGGCGCAACGGCCCGGACCAGAACCGCGCCCGGAAAGATCAAAAAATCCTCTTCCGCACGGGGACCTTCCCGATCCCGCTGACGGCGCCAGGCGATCCCTCCAACGCCCGTTCAGTTGCTTTTCCCCTGGGCCTGAATTACTTCCCGCCGGCCGGGGGAAATCCGCACCCGTATGGACATATGATCGGGCGGCCATCTGCCGGCGCTCCGGATGGGCGCCCTTCACGGGCCTGCGATGGCTCCCCCATACGGAGTGGACCTGGCCGCCACGCGGAAGCGGTTGGGAAAAAAACGAAGATGGATACGCCAGAACGCTGTTCCCCCCACGCCATTGTCCCGGCCCGGAGGAAATCGAGCCGGATGAACCCCCATGCGCGTCCTTGAAAAACATTTGCCGCCGCAGGCGGCCGGCGATGTGGCGATGCTGTTTCTGTGCGTCGTCTGGGGAGCTACTTTCGCCTTCGTGCGGGACGCCATGGACAGCGTCTCGGCGTATATGTTCCTGGCGCTGCGTTTTGGCGCCGCGGCGATTCTGTTCCTTCCGCTGGTTTGGTGGCGGCGTGGGGCGTTCTCCATGCCCCTGATCCGGGCGGGACTGGTGCTGTCTGTGTTTTACGTGCCGGGGTTTGTCCTGCAAACCGGCGCGCTGGCCTTTTCCTCCGCCTCGCGCGTGGCCTTTCTGACCAGCCTGATCACCGTATTCGTGCCCATGGCGGACTCCCTGATCCGCCGGCGCAGGCCGGACAACCAGGTCATTCTGGGCCTGATCCTGGCCATGTTGGGCTCCTACCTGCTGTCGGGGCCCGGCGGCGAGGGCGACTGGCGCGGCGACGCCATGGCCGCCGGATGCGCCGCCGTCTTCGCCTTCCACATCTGGTTCACCGGAAAATACGCGGGCGCGTATGACCCGGTCCCCATCAGCTTCGTGCAGATCGTCATCACCGCGGCGGTCTGCGGCGCCATCGCGATGATCCAGGGCAAGACCGCGGTGCATTTCAATGTTCCGGTGGCGGTGGCGGTGGGTTATACGGCGACGCTGGCGACCGTTTTCTCGATGGTGGCGCAGTTGTGGGCGCAGGCCCGCACCACGCCAGTGCGCGTGGGCTTCATTCACGCGCTGGAGCCGGTATGCGCCAGCCTGTTCGCCTGGTGGTGGCTCAACGAACGCATGGGCGGCGTGGCGCTGGCCGGGGCGATATTGATCCTGGCCTCGATGGTGGTGACGCTGGTGGACTGGCGCTTCGCCATCCGCTGGCTGACCCGCCCCGCCCGCGAGTCGTGAAGGCGGGTGGGCGTGTTTTCCCCCGCACGGGTTCTCTTCAGGCCATCACGCGGCGGCGCCTGCTCCAGAAAAAGCGCGGAAGCGAGGCTTTCCGGCCCGATCAGCGTGGCGCGCCGGGGCGGGGGATTTATTTTTTATCGGATTTTTTTCCGGGAGCGGGCGGCGGAAGGTCAGCGGCGGGCAGGACATAGACCTTCACCTCGTTGCCCGACTTGTAGAGGTTGACGCCGTCCCAGCGGCGGCCGCCAGCGGTATTTTCAATATGGATGGCGACAATGCCCGGCTGATTGACGATATTCCTGTATTTGATGGTGGGGCCGGCGGGCAGCTTTTTCCTGTACCAGCGCAGCAGATTGTTCCAGTCGGAGGATACCTGATACCTGCCCTCGCCAACCTTTTTGTTCCACGGGGGGAGCGGCGCGCCATACGCTTCGGAATCCCCGGCGCGCGCGAGCGGGGCCGCCAGCAGCAGCAACGGGATCAACAAAATAGCGGAGATGCGGCGGAACTTCATGCGGCCGCACAGTAAAATCAGCTTGCCGGTATGGTCAAGGACCCGGAAACTTTCTTGACCTTTCCCGCACTCTGCCCTTATTGTGCGCTTCACCGGGTTCACGGGTACGGTGACAACGCGCTGGGGAGACAGCGTTGAGTAGCCTTGTCCGGGAGCACGGGTTCTCCAACCCAATCAATCGGCGGCGGGATTCCTGACGAGGGCGGAACGCAGCCAGGACAAGCAAGAGGGAAACCACATGAAGAAAGTGTTTGCGAGCGTGTTGGCCTTCGCGGCCGTCGGCGTCATTCTCACCGGCTGCGGTGGCGGCGCCTGCGACGATCTCAAGACCAAGGCCGCCGAATGCAAGCTGGACGCCCAGTACAGCGCGGTTGTGTCCGCTGGCAACGCGGACGCCTGCAAGATCGCCCTGGACGCGCTGAACGCCAACTCCGCCCTGTGCAAGCTGGCCAGCGACGCCTCCACCGGCGACGCGAAGTAAGCAGCGTTTTCGCATCTCAATCCCCATCATCCGGAAGGATGATGGGGATTGTTATTTTTCAGGGCGGGAAGACGCGGAAACGCCTCGGGCTGTCATCCGATTGAAACACCGGCGCAACAGGGTATACTCACCCAGGGTCCGCCTGAAGGAGATGCGCCGGGATGTCCGCTGCTTCAAGAATCTTTTGTGTCCTCTTGTTGTTGATCGCCAGCGCCGCCGCCGGAAGCTGCGGCGGAGCCGTTCCGGATATCCGCGATGCGAAAAACACCGGCGGCGGTCAGGACCGCGGCGGGGGGGTCACGGATGATATCTGCTCCGGCGATCTGGATTGCGACGAGGGCTTTGTATGCAACGGCGGACGTTGCATCCCCGATCCCGCGCTGAATCCCGGCGGGGACGCCGGCCCGCAAACCGGCAATCCAGGAGACGGGCCGGAGGCGCCGGAAGCGGGCGGCGGCGACCAGGCCCAACCGGATGAAACCGGCGTCGCCGATCAGTCCGCGGACGCCGGCGCGGAAGACCAGACGCCCGCGAAGCCCGCCAAAATCCAGACCGATGTGACCGCCCTGGATTTCGGCGAACTGGAAGCGGGCAAGCGGCTGGAAAAGCCGCTGCAAATCCGCAACGCCGGCGAGGCGGGAAGCATCCTGAAAATTGACTCCATCGTCATCGAAGGTCCCGGCAAGGATGATTTTGAAGCCCGGCCCGAGCGTCCCGTGCCGCCGGGCGATGTCTCGGCGGGCGGCAGGCTGGAGGTGATGGTCGCCTTCGCCCCCAAAACCAGCGGAGCCAAAAGCGCCGAACTGGTGATCAACAACAGCGATCCCGCCGCCAAAACCCTGAAAATCAAGCTTGGCGGCGCCATGAAGGAACCCGCGGCGAAGCTGGAATTGTCTCCCGCCGCCCTCGACTTCGGCGTGGCCGCGGTGGGAAAAACCAGCGCCGCGCAGAAGCTGAAGATCAGCAACACGGGCGGCAAGGACGCCCAACTGGAAAGCGCGATCATTGACCCGGCCGGGCTGTTCGCGCTGACGCCGCCCCCCGCATTCCCGGCGAAAATCGGCAAGGGCGAATTCATTGAACTGACCCTGACCTTCGGTCCCAAGGCCGCGGGAACGGCGGCCGCGACCCTCAAGCTGAAGACCAGCGCGGCGGGGCATGAAAACCTCGAGGTTCCCCTCAAGGGAACGGGCGAAGTGGTGGACGCGGGAGAACCCATCGCCGCCATCGCCATCAATGGCAAACCGGCCGGCAAACACAAAATGGACATGGGCCAGGCGGTCACCCTGGATGGCTCCGCCAGCAAGGACGTGGACGCCGATGGCAGCATCAAGTCCTACGAATGGTCGGTGACCCAGCAACCCGCCGGCGCCAACGCGCGGATCAGTGGAACGGGCGCCAAGGTCAGTTTCAACCCGGCCCAGCCCGGGAAATACACGGTTCAACTGGTGGTGGAGGACTCCTCCGGGAAAAAGAGCAGCATCCCCGCGAAGGTGGAGATTGATGTATTCGCCAGCGACACCGTCACCCTGACCCTCACCTGGGAAGGCGGCAAGCGCGCGGCCAACGACCCGCTGCGCTGCGTGCCGGACCTGATATCCGACGCCTCCTGCAATGATCCGGTGAAGCGCAAGGAAAGAACCGTCACCAACGACCGGCGCGACGTGGACGTGATCCTGCAAACCCCCGGCGGAAACTGCTCCGAACCGCGGGACGGCAAGGGAGTTCCGGAAAACACCAACCTGAAGTCCTGCGGCCTTGCGGATTACGGCTTCCCGGTCTGGAAAAGCCTGTCGAAAAACACGGCCTTTGATGAGTTCCACGAACCGGAGCAGATCGAATACACGGATGCTCCCCAGAACGACCGGGAGGAAATTTACCGCATCGAATTGCGCTTCGTGGATGATCGGGACTGCTGCGGAATGACCACCCTCCTCGGCGACCGTTGCGGCGACTGCACCCGGGCCGGAACCACCGCCACGTTGATCATCGCCATCAACGGGAAGGAAGTGTCGAAAAAAACCTATCCCTTCCCCAAGGCGGGCGACTCGGCCCCCGCGGGCGTGCTCAAGCGGTTCTTCGGCGGGTGGAAATACGAACCCTGAACCATCCGGTCTCCCCGTGCGAGCGCTTGTTCAAGGGCTTGCGGTTGATGCAAGATGGACGGCATGAATCACCAGGGAATCGCTCTGGCGCCGTTCCTGGCGTTCGCCGCCGCCGGGGTTTTCGCTTGCACAACGGAGACGCCGGGCGGCGCATCCGGCGGCGGCGGGGACGCCGGTTCCGGTCCTTCCGCGATCATGGACGCGAGTCCGGCCGGGGCGGACGGCGCAACCACTCCATCCACCGGCGAGCCGCGGCCGGTGGTCCCCTCGGATGGTTTGCCGTCCACCGTCACGGTCCAGAACGCCAACAACAACCTGGACGTGGCGATCCACAATGGACGCTATTTCCTGGCGTTCCGGACGGCGCCCAAACATTTCGCCAGCAACATGACGGAACTATATGTGGTGAGTTCCGCGGACCAGCAAACATGGGAATTTGAAGCCCGGTACGCCGAGGGTACGGACCTGCGCGAACCCCGCTTCCTGCCGTGGAACGGCAAGCTGTTTCTCTATTACTCCGTGCTGGGCGACAATCCGGTGAAATTCGAGCCCAAGGGAATGAAACTCACGGAATACCTGGGCCCGGGAAAATGGAGCCCGCCGGAGCCGTTTTACGATCCGGGGTTTATCGTCTGGCGCACCAGGGTCATTGACGGCAAACCCTACATGCTCGCCTATACCGGCGGAGAAAATATCTACGAAGTCAACGGCAAGCCGCTCGAAGTTCACTGGCTGACCACCAGCGACGGCCGCAAATGGGACCCCGTGGTTCCGGGCCGGCCGGTGGTGCTGCGGGGCGGGTCATCGGAAACCGATTTCGCGTTCGCCGGGGACGGGGCGGTGATCGCCGTCAGCCGCAACGAGGCGGGCGACGACATGGGCTGGGGAAGCAAAATCTGCCGGGCGGAAAAAACCTCTCCCGGCGACTGGAAATGCGTGGCGGACCCGCGAAAATACGACTCGCCGCTGGTCTTCAGCGAAAATGGGCATATCTGGCTGATCGGCCGCCGCAATCTCAACAACCGCGACGGCGCCTACGACTTGGGCATGCGGCGGCGCGACCCCAAGGATCAGACCTACCAGTACCAGATTGATTACTGGAAACACCCCAAGCGCTGTTCCCTGTGGAAGATTGATCCGGTCAGCCTGAAGGTGGAATTTGTTCTCGACCTTCCTTCCCGGGGCGACACCTGTTTTCCCGGCATGGTTCCCGCCGGTCCCGGGGAATACGATGTCTACAATTACACCTCTCCGCTGGACGGCCCGGATATTGACTGGGTGACCGGTCAGGGAGGCCATACCCTGATCTATCGCATCCGCCTGAAATTTCCCGTGCGCAACACCCCATGAGTATTGGTTTTTATGTCCGCGGGCGGTTTGGCGAAGCCGGACGGGAAGGCCGCGTGCCTGATTTCGCCCGCCTGGTCGAACGCATGGAGGCGTGGATCAAGGTCCAGAGCAAAACCGTGCTCTGGGATTCCTGGCGCGAGGAGGCCGGCGACGGCTCGCAAAGCCTGTTTGTGCGCCTGCATCCCGCTGGCGAAGCCATGCAACTCACCGCCGGGGAATCGGGCCTGCTGCACGCATCCTGCTCCACCAGCGCGGTGGGGCCTGGCTACCACGCCTGGCTATGCGACACCCTGCACGCGCTGGCGCGGGAGATGGATATCCAATGGATGGAGGCCGACCCGGCCGATGGAACCGGCGATGAAACCGGCTATTTTTTCACCGGCGATTTCCACGACACGCAGGAGCATTTCCAGAACTGGGCGCGCGAACTGGCGGAGGTGGTCTCGGAGCAGGAAGACATCAATTCCTGCAGCATCTCGCTGCCCACCGAGATCGCCTTTGTGCAAAATCGCGGCGCGGTCACCCCGCTGGGACCCCGCGATGAAACCTGGCTCGCCGAGGTGGCCAGCGGAAGGCGCAGCGGCGAGGATCTGTTTCCGTGGTGGGAGCAGGGCGTCACCGCGGCGTTTTATCTCCGGCGCGCGCTGGTGCTGATGTGGACGCGCATCCCCTGGCGTCCTTCCCGCGATGATCTGGAACAGCGCTTCATGGTCGAGGCGGCGGACTCGCTGGAGCAGGCGTTCTGGCTTGACCCCGGCCTTCCCTTCCCGTGGCGCGAATGGATCGAACTGCTGGACCTCCTGGAGCGCAAGAGCGATCTGCGCGAACACCTGGAGATGATGGCGAAGCTCTCGCCGCCGGGCGATCCCATCGGATACCGGCGCGGCATGCTGGCGCGGCGGGTGCGGCGCTGGTCCCTGTTGTTGCCGGGCTCGTTCTCGGAGTCCATCGAAGAAGGCGATTATGAAGAGGGCGAACTGACCATGGCCTTCAGCGACGGCGACCGCACGGTGTGGGCCACCTTCGCATCCTATGCGGAGAGCGCCACCGGCAAACCCGCGCCCCTGCACGCCCTGCTGCCGCTTCCTCCGGGGGTGGAGGAGGTGCTCAACCAGGAACAGGGCGAGGTGCTGGTGGAACACGAAAACATGGTCTGGCGCGTCAGCGGGGACCGGATGATGCGCGCTTGTTCCGCCTGGCGCGACGGGGAGGAAGACGGCAAGCCCATCCGCTATCTCCGCATCCATGCGGCGGTCGAGGGCGACACGCTGACCTGCACGCTGGTCATCTCCAAACCCGGGCAACAGGAATGGGCCGATCAATTCTTCGTCAATATTGACGTGGCGGCGCTGGAGCCCAATCAGGACGGCGGCGGGGAAGAAGAGGGCGGCAAGGAGTAATCCCCGCGTTCTTCACGGGGACCGCGGCTTGGAGCGGCCGCGCCGGAGGGATTGAGGTTCAACCCGGCGTTTGCGGGTGACGGCGCCGGTCGGCCAGCAGCAGCAACAGCGGCGGCGCCCACACCAGCCAGCGCACCCAGGGGATTTCATTCCACGGAACGCCGTTCGCAAAGCTCCAGTATACCGCGTAGGAAAACGGCATGGTTCCGGAGAGCAGAATCCAGCCGCGCTCCCGGCGCAGAATCGCCCAGGGCAAAATCCACAACACGTACCAGGGGTGCGCCGTCGCGCTCGCCAGCAGCGCGCCGCCCATGATCCACAACATGGCCCTGCTCAGCGGGAACCGGCCGTACCAGGCCGCCGCCGCGATGACCAGCAACCCCAGCAGGCATAATCCCCTGGCGGCCAACAGGGGCGTCAGGGTGAGTTTGAAATCACGCCGCCCCGGTTCGAGCAGGCGGAAATCCGTTGGTTCCCCTGCCTGGGACAAATCACGATCCGGATCGCCGGAAGGCGTGGTCAGGCGCAAATCCCGCACCTGATCGCTCACCCAATAAATCCGCCCGCCCGCGAACACCAGATGACGCCACTGGTCATGGTCCCACAACGGGTCAGCCAGGATTTCAACCGCCGCGGGCCCAAAATCATTGAAACGCCAGTCCCGCGCATAACGTGCGGAGCCCGCGAACAGAGCCGGCCCCGCCTCCAGGTAGGGCGCCATGAGGAGGAACCCGGTCACGCACAAGGGGATCAACACCTTCCAGTCGCGGCGGATGGCGAACGGAAGCAGGGCCGCGGGCAACCACTTGGTGAGAATGGCCGCCGCCAGCCAGATCCCAGCGCCTATCCGCCTGAATGTGATCACCCCCCGGTAGGCCAGCAGGAAGAACAACACCCCCATGGAGTCAAAATGGCCGGAGCCCGCGCTTTCAATCACCACCAGCGGATTGAGCAGCCAGAGCGCCGCCCAGCGGACGGGCTTGCCCTGATCCCGGAGCAGGCGGATCAACACCAGCCCGGCGCCAAGGCTGGCCAGCGCGGCGAGCAGGCGGAATATCCAGATGGAGTCCAGGGGAGCAGCCAGGCGGAATATCCATTGCGTGGCGGCGGGATAGGCGGCGGAAACATCCTGATGATGCACATGGGGCGCCAGTCCGGGCGCCAGCCCCGTCAGAACCGGATGGCCGGGGGGATAAAGAAATGGGGTGGCGGGGCCCAGGGCCTGCGCCTTGCCCTCCCAGAGGTAACGCCAGATATCGCTGGACAGGGTGACCGGGGGAATCAGGGCGGCGGCGTGCAGCAGGAAGGACAGGGACATCATGGCGGCGGGGCGATGGACCGCCGTTCCCTTCCCCGGAAGCGACCACAGGACCGAACCGGCGAAGGACAGGCACCACAGGGCGATCATCCAGCCGGGAGCCAGCCGGGGGTCCGGGGCGGCCGCCAAAAAAAAGTAAATGGGAGATAACAGCCCCAGGGCCATGGCGATGCGCGCGCCGCCCTCCAGGGAGCGGAAAGACAAGTCGTGAAGGCGAAAGGCCGGATGCTTCAAAGCGGGTCAACCTGCGGCGGCGAGAGCCCCGCCAAGTTGTGAAGTTTGACAGTCCACGGGGTTCTGCCATATTTCCTGAACGAATCCCACGTGTTCCGTTGTTCCCTGGTTCCGCAGCAGGGAACCAATGCCGGTTTGTTGATGCAATGGGGTGACGCTTGGTTTATCGTCTCCAGAAGATATTTCTGATTCCCATCCTGCTCTTTGTGCCGTTGGCTTTCGCCTGGTGGGCCGGGAAAAAGTTTATTGACTACCGGAAAAAGAACGCCGCCGCGGAGTCCGTCCTGCGCGCCAGCCACGTGGCGGAGTTATTCACCGTGGAATTTCAGCGGTCGGAATCGCTGCTCCTGTGGAACGCCAGCGAGTTCGCGAGCATGTTTCCGGATCAGCCCCCCCCGCCAGTGGGAAAGGGCGCTCCCAAGCCTGCCACGCCGGATCGCCGGGCGAAACTGAACGACTGGGTCCGGAACATCGAAAAAACCTCGTCGCTGTTCGCCGGCATTCCCAGCCCGGTCAGCGGCGCGGAAACCCTCACCCCCTCCGGGGTGTGGCTGGTGCTGAACGACACCCGCGATGTCGTGGCGGGAGAAAGCTCCCGCGCGGACCTCAAATATCTGGCGGGCGATCAGCTTCAGAAACTTCTGGAATCGGGAGCGAGCCAGTTGAATTACGGCATCCGCTCGATCACGGAAGCCGTCTCGGGAACAGCGGCGGCGGATCCGGAAGGCGCCACCCCGGCGAAAACCGCGGATCCCTCCAAACCCCAGCAGTTGTCCTGGTGGATTGGCGTGGTCAGGCTGGGCGGCATGGCGGATATCGGCGAGGACGAACTCTATCTCGCCTACCTGCGGCCCATGACCAACATGGAACTCTTCGTCCGCCGCATGCTCAACCAGGAAGGCCTGATGTACCGGCTCTTTCTGAATCAGGTTCCCATCGAACTCCCGGGCCTGGACATGAAAATGGAGCAGAGCCTGAGAGAGACCATCCGGGGTCAGACGGCGTCCTACTCCGGCGTTCCCTACCTGCCGCCGCCGCTGGATCTGTCGGACAAGGATTACTGGAAGGCGGTGGATTTCTTCCTGCACGCCGTGTTCAACATCCCCGGCGGATACACCTCTTCCTCGGCGGTGGAACTGCCGCCGGGCGCGACCTTCCGCATTCCCGCCCTGAACGAACCGCCGCTGGTTGTCGTGCTCAAAGCTCCCTTTGACCGGGAGGCCGACGAATGGATCAACATCCTCCTGCTCGTCTCCCTGGCGGTGGGATTGCTGCTGGTGGTCTATTTCTCCGCCATCATGTGGATGTCCAACCGCACCATGCTGGCGGCGGTGGATTACGCCACTTCCAGCCTGTCGAAGGCGCTGAACGGCAACCTGGATGTCGGGCCGCCGCGGATATCCTTCCCGCCGCCGTTCAAGGACCTGGCCCTGCTCGCCTACCGCGCCGTCCAGCGCATGACCGGCGACGCCAAGGTGCGTTCGTACGCATCCCCCCGCGCGCAGGACGCCAAGCTGGCGGATATCCTCCGCAATATCCCGGATGTCAGCACGCCGGCGGACCAGCCGCCAGCGGCCGCGCCGCCCACGCGCCCGAGGACCGCGCAGACGATTGTCCCGCCGGCCAATGATCCGCTGGGGCTGTTCTCCAGCACGCCGCAGACCGCCGCCCGCGCGTCCAGCCAGTTGAACGCGCTGGGATCAAACCCCAACGCGGGCCGGACCATGCCGCCGCCGACCGACGACATTCCCGGCACTCCGCCGCCGCCCGCAAGCAAGGCTCTGGATGATTTGCTGGGCTCCCTCGCCGACCCCAGCGGTTCCAGGGACGAGCCGATCAGGCGCTCCGCCGATATCGCCCTGCAGGACACGGGCGTGCGCGCCATCCCCGCCGAAGTCTCCCATGCGCGGGTGGCCCGGCAGGAGGAAGATGGCGCGCCCTACGAGCAGGAAGATGGGGAAAAGACCCGCGTATTCAATGCGGCGGATCTGGCGGCCCAGCAACAGGCTTCCCCGCCGGTCCGCACCCCCACTTCGCCAGGGGCGGATGCGTTTGAAATGCACGCCCAGGAACTGTTCACACAGTACATGCAGACCCGCGCCAAATGCGGCGAGCCCCAGGACCTGGCGTTTGAGAAATTCTTCCGCAGCCTGAAAAAGCAGCGCACCGAACTGATGGCCAAGCACAACTGCAAGGATGTCCGTTTTGAAGTATACATAAAGGATGGCAAGGCGGCCCTCAAAGCCCGCCCGGTGCGATGATCCGGCTTTTCTGGAAGAAATAAGAACCAACGGCGGCGCCGGAAAGAGCGGTGTTGGAGGAACGCCCCCAGGAACTGTTCGCATGGATCACCCCGGTGCGAGTTGGACTTTGAAGAGCATCCTGATATCCTTGATGTGAGCGGGGTCCGGTTTTTCGCCGCGAGTGCGGCTTCATCATACGGGTGAGTAGTCAATGGCTCGGCAAGACGATCTGGAACTTCTCGACGACGACGGATTCCTCGACGATTTCATTGGCAAGGAGTCGAAGGGCGGCGCCAAGGCCGCCGCGCGATCCTCGGCGCCAACCGCCGGCAAGGCGGCGCCGCCAACCGCCTCCGCGCGCAGGACGTCGTTGCCCCCGCCGCCGCCGCCCGTGGACGACGAAGGCGACAAGGAAGACAAAACCCAGATCGTCCGCGGCGTTCCCCGCGAGGAAAAAACCCAGATCATCGGCGGCATGATTGGCATTGGCATGCCGGCCAAGCTGGTGGTGCTTGACGGCAGCGACGTGGGCCGGGAGATCGAACTGCGCCGGGACGAAATGGTTTTCGGGCGCGGCGGCAACTGCGACTTTGTCTCCCGCGACCTGGCGGTGTCCCGCCGGCATTTTTCGGTGAAGCGCACCCGCGAAGGATATCACGTGGTGGACCTGGGCAGCGGCAACGGCACCTTGGTCAACAATATCCGCATCACCGATTACACCCTGCATGACGGCGATGAAATCAAGGCGGGCCATTCCGTGCTTCGCTTTGAATGGCCGCAGGAGCGCGCCGTGGACGCGGCGGGCCAGAAGACCCAGGTCTTCGCCCCGGTGGCGCGCATGCAGAACGTCAAGGGCGCGGGGCCGGAGGCCAAATCATCGGGTCCCAGCAAGCGGGTCATGATCGTCGCGGTGTCCGTCGCCGTGGTGCTGGCGCTGGCGGTCGCCGTGAAACTCGCCATCCAGGACGATGAAACCGGGAACAAGCCCGCCGTGACGAAAAAGGGCCAGAAATCCGGCGTCAGGCAGGCCGCGGTGGAAGACGACGCCGCCAGGAAGGAAGCCCTGCGCAAACAGCAGGAAGCCGATATTCAGGCGGAGCGCATCGGCAAAATCATGAATGAAGGCCGCGAGGCGATGATCAACGGCCGGTACGACGACGCCCGGGCCAAGTTCGAGGCGGTGCTTGTCCTGGACCCCGGCAACTCCAAGGCTTCGGAATACCTGACGCAGGCCAGGGACGAGATCAAAAAGAAACAGGAAGCCGATGCGAAAGAGCAGGAGAAGCCCAGGGCGGCGCCGGTGGTTCGCCGCGACGAGGATCGGCGGGATTATACTCCACGCACATCCCGCGCCCCGCGCGAGGTCGAAATGCCGCGCAACAATCCGCCTCCCGCGGCCAGCATGGCCCCACGCGGCGGCGGCGGTCCGGTGGGAAGCGGCGAGGGCGATATTGTCAACGCTTACGCCCAGGGCCGCGCGGACGCCGCGATGAGGGCCTGCGCCAAGGTGGACATGGGTCCGGCGAAGGTGAAATGCAGCCAGATCAAGCTTTTCCTGGACAACTACACCAAGGCCGAGGCCGCCTATAAAAGCGGCGACCGGTCCCGCGCGAAGATCATGTTCATGACCGCGCAAAGCCTGGATCGGTCACTCGCACCGGGCGGCTCGCGTTACACCAGCCAGATACAGGGTTATCTGGCTGGTTTGTAATCCCCCCCTTCCCGCTTCCCGCGCGGGCGGAGATTCCGCGCCCGCGTCATCTCTTCCATCCGGATCTCGCCATGACGTGGGGCCGTGGTCCTGCTTCGCGGAGGCCCGGTTTCCCGGCCCGCTCCCGGCTCAATCGCCCGCGATGGCGCATGGGGAAAAAGCGCGTGTCATCCTCATGGCGCGAGCCGTCAACGCCTTTCCCCCTCCAATGACGGCCGCGGGGATGAGGGCCAGCGGATAACCGATCCGGGCGGGGCGTGGGCCATCAACTCCTGTAAACGCTCCCGGGTCGAGCGATCCAGCGCCGCCGTGGTCAGGTCCAGTTCGAGCGGCGTGGCTTGATTCAGGCCCTGTTCCATGGCGTGAAGCAGCGCGCGGCAATTCCAGAAAATCACCGGTCCCTGCGCGCGGATGGTCAAGGTGTTCCTCCCCCGGCTGGCGTCCACCCGCGGCCTGCGCCATGCCGCCGCGCCGTGCCGGCCGGACATGATCGCCAACTTGATCGCGATGCCGCCGGCGATCCCCGCCAGCACATCCACCGCCAGCGTCAGCACCAGGGTGGTCAGATAGGGAACCGCCTGATCCCAATGGCCGCGAATGATTTTCCAACCCTCCAGCGGCGCGGCCAGACGCCAGCATACCAACGCGATCAGCGCCGCCAGGGCTGACAAGGGCAGCATCCGGATCAGACCCGGCGACAACACCACCAGCGCGGCCACGAACAATCCATGGAAAAAATTGGCGCCGCGTCCGCGCGCCCCGGCCTGCACGCCGGCGCCGCCGCGCACGGCCTCGGAAATCACCGGCAGCCCGCCCAGCAGCGCCGAAGCCACGTTGACCGTTCCCGTGGCGAATAGATCCCGGTCCAGGTCAAAGCGCCGCCGTTGCGGGTCCATCAACTCCATGGCGCGGGTGATGAGCAGGGTTTCGATGGCGCCGATCACCGCGATGAGCAGCACGTAGCGGGCGAAGATCCAGGGGTTGACGCCGGCGATGGATGGCCGGGCGAGGGAATCCAGCGGATTGTCCGGCAGGGCGAGCAGCATCCCGGGCTGAAAGCGCAGCCATTCGCCGGTTTCCGGCCAAGAGACGGCGAGCCAGGCGAGCGCCGGTCCCGCCAGCAGCACCAGCAGGGGCGCGGGGATCCAGCGCGCCCGCTTCCCAGCGGCTCTGGGCCACCCCAGCAGGATGATCAAACAAACCGCGCCGGTAAGGGTTGTGAAGGGATTGGGGGACGCCAACACCTCCGGCAACACCATCCATGACTGCATGGGGGTCAGGCCGGAAACCGGGCGCCCCAACAAAATCAAAAGCTGGCGGCCCAGCACGACCCAGCCAATACCGGCGAGAAAACCCTTCACCACCGTGCGGGGAACCAGATCGGCCATGCGATGGGCGCGCAGCCGGGCGCCCAGCATTTGCAGAAGTCCCCCCACGGCCGTGGCCGCCAGCGCGGCGCGGTAGCCCGCCTGGGCGTCTCCGCCGCCCAGATCGTGTACGGCCCCCAGGCAAATCACGATCAGGCCCGCCGCCGGGCCTTTGATGGTCAGGGGAGCCGCGCCCAGCCAGGGCGCCAGGAGCCCGCCCGCCACGGCGGCCACGATCCCCGCCATGGACGGATATCCGCTGG
The DNA here is from genome assembly GCA_022072125.1 of Myxococcota bacterium. Classification (GTDB taxonomy): domain Bacteria; phylum Myxococcota; class JAJVIH01; order JAJVIH01; family JAJVIH01; genus JAJVIH01. The sequence continues at coordinate 46,484 of JAJVIH010000012.1, read as the reverse complement.
CCGCCGCAATCCCAAGCGACAGCGGCAACGCGATCAATGCGACCGTGAATCCGGCGGAAATTTCGGAACGGCGCCACACCAGCGGGCTTGTAGACCATTTGCTCCGATCCGGAAAGCGGGGCTTCGCATCACGCCCGGGGGAAAGATGAATGCCGGATGAAACCGGTTGCTCCGGTTGCCAGCGCGGAAGGCATCTGCTTTGCTGCCCGGGCCATGAAACTGAGGCTGTTGCTGGTGGGCCGGGGACAACCCGGCGCCTTCACCGCCGCGTTTGATGATTACGCGGCGCGCATTCCGCATTACACGGCGATGGAAATTCAATGGATACGGCCGGGCGCCAAAACCGCCCGATCCGCCCGGGCGGGAGAAGAAACCGGCGCCATGCAGGAGGAAGGCGAGCGCCTGCTCAAGGCGATGCGTCCGCCCGAAACCATTGTCGTGCTGGATGAACGCGGAAGCGCGGTCAGCACCGCGAAGATCGCCCGCTTTCTCGAAGAGCACCAGCGCCTGGGCCGCGACGCCGCCTTTGTCATTGGCGGGGCGGAAGGTCTGGCGGAGGCGGTGCGCCGGCAGGCCCATCAGACTTGGTCGCTGTCCGGCTGCACGCTCCCCCATCACCTCGCCCATGTATTGCTGCTGGAGCAGTTGTATCGCGGGTTGACCATTCTGAAAGGCGAACCCTATCATAAATAGACCATGCCAAACGCCGTACAGCCGTTGATCCTCGTGGTCCTGGATGGATGGGGCGAGCGCGCCGACGCCGCCGACAACGCCATCACCCGGGCGAAAACCCCCACTTTTGACATGCTGCGGCTGGAGTACCCCCACGCCACGCTTTCCGCCTCCGGGCTGGATGTCGGCCTGCCCGGAGGCCAGATGGGCAACAGCGAGGTGGGACACGTCAATCTTGGCGCGGGACGCATCGTGTACCAGGATCTGACCCGCATTGACAAAGCCGTGAACGAAGGGGAATTCCACCGCAACCCGGTGTTGCACCAGGTCTTCGAGCGGGTGATCGGCAACAACAGCAGACTGCACCTGATCGGATTGTGCTCCGATGGCAAGGTTCACAGTTCGCTGGATCACCTGTACGCGCTCAACCAGGCGGCTTCCGCGGCGGGGGTGACCCGGGTGTTTCTGCACGCCATGCTGGATGGCCGCGACACCCCGCCCAAATCGGCGGCTGGTTATCTCAAACAGATTCAGACCCGTTTCGCCCGGCAGATGTCCGGACGCATCGCCACCATTGGCGGGCGCTATTTTGGCATGGACCGGGACAAACGCTGGGATCGGGTCAAGAAACACTACGACGCCATGGTCCATGGCGAAGGGCTGACCGCCTTCAGTCCGATGGACGCCCTCAAGGCGGCCTATGAACGCGGAGAAACCGACGAATTTGTCACGCCCACGGTCGTCATGGCGGAGCATGCGCCGGTGGCCAAAATCGAGGATGGCGACGGCGTCATCCTGTTCAATTTCCGCGCGGACCGCATGCGCCAGCTTTCGCGGGCGCTCTCCCAGCGCGACTTTGACGGCTTCTACCGCGGCAAGACGCCCAATCTGGCCATGCTGGCCGCCATGACCCGTTACGATGAAAACCTGGATCTGCCCACCGTGTTTCCGCCGCAGGATGTCTCGGGCTCGATGGGCGAGATCATCGCCGCCGCGGGGTTGAGGCAGTTCCGCACGGCGGAGACCGAGAAGTACGCCCACGTCACTTTCTTCTTCAATGGCGGCCAGGAAAAGGTTTTCCCGGGCGAGGACCGGCGCCTGGTGGAATCGCCGCGCGAGGTCGCCACCTACGATCTCAAGCCGTCCATGAGCGCGGTGGAGGTCGCCAATGGCTTGGTGGAGGCCATCCGCTCGAAAAACTACGCCTTTATGCTGGTCAACTTCGCCAACGGCGACATGGTCGGCCACACCGGCGTTTTCGAGGCGGCGCGGCAGGCGGCGGAGACCGTGGATCAATGCCTGGCCCGGGTGCTCAAGGCGGCGGATGAAACGGGCGCCATTGTGATGATCACCGCCGATCATGGCAACGCCGAGCAGATGCTTGATCCTTCCACCGGCGAACCGCATACCGCCCACACGACCAACCGCGTGCCGCTGTATCTGTATGGCCAACAGGTGAAGAACCTGAAGCTGCGGGACGGCGTGCTGGCGGATGTGGCGCCGACCGCCCTGCGCCTGATGGGACTTCAGCCTTCACCCGCGATGGATGGCAAGGTGCTGGTCAGCGGTCCGGGAATATCCTGACCCGTTGCATTTTCACGCCCATCGCGGCGCGGGCGGCTTGATCACCGCCGGGGGACGAGCTGGTAAGCTCCCGTACGCGGGTCAATCCGCACGGCGGGCACGGTGCGGGTGCGTTCAAAGGCCTCGTAGATGGGGCGCAATTCCTCGTTCCAGAAGGTCCAGAGTTCATCGCGGTTCGCGGCGCCCGCGCCGGTTGCTTCGCGCCACAAGCCCCACAACCGTCCGCCCCCCGCCGATTCCTTGCGCAAGGCCGCCATCCCCGCCTCGTCCATCGGCCGGGGAAAAATATGCGTCACGATCGGCTCCTTCGAGGACCGGCGGAAGTCCCACGCCATCAGGTACACCTGCCGGATTCCATCGTCCTCGATCGGCACACACCCGATGGTCACGCAGGAACCGTGGATGAAAATATCCCCGCCCAGCGGTTGCTGTCCGCGCTTCCGGTCTCCCGGATTCGGATAGGACACCCGCAGGGACAAATGAAAATTCGACCACGGATTGAAGTGATCAATCCGGTAAACCCCCTCGGGAACCTGTCCGTCGCCCTGCTTGCGCTTGGGCCCCAGTTCTCCGGAGCGGGAACAGACCGGATAAACGGCGATCCGCTTCAGGGGCTGGCCGGTTTTGCCCGCCCATACCTCCAGATCGCCGTGGGATTTGAATACGCGGAGAAACAGTTGCTGGGGCGGATAATCCACCCCCGCCTTGTGGAACAGTTCGCGGACTATTTTCCCGGATTTTTCACGGGCCTGGCGGACCCGTGGCGGCTCCCTCTCCGCCGTTGGCCGCGCCCAGACTGGGTCCGGAAAGCACAGCGCCACAAGCGCCGCCAACCACACGGCGAAAAATATTCCGGATCGCCTTCCAGCGGGCGGACCACCCCGGAAACCGGCGCCCATTGCCGCGCGCGAGGCGTGCTTCCAGCGGAAAATGGGGGACTTGAACCGCTTCAACCGCTATATTATACAGCCGGATTGGGAAGATTCCATCTGGTTTAACGGTTCCGCGTCCGGAGAGCGACGAAAGGCTGTCTCGTGGCCTCGACTAAAACGTCACACGTTCAGGTATTGGGCTTTGGGGCGACAGACACAGGCCGTGTTCGCGACCACAACGAAGACAATTTTTATTGCGACACCCGCACCGGCGTGTTCGCCGTCGCCGATGGAATGGGCGGCCATGCGGGCGGCGAAACCGCGTCGCGGCTGGCGGTGGAGGCGGTAAGCCAGGTCTTCACCAATGGACGCCCTGACAAGGAAATCAGCGATATCTTCCGGATTGACAACTCCAACGGCGAGTTCTCCCATGTCCGGTTGCTGATGCTGCAGGCCTTCGCCCAGGCCAACACCAACATCATCCGCTTCGCGCTGGAGAATCCACACCTGCACGGCATGGGCACCACCCTCACCGCCATGGCGTTCGAGGGATACACCATCCATTTCGCCCACGTCGGCGACAGCCGCGCATACATCCTGCGCAATGGCGAGTTGCGCCAGCTTTCCGAGGACCACTCCCTGGTCTACCAGCATGTGAAGGCCGGATTGCTGACCGAGGAACAGGCCCGCAATTCCATGTTCCGCAACATCATCATCCGTTCGGTGGGCACAGAGCCGGAACTGACGGTGGATTCATGGTCGTTCGAGGCGCAGAACGGCGATATTTTCCTGCTGTGCTCCGACGGACTGACCAACATGGTCATGGATCCCGAACTGCGCGAGGCCCTGCTCAACTCGCCGTTCCACGACCTGACCAGCGAACTGATTCACCGCGCCAACGAGCATGGCGGCGACGACAACATCAGCGTGGTGGTCCTGAAGGTGGGCGAAGGGGCCGAGATCGAGGGCGTTCAGACGCCGGTGGCGGCGGGACCGGATGAATCCACGCGGCCGCGCATCCGGCTCAATGAACTCCAGGAAGAAGAAGTGGATACGCTCGGTGGGACCGCCATCAAGACCCCCGGGGACGTCAAGCCCACGGAGCCCAAACCACCCAAGGCGCCGGCGAAAAAGCCCGCCCGCCGGAGCAAAAAGGCCGCGCCAAAGGCCAAGCCCGCCCGCAAGCGCAAGAAGCCGAAAAAATAGGCTGGTTCCGGTCCCGGGTTTTCCGCCTCATCCGTCGCATTCACGACGCAGCCATGACCCCGCCTCTCCATCCGGAAGGCTGGAATGGGACGTTCCGCGTCAAGCCCGCGCCGGGCGGCCGCCTTAACGGTAGTTCCGTTTGCTGGTCTTGAATTTGAAGGCGGGAACCGGGCCGCTGGGCATTTGGCCGGGCCGCTGGGCGATCTGAACCGGCGGATTCTCCAGGCGGAACTGGTACCAGAGTTCCGCGAAATTTTTCATCTTCATCTTGCCGCCGTTGCGCAGGGCGTCCAGGTTGTTCTTCGTGCGCTCGTCGGAGGGCACGGCCTGGATGGCGCGCACCAGCACCTTGATGGCGGCGTCCAGATCATTGTTTTTCCACAGGCACCAGGCGTAGGCGTTCCACAGCACCGGCTCCCTGGATGTGCTTTTCACCGCGTCTTCAAAGGCCTGGATGGCTTCACCGGTTTTCTTCTGCCGCCACAACAGGGCGGCCAGCATGCCTTTGGCCACCCAATGCATGCCCAGCGCCTTCCGCAGGTGGGGCGCCGCCTCGTCGTCCTTCTTCTGCAGGTAAAGCAGCATGCCGATATTCCCATGGACATTCGGCGCCACCATGAACTGCCAGCGCTCCAGCGCCAGGGCGGCCTGCAGAATTGACATGGCGCGGTCCAGGTTCTGCGCCATGATGGCGCCATTGGCCGATTCCATGGCCGCCTGCGCCTGTTTGAAGGTGCGCCGCGCCAACACGAAATAAACGCCGGCGAACACCAGGAGTCCCGGCAGCGTGGCCGCCCACCATCCCGACAGAATGAACCGGGACAACAGGGCGGCGGCGGCTCCAGAGCCAAGGGCGATGAGCAGATTGTACATGGTTGACAGGGTGAAAAATTGAAAACCGGAACATTTCCGGACAAGATCGGGCCGGTTCCGGAAGTCCGGCATGTTAAGGGACAAACGCCAAAAAGCAAGCGCGCTGGTGCGTAAACCGGCGCCAGGTCCGCCACGCCCCCCCCGCGCGCGGGAAACGGGCCTGTGGTTCAACCGGATTTTAGCCTCCTGGCTATCCGCGACGCTGTTGTGCGCCCTGCTGATGGGCGGGCCGGCGGCGCGGGCGGAGGGGCCGCCATCGTATGAAGTTCTCAAGCAGCGGGTGACCGGCCTGCGCGCCGACGCCAAACGCCGCAAAAACGCCGATGAGTGGCGCAAGCTGGTGGACGACTTCAAACGGTTTCTGGCCGCGGACAGGGCCCATCCAGATACCCCCAGGGCCATGTACCTGCTGGGCGGCGTCTACGAACAAATCCATGCCCTGGCGAAGGATCGCGCGGATCTGGACCGGGCGCTGGATGTCTTCTCGATGCTGCATTCGGCCTGGCCGGACAGCAACCTGGCCGACGACGGCGCCTACAAATGCGCCTTCCTGTATGAAACCGCGGCGGACAATCCCGAACTGGCGCGGGTCTATTACAACATTGTCCTGAACAAATTCCCGAACGGGGACATGGCGCCGCTGGCGCGCGCCCGGCTGGAAACCCTGCCCGCCCCCAACGGCCCCGGCGAAGCGGCGGAAGCGGCCCCCGCCGCCGCCAACCCCCGGGAAACCACCCCAAAGGATGCGATTCCCGCGGGGGAATCCGCCAAACCGGTGGAAACGCCCGCCGCCCAAGCGGCGGATCCCGCACCCCGGCAAGCGCCAGCGCCAGAAAAATCTCCGCCCGCCGCGGCCGTTCCGGCGGAAAAACCCGCGGCCCGGCCGGAGGCTCCTGCAATCGCGGAGACGGAAGGCCCCAAACCCGCGGGGGCGGTGAATACCCCGGAACCTGTTGCAGCAGCGCAAAAGGAAAAATCCCCCCCCGTGGCTCCGCCAACGGACGCCCGGGCGCCGCTGGCAAACGATCCTCTGGCGGCGGCCAAAACGCCGGACGCCGTTCCAGCCGGGAAGGCGGAGCCCGCCGCGCCCGCGCCCGCCGCCGCACCTTCCCCCGGCGAGCCCGCGAAGGCCGTCCGGCCCGGAAAACCCCGGGTCCGCCAAACCACCTTGCCGGTGAACAAAACTGGCAAGCTGGAAGCGGTGAAACACTGGTCCAACAAAACCTACACCCGCATCGCGCTGTACCTCGACAACCCGGTCCATTTCCGCCACGAGGAACTCCCGGCGGACGCAAAGAACAGCAAGCCGCCGCGGCTTTTCCTGGACCTGAAACCGGGCGTGGCCAAACGCGATCTGATGAAGCCCCTCCCAGTGCAGGACGCCATGCTGCAGCAAATCCGCGTCGGCCAGTTCGACAAGGAGACCGTGCGGGTGGTGCTGGATCTGAACGCCTTCCAGAGCTACCGCATCTACACGCTGGAGAATCCGTTCCGCATCCTGGTGGATGTCACCGCCGGCGATCCGCCGCCGGAGGAAGAATCCAGCCAGGCGCCCGCGAAGAAGGAAATTCCGGCCGCGGCCCTCGAAGAAAAACCGCCCGCGGCCGCGCCGCCCGCCGCTCCGGCGGCGCCCGAGAAAACCAGCCCGCCCGCCCCGCCGCCAGCCAACGGCAAAATCGGGATCACCTTGTCCCAGCCTGCCGGCGCCCTTGTGGAAACGGCAAAGCCTGAATCCGCCGCCGCCCGCGAAAACCGGCCGGAAACCATCCTGCCCGCGTCGGCGGCGCCGGCGGACAGCGTGTTGACCGCCGCGATTCCCGGTCCGGGTTCTTCCGATGTCAGGAAGGACCGGCCGGTTCACGGACTCATCCGCAACCAGATCAAGCGCGTGGTGATTGATCCGGGCCATGGCGGCCACGACCACGGCGCGATTGGCAAGCGCGGCGTCAACGAGAAGGATGTCGTGCTCAAGATATCCAGGTCGCTGGCGAAAATGCTGCGCGAGGAATTGGGGGTGGAAGTGACCCTGACCCGCGAGGACGACCGTTTCATCGAACTGGAGGAGCGATCGGCCATCGCCCGCACCGCCGACGCGGACCTGTTCATTTCCATTCACGCCAACGCCAGCCCGTCGCGCAAGGTGCGGGGCATTTCCTGCTATTACCTCAACAAGACCGACGACCGCGCCGCCGCCAAAATCGCGGCCCGTGAGAACGCCATGAGCGAGGATCGCATGAGCGATCTGGAGTTCATTCTGCTCGACCTGGACCTGAGCACCAACGTCACCGAGTCGCGCGCCCTCGCCCACGCCGTGCAGAAACACATGGTCCAACAGGCCGGCGAAGGCTGGGACGAAGTGGTGGACATGGGCGTGCGCAGCGCGCTGTTCGTGGTGTTGCTGAACACCAACACCCCTTCCGTGCTGGTGGAGACTTCGTTCATCTCCAACCCCGATGAAGAGAAACGGCTGAACTCAAGGAAATACCGGGACGCCCTGGCGCGCGGCATTTTCAACGGCCTGAAGGAATTCATCCAGAATCACTCCGGCGGCGTGGTCGAATAGACGGCCATCCATGTATTCCCCCGTTCACAGAGCACGGGGGAATGGGCCATGAAGCATGGCCATTTTCAAATGGCGCTGTTATCCTCGGGCGGAATGATGGACGAATGAAATGGGTGAACTGGTCACTGTATCGGGAATCATCACGCCGCCGGAATATCCGCCGCTGATTCCGGAAACCTGGCAAGGCCTGCCGCGGCGGAACGACCTTCCCCAGTTCTGCCGCGAATACAAGCGCGTGGTGTGGGCGCAACTCCGCGATTTGCACGAGCGCGGCGCGGGCGGGGCGAAGGTGGCGGAATGGCATTCACGGGCGGTGGATTACCTCATCCGCGGCATTTTCGACGCCACGGACAAAGAGCACTGGCGCCCGTCGCCGCCCGGCCCGGGCGGATTCGCAGTGGTGGCGTTGGGCGGATACGGACGCGACGAACTCAATCCGCACAGCGATCTGGATTTGATGTTCGTTCACCGCGGACGCATCACGCCTTTTGTCGAGGCGGTGACCGAATCCATCCTCTACTCGCTGTGGGACAGCGGTTTTCAGCTTGGGTATTCGGTGCGCAACATGGAAGACGTGCGCACGCAGGCGGCCGGCGATCAGACCGTGCTGTCCAGCCTGCTGGACGCGCGCCTGGTGCTGGGCGACCAGACCCTGTGGAACGAACTCGACAGCGGCGTCATCCTGCGGCTGCTGCAAGGCCGCGGCGATGAATTCATCCGCCAGAAGCTGGAAGAAGCGGATGCGCGCCGCCAGCGTTTCGGCGGATCGGTCTACGTGCTGGAGCCTCACGTCAAGATGGGCGAGGGCGGACTGCGCGACCTGCACCTCGCCTCATGGGTGGCGCGCGCGCGTTTCGGCGTCCATTCCTTCCACCAGATGATGATGCTGGGCCTGCTCTCCCAGCGCGAATGGGAGGAGATCGAGTCCAACCGCGGCTTCATGCTGGAGGTGCGCAACGAACTGCATTATCTGGCGGACAAAAAGGATGATCGCCTGACCTTCGCCTGGCAGAACAGGATTTCGGAACGCCATTTCCAGCACGCGCCGGAAAATAACGGCCGCCAGAAGCCGGTTGAACGCTTCATGCGGCGCTACTACCTGAGCGCCCGGGCGATCGTGCGGCTGTCGCGGATGATCGTGGAGCGCTGCACCTTCCACCGGGCGCCGAAGGAGCGGCGTCCCAGCTACCGCATTGACGAGCACTTCCGGGTTTTCCGCGGCGCGCTGACCATTTCCGATTATCATCTCTTCCTGCGCAGGCCGGAACTGCTGATGCAGGCGTTCCTGCTGGCGGCGAAGCACAATGTTCCCCTGTATAGCTACATGCGCGAGGGGATTGTCTCGCTGCTCGACGAATGGAGCGCGGCCGTGGAGCCGGTGCGCGGACAGGTGGGCCGCATGTTCCTGGAGTTGCTGCGCGATCCATCCGAGGGCGCGGCGCAGGCGTTTGAAACCCTGCATGAACTGGGCGTGCTGGTGCGGCTGATTCCCGAATTTGGAAATATCGCCGGACTGCATATCCACGACCTGTATCATGTGTACACGGTGGATGTGCATACCGTGCGCGCGGTCAACCATCTCAAGGCCCTGTTGCGGGGCGCCCACGCGGACCGCGAGCCCCTGCTGACCGCCGTGGCGCGGGAGTTGAAAGACCCTGGCGTGCTGTTGCTGGGCATGCTGCTGCACGACGTGGGCAAGGGATTCGGAGCGGGCCATTCCGAGCGCGGCGCCTCCTGGGCGCCGGCGGTGGTGGAGCGGCTGGGCATGGATCCGGAAGTGGCGGACGACCTGGCGTTCCTGATCCGCGACCACCTGATCATGAGTCACAACGCCCAGCGCCGCGACATCAACGATGATGAACTGATAGCGGGATTCGCCCAGCAGGTGGGCTCGCCCGAGCGCCTGCGCATGCTCTACTGCCTGACCTACGCCGACATCAGCAATGTCGGCCCGGACCTGTGGAACGAGTGGAAGTCCATGCTGCTGCGTGAACTGTACCGCAAGACGCTGGACATGATGACCAGCGGCGCCAACGCCCTGCAACGGCTGGAGAAGGCCCAACAGGCGCGCGAAAAGGTCATCGCCACGCTGTCCCGTCATTATCCGGTGGAAAACGTCAAGCGTTTTGTGTCGCGGCTGGATCGCAGCACGGTGCTGGACGCCGGCGCGACCGAAACCTTCCGTTTCTATCGCCTGTGGTCGCTGGTGCGGGACGGCCGCACCGCCATCCGTTTCCGCCGCAACCTGCCCAAGGGCTGCACGCGCGTGTTCATCGCCTGCAAGGACCGCCCCGGCCTGCTCGCCATGATCGCCGAGGTCCTGGCGGCCAATGGCGTGAACGTGCTGGACGCCAACATCGTGACCACCCGCGACGGCATTGTGCTCAACAGCTTCCGCGTCGCCGCCCCGCGGGGCGGAGCGCTGGTGGATCAACGCATCCAGGAGCGGATCGGGCGCGAACTGTTCTCCATGATGGACGGCGAAATCGCTCCCGGAGAGTTGTACCGCCGCAAGGAAAAATACCTGGACAACGGCCGGCGCGACGCTCCCGCCCCGGAGGTGAAGGTGGAAATAGACACGGCCGCCTCGCGGGATTTCACGGTGGTGGATTTGCGATCCCCCGATCGCACGGGGGTGCTCTACCAGGCGTCACGGGTGTTCTTCGAATCGGGGATGCTGATTGAACTCGCGCGCGTCACCACCGAGGGAGCGGAGGCGCACGACGCCTTTTACGTGCGCGATCGCGAGACCGGCCTGAAGGTGACCGACCCCGGCCGGCTGGACAGCCTGCGCGTGAAGCTGTCAGACGAACTGACGCGCTTTGTTCACGGCGCCGCCTGAGCGGTTCCGCTGGCAGGCAGCTTCCATGCTCCACATTCGACCTTGCCGCCCAGGTAGCCGTCAATCACCGCCTCGGCGTGCTCCCAGGGCACGATAAAGCGATCGGGAACGATGGGGCAGCGTTCGCCCTGGTCGCGGCCGTCCTTGCGGAACCAGTAGTGCGAATCCGGATTGCCCGCGCAGTTCTCGGCGCGGAATTTTTCGTTCACCTTGTGGACCGACCCGAGCGTGACGATCACCGGGCACGCGCCCGCGTCCACGTATGCGGCGTAGTCGGAGAACTTGTCGCCCAGGCCGACCCAGCGCGCCGGCGTTCCGCAGTCCGAGCGGTAGTAGAGCATGCGGTCCAGCTTGAAGGTGTATTCGCAGACCTGCCAGCTCTGCCGGTTGTTGCACCAGTCCTCGTAGTCGCTGTCCCAATAGTTGCGCGGGCGCGTGACCAGCGGCGCATCCGGATATTTGTGCTCCTGGAAGAACTTGCGGATGCGATCAAACATGAAATTCGCGGAAAGGTAGACGATGCCGTATTTGCGGTCGAGGGAGACCAGCGCGCCGTGGGCCACCGCGCTGAATTTCGGCTCGATGACGAAATTTCCCTGCACCGCCGTGCCGTCAATATCCACCATGATCGGGCGAAACCCGCCGCCGGCCTTGCAGATTTTATCCCCCTGCCGGATCCATTCCCCGCTCTCGCTGCCGGCGATTTTGGGGACGACGGGTCCCTGCTGTTTCGCCGCGCACGCGAAAAGCGCCGCCACGCAGGCCGCGATGATCACTATCCATTTCAGACGGAACGTCATGGAATCCCTCCCAATGCAGACGCATGACAACGCACCATGTTCGATCTCCCCGGAAAAGCTTGCTTAAATCAAAGCGCCGGGCGCTTGGCAAGCATTCATCCCGCCGGCCGCGGGCCGCGAATCCCCGCGCGATGATTGTCGCGCGCGCGCGCGCTGTGATAGCCAGTGGCCCGGAACGCGGACGGATTTCCCCCATCGGGTTGCGGAGAAACCCCGTTCCGCGGCGCGGGAGAGCGCATGCATCCAGTCCTGTGGGAGTTCCAGTGGAAAATGGGAGAACGGGTGATCCACCCGCGCTTCTACAGCTACGGATTTTTGCTGGCGGTGGCGATTCTGCTGGGCGTGTGGTGGATGCAGCGGCTGGTCGAAATGCGCAACGGCGACCGGGAGCGCGCGGTCCGGGCGGTGTATGTCATCATTGGGCTGGCGCTGATGGGTTCGCGGATTCTCTTCATCATCACCAACTGGGAGATGTTCGCTCCAAGGTTTCCAGCCTCGGCGCTGAGCCTGCAGATTGACGGCGTGGTCGCGTACGGCGGGTTCCTGGGCGGCCTGCTGGGGGCCGTCATCGCGACGCGCTGGCAAAAAATCCCCTTCTGGAACTACGCCGACGCCTGTTGTCCGCCGCTGGCGCTGGGGCTGGCGCTGGTGCGCGTGGGGTGTTTCCTCGCCGGATGCGATTTTGGCGCGCCCACCCAGGGACCCATGGGGATTTCGTTTCCGCCGTCCAGCCCGGCGGCGGAAACCCACCTGCAGCGCGGGTTGATTGCGGCGGGCCAGGCTTCCCTGCCGGTGCATCCCACCCAGCTTTATGAATCGGCGGCGGGGTTTGTCCTGGCCGCCGTGTTGTGGATGATCTACCGGAAGTCGCGCGTTCCCGGACGCACCATGCTGGCGTTCTGGGGGCTGTACGGTCTGTGGCGCTTCGCCATCGAATTTGTGCGCGACGATCCCCAGCGCGGGGAACTGCTGGGACTCAGCACCTCGCAGATCATCGCGCTGCTGACCGCGCCCGCCGCGGCCGCCGCATGGGTCTGGCTGGGCAAACACCCGCGCGAGGCATGGGGATGGCCGCAACCCGCCGCGTCAAAAGGAAAAGGGAAGAACTCCAGTGGTTAACCGTGGTGTCGCGGCGGCGCTGGCCGCGCTGGTTTCTTGCGGAATTTTCTCGTGCGCCGCATCGCGCTCCACGCCGGCGCCCGCGCCTGTGCAGTCTCCGGCGCCGCCCGCGCCCGCGCCATCCAGTTCCATCGTCAAACACCGGCTGCCCAGCGGCGCCACGCTGCTGTATCAGCGTGTTCCCGGGGCGAAGACGGCGGCCATCCAGCTCTGGATGCGCTGTGGATCGGCCTGCGAACCCGCACGTCCCGGCGGATTGACCCATGTGCTGGAGCGCTGGTGGTCCGGCAACGACGATTCCAGCGGCCCCGCCGCGCTGGCCAACCGCCTGGGCGGACGGATGACTTCCTGGACCACGCTGGACCATGTGTTCATCGAAACCCGGGTGGCATCCGCCGGCGCACAGCCCGTGTTGCAGGCGCTGCTGGAGAGGCTCGCCGCCGAACCGCCCGGATCCGACAATCTCCGGCGCATTCACGCGCGCATCAATGCTGGCGAAGGCAAGGCCAGCCTGCGCTCGGGCGCGGCGATGCTGACCGCGCAACTCATGGCCCTCGCGTGGGGCGAACATCCCTACGGACGTCCGGTGCTGGGCGACCCCGCGGCGACCCAGCCTCCGGCCGCCGAACCGGCGGACAATCTGGCGCGCACCCTGTCCCTACCGCACAATCTGGTCTTTTCCATCGAGGGCGATCTGGATATCGCGCCGCTGGAGGCCGCGATCAACGGCTGGAGACCCGGCGCGGCCGCCGGAGCGGCGGCGGCCGCGCCGGACTTTCCGCTTCCCCATGGTCCCCTGGCCGATGTGCGCGGCAGCCTCCGGCCCGATACCGGCATCGCCATTGGATTCCGCACTCCCCCGCTGGAACATGCGGATACGCCCGCCCTGCACCTGCTGGCGCTGCTGATGGGAGGCGGGCCGGATCCGCTGATCAAGCGGCGTCTGGTGCAATACGAAGGCGTCGCGGGGAGCGTGCGCGTGGAACCGTTCACCGGGAAACACGGCGGGCTGTTCATCGTGCGCGCGGAAATGGGCGCCGCCGGGGCCGATGAAAACATCCGCGCGCTCAGCCGCGAGATTTTCCGCTACCGCACCTATCTGTTCCAGCAGGATCGGCTGAATCAGGCGATCGCGGCATGGGAACGCACAACGGCGCTGCGTCAGGAGGAGCCAGGCGGCCGCGCCGGATCGGCGGGTTACTGGGAATCCATTGGCGGCGATCCCGATGGACAAGAGCGCTACCGCGAAAAGTTGCGGGCGCTCAAACCGGAAGATCTCCGGCGCGCCGCCGCAACCTGGTTCGTCAGCGCGCGGATGTTCGCCGCGGTTCAGACGCCGCGCTCCGGCGCCGATGGATCGCCAGACATGAACAGCGGCCAGGTGCTGGAATGGATTGACGCCGGCGCCCGGCTGGCGGACCAGGGCGCGTCCGCTTTCCGCATGGCGCAGTCGGATCACGTCAACGGCGTGGCGCGGCGCGTCCTGCCCAACGGAGCCACCCTGCTGGTGCAGCGCTCTCCCGGCGGCGGCGCGGTGTCGCTGGATGTCATGTTCAGCGGTGGAACCCGTTACGAAACCGCGGCCAGCAGCGGCATCCACGAACTCATGGTGCGCGCGGCCAACGCCCAGATTGGAGCGCGCTCCGGACGTTTCTCCCCGGTTCCGCGCGGCGGCGCGCCGGCGGCGGCGGGAAGGCATTTCTTCGGACTTCGCGGACGCTTCACCGCGCGCGACTGGGAAAGCGGTCTGCAATGGATGCTCGAATGGCTGCTGAATCCCGTCTATGACGCCGGCGCGGTCAACAGCGCCCGCGAAGCGCTGCTGGATCACCTGCGCGGACGCCAGACCAATCTGGCTGCGATCGCGGAGGACGCCTTCCTGCGCATCCGCTACGCCTCGCATCCGTGGCGCTTTCCCGTCACGGGCCTGGAGTCCGCCGTCTCCCGCCTGCAGGCGGACGACCTGCTGGCCTTCCATACGCGGCATTACGGAACGGGAAACCTGATCATCACCCTGGCTGGCGACGTGGATGTCGAGCGCGCCACCCTGATCGCGCTGGAATCCTCGCCGCGCACGCCGCCCCGGCAACCGCCGCCCGCGTGGCCCGCCACCGGCGCGGAGACCGCGTCGCCGCTCGACCTGCGGATTCCCCACGATCTGCCCGGAGCCTATGTGATCACGGGCGCGGCGGGGGCCAGCGTGGCGGACGCCCGGAGCCGCGCCGCCCTGTCCATCCTGGCGGAAGCGCTGGAGGACGGCGCGGGACCGCTATGGACGGCGCTGCGCAAGCGGAACGTGACCGCGCGGAATGTCCGCGCGGTGAATTTCGCGGGCGCGCAGGAGGGCTTCTTCGCCGTGTACGTGCAGTGTTCGCCCAACGATGCGGCGCCGGCGGCTCAGGCCATCCGCGAGGCGTTTGACTCCCTGGGGAAGGACGAAGCCGCCGGACCGTGGCTGACGGACCACAAAAAACGGCTGCGCGGGCGCGAACTGATCCTGCTGGAATCTCCCGCCGCGCGCGCCGCCGCCATCACCCTGTCCGAAATCCACAAACTGGAGCCGGGGGCGTTGCTGCGCGACGCGGACCTTATCGAAACCATCACGGAAGCGGAGGCGTCCCGGGCGGCGCGGGAATATCTGGCCGCGGACAGAATCATCAGCGTGATCGCGGCGCCGGCCGCACGGCCGGTCAATGGCCCGGACGATCCGGATGACCCGCCGGATGAACCCGGGGACAAGCCATGAGCGAATGGCAGGTGTTGCACGTGGAAGCCGCGCCGGATCTCGCGGACCTCATCGAGGCGGATCTGTGGGAGCTTGGCTGCGGCGGCATCGAGCGGCGCGACGCCGATCAACTCGTGGAGAAAGGCGCGGCGCTGCCGCCGGCGGGAAAGTCCTGGCTGTGGGCGTCGTTCGAGGGGGCCGCCGCCGCGGCCGGCGCCCGCGATGTCCTGGCCGCCCGCGAAGGAGTCGTCATCCTCTCCCTGCAACCGGCGCCGCAACAGGACTGGTCATCGAGTTGGCGCGATCGCTTCACTCCCCATCATATCCGCGGCAAAAACGGCGATCCGGCCTTCCTGGTGCGCGCCCCCTGGCATCAGGAGCCGCCCGCGCCGGGCGAAACCGTGATCATCATCAACCCCGGCATGGCCTTTGGCACGGGCGAGCATGAAACCACTCGCCTGTGCCTGCGCGCCTTCGCGGAACGGGCCCAGGACGCGGGCGTTCTCTCCGCGCAACGGTGGCTCGATCTGGGGTGCGGCACCGCCATTCTGGCCATGGCCGCCAACCTGCGCGGCGTTCCGCGGGTGGTGGGGATGGATATTGATCCGGACGCCATCCGCGTCGCCCGCGAGGTGCTGGAGGACAACCCCGGCGCGCGCGTGGAGCTGATCGCGGGGGAATTGCAGGACGCGCCGGGAGAGTTCCATGGCGTCTTCGCCAATATTCTGCTCGGACCGCTCAAGGAACTGGCCCCCGGACTGGCGAAGAAAATCACGCCCGGCGGGCTGCTCATCGCCAGCGGCGTCCTGAACCATCAGGCGGGCGAACTAATTGGCGCCATGGCGGATGCGGGTTTCCGCCTGCTGGATCACCTCACCGAAGGCGAGTGGTCATGCTGCGTGTTCAGCGCCCCGGAGGGTTGAGCCGGGGCGTCTTCCCGCGGCTCCCGCCCGGGCCGCGGCGAAGGCGCCAGGGCGAGGTTCGCACGGAACGTGGTTTGGGCGGATGTCCGATCTATTCCTCCGCGCCTGAGTTCCACAGCATCACCTGGTTGCGGCCGTTTTTCTTGGCGCGGTACAGGGCGGCGTCGGCGCGGGCGATCAACTGGTGCTTGTCCTGCGCATCCTCCGGGAAGGCCGCCACGCCAATGGACAGGGTGACCTTGAACTGGCCCATGTTGCTGGCGAAAAGCAACGCCTCCACATCCTCGCGCAGCCGCTCGGCCCGCACGAAGGCGCCGCCAGCGTCGGTGTTCTCCAGCACCACCGCGAATTCCTCTCCGCCGTAGCGCGCGTTGATGTCGGTCTCGCGCCCGGCCCCGGCGATGGTCCGCGCCACCCGGCGCAACACCTCGTCGCCCACCGGATGTCCGTGGGTGTCGTTGACCTTCTTGAAGTGGTCAATATCCACCAGCAGCAGGCTGAGCGGAGACTGGGAGCGGTTGCAGCGCGCCATCGCATCGTCAAGACGATCCTGAAAAGTGCGGTGGTTGACCAATCCCGTGAGTCCGTCGGTGATCGCCAGGCGCTCCATGCTTTCATAGAGATAGGCGTTGTCGAGGCTGACCGCCGCCTGGTTGGCCATCACGTGCAGCATCTCGGAGATCTCGCGGGTGAAGAACAGCGGATCATTGCTGCCCAGCACCAGCGCGCCAATCACCCGGTCATGCACCACCAGAGGAAACACCTTCACCGCCTCGATTCCCTTGAGCCTGACGGCGGGCGTGAACACCACGCGGTGGCGTTCGTCCATCTCCGAAAATGGCGTGTGGGGCAGCACGTGGCGGTTGCGCACGGCCAGCGATACAAGGCCGGCGTTGTCGCGGAAAACCTGGCCCTGCAGCCCTTCGGCGGCGGCGCCTTCCGCCTTCATGATGATATGGGAAAGCTTCTCCGCGTCCTCGATGCGCGTGACCGCGGCGAAATCCCAGGGCGCGATATTGCGCGTGGCCTCGAAAACACGGTCCAGCACCTGCTGGGGGGTCAGCGCGGTGTTGAGTTGTTCGCTCGCGCGGTAGAAGGTTTCCTTGCGCCCGCGTTCCAGCTCCAGCGAGACCAGCACGCGCTCCACCTCAATGCAACGCCCGAGCTGGGCCCCCGCGGCGGTGAAATATTCCTGCTCCTCTCCGGTGATTTCCCGCGGCAGCGCCCAGTCGCAGACCAGCACGCCGATCACCTTGCCGTCGCAGGTCACGGGCGCGCCAAGGAAGGCCCCCGCCCGCTCGCGCTGGCCATGGTAGGGCAGCCCCGCGCTGGTGTGCCGGAGGTTTTCAATGGCGACCGCGTGACCGTTGCCGAAGACCGCGCCGGGCGCGCCCTCGCGCGCGGGGAAGGCGTCCAGGCGGGGGGCCTCGCCGCGGTTGCGGTACTCCTTGACCCTCAGGTTGCGGCGCATGGAGTCGAGCAGCAGCAACGCCGTGGTTTGGGCGGCCAGCCGCGAGTGAACGCTGGCCAGCATCTCGTCAATCGAGGCGCGGAGCGCGCGCAGCGACGCCTGGTAAATCCGTTGCGTCTGCGCCGGATCGGCGTTGAGGATTTCCCGCATCTCCGGCGCGGAAGGATGCAGGCGGAACGCCCGCGCCTCGCTGTCAAGGGTGCGGGCGGCGTCTTCCCAGCGGGCCCGCCATTCGCCCTGGCGCAGGCGCAGATCGGCGGCCATCAAGCCATGGTACAGAAAGGCGGCGCCCCCCGCGAAACCCAGGTGCAGGGCCACGGGCAGCCATGGCCCTTCGGGCCCCAGCAGGAACAGGCCGATCTCCAGCAGCGCGGCGGCGCCCAGCAACACCGGGGTCACCACGCGATCCGGGTGTGCGGCGGCGGCCGCGGCGATCAGGTACAGCATGGGATAAAATGGACTGTCCAGCGCGCCAGTCGCCTGAATCAGGATGTAGGAGAGGATGATCCCCCCCGCGCCGATCAGAACGTCGAGTGTACGGCGGTTGGCGCGCGGGGATGTTCCGGTAAACAGGTGCTGAAAGCGGCGGAAAAACAGAAAGCCTGTCGAAGCCGCGGCGGCCAGCGTCGCCCCAAGTTCGATGGCCAGCGATTCCGCCGATGCGAAGGCGCCGCCCGCCAGCGCCAGCACCGCGGGAAACATGAACAGGGCGGCCAGCCATTCCGGCAGCGCGGACGCCCACGATGCAGCGGGCGATCGCACGGGCTTGCGGCGGTTGACGGACTGCGGTTCCTCCTCGCGGCGGAAATGCGGGAAGCCGGTTTTATACAGGGACACCGCCATGGTTTTACTCTCCTGGCCTCGCCGGCGCCGTGGCCGTGGCCGGACGCTGGAAGACAAACACCACCTCGTCTTTCCGCGTGTAGTGAAGCTGTTCGCGCACGATGGCTTCGAGGGTGAATCCACCCGTTTTGATCTCCTGGATATTGTCTTCCAGCGCGCGGTTCTGCTCGCGCAGAGCCTGGTTGCGCCTGGCGATTTCTTGGTTGCGCGCGCGCAGGCTCTCCAGCCGCTCGACCGATCCGGAATACCAGAGGGTGTACAGCAGAATGCCCGCCGCGGCCGCCGCGGAAAGTATGAGGAATATCCAGCGCATCAAATCACCGACCGGGTTTGATCCACCCTTGATGCTAGGTCTGGGCCGGTTGGGGGTCCAAAAAACCACTCTCCGGGGGGAAGAGCCCAAACCACTGAATTTCAAGCGTTTTCCGCCCCGCTCCGGAGGCCCCGGCATCAGACATGTCAAACAGACGCGGAAGCCAGTCGCCCTGTTCGTCCGCGGAAACGATATCGCCGCCAGGTTCCCGGATTCAGGGGGACGACGCGCCCGCAGGAAGCCGCGCGATCCCCGGCGATCCCGCGTCATCCGCCATTGCGGCGGGCAGGGTGAGGGCGTACTGTGCGCGCTCCAGACACGCGGAGACGGCCTCCCGGGTTTTTGCGGACGTGGTCCGGCGTAAGGATGCGGCTGAAGCGATGAATTTCAGGTGTGGTGTGTCTTCTCCCGGCGCGGACCTCCGCCGCCGTCCCGGGGTTGTGGTCTCCCTGCTCGCCGCCGCGCTCCTCTGCGTGACGACCGGTTGCGAACGAACCGCACCTTCATCCAGCCCGTCCGCGCCCGCTCCGGGTCCCGCCAGCGCCGCCCACGCGGTGGAACCCGCGACGCCTGCTCGCGCGGAGGCGCCCGGAGACCATCCCGCGACCTCTCCAGACTCCATGCTGCCGGAAGGGTTGCCCGCGACCATGGCCTACCTGCTGCAGCCGGTGGGTGAAATCACGCCGCCTTCCTTTGAACCCAAACCGTTGCCGAAGATTGATTTCCACACACATATCCATCCTTACGTCTACGAACTGACCGCGAGATTCCTGAAGGAGCAGGGAATCGAATACGCGGTCAATCTCAGCGGCGGCCTAGGCGGCGAGGAATTTGATTATATGCTGGAATTCGCCCGCAAGGCCGGCGGCCGCATCATTCCCTTCTGCATGGTGGACTGGGAAGGCCTGGGCGAAGACGGCTGGAGCAAAAAGGCCGGACAGAAATTCCGCGCGTGCATCAAAAAGGGCGGCCGCGGAATGAAGATATTCAAGGGCCTGGGCTTGGGCGTCATGATTCCGGATGGAAAGGGCGGGGAAAAGGTGTTGCCCATTGATTCGCCGTTGCTGGATCCGCTGTGGACGGCGGCGGGAGAATTGCAGGTTCCGGTGGCCATTCACACCGCCGACCCCAAGGCGTTCTGGGATCCGCCCAATGAAAAAAACGAGCGCTATCTGGAACTGTTCCTGCACCCCTCCTGGAGTTTTCACGATCCGGAAAATCCCCGCCGGGAGGAGTTGTTCGCGGCCCGCAACCGCGTGCTCGCCCGGCACCGGCGGACGGTTTTCGCCGGGCTGCACTACGCCAGTCATCCGGACAACCTCGATGATCTGCGCGCGCTGTTGAAGGAGAATCCCAACCTGATGATTGATACCGCCGCAAGACTCAGCGAGATCGGAAGGCATGATCCGGAACAGGTGCGCGCTTTTCACATTGAATTTCAGGATCGCATTCTCTTTGGAACCGATTTCATGGTCAGCGGGCGCGGTGAACTGACGCTGGGCTCTTCGGACGAGTCGCCGAAATCCGTCGCCGACGCCCGGCTGTTTTTCCGCACGCACTGGCGGTTCTTTGAAACCCGCGATCACAACATGGCCCATCCCACGCCGGTGCAGGGACGCTGGACCATTGACGGCATCGGTCTGCCCGAACCCGTGCTCCGGAAAATCTACTGGTCCAACGCCGCCCGCCTGCTGCGCATCAAGGATACTCCATGAGCAGGCTGCGCGCCGCATGGATGGGGACTGTCCCCTACGCGCGGGCGCTGGACTTGCAACACCGCCTCCACTCCGCGCGCGCGGAAGATCGCCTGCGCGAGGACGTGCTGCTCCTGCTGGAACACCCGCGCGTCATCACCACCGGAGCCAAGGGCGGCGGCGATCATTTCCTCACCCCGCCAGAGGAATTGCACGCGCTGGGTTTCGAGGTGCTCAAGACCAACCGCGGCGGCGACATCACTTACCACGGCCCCGGCCAACTGGTGGGCTATCCCATCGTCTCGCTGAAGGACAAGGGGCGCGATCTGTCCCTGTACCTGCGCGCCATCGAGACCGCGATCATCCGCGTGCTGGAGCATTATGGCGTGCGCGCCGCCAGCGATCCCGGATTCACCGGCGTGTGGATCGGCGGACAGAAAATCTGCGCCATCGGCATTCGCGCCTCGCGCTGGGTCGCCATGCATGGCTTCGCCCTGAACGTGACCACCCGGCTGGATGACTTCAATCACATCATCCCCTGCGGGCTGACGGATCGCGGCGTGACCTCGCTGCGCGAGCAGTTGGGGCGCGATATTCCGCTGGCTGAAGCGGCGCGTTTGACCGCGGAACATCTGGCGAATGTCTGGAATCTGAAACTGGCATGGAGCGAAGACCCCGGCTTTCCAGAAGCCGTTTTACCCCCCGGGTGATCCCGCCGGCGCCTTCGCCTATCCCCTGGAGGAATCGGCGCCGGTGGGACGCAAACCAATCGGCTGATCGGGGTCGGGCGCCAATCCATAATGCACGCGGATTTTGTCCTCGATCTCGTGCATCACCTCCGGATGTTCCTTCAGGAAGTCCCGGGCCTGATCGCGTCCCTGGCCGATCCGCTCGCCGCCAAAGCTGTACCAGGAGCCGCTCTTCGCCACGATATTCAGTTCGCTGGCCAGATCGAGCACGTCGCCGGTGCGCGAGATCCCTTCGTTGTAGAGGATGTCGAACTCCACTTCCTTGAACGGCGGGGCCATCTTGTTCTTGACCACCTTGACGCGCGTGCGGTTGCCAATCACCGATTCTCCCTGCTTGATGGCGCCGACGCGGCGGATATCCAGGCGCACGGACGCATAGTACTTGAGCGCCTGGCCGCCGGTGGTGGTCTCCGGATTGCCGAACATGACGCCGATCTTCATGCGCAACTGGTTGATGAAAATCAGGCAGCAATGCGACTTGTTGACCGTGGCGGTGAGCTTGCGCAGGGCCTGGCTCATCAAACGGGCCTGCAGGCCGACATGGCTGTCGCCCATGTCGCCTTCCAGTTCGGCCTTGGGCACCAGCGCCGCCACCGAGTCAATCACGATCACGTCCACCGCGCCGCTGCGCACCAGCATGTCGGCGATTTCCAGCGCCTGTTCGCCGGTGTCGGGCTGGCTGATCAGCAACTCCTCGGAGCGCACGCCCAGTTTGCGGGCGTAGCCGACATCCAGCGCGTGTTCGGCGTCAATGAAGGCGGCGGTGCCGCCGCGCTTCTGCAACTCGGAGACAATGTGCAGGGTCAGGGTGGTCTTGCCGGAAGACTCCGGCCCGAAGATTTCAACGATGCGGCCCAGCGGCAGACCGCCGATGCCGAGGGCGATATCCAGCGAGAGCGCGCCGGTGGGGGTGGATTCGATTTCGTGGTGGATGCTCTCGCCGTCCTTCAGGCGCATGATGGAGCCCTTGCCATGGGCCTTTTCGATGCTGGCGAGGGCCAGTTCGAGGTTTTTCTGGCGTTCCTTGTCAGCGCTGGCGGGAGACGTGGCAGGCTTCATGGGGATGACTTTCGCGGGTGCTGGCGTGGAGCTTTTGTCCGTGCTTTTGCTGGATGACATAGTGAAATCCTTTCCGGTTGGCAATCGGCTTCGTGCGAGGACATATACTGAACGCATGAATTGAAGTCAAGATAAATGTTCAGTGTTTGATGTCAAGAATGTGGAAGAGGGATGATCGGTTCTCTCGCATGCAGCCTTTCCAGGATTTCCACGATGCGGGCGGGGCCAGTGGCATAGGTTTTCTGGCCGTCTGGGGATGTTCGGCGCCAACACCCTAGAGCCTTCTGCCGCAGGCTTGATTTTTCCGTCGTTTTTGCGAATTCCAACAAAATTTTATTTGCGTTTTGCCGGAGATTCTCAGGTTTTATATTTTGAACAACGCATGCATCCTCGGCAACAGACTCAAGATTTCTTTCTATCAGCACAATCCATGGCGATGTATATTCCGCTCTTGCTGTGAACGTGCTGCCACAATCCACATAAAGCTGGTTCAATACCTTTTCTCTGCATGTTTTTTTATCAAGCCCAAGTAGTTCATGAACTCTGTCACTGTCAAACGCAGCGATGCTCATTCCCGGATCCGAGAGTACTCTCAGGTTATTCCGCAAATTACCGCTCCCTCCGGATAATCTTGGTTCAATGCGTGCTTTCAGTTTACGGATATGGCGATGGAATGAAATATTATCTTCTGGCTTTGCAATTCGATCCGTCAAACAGGCCAGAATAAACTGGTGCAGTCCACATAATGATGCGGGGGCGCCCTTGTCTTCGTATAAAATTCGTATGATGCGCTCCATCACTGTTCTTCCTGTTTCAAGGCGTCTGACAATACTCCGTGTTCACGAATACTCCCCACTCCCCCATAGTGAATCAGCCATTTTTCCATTAGCTTGGGATCAAGCCGCCGGAGAAGGGTATTTCTCCTGTCTCCCAATTCACATATCACCACCTGATTTACCGGATCGCTCAACGAATTGAGGAGCGTATTGGAGTGGGTGGCGACGATGACCGGAGTGTTTTTCGCGAAACTCTCTAATTCCTGAACAGCGCAATGCATCAGATACGGATGCATGTGGGTTTCCAGTTCATCAAAGGCGATCACGCTTGCGAACCCGGTCATCTCCAGGCGTGTGAGGAAGGCCAGATAACTCAGTTGCCCAGAGGAAAACTGGCTTACCCGCAATAGATTCCCGTCCTCGAGCATGAAATGAACTTCAATCATTCCTGGTTCAATCGAAGGTACGACAATGTCTTCCAACGGAAACGGGGCCAAAGCGGATTTGATTTTGTTCAGGAATCGCTCCCATCGTCTTCCACCGATGGTATTGCGCAGATGGTGAATACAACTGGCGAAATTCCGGCCATGCGGATCCATTTCATGAACTGGAGCGATTTGTTGCCTGTCCCGCAGCGGAGAGTTCGCGGGCTCGCCCTGTCCCACGCCCGGTAACGAGGCGGCGGATTCGAAATCCTTCCCAGCCCAATAATCAAAGTGACGCCAGCGCGGAGTCACATCAAAAGGTAACTGAAATTTGATTGATGATCTAAAAATCTCACTGAGCCTATTCACCAACGTCAAGCCGCTACCAAGTAATCTTTGAACAGGCGGTTCAATGGGGTCATTATTAAATAACTGTTCGAGATATGTATAAAAATTACGATCAAATATGTTGACGGCGTTAGCTGGTATTACGATTTTTTGAGAATTTTCACTGTTGGAAAGTGTAAATTGTCTGTTGTCAAATGTTATTATCGTGCCGTTATGAAAGTGGTTCGGATCCGCTTTTACGTTGGAAGTATATTTTATGGATCCCTGAGAAACCCTGATGCGATTTTGGCCGTAAGGCTCCGATTCAAAAGATGTATCATATTTCAGATTTTCCTGAACATCCCCCCTGCGAACTTCAATATCCACGCCTAGTGATATGGCCTGCCCTCCATCATTTCTGAGAATATTCGCGATTCCACCATGTCGATGAACAATTAATTCCCGGAAATCTGAACCCGCGACCCTCATCACCTGCAGCAGGCTCAACGCCTCGATGATCGTGCTTTTGCCGCTGCCGTTTTCGCCGATGAGCACGGTCAGGCCATCGAGTTTGAGGGTGATGTCCTCTAGCGTGCGCATGCCCTTGATGCGCAGTTCAGTGATGCGCGCGGTTTCTTCCGCGGGGTTCGCGGACGATGGATTTCCGGAAATGCTGGCGTCTGTCATCAGGGTCCGCCGGTCAGGGTTATCCGAATCATAATGGCCCGCTCTTGCCGCGTCCATGAAACGGCGCTTCGTTCACCGCCCCCTTCGCGTACAGGGAGCCGCCAAGGGGCGCGGGGAGAGTGATACACGCACGGCAGGCGGCGAAGACAATCAGACCGCCGCCGCGCCATGAACGCCGCCCGCCTTGCGGCGGCGGAGCAGCGCCAACCCCAGCGCCTTCAGCCGTGGCCCGGAAGCGGCCAGCGCCACCGGTCCCGCCACCGCCAGCGCACCAGCCAGGTTGGAAAGCATGTCCGCCACGTCCACCTGACCGCTCTTCAGCACCCAGTCGGAGAACTCCAGCGCCAACCCGAGCAGATTCACCATCAGAAACGCGCGGATGGCGGCGGCCAGCCAGCCCCGCCGGCGCAGCACGCCCACGATGATCGCCAGCGTGGTCAGGCTCGCGGAGAAATACAGGTGGCTGCCCTTGTCGCCCTGCCGGTTCAACCATGCCGCCAGGGGGGCCAAAACCGGCGCGCCGGATCGCTGCAATTCATCGAACATCCACGACGCGGCGCCGCGCAGCAGCGACTTGGTGGATTTGACGATCACGCCCCCCGATTCCGCCACCGACAAGTCCCGCAGCGGATGGCGCGCCGCCGATTCGGGCTCCACCGCCACCCAGGCGCCGGAATAACGCGCCGGCAGCAGGATGCGCCGCCATTTGTATCCTTCCGCGCTGACCCACGCCCCGCCCACCACCAGTTCGGCCCCGCGGGATACGGTGGCGAGCGGCGGCTGCTTGCGGTTGGGCGCGGGGCGGATATTCAACACGCCGCCTTCCACCCGCACGCCGATGGGATTGAGGGCCTCGACCAGCAGCAACACGCCGAGCACTCCCAACAGGCCGAGCAGGATCACCTCCAGCCGGCGTTTCGGGATCGCGGGCGCGCTGCCGGGATTCGCCTCCATGCTCCAGCGGTAACTCAAGCCTCCGCCGCAGGCAAGTGGAGAGACCAGGCCATGGGAGACCGCCGCACGCCGGGGCGGCGCGGGCGGGGGGATCCGGGACTGTCCGGAAACGCCGGGTTACAGCCCGTAAAACAGATCGGAGAGGGGGTATTCCAGGGCGTGGGCGATCTTCGCCAGCGAGGCGATGGACGCGCTGGATTCGGCGCGTTCAATCATGGAAATCAGGCTGACCGACAGGCCGGTGCGATCCGCCAGTTGCTTCAGCGTCATGCCGCGCTGCAGGCGGCGCTTGCGCAGGTGGGCCCCAATCTGCCGGTGCAGAAACTCCTCCGGCGTGCCGTCGAGCCCGTGTTTGCGCAGGACATCCTTCACCGAGGCGCGGAATTTTTCGATATTCACGGGCTTCTGCAGGTAGTCATCCACGCTCAGCTTGATGACATCCATCGCCGATTCCACCGACGGATATCCCGTGTAAATGATGACCGGCACATCCACGTCCACGCGGCGGATGCGGCGCAACACCTCGGCGCCGTCCATGCCGGGCATCATCATGTCGAGCACAATCAGATCGAATTTCCCGGGGCGGAACTGATCCACGGTCTGGACAGGGTCATTGCTGACCTCGCAGCGGCGTCCGTCGAGTTCCAGCACCGTGCGCAACAGCCCGGTGACCGCCGGATCGTCATCCACCACCAGCACGTTCACGGCGGGACCGCGGAACGCGGATTTTTCACGGGCCGCCATGCGGGCATCCGGGGTGTTCATTCAGCCTCTTCAAACTGGTCAATATACGCCTTGATTTCCGAACGATCGGAAGCCTGGGGCTGGACCTGCAGGTACATCTTGAAGAATTTCACCGCGTCGGCGCGCTGGTTGCGGCTCCAGAGGATGCGTCCCAGGCTGTTCATGGCCACGGCGTTGCGCGGCTCCATTTTCAGCGCCTCCCGGAACGCCAGCGCGGCGTTGTCTATCTGACCGGCCTTGATGGCCTTTTTGCCGTCCTCAATCCAGGCCGCGGCGTTGCGCGGCCCGCCGGGCGGCGGAGGCGGCGGCGGGGGGGGAGGAAGCGCCTTCGCAATCCCGGGGTTCGGGAGTTTGCGCAACGGCGCCGCCAGCGGACGCGCATCGGCCTGCGGATTCTGCTTGTTCTGCAACGCCAGATCGCGCCCGGCCTTGGCGTCGTTGTTATCGGGATCCACCGACAGGGCTTTTTCGTAGAGTTCGATGGAGCGATCGTATTCCTGGGTGCTGAATGCGGCGATGGCTCCCTGCACGAGTTGATTGACCAGGTTCTCCTTGACCATCGTCTCCACCAGCCCGGCGGATTCGGCGTAGACGCTCTCGCGCGGGACATTCTGCAATTCATCCCAGGCGCGGTCCCATTTCTTCTGCTTGATCGCCGCCTGGACAGTCTCCCAGGTGTCCTTGGCCTGGGCTTCAATGGCCATTTTGCGGGCCTTCTCCGCGGCGTCCTGGTTGTCGGGATATTTCAGTGCGATGGTCTCGTAGGCCTTGCGGGCCTGGCTCCACTCCTTGCGGTTCTCCAGTTCCTGGGCGCGGGCCATGAGGGCGGCGGAATCATCCCCCGCCGCCGGAAGAGCCGGCGGATTGGGCGCCTCCACGGTTTTCTCTGGAACGGAGACGCCAGGGGAGGGGCCGCTCTCCGGTTTGCGAAGCAGCAGGAAGGCCGCGGCGGCCACAATCACCGCGCCGCCCACAATGACGGCGATGGCCACGCCGCCCTTCCCGCCGGCGGCGGTTTGCTCCATCGAGGGGCGCTTGCCCGTCAGGGTGCGGGGAGACGAAGGCGCGGGCGCCGCGGCCGCAACCCCTCCCGCCGGGTTGAAGCGGAACGAGGCCCCCTGGATGGAGATCACATCGCCCGGCTGGAGGGTCCAGTTGGCGGCGGACTGGCCGTTCACGGTCACCCCGCCGCCCGCCTTGGGAGAAACCTTCAGGGAATATTGCCCGTTGCGGTAATGGATGGAAGCGTGGGTGGCGGCGACGCCGCGTTCCTCGATGACAATGTCGTTGCCGGTCAGGCGGCCGATGGTCATGCGGGTGCGGTTGAGCTTGATTTCCCTGCGCGGACCGGTGACCGCGGTCAGGGTTCCCACTTCGCCGGGGATGAACTCGCTGGGTTCATCCAGTTCCAGATCGCCGCCAGGCAACCCATCCACGGCGGTGTCCGAATAGGGGTCCACGTAGCCGCCCGGCCGGGGCGATGACGGCGCATGGGGGATGGAACTGATGTCCCGCGTGACCTCGTCGGCGAAGAAAGCGGCCAGCCCGCCCTGACCCGTTGGAGTCTGCGCCAGCTTCTCGCGCAGCACCTCGGGCGCCTCGGAACGCAGGGCCATCTGGTAGTCGCCTATTTGAATCAGATCGCCGATGCGGATATCCCGCGCGCCCTGAATCCGTTCGCCGTTGATTTTGACCCCGTTGTAGGAGCCCAGGTCCTCGATGACCAAATGACCATTGCGGGCGACGAGTTTGGCGTGGCGGCGTGAGACATTGCGCTCCAGCAGCCGGATGGTGTTTCCATCCTTCCGCCCGATGGTGATTTCCTCCTTGGAGAGGGGAACCACCGTGGCCCGGCCACGGTCGTCTTCGATGATCAACGAATACATGCCGCGCGATCAGCTACCGGAGCAATGGCGAAAGGACCCTGACGGACCCCATGGGCGCACCACCCCTTCTTTAATCCATCCCCCTGTACCATGCCCGGATCGGCTTTGGCAATTCGGTCATTTGGACGATATGAAGCGCCGCATCCCCCGTCCCGCAACCGCAACCCCATGAGAAAACTCACATGAAATCAGTGGGTTGGATGGAACAAACGCCGGCCATGGGACCTTCCTTTCCCGCCGCCTCTCTGGGGCCTTTTTCCGGGGGCTGGCGCCGGCCGGTATCCGGGCTGAACCAGGTTCACCTGGACGGCTGGTAGATCTGATCGAAAATTCCACCCTCATCGAAATGCGCCTTCTGGGCGGCGGCCCAGCCGCCAAACACTTCTTCAATGGTGAACTGCGGGAACGCCGGAAAGACGCCGGCATGGCGCTGCGCCGCCGCCGGAGATCGCGGGCGGAAATAATGCTTCGCCGCGATGTCCTGACCCTCTTCTGAATAAAGGAATTGCAGGTAGGCGTTGGCGGCGGCCGTGACGCCCCGTTTTTCCGCGTAATTGTCCACCAGCGACACCGGCGGCTCCGCCAGAATGCTGACCGATGGAATCACCGTTTCAAAGCGATCCCGGTTTTGATTCCTTGTCAGCAGCAGCGCCTCGTTTTCCCAGGCGATCAGCACATCCCCCAACTCCCGTTCGGAGAAGGTGGTGGTGGAGCCGCGGGCGCCCGAGTCCAGCACGGGCACGTTTTTGAACAGCCGCGTCACATATTCCCGCGCCTGCGCTTCGCCTCCGCCGGGTTTGCGCAGGGCGTATCCCCACGCCGCCAGGTAATTCCAGCGCGCTCCGCCAGAGGTCTTGGGGTTGGGCGTGATGACCGACACCCCCGGCTGGATCAGGTCCTCCCAGTCGCGGATCTTTTTCGGATTGCCCTTGCGCACCACGAATACAATCGTGGAGGCATAGGGCGTGCTATTGTACGGCAGCCGCTTTTGCCAGTCCGCCGGGATCAGCTTCCCCTTGTCGTGCAACATCTGGATGTCATACGCCAGCGCCAGCGTGACCACATCGGCTTCCAGCCCATCAATCACGGAACGGGCCTGCTTGCCCGAACCGCCATGGGACATCCGGATGGTGATGGGGCCGCCGCCCCCGGCCGCCCAGGCCTTCGAGAAGGCGCGGTTGATGTCCGAATACAGTTCGCGCGTGGGATCGTAGGATACATTGAGCAGCGTGATGGGCTCCCCGGAGGGGGCCTGGTTGAGCGCGCCGGTGGCGGCGCCCGGCCCGCTGGCAGACGGCGTTTCCTTTTTCGAGCAGGCGGGGGCGGCCAGAATCAATATGAGGAGGGCGGCGGCGGCGGAAATGCGATGGATGTTCATGAAGATTCTCCCAGGTTGAAACGGGGTTTAGAAAGTGGCGTCCAGTTGCAGGTGAACGGCGTGGTCCGCCTTGTCGAAAGCGAAGTTGGGGGGCATGCGGGCGATCCAGTCCGCCTGGATTTTGAAGCGGTGGCCGTTGAAGTAGTAGTTGAGGCCCGCCGCCGCCTCCTGCCCCTTGCTGTCCAGTTCGGACGCGAATTTGGGATCCGTATCGCCAAGCGCATACATGCGGGTCAGCCGCGCCACCACTTCAAAGGGCGGGTCAAACGTATAGGAGGTCTGGGCGATCCATCCATGGGCGGAACGGGTATGCTCCACCACTTTGGCGCCCGTGGAACTGACGGAGGCGATCTCGTCCCGCGAGGCTTTTTTCCACAGGTATTCGGATTGCAGCGCGAAGCCCCGCCATTTGAAGACCAGATCGCCGGCCGCGTGGCTGTAATCGGTGACGCCTCCCTTGAAGGTTGACCCGGTGGTGCTGCGCAAGCGGTTGGTGTTCCAGTTCTGCGCGAAGGCGGCGCCGATGGCGAGGCCTGGAACTTCGCGCCGCTCCAGATCGCCTTCCGAATCATCGTCTATCGGACCCAGCGGGCGCAGTTCAAGCCGGCCCACCAGCAATCCACCGGTTTTATTGAGTTCGCTGAGATTGGTCCCGCCGCCGCCGAAAAAGCTGAACCGCCACGCCAGCGGCGAGCGATCCCCCAGGAAGCGTTCGGAATACACGGTCACGCCCACATCGCGATCCAGCGTCAGTTCCGCAACCGGACGCGGACGATCGGCCAATTGCAGGGCGAACTCACGCACCGTGCGCAGCCGGTCAAACGGCACGAAGAATTGCCCCGCGCGGATGTTGAAATCGCGGTGCGCCTTCCAGTCCACGAAGGCGTCGAATACCGGCGAAATCGCGCTGTCCCGGTAGTCGCGGCCCGCCACCGCAAGCTGGATCATATAGGTCAGGCTGGGGTCCAGCACGTTGCCGGAAATCCAGATGCGCGCCGTGCCGATATTGAACAGATGCTGAAGATTCCGCTCTCCCTTGGCGTCTTCCGGAGGAATCGCCAACTGATAACGAAGCTGGATACGGCTTTTGAGGTTGAGGGAAAAATGTTTTCCCGTGGAAAAGGTGACGCCCTGCCCAGGCCCGCCGGTGATTTCAACGGTTGGTTTGGCGGTTTTTGGGGCGGGAGCCGGCGCGGGCTCCGCCGCCGTGGAAGCAGTTGCGGACGAAGCGGGGGCGGATGTGGCCGCAGCACTGGCGGCGTCCGTTCCTTCCTGGGCCCGGGCGGAGGCTGGAAGAAAAATGATCGGCGCTTTCAGGATAAATATCAATGTATTTATCCGTATAAAACGTATCAATGAAAAAATGGCGGGAAAGCCGTTGACGGCGGTGGGCTGGGTGTTCATGTGATCTCCGGTTGGTATGGGATTGCTGTCGCGGAAAAGCGGACGAATCACGGGGATTCAGAACCGCGGAAATTCCGGTCAGCGTGAGCTGAATTGTGTTGGGTGGACGATGCTCGCGCCGCCCGGACTAACAGAGGTCCGGATTGTTGCGACAACAACAACAGCAGAGGCGTGCGATCATGGTTTGCAATTTATAACACGCCTTGAACGGCAGTGTCAAGCATGCTTTCGAGGTTTCGCTCCGCCTGCGCGGCGGGGATGGGCGTCTGGATTCGTTCCCGGCCGCGCGGCCGCCATTCGCCGCTTTCCCTCCAGGGGCGGGACGCATATAGTCCGCCTGCCGTGGTCCGCGCGGATGAGCGCAATGGTGCGAACCCTTTCAACCGGACTCAGGCTCCAACCGGCAAGGAGGACGCATATCATGGCGGCCACGACCATCACTGAAAGCAATTTTGAGCAGACCGTCACGGGTCCCGGCATCACCATTCTCGACTGGTGGGCGCCTTGGTGCGGGCCGTGCAAATCCTTCGCGCCGATCTTTGAAGCGGCGTCGGAGAAGCACGCAGACATCACCTGGGGCAAGATCAACACCGATGAAGAGGGCGGCCTCGCCGCGGCGTTTGAAATCCGCAGCATTCCCACCCTGATGGTGTTCAAGGAAGGCGTGCTCATCTTCGAGCAGCCGGGGCTGCTGCCGCCTCAGATTCTGGAGCAGCTTGTCACGGAAGTGCGGGCGCTGGACATGGCCGAGGTGCGGAAGAAGATTGAAGAAGAACTGAACCGCCCGCGCATTGTCACGCCATAAGGGCGGGTCATCCCGCTTCGGCGGCGGGCTCCTCGCCGGCGGCGCTGTCCTCGGGCTCGCGGATGCGGGTCACGCTAGCCACCGTCTCGTCGCCTTCCAGGTTGATCAGGCGGACGCCCTGGGCGTTCCGGCCGATGCGTGAAATCTCCGCCGCGCTTGACCGGATCAGCGTGCCGCCGGTGGTGATGATCATGATGTCATCCTGATCCTGCGCCTGCAGGGCGGCGACCAGCGTGCCGATGCGATCCGTGGTCTTCATGGTGATGATGCCCTTACCGCCGCGGCTCTGCAGGCGGTACTCCTCCAGCTCGGTGCGTTTGCCGTAACCCCGGCTGCTCACCGCCAGGATGGTCGAGCCCTCGTCCAGCACCTCCATGCCGATGACCTCGTCGCCGGGTTCGATCTCCATGCCGCGCACGCCCGTGGTGTCGCGGCCCATGGGGCGAACGTCCTTCTCGTCGAAGCGGATGGAAATGCCCTGCTTCGACCCCAGGAATATCTGGTTATCGCCATTGGTCAGCCGCGCCGCGATGAGGCTGTCGCCTTCCTCCAGCTTGATGGCCTTGATGCCCGACGCGCGCGGATTCGAGTAGGCCATCAGATCGGTCTTCTTCACCGTGCCGTTGCGGGTGGCCATGATGATGTACTGGCCCTCCCTGAACTCGCGGACGGGCAGGATGGCGGCGATCTTCTCGCCGCTCTCGATCTGGATCAGGTTGACGACCGGCTTGCCGCGCGATTGCGGGCTGGCCTCGGGAATTTCATAGGTCTTGAGCCAGTAGCATTTGCCCTGGTCGGTGAACACCAGGATGTACGAATGGGTGTTGGCGATGAAGATGGTTTCGACAAAATCCTCTTCGCGGGTGGTCATGCCGGTGCGGCCCTTGCCGCCGCGGCGCTGCCGCCGGTAGGTGGAGAGCGAGGCGCGCTTGACGTAGCCGGCGTGGCTGACCGTGACCACCACGTCCTCCTCGGCGATCAGGTCTTCGATACGGATGTCGCTGGCGTCCTCGATGATCTCCGTGCGGCGATCATCGCCAAATTCATCGCGGACGGCCTGGAGTTCCCGGGTGATGACCTCCAGCAGCTTGCGCTCGCTGGACAGGATCTCGCGCAATTCGGCGATGGCCGCGCGCACCTCCGCCAGTTCCTGCATCAGCTTGTCGCGCTCCAGGGCGGTCAGGCGCGCAAGGCGCATGTCGAGAATGGCCTGGGCCTGGGCCTCGCTGAAGCCGAAGGAGCTGATCAGCCCGGTTTTGGCGGCGGCCGGGCTTTCGCTGGCGCGGATGAGCGCGATGATTTCGTCAATCAGGTCCACCGCGCGCAGCAGGCCTTCCAGGATATGCTCGCGGGCCTGCGCCTGAGCCAGTTCAAAGCGGCTGCGGCGGGTCACCACCTCGCGGCGGTGGTTGATGAACTGCTCCAGCACCTGCTTGAGGTTCATGCGCACCGGCTTGCCGCCGGAGATGCACACCAGGTTGGCGCCGAAGGTCTCTTGCAGCGGGGTGCGGTTGTAGAGCTGGTTCAGCACCACCTGCGCCTCGGCGTCGCGCTTGACCTCGACCACCACGCGCATGCCCTCGCGATCGGACTCGTCGCGCAGATCGCTGACGCCGGCGATTTCCTTGTCGCGCACCAGTTCGGCGATGCGCTCGATCATGCGCGCCTTGTTCACCTGGAAGGGAATCTCGGTGATGACAATGCGCTCGCGGTCGCCCTTCTCCATCTTCTCGATGACCGCGCGGCCGCGCATGCGGATGCTGCCCCGTCCGGTGTGGTAGAAGTCGCGCGCGCCGCCGCGCCCCAGGATAAGCCCCGCCGTGGGAAAATCCGGCCCCGGAACGAAGCGCATCAGATCATCCACGCTGGCGTCCGGATTCTGGATCAGGTGGATGATGGCGTCCGCCACCTCGCGCAGGTTGTGCGGCGGGGCCTTGGTGGCCATGCCGACGGCGATGCCGTCCGATCCGTTGAGCAGCAGCGCGGGGATGCGCGTGGGAAGCACCGTCGGCTCTTTTTCCGAACCGTCGTAATTGTCCACGAAGGGAACGGTGTCCTTCTCGATGTCGTCGAGCATGCGCTCGGCGAGGCGGGTCAGGCGCGCCTCGGTGTAACGCATGGCCGCGGCGCTGTCGCCATCCACCGATCCGAAGTTGCCCTGGCCGTCCACCAGCGGGTAACGCATGTTCCAGGGCTGGGCCAGGCGCACCAGCGCGTCATACACGGCGGTGTCGCCATGGGGGTGGAATTTTCCCAGCACCTCGCCGACGATCTTGGCGCTCTTGTTGTACTTCCTGTTGTGCAGGTAGCCCGCCTTGTACATGGCGTAGAGGATGCGGCGATGAACCGGCTTGAGGCCGTCGCGCACCTCGGGCAGGGCGCGCCCCACGATCACGCTCATGGCGTAATCGAGGTACGACGACCGCATCTCGTCTTCGATGCGGATGCGCGGCCCGGCGGGCGTGGGGGGCGTGGACTGATCCTCGTGGTTTTCCGCCATGGCGTCAGATATCCAGGTTGGCGTTCAGGGCGTTGCTTTCGATGAATTCGCGGCGCGGTTCGACGGCGTCGCCCATCAGCAGGGAGAAAATCTCTCCGGCCTCGACCCCGTCTTCCATGGTGACCTGCAGCAGCACCCGGTTCTCGGGGTTCATGGTGGTGGCCCACAGGGGTTCGGCGTTCATTTCGCCCAGCCCCTTGTAGCGCTGGATTTCCAGCCCCTGGCGGCCCTGCCCCAGCACCATCTCCACCATTTCCTCCAGCGAGGAGGCGTCGCGGCGGTTGTCGCCCTTGAGCACCGTGAAGGGCGGCTTGCCCAGCGCGGCGAGCCAGGCGGCGAGCGACTCCAGATCCTTCCAGTCGGTG
The DNA here is from genome assembly GCA_022072125.1 of Myxococcota bacterium. Lineage (GTDB taxonomy): Bacteria > Myxococcota > JAJVIH01 > JAJVIH01 > JAJVIH01 > JAJVIH01. The sequence goes on along the minus strand of JAJVIH010000012.1, from coordinate 11,925 downwards.
CTGTCGAGCAGCATGTCGTCAATCCAGGTGTCGCGGGAGACGCCGAGACGCCGGGTGGTCACGCGCAGGCGGAAACCGCCCTGGGCGGGATCTTCCAGAATGGCGGTTCTGGCGGGACCGCGATCCAGATCGTCGCGGAAAAGCGCCTCGATGAGCCCCGCCAGGCGCTCCATGCGTGCGCGATCCCTGAGCAGGGAGCGGTCCACCGGCTCCGTCCACAGCAGGAAATCAGCCAGCTTCGAGTCACGGCGCTGATCCATGCGTTCGCGCCCGCGCTGATAGGCCAGCAGCTTGCGGCAGACCTCGCGCAGTTCGTCGCCTTCCAGCATGCGGCCGCCGGAGAGCGACACCTTGTGCGATTCGAGCGCCAGGTTGATCAGGTGCTCGTTCATCGCGGCGTCGTCCTTGAGGTAAATCTCCTTCTTGCCGCGGGTCACCTTGTAGAGCGGCGGCTGGGCGATATACAGATGCCCGCGCTCGACCACCTCACGCATCTGCCGGAAGAAAAAGGTCAGCAGCAGGGTGCGGATATGGCTGCCGTCCACGTCGGCGTCGGTCATGAGGATGATGCGGTGGTAGCGCAGCTTCTCGATATTGAATTCATCGGAGCCGATGCCGCAGCCGAGGGCCTGCACCAGGGTGACGATCTCCTGGGACGAGATCACCTTGTCAATCCGGGCCTTTTCCACGTTCAGGATCTTGCCGCGCAGCGGCAGGATGGCCTGAAAGCGGCGGTCGCGCCCCTGCTTGGCCGAGCCGCCGGCGCTGTCGCCCTCGACGATGAACAGCTCCGATTTGGCCGGATCCTTCTCCTGGCAGTCGGCCAGCTTGCCGGGAAGTCCGCCGCCTTCCAGCGAGCTTTTGCGCCGGACCAGCTCCCGCGCCTTGCGCGCGGCGATGCGCGCCTGGGCGGCCTGCACCGCCTTCTGCACGATGGTTTTGGCGACCGCGGGGTGTTCATCCAGCCAGGAGGCCAGTTTTTCATTCACGAAGGATTCGACGTAGCCCTTGACCTCCGAGTTGCCCAGCTTGGTCTTGGTCTGGCCTTCAAACTGCGGATGGGGCAGCTTGACGCTGAGCACGCAGGTCAGACCCTCGCGCATGTCGTCGCCGGTCAGACCTTCGGGCAGGTTCTTGTAGAGGTCCGCCTTTTGCCCGTAGGCGTTGATGGTGCGGGTCAGCGCGGCGCGGAAACCCGAGGCGTGCGCTCCCCCTTCGTGGGTGTTGATGAAGTTGGCGAACGACAGCATCTGCTCGTTGTAGCCGTCGTTCCACTGCATGGCGATCTGGATCTCCGTGTCCTCGACCTGCCCTTCGAAATAGATGGGTTCCTGATGCAGCGCCTGGGTGTTGGCGTTCAGGTGCTGGACAAAGGCGCGCAGGCCTTCGGTGTATTGGAACTCGGCGGACTTGCCGGTGCGCTCGTCGGTCAGAACGATATGCACGCCTCCCGTCAGGAACGCGAGTTCGCGCAGGCGGCGGGACAGGGTTTCAAAGCTGAAAACCGTTTCGGTGAATACCTGGTCATCGGGCAGAAAGGTGATGGTGGTGCCGCGTTCCGCGGTTTCGCCGGTGACACGGAGCTTTTCCACCGTGTCGCCGCGCTCGAACGCCATGTGGTGGATATTTCCGCCGCGCCGGATTTCCACATCCAGCCGCTTGCTCAGCGCGTTGACGACAGACACGCCCACGCCATGCAGGCCGCCGGAGATTTTGTACGCCTTGTTCTCGAATTTGCCGCCCGCGTGCAAAATGGTCAGGGCCACCTCGACGGCGGGGATGCCTTTTTCCTCGTGGATGTCCACCGGAATGCCGCGGCCGTTGTCGCGCACCGTGACGCTGTTGTTGGGGTGGATGACGACATCCACGCGGGTGCAATAACCGGCCAGCGCCTCGTCAATGGAGTTGTCCACGATCTCCCACACCAGGTGGTGCAGGCCATCCACGCCCACCGATCCGATGTACATGGCGGGGCGTTTGCGGACCGCCTGGAGACCTTCGAGAATCTTGATTTGACTGGCGTTGTATTCGGACCCGGAATCCGGGAGTTTTTCTGCGCTGGTTTCAGCCATGGGAAGCGAATCCGGGGGGTGACAATTGTCGCCGGAAAACGCGGCGCAATATAGTCCGGATTGACAACCGGTGTAAACTCAAAAATGAGCTTTCCGCCGCCCCTTCACCCCAGGGGAAAAGGGCGTTCGCCGGACCGGAAATTCACCGCCAGTCAAGCGTTCCGGACGCCGTGAACGGCCATCCACTGCTTGCCGGAGAGGCTGGCTTTCGACCCCACCCAGAAACCCAGGACGGCCATGGCGGTCAGCGCGGCGGCCAGCATGAAAAGCATCAGACGGCGCCACCCCGCGCCAGGACCCTGCGAGCCGTGGAAACGCGACAACGCCGCCGCCGCCAGCAGCAGCATCAGCGCCAGCCAGAACAGGTGCAGCTTGGTTAGAAATACATTGGCCAGACGCGGGTCGAGCAGGCGCAACTCCGGCCCCACCAGGCGATTCCAGGGACCGGCCATGAACAGCCCGGTGGCGGCGGCGAGGGACATGCCCGCGCCGGTGAGCCAGCCCGCCAGCTTCTGGCGGGGCGCAGGCGCGGTCCGCCACCACATCCACGCCGCGGCGGCGGACAGCAGCCCCGAACCCAGGTGAAGCCAGAGTATGGCGGAGCTTCCGTTCATGCCGGATCAGGGGAACAGGAACGACAGCAGCGCCGAAACGGTCACGGTGGGAACCAGCAGGGATGCTCCCCAGCGCGAAACGGTTTCCGGATTGCGCCCGGCGAATGCGCGCAACCCCGCCAGCAGGGGGACAAGCCAGAACGCGGCGATCAGGAACTGCCGGAACACCCGCGCCACGCCATCCGGAGCCTGATCCAGCAGGAGTTTTTCTCCCAGACCGGCCAGGTGCCAGGACGCCGCCGCCAGAACCGGGGTCCACAGCGCGGTGATCTCCGCAAGGCTGGCGGTCTGGCGGCGCAGGCTGTTCATCACACCTTGGGAAAAATATCCTTCAGGTACAAATCAATGGCTTCGCGCAGCACGCCCACGGCTTCATCGGGGCCGAGAAAATGCTCGACCGTCACCTGCTTGTGTTCGAGGAGTTTGTAATCCTCGAAGAAGCGGCGGACCTCGCGCAGCAGGTGCTGGGGGACCTGATCGATGTGGCGGTAATCGGACACCGCCGGATCAAAAACACTGACGGCGATCAGCTTGTCATCCTGCCCCTTTTCGTCGCGCATGCGCATCATGCCGATGGGGCGCGCCGTCACCACGATGCCGGGATGCACCGGCTCCTGGCTGAGCACCAGGGCGTCGAGGGGATCGCCGTCGTCACAGAAGGTGCGGGGGATGAACCCGTAATTCGCGGGGTAATGGACGGCGCTGTACAGCACGCGGTCCAGCCGGATGAACCCGGATTTCTTGTCGAGTTCGTATTTGTTCTTGCTGCCCTTGGGAACCTCGATCACGACGGGAAAGGATTCCCGCAGGGAAGTGGGGTCAATCTGAATATCATGCCATGGATGCATGCATTTCCTGGGTGTGAATGAAACGCCGGGCCTGCAGGCCCGGAAACGGCGCGGGGACATACCATGCGGCATGGGCGCTGTCATGTGAATGGGCGCCGGGGCGCGCCCTCCGCCTTCGCGGCCTGTCGCCTTGCATGGTGACAAAAGGCGCCAAACGGGTTCCCGCGGAATCCATTCAAGCGGCTGATTTACCAGTGAAAAGAATACCGCCGCTTGCATTGCCCGTGAATTTCACCAACATCAAATCCAACGGGGAAGGGGCGTAAAGCCCGTTTCCGGCTGGAGTGCATGGTCTGCCGGGATGTCATCCAGGCCGCCGTCCGGCGGCGGGACCCCGGGGCCGCGGGTTGGATCGTCATCCGGCGATTCAACCCGCCAAAAAGACCTTGGAACCGTGCCGCCGGGTTGCGCCCGCACGATCACCAGCCCTAGAATTTCCCCATCATGGAGTCATCATGAACTGTTCGTGCGCCAACAAAAGTCCGTTTGTCCGCGCCGCCGGCCTCGCCGCCCTGCTGATCGCCGGGCTTGCCGCCTCCGCCGCCCGCGCGGAGGTCATCCAGGGGGTGGTGCTGGATGATTTTCACCGCCGCCCGGTTCCCCTCGCCACCGTCGTGCTGGAACAGACGGGGGAGGTGCGGGTGACCAATCCGGCGGGGGGATTCCGCTTCGAGATCCCGCCGGGCGTGTATTCGCTCCACATCGCCGGGCCGGGAATCGAACCCATGCGGTTCGTGCGGCAGGTGGCGGAACGCTCTCCCGCGGAGCCTGTTTCCTACCGCATGATCCCCAGCGCATGGAGCCCGGAGTTCACCCCCCCGGAGGACGCCTTCGGCGTTCCGTTGCGGAGCCGGCTGGACGCCACGCCCTCGTATCCCATCGCCATCGGAAAGGAGCGGGATTTCAGCCCGTCGCTGTTCACGCGCATCCCCTCCGCCAAACTGCCGGAGAAAATCCGGGTGGGACGCCGCATGGCGGTGTCCTGCGCCAACAACCCCGTCAAGCGCATTGACGAGGTGGAGTTTGAAAGCTACGTGAAGGGCGTCGTCAACGCGGAGATCGGCGTCTTCCGCAGCGTGAAAGGCGGGCCCGCGGCGGCCATGGACTCCTTCCGCACCTTCGCCATCGCGGCGCGCTCGTACGCCTACTGGTTTTACCTGCGCGATCCCAACGCGCCCTACCATATTGACGACACCGCCTGTAACCAGCGTTATGAAGACGCCCGTTCGGCGCCCATTGATCAGGCGGTGGATGAAGTCCGCGGCGTCATCATGGTGGACAAGGCCAACACCAGCAACATCGAGAAATACGAATACGCCGCCTCGTGCGGACGCAACGGCACGAAGCCGGAGCATTCCACCGCCATCATTCCAGACAAAACCAGCGTGCGCGCCTGCGTGGGGAACTGGTGCGGCCACGACAACTGCGCCGCCCACGAGGACAACCCCAATATCCCTGGAACCGACAAATGCCTCGTGCGCGGCATCTGCCAGTGGGGCAGCGTCGAGCGCAGCATGAACGGCGAAAGCCATACGCAGATCATCGCCCATTACGAACCCAACCTGGCGCTGCGCGACATGAGCGGAACCCCGCCGCCCGCCGACGCCGGAATCCCGGACACCGGACCGGCGGACACCGGCCCCGCCGACATGGGAGCGCCGGATAGCGGCCCCGCGGATGCGGGTCCTCCCGCCGATGCGGGAGATGACGCCGGGACCGCCGATACAAATTCCGCCGGCGACACGGGGCCGGATGGCGGCGGCGGACCCCCTCCCGCCACGGGCAATCTGGTGGGCTTTGTGCGGGAAAACGATATCCGCGGCGGAAAAAATATCTCCGGGGCCTCGGTGGCGCTGGGCGCCGGGCTGACGGCGGTGACGGACAGCAAGGGGTATTTTGAATTTCTCGATGTTCCGGCGGGCTCCTATGAACTGGTGGTGGACGCCGGGAATTATATCCGCAGCGTCTCGCAGGTCCGCGTGGAGGCCGGAAAAACCACCTGGAACAGCGTGGCCCTGCTACCCGACAGCCCCCCGCCGGACGCCGGCGGAGAAGACGCCGCCGCGGAAGACACGGGAGCGGAGGAAGACGCATCGTCCCCGCCAGACGCCGGCCCGGCCGATGCGGGCGCCCCCGATCGCGCCGTGGAGGATTCCGGCCCGCGCGACGCCGGTCCGCTGGCGGATGCGGGCGCCGGAGACGCCGCCAACGATTCCGGCGCCGCCCCGGCGGACAGCGGCGCAGGCAATCTCCCCCCGCGGGTTTCATCCGATGGCGGCCCCATCGTTCTGGAGCCGCGCCCGGATCAGGATTGCCGCTGCGATCCTCGCCCGGCGGAAAGGAGCGGGGCGGGTCCGGTATTCTGGCTGGCCGCCGTGCTGGTGATGGCGCTGCGCCGCCGCTGGAGACGGCATTGAACCGGTTTCCCCCGTTGTTCCGCCGGGAATGGCGTCATGGATGAGCTGATCCGGTTGTTGCGGCCGAAATGGCAGACCGTGCGCAACCTGCCGCGCGCCAGCGAAAACGCCAATCCCCTGCGCGCTCGGTTTTTCGGCGCGGTGGGCCTGGGCTTCTGGCTGGCGCTGTTCGGGGCCACCTGGTGGATTCTCCGCCAGCTCGCCCGCATCGAATATTTCGCGGACGCCATCGCCTCCAAGCTGCTGTCGTTCGCCTTCATGTCCTTCTTTTTCCTGCTGGTGTTTTCCGCCATCAACTCGGCGCTTTCGACCTATTACCTGGCGGAGGACCTGATCCTGCTGCACGCCATGCCGGTGAAGCGCGGAACCCTGTTCGCCGCCCGCTTCTGGGAAACCTTCATGACCTCAAGCTGGATGGTTTGGCTGCTCGGCACCCCCATCCTCGCGGCCTATGGCGCCTGGTACAAGGCGGGACCGCTGTTTTACGTGACCAGCCTGCTGGCGCTGCTCCCCTTCCTGATGATCCCGGTGGCGATAGGCGTGCTCGCCACCATGGTGCTGGTGTCCATCATCCCGGCGTGGCGGCTGCGCGAACTGACGCTGCTCACGGGCATTCTCGGCATCGCCGGGCTGTTCGTGTACTTCCGCCTGTTGCGTCCCGAGCAGTTCCTGAATCCGGAGGGATTCGCCAGCGTGGCCACGGCGGTGCGGGCGCTGGAAACCCCCGAATCGGACTGGCTGCCCAGCCTGTGGCTGCGCAACGTGGTCTTTCCCATGGCGATGTCGAAGCCGCCCGGCTGGGATCACGCGGCGCTGCTGTTCACCACGGGGCCGGCGCTGTTCGTGATCGCCATGTACGCCGCTTCGGGCATCTACAACCATGGCTTTTCCCGCTCGCAGGAGGGCAGGCCCACCGGCAGGGTCACGCAGGGAGCCCTGAACCTGGCGGCGGCGCTGATGGCATTCCCCTTCCGGAACCCCACCCGGGGCATGCTCATCAAGGACCTGAAGCTCTTCTTCCGCGACGCCGCCCAGTGGACGCAATTGCTGCTGCTGGGCGCGCTGGTCATCATTTACGTGGTCAACGCCCAGCATTTCAAGGTGATCGGCGACACCGGACTGCTGACCTGGCGCGGGCTGTACATCCTCAACACCGGGCTGGTGTCGTTCATCCAGGCCTCGGTGGCGGTGCGTTTCGTGTTCAGCGCGGTCAGCCTGGAAGGGAAATCCTTCTGGCTGGTCCGGGTGTCCCCGGTCGCCATCCGCGAGTTTCTCTGGAGCAAATTCCGGGTGTACCTGCCTCCCCTGCTGCTGCTGGGACAACTCACCACCGTGCTCAGCAACTGGATCATCCAGGCGCCGCCGCGGGCCTTCGCGCTGTCCTGCCTGACCAGCGCCCTGGTCAGTTTCGCGGTATGCGGCATGGGCATCGGCCTGGGGGCCGCCTGGCCGCGCTTTCACGAGGAAAACGCCGCCCGCATCGCCACCGGCTACGGCGCCATCATGTACATGGGCTTCGGGGCCGCCGCGGTGGGGTTGATCACCCTGTTTTCCGCGGCGCCGCTCTACAGCAGGTTCTGGGGACCGGGACGCTTCCCCCAGGGGTTTGGCGGCGGCGACCACGCATACCTGATTGGCGCGCTGGGGGTGGGCGCGGTGACGTGGGCGGCCGTGCGCATCCCCATGTGGATGGGCGAAAAATCCCTCAACGCGATGGAGGACTGACCTGCCCGTAGCGCCGCTGGCGCCCGCTGAAATCCTCGAACACCGCCCGCAACTCCGCGCGGCGGAAATCCGGCCACAGGGTGGGCGTGAAGAAAAATTCCGCGTAGGCGCATTCCCACAGCAGGAAGTTGGACACCCGCAATTCGCCGCTGGTGCGGATCACCAGGTCCACCGGCGGCAGGATGCCCGTGGGCAGCAATCCGGTGAGTTCCTCCTCCGTCACCGGGGCCGGCGTGTCATGGCGAAACCCGGAGGCCAGGCGGTGATTGACGGCGTCCACAATGGACTCCCGGCCGCCGTAGGAAAGCGCCAGCGTGAGGATCATGCCCTGGTTGCCGGCGGATTCCGCCATCAGCGCGTCCAGCAGCGTGCGCACCGGCGCGGGAATGCGGTGCAACCGGCCGATGGCGTGCAGCCGGATCTGGTTGGTCAGGATTTCCTCGCGCTCGTCCGCCAGAAACTCCGCGAGCAGGCCCATCAGCGCCTCCACCTCGGCGCTGGGGCGATCCCAGTTCTGCCAGGAGAAGGCGTACAGGGTCAGCGCCCGGACGCCCCACTCGCGGCAGGCGCGCACGATGTCGCGCACGCTCCGGGCCCCTTCGCGGTGGCCGGCCTCCCGCGGCAGGCCGCGCTGCCGGGCCCAGCGGCCGTTGCCATCCATGATGATGGCGGCATGTCCGGGAACCGGAGCCGGCCGCGCGCCATCCTCAGCCATGGGCGCGCTCGATCTTGGCGGCGAGAATGAAATCGCTTTCGGTCAGGCCGTCAATCTTGTGGGTCCAGATGTCCACCCGCACTTTTCCCCACGCAATCAGGATATCGGGATGATGGCCTTGCTCTTCCGCGATGGCGCCGATGCGGTTGGCGAAGAACAACCCCTGCAGGAAACCGGGAAAAACGAATTCCCGGGTGATGTGATGTTCATCCACCACCTTCCAGCCCGGCAGTTTCGCCGCCGCCGCCTGCAACTCCGCGCCCTTCAGGGGAGGGACTCCGCCCCGGCAGGGAACACATTTCTGGTTGGCCAGATCGCAAACTTCCGGAGCCAGTTCAGCCATGTCAGACCTCCATCAAAACGCGCCGTTCTTAACCATCCCGCGCGGATTTGTCCATGCGGGCGGGCGGCCCGCCCCTCCCGCCGGAAGGGGGCGCCGGCCGGCGGCTCTTCTGAAAAACTCCTCGCGGCTATTGGTCATCGGCCCGGCGATGGTTATGATGATGGGGCATCTGGAGTTGAACATGATGGAAGCCATTTTCACCCAACGCTGGCCCTTCTGGGCGGGAGGACCGGCCATTGGCCTGGTCGTCCTGGCGATGTTGCTGGCGCAGAAAAAACCCCTGGGAGTCTCCACCGGTTTTCTCGACGCCTGCGCGGCGGTCTTCAACGCGGAATGCCGGAAGTCGTGGCGTCTGCCTTTTCTGGCGGGCGTCATCGGCGGCGGGTTCCTGTCCGGCCTGCTGGACAACGGCTTCGCCCTCGCGTGGAGCGTGCCGGAGGTGTCCCTGCTGCAATCCATCGGACCCATCGGCTTCGCGGGCGTCCTGTTTGGCGGCGGCGTGTTGATCGGCCTGGGCTCCCGGCTGGCGGGCGGATGCACCTCCGGCAATGGCATCGTCGGCATGGCCAACCTGTCGCCCCAGTCCATCGTGGCCACGGTGCTGTTCATGGCCGCGGGTTTCGCCGTCACCCACCTGTTGTACGCCTGAGGAGCCGCCATGAATTCCCTGCGATTTATCCTCTTCGGCGTGTTGTTCGGCTTCATCCTCAGCCGGGTGGGCGCCACGGATTTCGAGGCCATCCGCGGCATGTTCCTCCTGACCGATCTTCATCTGATGGGCGTGATCGGCGTCGCCGTGGCGGTGGCCGGAACCGGCTTCGCGCTGATCCGCCGGTCGCGGCTGGCGGATGCGGCGATTCTCCACGCGCTGGAGCGCAAGCCGGTGACCGCCGGCGCGATCACCGGCGGGCTGATTTTCGGCGTGGGCTGGGCCCTGACCGGAACCTGTCCGGGGACGGCGCTTTCGCAAATCGGCGAAGGCAACCTGGCGGGTCTGATCACCGCCGCGGGCATTCTGGTGGGTTCAGGGCTCCATGCCCGGTTGGGAACCGCGGACGCCAGCCACGATTCCGGGCTTCCGGCGGACTCCGCTTCCGCGAAAGGCGGTTGAATCACCCCGGAAAATGAAAGAGGGATGCGGGCGCGCAACCTCTGATCAAGCAGGCGGGGTGTTGCGTCACGGGACCGGCGAACCCTCCCCCGAACCATGTTCAACTATGGCGTTGACGGGACCGCCCCCAAACGCTAGCCTTGCCGCGGGTGCTGTCCTTCAACCCGTCGCCGGAAGTTTCGCCATGCCACGTCTGCCGCTTGTGACCCTGCTCCTCGGGGCCGCCGTTCTATCCGCCTGCGGGGAACCGCAAGTGATCCGCGCCGTCAACGGCGACACCAACACCTCCCGGCAAGAGCAGGACGAAGACGCCGGATCAACCAGTCCGGCCAATACGGATGACGGCGGCGCATCCGCCACCCCCGCGCCATCGGTGGACGCCGGCGCAGCCGTGGACGGAACCTCCAGCAACAGCGACGCCGGCGATGCGGACGGCGCCGGTGCGGACAGCGGCGACAGCGGCGCCGATCCATCCGCGGACGCCGGCGATGCGGGCGCCCCGGACAACGCGGACGGCGATGTCTCCGCCGCGGACTCCAGCCCTGGCGACAGCGGCCCCGCGGATTCCAGCGACGCCTCCGCCACGGACTCCGGCGGCGATGGCGGAACAACGGACACCGGACCCGGCGACAGCGAAACAACGGATTCCGGCGGCGGCCCGCCCGCGCGCACGGTATCCAGTTGCTACAAGGAGAAAAATCCGCCCGGCTCCGCGCCCGGACCCAACTACGACCAGTTCAATCCCATTGTCGGCAGCCATTGTCTGGGCACCAACCACCAGGACATTCAGGGTGTCGAACGGCTGGTTTTCCTGGGCGATTCGGTGACGGTGGGCACTCCGCCCACCTACACCAAGGGCTACCGCTTTGTGCTGGGCGACTGGGCCAAGCAGAAATGGGGACTGAAGGGCGCCGATATTGACAATTGCTCGAACTGGGGCGACCGCACGGATGATTTGCTGCTGCCGCCGAAGGAGCAGATCAAGAAATGTTTCCCGGGGCCGGAACCCAAGAAAACCCTGATCGTCATGACCGTGGGCGGCAACGACTTCGCGGCGATGGCGAAGAAGGGCACATCCGGCGCGCCGAAGGAGGAAATCTTCAAGATGGTGGATCACGCCGTCAAGCTGCTGGGCGAGGCCATCGCCCACCTGCGGGACCCCAAGAATTTCCCGAACGGCTCGTATATCATCTTCGCAAACAACTATGAGTTCACCGACGGCACCGGCGACCTGGAATCCTGCCCGACAGCCAAGCTGGCGGGTTTTGCGGGCAAGTGGCCGGAGGGACGCGATCCCGCCATCCGCTTCAACGAGCAGTACATGAAGCTGGCCGTGGAAACCAAAACCGACATGATTTTCATGCTGGAGCATTTCTGCGGTCATGGATTTTTCCACGACGATCCGAAGAACCAGTGCTACAAGGCGGGAAATGAACGCTGGTTTGATTTGACGTGCATTCATCCCAATCCCACCGGACACAACGTGATCGCGAAGATGTTCCAGGCGGTGATCGAGGAATAGCTGCCTTGCATTCCCGCCCCGTGAAGCCCGCCGTGATCGCGTCACGATTCTGGCGCTTCGCGCCTCCCGGTTCATCCCCGCGTGGAATCACGCGGGGATTTTGTTTTCCCAGCGCGGCGCTGACGATTCATCGTTCCCTCGTGTTTTCCCGCTCACCAGCGCATTTCCCCGCACGCCTGCGCGCATCCCCGTGAAGGGGCGATTCATCCCCCGTTCATCCACCGCGAATGAACGGTTTTTGCGGCCGGGGCGTGTCACCTTGAATGGTGACAAAAGGCGACAGGGTGCGGGTTTTGGTCGCGTGCAGGTCCGCGGAAAATCAGCGGAAAGCCGATTTTTGTCCGGATGCCCATGAAAATCACCATAATCAGGAATGAGCATGGGGAGGCGAGCGCCGATGTGGCCTCGCTCCGCCGTTCAAAAACGAGCACGGGCAAACGGGAAGATCGAATCCCGCCCCCACGAAAGGAGCCCTCTGAAAGGAGAATCACATGATTGACAAATTCACGATATCCGTCCCGGGCGTGTTGTTCGCCGCCATCGTGGCGGCGCTCGCGG
>JAJVIH010000029.1 GCA_022072125.1 Myxococcota bacterium | reverse complement strand
GCAAGGCCCGGGATCGCGCGCGCGTTCAGGCGGAGCCGCGTTGTCGCGCAGGCCCGCGCGGATGGATGCCCGCCCGGAATGCAGGCTCCTGTTTTCACAGGCCAACGCCTGGTCATCCGCCCGCACGCGGCCTGCGCCAGTGATCGTCCGGATTGGGGCGCCCGGATGGGACAACGCGCGCTCCTGGGCCTGCGCGGGGCGGGGCCGTATCCCGGCTTTCAGCCGGGATACGGCGGACCCCCAGGAGCGAACTGGGGTGTCATCACGAACTGGGGAGGGCGTATGAATCGAAGTGGAGCGAACAGCAGCGGCATTCTGGCTGCTGCCCACATTGGGGATGATGAGGCCGGCGGCTAGCGGCGTTTTGTCCCGCCCATGGGGCGGCGGCCGGGCGGTGGACTGCTGGAGCGTGTTCCGCGGCGCGCCTCCGGACCGGTTTCGCCTCGCTGGGTGCGCGCCAGCCGGTTGTATTTGCGATCCACCGCGTCCGCCAAGTTGAACACGATCTGCCGCCGCTCCACGCTGACGCTGACACAGATCACCCGCACCTGGTCGCCAATACAGAAAACATGGCCGGAGCGCTGGCCGCGCAACTCCTGCTTCTGTTCGTCGTATTCATAAAATTCGGCCCCGAGGGACGCGATGGGGATCAACCCGCTGACCCATGGCGCGGCGATGTCCACGAACAGGCCGAAGGAGGCCACCGACATGATGCGCGCGTCAAAGGTGTCGCCGGTGCGGTCACGGAACAGCAGGGCGCGGCACAAATCCTTGACGCCGCGCTCGATTTCCATGGCGCGGCGTTCCCGTTCGGTGCAGTGCAGGGCCAAGGCGTCCAGTTCCTCCGGGGAGCGGATGTGGTCCGCGCGGCCTTTCTCCTTGCGGTGGAGCCAGCGCTTGACCACCCGGTGGGTCAGCAAATCGGGATATCGCCGGATGGGCGAGGTGAAATGCAGGTACTGTTCGCTGGCCAGGCCGAAATGACCGGAGTTTTCCGCCGAATACACCGCCTGCATCATTGATCGCAGCACCAGCAACTGCACGGTCTGCTCGTGATGCTGGCCGCGCACCTTGTCAATCACCGCCTGCAGGTCTTCTGGATCCATGCCGGTCAGTCCCGGACCGAAACGCTCCAGCATGAGGCCGAGTTTTTCCAGCTTCTCCGGCCGCGGCGGGGCATGCACGCGATAGATGGGCGCGATGCCTTCGCGCTCGCAAATCCGCGCCACCGCCTCGTTCGCGGCCAGCATGCACTCCTCCACCACCCGGTGGGAGACAAAGCGATCCGCACGGCGGATGTCCTTCACCACGCCGTTCTCCATCACCACTTCGGTTTCGGGGATATTCAGATCGATCGAGCCCCGGGCCTCGCGCGCCGAACGCAATGCTTCGGTCAGACGGCCCAGCGCGCGCAGGCTGCGCTGCACGGCGGGCGGCCAGCTTCCCCGGCCATGATCGTAAAACTCCGCCAGTTCGCGGTAGGTGATGCGGGCGTGGCTGCGCATCACCGCTTCGTAGACCTGTTCTTCCTGGGGCCGCCCGTGGATATCCACCAGGATTTCCACGGCCATCACCACCTTGTCCTCTCCCGGACGCAGGCTGCACAGGTGGTTGGACAGGCGTTCGGGCAACATGGGAATGGCGCGATCGGGCAGGTAGATGCTGGTGGCGCGGTCGTATGCTTCCCGGTCCACCGGATCGCCGTCTTTCACGTAATGGGCCACATCGGCGATGGCGGCGATTAGCCGGAAATGTTCTCCCTCGGGGAAACAGACGATGGCGTCATCGAAATCGCGGGCGGTCTCGCCATCCACCGTCACCAGCGGCATGTCCCGCAGGTCCCGGCGGCGGGCGATTTCGCTTGCGGTCACCCCGTCGGTCAATTGCGCCGCGTATTCCGCCGCGGGCGCCGGAAACTCCACGGCGGCCTGCAACTCAGCCAGAATCCGTTCGCTCTCCGGCGAATATTCGCCGGCCGGACCGAAGCCGCGAATCCACAGGGCGGAATGCTCCGGCAGATTGGGGGCCTCAATCTCCACCTGCACGAGGTCGCCATTGCGCGGGGGCGGAATCCCTTCCGGCGGACCAATGAGATTGAAATACCGGGCGCCGCCTGGCGCATCCGCGACCACCACGCGGCGCGGCCCCATTTCACGGTACTCGCCCACCAGGCGCACGGCCTTTCGCGCGGTGACGCGCAGGGAGGAAATCCCCCGCGTCACGGGTTTGCCCTTGCGCGGACGCCCCCTGGTCAGCTTGACCGCCGCCTGATCGCCATCCCTGACCTGCGATAGCAGATGCTCCGGCAGTTCGATGGGCTCCGATCCGTTGTCCGGCAGGAAAACCGCGCCGGTTTTGCGCGAAACCCGGATTGACCCGGTGAGTTCGTCCTTGCGCAGGGCGGGACGGTAGCGGCGCGAGCGGGTGAACTCGACCTGTTCCTCGCGCATCATGTCCCGCAACAGGTTCTTCAGGGCGCGGTGGCCCTCGGTTCCCAACCCGAACTGGTGGAGCAGTTCCTTGAGCGGCCAACCTTCGGCGGGGCGTCTGCGAAGCAGCGCAAGGATTTCTTCTGGAGCGGGAAGCGGTTTCAACCGTGGGCTTTCGGGATAAGGCGGGAATCGCGGATTGATGTCATCCGCTACAACATGAGGCCCCACGCGCGGAATTGCAACTGGCGGCGGAAAAATCCTTGCGGTTGTTCACGGCGCGGACGCCCCGCCCCGCGCAATTCACCCGGCGTGATATTCATTTACGCCCGGGTGAAGAACGCCAAGGTTTCCACATGGGTGGTTTGGGGAAACAGATCCAGCGGCTGCGCCCGTTCGAGACGAAGCCCCGCCTCGCCAAGGCGATCCGTGTCGCGCGCAAGACGGGCGGGATCGCAGGAGACATAGAGCAGCCGCCCGCCCTTCCAGCGGCGCAACGCGGACAACACCTCCCTGGAACAACCTGCGCGTGGCGGATTGAGGATCATCGCATCGGCGTTCAGAATTTCCCCGCCGCGCAGCGCCTCTTCCGCGGAAATGGCCAGCAGTCTCCAGCGCGATTCACCCACGCCGTTGAGCCGCAGGGATTCCGCGGCGCATTCAATCGCCTGGCGGGAGGAGTCCATGCTAATCACGTCCATGCCCATGCGGGCGGCCAGCAGCCCGTACAATCCAGCGCCGCAATACAAATCCGCCAGGCAGGCGGGTTTCGCCGCCTCCAGCCACTCCCGCACCAGACCCAGCAACACGGGTATGGCCGGCGCATTGTTCTGCATGAAGGCGAAAACATGAAACGCCCAGACCATGCCGTCCTCCGCATGGTACAGGCGCAGATCCCCGGGGTGGGGGAGAATGGTTTCTCCGGAGATGCGGGCGAATCGCGGCCGGTGGAGATTCCCGCCTGGAATCAGCGCCAGATCAACCACTGGCGACCCGCCGGGCGCATCCAGACCCAGCGCGGCATGCAGTTCGCCCGCGCCGCGGAAATCCGGAAAGGCGTCGATCCAACGCCGGACCCCGGCAAAAAGCGGCTCCCGCAGCAGAACGCAGGCGTCCAGCGGAATAATCCTGTTGCTGGAGGCGCCCAAAAACCCCAGATCCGTCTTTCCCGCGCTTCTCTCCACATGGAATTTGGCGCGCAGGCGATAACCGTATTGCAGCGGGGATGGAATCACCGCTGCAACCGGTGCTCCGGGCGCGATACGGCGCAGGTTTTCCGCCACGAACAGGCGTTTCATCTCCAGTTGCAGGCTGTAATCCGCGTTCTGGAACTGGCATCCGCCGCAAACGCCAAAGCGCGGGCATGGAGCGGGAAGCCGGCGGCTGGATGGCGTGATGATACGGACCAGTTCGGCGTCAGCATAGCGTCCGTGGTCGCGGATGATGCGAAACTCTGCTTCATCCCCGGGTACGGCGCCGGAGACGAATACCGCCTTGCCCTGCCAGCGGATGAGTCCTCGTCCCCCGTACACCCATTTCTCCACAGTCCCTGTGAGCAGGTTGTTCATGAGCGGAATCTGCCCTGAAGCCGTTGATCCCACAACTCCGCAACCGGTCAATATCCATGGCGGATGCACAACGCCACGCATCCCTTGAGTTTTCTCACTCCCGGGGACCGTCAGAGGGAGCATATTGCCCCGCGATCCGGATTGCGGAGGAGCGGCCGTTTTGAAACCGCGCAGACGATCCGGACGGATGCCGGCAACGCGGGTGATTTCAGCCCGCCCGCGAAAGACAGGAAGCCTGGATGAACAAACCACCGGAGTTTGCTGACTGGAATGACGTGCTTGGACAGGCCTCGGCGGAGGACCCCAGACGTGTCTGGCTCCGGTTTCCCGGCGATGGCCCGGATGAAGAACTCACATTCGGAGATGTAAACGCGCTCGCGGACCATCATGCGCACGTCCTGAGCGCAGCAGGCGTCCGGCGCGGAGATCGCGTTTGCATATTGCTGCCAAACGGATCGCCCTGGGTGGGCGCGCTCTTCGGCGCATGGCGCCTGGGCGCGGTGGCGGTTCCACTCGCGCCGCCATTCCGTTCCGGCCCGGAGGCGATGGACCAACTCCGCGTGGGACTGCACGCGGTAAGGGATTGCAAGGCCCAAGCCATAATGACCAGCGCGGAATTCCGCGATCTTCTGCTGGATTCCGGCGAAGTTCCGCCCGCGATAATCGCTGTGAAGGAAGGCGTGGACGCCGCTTCCGCCAGCCCGGCCAGTCTCCCGCCGCCCGGACCGCTCGCGGATGAAGTGGCCATCATCCAGTATACCTCGGGGCCGGCGCTGACGCCGCGCGGCGTGGAGCTGACGCATCGCGGGTTGATCGCGGCCGCGGATGCAACCGGCCGGGCGCTTGGCGCCGGACCCCGCGATGAAGGGGTCTCGTGGGCGCCCTTCTTTCAGGATATGGGACTCGTGGGCGTGCTGTTGCTGAGCCTGCGCTGGCGCTACCCGGTCACCGCCATGATTCCCGAGCGCTTTCTCTTGCGGCCGCATGAATGGATTCAGGTGATGAGCGCGCGCCGGGCCACCATCTCGGTGGCGCCGAACTTCGCATGGAGGCTCTGCGCCCGCAGGCTTCAGGATCGCCACCTGGAAGGCCTGGACCTCTCAGCCTGGCGCGTCGCCCTGACCGGAGCAGAGATGAACGAGCCAGACACCCTCGCCGCGTTTTGCGCGCGGCTGGAGCCAACCGGTTTCAGGCCCGGCGCCATGGTCGCCGCGTACGGCCTTGCGGAGAATGGCATCGCCGCGACGGTGACGAGGCCCGGCGCGCCCCCAGCGGTTCGCCCGGTCCCGGGTTCGCCGGACCGGCGCGTGGTTTCGTGCGGCGGACCAGTCCATGGCCAGGAGATTCAAATCCGCCACAAGGGAGCGCCCGCCGGTGAACGGGTGATCGGCGAGGTCTGGATCCGCGGGCCCTCGCTGATGCGCGGATACCATGGCCGGCCGGCCGAGACGGCTGCTGTCCTCCAGGACGGGTGGCTCGACACCGGCGACCTTGGCTTCATGGAAGATGGCGAACTATTCATCACCGGCCGGCGCAAGGACCTGATCATCCGCCGCGGGCGCAATGTCTATCCGTCGGATGTGGAGCGTATCGTGGCGGAACTGCCGGGCGTCGTGCGGGCGGTGGCGTTCAGCGAGCGCTCCGTGGAGGAAGGTACGGATTCGCTGACCGTCGTGGCCGGCTGTGACGGGTCTATTGAGGATACCCGGCAGCTTGAGAAAACCATCGGCCGCCAGTTGATGCGGGTGCTGGGCATACAGCCCGGCCGCGTGGCCACGGCGCCCGCCGCGCAACTGGATATGGGGGATCCCTCCAGGGCGCGGGCGGCGTGGCAGGCCCGCCTCACCGGAGGCGGCGCCGTATGACGCTGAAGGCGATGGTGATCGGCGGGACAGGATTCCTGGGCCTGAACATCATGGAGGCGCTTCTCCAGGATGGCGCCAGCGTGACATGCACCCGTCGCCGCGGCAGCAACACGATCTTCGCCCGCAGGATGGGCGTTCCCCTCGTGGAAGCGGACCTGACCGATGAAGCCGCCCTGGCGGACGCGATGCGGGGGCGCGAAATGGTGTTCATGGCGGCGACGCCCTATCCGCGCTTTTCCAGCGGCGCCCGGGAGCAGATCGAACACGCCGTCCGGATGGCGGTCACCTGCGTCCGGGCCGCGCGGCGGGCGCGGGTAAACCGCGTGGTCTTCACCAGTTCCGTCGCCACGGTGGCGCAGCCGGAACAGGACACGCCCGCCACGGAGGACGCCGGGCCGCCGCGGCCGGAACTCCTCGCCGCGAGTCCCTACTTCGCCATGAAGCACGCCGCCGAAACGGCGGCGCTGGCTGAAGCCCGGCAGGGTCCCGACCTGGTGGTCCTCAACCCCACGGGCTGCGTGGGCCCATATGATTACCGCGTTGGAACGGGCATTCTGATTGTTGGAATCGCCACGGGCCGGATGTCCCATTACGTGGACGGTTGGGTTGATCTGGCGGACGTACGCGACGTTGCGCGCGCGCATGTATCCGCGGCGTTCCGCGGACAGGCTGGCGGACGCTATATTTTAAGCGGAGAGACTGTCCGGGTGGGCGTCCTGCTGCGTGATATCGCCCGGCGGCTCGATACGCCTTTCCATTGCCAGGAACTCTCCCCAGCGGAGGCGATCGCATTCGCCGATCGCGAGGAGGAGCGATCACGGCGCGATCCGCGATCCGGACGCGCCCTGCTCAGCCGGGCCCTCGTGGATATCCTCCTGGAAGGAGGCCGCGTGGACAGCGCCCGCGCCCGCGCCGGGCTTGGATTTCACCCGCGCCCGCTCGGAGAGGCTCTCGACAATGCGATCAACTGGTACCGGCGCAATGGATTTCTCCGCCCAGCAGCGCCGGCGACCGCAACCATGGCTTCATGACAGGCGGCAACCATGCAAACAGACAATCCCAGTATTGAAGCAACCGTTCACGCGCTCATCGCCGAACTCGCAGGCGTGGACGCCGCGAGTATCCGGAACCAGGACCACCTGATGCAGGACCTGGGACTCGACTCCCTCCAGTCCATGGAATTGCTCTCCCGGCTGAGCGAGACATACGGGGTGGATCCGGACATGGACGAGGTCATGGCGGCGGCGACCGTGGATGCGGTCATTTCGCTCATACGGGACATCCTCGCCCGGAACATGGCGGCATGAAAATCGTCTTCATCTATCCCTCCTTCGAGCGGCACGCGGACTCCCATCCGGAACTGCGGGCGGTGGTGCCCTGCAATGAGTACCTCGGACCGCCTTCCATGGGCATCGCCTCCGTGGCGGCCACCACGCCTCCGGGCCACGAAATCGTTTACGTGGACGACCGCGTGACCGTTTTCAACCCGGATATGGAAGCGGACCTCTTCGCCCTGTCCTTTTTCACCCCGGCGGCCACCCGCGCCCTTGAAATCGGCGACGCCTTGCTGGCGCGGGGCCGCAAGGTGGTCATGGGCGGCATCTTTCCCACCCAGATGCCTCAGGAAGCGTCGAAGCACTGCACTTCGGTGGTGGTTGGGGAGGGAGAGGGCGTTTGGCCCGCCGTCGTGCAGGACGCGGAGCGGGACGATCTGAAGCCGTTCTACAGGGCTGGCCCACTGGCTGATCTCGGCTCGTTCCCCCCGCCGCGGCTGGACCTTTACCTGAACGCCGAGACGGATACCCACAAGCCCGATGACTATCCGCTGCAATTCACCCGCGGCTGTCCGTTGCGATGCGACGCCTGCGTATTGCCATCCGTCATGGGCCGCGAACTGCGCTTTCAGTCCGAGGACAACCTGCGCGCGATCATGACACGCCTCGCCAGGGCGGGGAAGCTGATCTCCTTCACCGAGGACACTTCCGTCATGGCCATGCAGGGCGTCCGGAGGCGCTTCCGCGAGTTCCTGGCGCTATGCGTCCGGATGCAGGCGGAAGGAACGCCCCTGCGGTTCAGCTATCTGGGGATCAGCATGCCCATGATCCTGCATCTCGATACGGATTTGCTGCTTCAACTCCGGGAGACGGGGATTGATCGTTTCTATCTGGTCGGCGGATTCGACCGGATCACGCGGGACGCTTTCGGCAAGGGTGACGCGAAAGCCGAGGCGCAAGCCCATGAGGCCATCCGCCGCTGCCATGACCATGGCATTGACCCTTACGTTTCCTTCCTGGCGGGAAACCGGGATGACGACGCCGGGGTCTTCGACCGGATGCTCGATTTCGCGGACGAATCAGGTGTCGAACTCGCCGAGTTCTGCATCTCCACCCCATACCCGGGCACGCCGCTGTGGCGTGAATACGAGCAGGAAGGACGCATCTTCGACAGGACGTGGAAACGGTACAACGACGCCAACTGCGTGTTCCGTCCCCATCACATGAGCCCGGATGAACTGACCAGAGGATACCTTTACCTGTGGCGCGAGTTCTACAAGACCCGGCGTGCTGACATCGTCAGCCGTGAGGAACACGCCCGCCGCACCATCCAGTTCTGAACCAGACGCGGGAGAACCGGTATGACCGACTGGCTTGCACAGGCCGCCGATGAAGGCCCCGCCCTGGGCAGGGCCCTCGCCCTTTCCGGACGCGACCATGACGAACACGCCGCCGTGCAGGCTTTTCTGCCCGGGCTGCACGGCTGGCTGCGCGACCGCCTTCCTTCGGCGCGCATTGATCGTGAAGCGATGATTCCCGCGGATGTCCTGTCTTCCGCCTCCAGCCTTGATCTGTTCGGACTCACCATCCCCGAACGCTTCGGGGGACTCGGGCTGTCCATGTCCGCCGCCGGCGAAATCATCGCCGGAGTGGCGCGCCGGGACCGGAGCGTGGCGGTCTGTCTCGGGTTGCACGCGGGTCTTGGCCTGCGGGGTCTCGTCCACCTCGCGCGGGAAGACCAAAGGGAGCGCTGGCTTCCGCCCATGGCGGCGGGCGAATATATCGGCGCGTTCGCCGCCACCGAGGCGGGAGCCGGCTCCCATATCGCGGGCGTGCGCACCACCGCGCGCCTGGCGGAAGACGGGATGCTCGTGCTCGATGGAGAAAAAATCTTTGTCACCAATGGCGGATTCGCGCGGGTCTTCACCATCCTGGCGAGGACTCCGGGGCTTGGGGGACACCGGCACGGGTGGAGCCTGCTGCTTGTCACACGCGGCGATCCCGGATTTTCCATTGGACGCGAAGAGAACAAACTCGGCATCCGGGGTTCTTCCACAACCGCCATCTCGTTCCAGGGCGTGAAACTCCCCATGGATCGCATCATCGGCGAGCCGTCCGGCGGAATCGAAGCCTTCCGGGAAGTTCTCGGCTGGGGCCGGAGCCTGATGGCCTTCGGCTGCGTGGGCATGGCCCGGGCCGGTCTGGAGATGTCCCTCGCCCATGTGACGAACCGCCAGCAATTCGGGCGTCCGCTGATCGCCTTCGGTCAGGTGCGCGAGAGCATTGCGCGCATGCGGCTGGACGTGATCAGCATGGAGAGCCTGGCCCGGCTGGCCGGCTGGCACAGCGCGCGGGGACTTGAGTTCGAACTGCTCGCCTCCGCAGCCAAGCTGTACAACAGCGAAGCCGCCTGGCGCACCGCGGACCGGACCGTACAGTGCCACGGCGGGTCTGGATATATCGAAGAAACGGGCGCCGCCCGGCTCCTGCGTGACGCCCGGATCACCCGGATATTCGAAGGCGCCAACGAGGTGCTCCGGTTCCGGCTGGGCTGCGCGTTTCTCGATCAGGTGCTGCGGGAGGGGCTGACGCCGCCGCCGCTTCAGTCTCCCGGATTGACACGGCATTTCGCCGGTATGGCGAACGCCGCCGCCGATATTGAGAAGGCCTGCCTCCGGTTGAAACGGGAACTGGGACTCCGGCTGTACAGGGAACAACTCGCTTCCGCCGCTCTGGGAGACGCGGCGGCGGCATGGCTCGCGCTGTGGGCCACGCTCGCCAGAATAGACGGAGAAATCACAACCCTGCCCGCCATGGACCAGTCCGCCTGGCTTCCCCTCGCGGACTTCGCCACTCGATGCCTGCTCCGGGATATTCAGGACGCCATCTCCCACGCGCTCGTGGCGGACGAAGAACTCCTGGTTGCTCTTGGCGAAACTCCCGGCGGGAATCCTCCCGGCAGCCTTTCAGGCGAGGAACAGATCAAGACGCGGGTGAAACCGCAAAGCGATTTCACATTGGGTTGATGGCCTGGTCCGCTGACCTCATTCCCAGCACGTTGCGCCAGACCTCTTCTCCGCGCCGCCAGGCGGGAAAAGGGTCGCACGGAATCGCGGTTGCGCCATCCATTCGTATTTCCCGCCCCAATTCGCTCCTTGGTCCGCCGCACCCCGGCTTTCAGCCGGGGTGCGGCCCCGCCCCGCGCGCAGCTTCAGGCGGAGCCGCGTGTGTACGCAGGCCCGCGCGCGGATGGCTGATCACCGGAGATGCAAACTCCCGGCCTGTGCGGCAGCGCCCGGTCATCCACCTGCGCGCGGGCTGCGCCAGCGATCGTTCGAACAGATGGCTTCCAGTCACTTTCCATGGGACCGCAAGGCCGGTTGAAGACGATTTCCGCCCTTTTGGCGTCCATTCAATCCCAAAACCAGGGAGCGGGATGAGAACAGGTCCAACGTAAATTGACCGGCCATGGGGCTTTGGCTTACACCTTCAGCAAAGTCACGAATCCATGATGGATTTGTTGTTCGCACGGGAATAGGGAATGCCGCGACAATACATGATTGTTGCCTGGGCTCTGGGGTTGTTTTTGACGGCGGGGGAAGTATGGGCGCAAGCTGCTGCCCCATTGCTCGCGGAGGCGGAAGCCGCCGAAAAAGCCGGAGACGCCTTCAAGGCCGTCGAACTCTACAAGAAGGCCAGTGCGGCCGAGCCCAACCGCACCGATATTTACCTCAAACTGGGCGCGGCAGCGGAGAAGGCGGACCTGCTGGATGTCTCCGCCCAGTCCTTTAACGACGCCCTCTCCGTTGACCCGGCTTGTCCGGGAGCTCGATCCTCGCTGGCCAGGGTTCTCCTCAAGGCCAACAAACCGGGGGACGCCGACGCCCAGGCCCGCACCGCCCTGGAAACCGAAAAGGACGTCAAGCCGGGCCCCATGCACCGGATCATCGCCCAGGCCAACCTAATGTTGGGCAATCTGGACGCCGCGGTGCTGGCGGCCGCCCAGGCCTACAAACTCGAACCCACCCCGGACAACGGCCTGCTGCTCGGCTCCGCCTACCTGGAAAAACGCGATTTTGGTCCAGCGGAACGTTACCTTTCGTGGGCCGCCCGCAACAAAACCGACGCCGTGGCCGCCGGCAAGGCCAGGGAACTCCTCAAAATCCTGGAGACGCGCAAGGCCGCTCCTCCCCCCGCTCCAGCGCAACAACAACCCGGCGCCCCACCCAAAAAATCCCTCGCGCCTGGCGAGGTGAACCCGGAAACCCACGCGGAACTGGTCTATACCCAGGGCGTCGCCGCCTACGACGATGGCAAGTATGAGGAAGCACTGACCAAATTCCGCAGCGTGGCTGCCGTCAAGGTGGTTTCGGCCAACGCCCGCATGTACGAAGGCCTCACCCTGATGAAACTGGGGCAATACGATCAGGCGATCGCTTCGCTGGAAAACGCGATATCCATTGAACCGCAGAATGTCTTCATCCGCACCGCCCTGGGCACCGCATTCATGAAGCTCAAGCAGTACGACCGGGCCCGCGAGCAGTATTCCAATGCGCTCAACACCAACGATGAAGGCCACCGCGGCCGCGTCCATCTGCTGATCGGACAACTGGACCTGCAGCAGAACCTGCTGGATTCCGCGCTCGAAAACCTCAACGCCGCCGAAAAGGCCAATTCCGATTTGACCGGCGAGGTGTCCTACTTTCGCGGCGTGGTGCTGTTCAAGCGCGGCGACAAAAACCAGGCCCGCTCCGAGTTTGAAAAAGTCCTGGCGGAAGAGGATGGCAGTTCCCCCTATTTTGTCAGCGCACAGAAGTACCTGACCTCGGGGGCGTTGGGCGGCGGCAAGGAAGTGCCCTGGCTCAACGCCCTGGCGATGTTCGGCGTACAGGCCGACAGCAACGTCAGCCTGGCGCCGGACAGCTTTCTCGACCCCACCAGCGGCAATCAGCGTCCGCTGGAGCTTTCGGGCAACCAGGCCACCCGGTTTCTGCTTTTTGGCGCGCTGGCGGCCCGTCCCATCTTCACCGGCAACTGGATGTGGCAACTGGATGGTTCGTTCTTCCTGTCCTTCCACGACACCCGCCGTTCCAAACAGTTTGACGTGAGCAGCTTTTCCGTGGGCACTGACCTTGTCTACGGCGCCAAAAGCTGGCGGCTGGGCGGCGAATACAACCTCGACTTGGCGTTTATCTCGGGCAATCCTGATCGGTTCAACGGACGCCTGAACCGCTTCGCCACCATCAACCGCTTCGGTCCACGTTTTTCGCTGGTTCACTCTCCCTCGCTGGAGACCGAACTCAACTACGACTTTCTGTTTGAAAATTTCGCACCGGAGTTTTCCAACCCCACCGGTTCGGCCGCCGACGAACGATCCAACTTCGGCCAGCGTTTCACCGCCATGCTGCACTGGTTCTTCATGAAGGGCTCCGGACGCCTGACCAGCGAGTTCCGCACCCGCTGGGAGCTCGCCGATGGATTCAATTACAAGGTTCTCGCCCCTTCGCTGGCCGCCCAGTTGTTCGTTCCCATCGTCTGGAAATTGTACGCCCGGCCGGAAACCCGTCTGGAATACGTTAACTATTATGAAAACGCTCTCGACCGCCAGGAGTTCCGTTTTGACGCCACCGCCCGCCTGGGCCTGGACCTGTGGCAATATTTCGGCGTCGAAACCGGCGTCAGTTACCTGGGCAACTTCGCGTCCGTGAACGCCAATCTTCCCGCCCCGCCCAATTTCTCGTTTGACCGCTGGAACTTCCAGGTCAACCTGATCGGACGTTATTGATGACGGGGATCACATCCCCCGGGCTTGCGCGGCCCCAAACTGATGGAGTGATTGAGGTCCTGAACCTCATGTGTTAATATTAGAAGTTGCGGGTGTAGATTCTCATCCTGAGAGGGGGAGACCCATGAGCCGTTTCACCGTTCGCAATCCAGTCATGACTCTGGCGATGCTTGTCCTGGTTTCCGCACCAGGAATCGCCTGGGCCGCCGATGAGGCGGGCAAGGTCCAGGCGATGCGCGGCGAGGTCTACGCCGATGTCAACGGCGGCGGCTCCCGCGAGTTGAAACTCAAGGATCAGGTTTTCACCGGCGAGACCGTGCGCACCGGCGATCGCGGCATGGTCAAGATTTTCTTGAAGGATGGCTCGGTGGTGGCCTTGGGCCGCAAGAGCAAAATGACCTTCCAGGAATTCAAGTACGACGCCGGCACAAACACCCGCACCAGCACCATCCAGCTTGCGACCGGGCAACTCAAGGCCCTGATTGGCAAGGCGTTCTCCGCCAACTCCTCCTTCAAGGTGAAAACCAATACCGCGGTGGCTGGCGTGCGCGGCACCCACCTGGTGATTGAAGCCGGAGCCGGCTTCACCAACGTGCTGACCATTGACGGCGAGGTGGAGGTGCAATCACCGGATGGCAGCGGTTCGGTCATCCTGGGTCCCGGCTTGTTCACCACGGTTCGTGCTGGACAAGCGCCATCCCCGCCTTCGAGCAAAAGCGATATTGACATGCAGAATCTGTCCGGCGGCGCCGAGGTGAACGAAACCCCCGATGTCACCGACAGCAACATTCAGGATGTGGTCATCTCCAAGGATTTGTTCGACGTCCCCGGCGGCGGCAGCGGCAGCGGCGGATTTTCCCTGCCTCCCAGCATGGGCGGCGGCGGCGGAAATAATTCGGGCGGCGCCACGGGCGGGCTGGGCGGTATGGGGAACATCCCCTCCGGCAACAACCTGAACCTGGACACTTCCCGCAAGACCACCAAGGTCAATATCCGTCTGCAGATTCAGCCGACCATCAAATAGCCAGCCGCTTCCGGGCGGCTCCGGCGTTCATGAAATCAGGGCTCCAGACCAGAGCCCTGATTTTTTTCTCCCGCGCCCAGATTGCAGGAACCATCCCGGGCGGGGTGGAAATTCACGGGACCGCTGGCTAGACTCCCCAGGCAACCGCTTCAACCGGGACTCTATCGCCCATGAGCGACACGCGCCGTCCGTACATTGTCTCCTGTTCGTCCCACGATTCCTCCGCGACGCTGATGGCGGATGGCAAACTCGCCGGATTCATGAGCGACAGCCGGTTATCTCGGGTCAAATACGACCGGAAGTATCCGTATCCGTATGCCGTCCAATACCTCAAACAAATCGAGCCGACCGCGCGGGTGCTGGCCGATCAAACCCACCGCTACGGTCACCACTATCTGCACGCCTGCTCGGCGTTTTACACCTCGCCGTTCAAATCGGCACTGATATTGACCATGGACGCCAGCGGTCCGGCGCTGAATGACAACGAGGAGTGGGAATATACGACCATGACCCTTTCACACGGCGAGGAAGGGGTCATCCACGAACTCAAACAACAGACCATGCCCCATTCGCTGGGCGTGTTTTACAGCACCATCACCGGCGCCCTGGGACTGGGGGACAACGGCGAAGGCAAGACCATGGGCCTGGCCCCTTACGGCCGCGCCAGCATGTATTACGAGGTGATGCGCGACTGGTTTTCTCCCGGACCTGATGGCTTTCCCGTCATGCACGAGCGGTTCATTGACGATAAGGTCAACAATTGGATGAACGAAGTGAAGACCCGCCCGGAAGTGGAATGGGAACTGGAAAGCCATATTGGTCATTGCATGATGCTTCACCTGATCCGGGAAACGGGCGCCCGCCCGGAGGATTTCGACTGGCGATCCAGCTTTTTCAAGGCGGCCGACCTGGCCTGGGCCGCCCAGCGCATCCTCGAAGAGCATGTGTTGGAAACCGTCCGCCGCGCCCTCGCCGAAACCCCCAGCGACAACCTATGCCTTGCGGGCGGCATCTTCCTGAACAGCGCGGCCAATTTCCGCATCCTCGAAAAGGGTTTGGTCAAACGGCTGCACATTGTCCCGGCTGCTGGCGACGAGGGCCTGTCGCTGGGCCAGGCGCTGTTGAGCGAATTCATGTGGGAGCGGCCGGAAAACGGGCACGCGGCGGCCCGCAAGGAGAATATCCTCCACCACGCCTACCATGGGCGCACCTATTCAGAGGATGAAATCCGCCGCGTGCTGGATGGTTATCAGGCCTCCGCCATTCCGGTGGATTTCGTCACTGACCGCTCTCCCGTGGCCGAGGTCTGGCTGGAGACATCCACCGATCGGTTCCAGACCGTGGAACGCCAATCCATGACGCCGGCGGGGCCTTTCGCCTTTCGCGGTCTGCTGAAGGCGGCGCCCGGCCAGGAGTTTTCCTACCGCTTTCGCTGGCTATGCGAGGACGGAACGGAAATGCTGGAAGACCGCGGGCGCAAGAGCAAACCGGGGCAGGGCTATTCGATCACCGGGGCGCGGCTGAAATTCCGCCGCTGCGATGACATCGTGGATGAAGTGGCGCGCCGGGTGGCGGGCGGACAGATCACCGGCTGGTTTCAGGAGGGCGCGGAGTTCGGCCCGCGCGCGCTAGGACACCGCAGCATCCTGGCCGATCCTCGCCGCGCGGAAATGAAGGATATCCTCAACCTGCGGGTCAAGCACCGCGAGGTCTTCCGTCCCTTCGCGCCCTCGGTGCTGGCTGAATACGCGGCGGAGTATTTTGATCTGGATTGTCCTTCGCCGTTCATGTTGCTGATAGCCCCGGTCCTCAAGCCCGATGTGATTCCCGCGGTCACCCATTCCGATGGCACCGCACGCATGCAGTCGGTGACGGAGGCGGACAACGGCGTTTACCACCGGTTGATCCGGCGCTTCTTCGAGTTGACGGGGGTTCCCGTGATCCTCAACACCAGTTTCAACGTGAACAACGAGCCCATCGTCGAAACCCCGCTGGACGCTGTGAAATGTTTTGTCTCCACCCACATGGACGCCCTCGCCATGGGTCCGTTCATCATCGAGAAGGAATGATTCTCCAGCGCGGATTCCAGGCGCCCCGGTTCGCGAAACCGGCGGTCATTCCCCCGGCGCGGGGATGGATTGAATTTCCAGCACCTCCACGGCGGCATGCTTTTCCGCCAGTTTCAGCAGGTGGCGATGGTGAGTGAAATAAATCACCTGGGTGACCGGTGAAAATTCCGCAAGCAGACGCAGGCCGTACCCGGCGCGCTCATCGTCAAAACCCTGTAACACATCATCCAGAATCACGGGCATCGGTTCGTGGCCGGACGCCCTGTTGTGCTGATCAATCGCCGCAAGCCGGAGCGCAAGGAACAACTGGTCTCGGGAGCCGTCCGAAAGCTGGCTGATGTCCTTCTCCTGCTCATCTCCATCCACGATGGAGAAGAGTTTATGTCCTTCCTGATCCTGGATCTCCGCGTCTCCCCGCACTTCCAAATAGCGCCCGCCGGTCAGAACGCTCAGATACTCTCCCGCCTTCTTCAGCATGGGGGAGCCTGAGTTTTCGTTGAGGCGTTCTTTCCACCGTTTGGCCAACTCCAGCATCAGCGATTGAACCACCACTTCGCGGCTGTTGGCTTCGATGCGCGCTTGCAGGGTGACGATCTCTCCCATGTCCGGCGGCGCGGTGTCTTTTTCCAGCGCGCTGAACTCGCTTTTGAGCGCGCCAAGATCTTCCCGTGCTTGTTCCTGCTCACTCTTCAGGTTGCTGATTTCCTCCTCAAGTGTCTTGGTCTTGTC
The DNA here is from genome assembly GCA_022072125.1 of Myxococcota bacterium. Classification (GTDB taxonomy): domain Bacteria; phylum Myxococcota; class JAJVIH01; order JAJVIH01; family JAJVIH01; genus JAJVIH01. The sequence goes on along the minus strand of JAJVIH010000029.1, from coordinate 57,674 downwards.
ATGCAGCGCCGCGATATCCTCGCCGGCCAGGGATTGGGCCTTCTCCAGGGCGGAATCACGTTCACAGCCGAGCAACAATCCGACCTGATCCAGCATGCGGTCGAGTTCTGTCTGGTTGTTCCGGATGGTTTCCGCCCGTTCCACCGCTTGGCGGGCCTCTTCACTGGTCAGCCCGGCGTCACCCAGCAACCGCGAAAGCTTGTTCGAGATTTCCTGTTGTTCGTCCTGGAGTTTCTGGTGTTCGCCGCGCAGCTTTTCAAGCCGGCTGGTTTTTTCCTCTTGCCGGGTTTTGTCTTCTCTGTTTTTGGTCAGCCGTTCGCCAAGTTGTTGCACCGCATCCAGATGGGGCAGCATTGCGAGATCGGGCGCGGCGGCTTTCACCGCCCTGTCCACCTCCCGTTCAAATTCCTCGATATTCCGCCGCATTTTCCCGATGCGATCATTCAGGGCCCCCATCTCTTTTCGCACCCTCTGGTATTCGAGCAGGTAATTCGCGGCGGCTTTGGCCTCTCCACCGTTGAGATTCCCGGGAAAATTCAGCTTCTGGAGTTGCCCGGCATAGGCGCTGAGTGCGGACTCGTAAGCGCGTTTCTTTGAATCCAGTTCCTGCCGGGCGTTTTCCTCTTCATCCCGGGCGCTGTTTAGTTGGGTTTTGGCGCTCAGGAAATTCCGGTTATTCACTTCCAGGCGCTCGATTTCGCGAGTCAACAACCTTTTCAGGTCTTCCGGCGCCTCGTCAACGCCCGGAGGTTCAAACCCGTATTGGCCGGCCAGCGCCCGCGCCTTGGCGGCAATCGAGTTCCTGTCCTCTTCAAGGTCATCCAGCTTTTTCCTGGCTTCATCAATCTTGTTGCTCAACTCACGGAGTTTCACCACCCCGTCCGGAATATCCCACATTTTTCCGGGGGGGCGCAGTCGGAAAGGCAGGCCGCTCCATAGTTTCTCCCAATCCGTCTGTAGCGATTCCTTGGATTTTCCGGCCTCCTCCAGCACGGCCCGGACCTCCGCCAGTTCCTGTTCGATCTCCGCGGCCTTCTCCTTCGAGTTCTTCAGGCCGGCCACGTCATCCGCGAGGTTGATCAATGCGTCAGCGATCTCATCCGCCTTGTCCACCGCCCGCACCAACGCCGTATGGCTGGGTTTGTTGGGGGACTGGAGGAACCTGTCCAGCAATTCATCCCGTTCCTTGCGCGCGGCATGAAGACTTTCCGGAGTGGTTTCCGCAAGTTTTTTCTGGCTGGATTTCAGATTGTTTCGCGTCTCTTCAAGCTTGGTTTCGAGTTTCTCAACCCTCAGCTTCCTTTCGCGGATGATGTTTTCCGCGTCTTCGAATTTCTGGCGGAAATCCTCGATTGTTTCCGGATCCGGCGGAATGCATGTCTGAACGCTTTCCAGTTTCTCAGGCGCACAACCCATCCTTAGCAGCAGATTTTCCTGATCATGTGTATGCCGGGTGATGGCGCCTTTGAAGGTTCTTTTCTCTTCCCATCGAGCGGTCAGCGCTTGAGCCCGCCCTTTCAGATCCCCCATTTCCGTCAATTCGATCTCCCGCCCCATGGCAACGGTTTCCCCGGCCTTTTTCAGGGTTTCGGCGCGCGTTTCCAACTCTCTCCTGGCCTGTTCATGTTGATTGCGGGTCAGTTCCAGTTTATCGGCGCAATCCTGGAGAAGGTTGACATGATGTTGGGTCAACTCCGTGATGAAATTTTCCTTCGTCAACCCAAGTCCGATGAGTTCCCGGCGCAGTTCCGCATCCTTTGCTTCCAGGGGATGGAGTTCATTCTCCCGCTTGGGGATATCTTCACAGGCGCTCTCGATCTCCCTGATTTTCCGGTTGAGTTCTTCAATGCATTCCGCCGCGTCGAGAATTTTTTTATCCACCTTCAGCCCGGCGAGTTCCTTTTCCAACCCTTGAATTTCCCCGGTCTTCTCCTCGATTGATCTGGTTTTGCTCTCGCTCTGCTGTTGCAGCCGCCGCCACTCCTTCTCAACCTCCGTGGGGATGCGGGCGGCCGGTGTATCGCGGATTTTCCGGTCCAGTTGAACGGCCTGTATCGCCAGATCATGGGCCTCGATGCGGTTTTCCACCCCGGTTTTTTCACCGGTCAGGGATTTGATTGTTTTTTCACGTTCTTCAATCCGGCGGGCGCCTTCCTCCCTATTCCTGATCAGTTCAGGATATCGCTCGGGTTTGGCGCGGCTCTGCTCCAACAGATTCAGTTGCTCCTTGAGGCTGGTGATATCCCTGTTGATGGCGGCCCTGGCGTTGTCGATCCGGGAGGTCACCAATTCGTCCAGGGATTCCGTCAACCTCTTGATCAGGCCATCGAGAGAACGGGATCCATGGGCGGCCTGAAAAAACCATTCCTGGTATTTCTGGTCCTTGGAACCCTTCATCAACTGATGCAGGCGGGTGAAATCCTCATGCCCCAGGGCGAAAAAATGACGGTAGAAGGATTCATTCACTCCCTTGAGATTGGAGAGAAACTCCTCGCGCTTCCACTTTTGATCGTTGATGGAGAAGCGTTTGGGATTGCATGACAACTCCAACTCCCCTCTCTCCCGCAGGAGCAGTTTCATGGAAATTTTCCAGCCGCTTCCGGTATCCACGCTGGAGTTTTTCACCCCGAACAGGCCCGCGAGAATCGCCCGCAGCAGGGTGGATTTGCCCGCTTCATTGGGTCCGTAAACGACATGAAGCCGCGCGTCCGGATCAAAGGAAACCTTCTGGCCGCTGGGCCACGCCAGAAAATTCGCCGGGGCGACAGACAGAAGCCTCATGTCCCGCTCTCCATTCCCATCTCCGCCAGAATGCGCCGCACGGCTTCATCGAGAAGCGCCTTGTGCAGGGAGGAGTCCGCCTGGCCGGGCTTCGCCTTTTTCAACCCCAACTCTTCCGGGAGCGAGGACAGTTCATGCGACGTTGATATTTCCAGATGGCGGATCAGGTCTTTGCAGTGGCTGGTCTCGAGAAGCACCCGCCGGATTTCACCGCTAGCCGCGGCCATCTCCTGCTCAATCCCGCGCAGCAGCGCAATTTGATCCGGCTCTAGCGGAATGGCGGATTCCGCCGGCGAAACCTCCACGGCCACGTCTTCAATCCAAATCCCCCGGGTGTCCTGCATCCGCGCCACGGCCCAGTTCTCAATGGCTTTCCGGTTCACGAAATCCTTGAGCGGCGCCCTGGTATTTCCGGTCAGGCGGATGCGCACGGCATGCACCCGGCTGTCCGCGCCGGGGCTGGAAATGATCCCGTTCAGTTTGCTGTTCACCTCGGAGCATATGTCTTCATCCGTTCCGGCGCCGCTCAAATTCACTTCTGCTTCATGCCAGCGAACCACATCTAGCGGGATATGGCGGATAGTGTCTTCGCTGATCCGGCCATTGCTCACTTCCACCAGCATGCAGCCCTTGGGGCCGGTCTCCCGCGCGTGGCGGCCCTGCAGATTGCCGGGAAACACCAGCCAGGAGTTTTTCCCGGGGATGATTTGATGCTGGTGGATATGGCCCAGCGCCCAGTACTGATGACCCCTGGCGGCCAGTTGCTCCGGCGTGCAAGGAGCGTATTCCTGGTGGCCGCCGCGCCGTTCCGGATCAAGGGAAGTGTGCAGCAGAGCGATATTGAACAGGCCGGAAAGCGCCCGTTCATAGGAGTCCGCAAATTCCTGACCCACATGGCGCACGCCAAAGCTGCGGCCGTGAATGGCGCAATTCAGTTGATCCAGTTTGACGATCCCGGGCTCGTCGCCGGGAAAGACATGCACATTCGCGGGCCAGTCCGGCAACCGCGTCAGGCCGCTTTCATAATCGTGATTGCCCCAGACGATGAAACCGCGGATATTGTTTTCCTCCAGCCGTTTCATGCACTGGCGGAAATACAGCGCCGTGCGGTTGTCCCGGCCGAGGCTGGAGCCCTCGAACAGGTCGCCCGCCAGCAACACAAACGCGACCCGCTCCCGGATGGCCAGATCAATCAGTTTGTCAAAGGCGGCGCGGGTGGGGTGTTCCGGCTCCTTGGGGAAATCGCCGCGGTGGTTTTCGAGATTGAAGGTCGTACGCAGGGCGGAGGTATCCAGATGCAAATCCGCCGCATGAATGAATTTGAAACTGGCCATGGGGTCAGATTATTCACCTCTCGCCAGATGATCAAAGGCGCAGGATCCGCTCCCCGGACTAAGGGGGGAGGATGGCGGGGCTATCCCCGGAGCTTCGCGCTCCCAAAAACAAGACGCCTGTAAACCGGAGAACGTGTATCCGTCAGCCGGGTCAAACCACGGAGCTGGGACCTTCTTCCAGAAGGCGCTCGGGGGAAATATCTTCCAGCGCGCTGGCGAGTTTGTCCTGGACAAACAGGCGGGCGCGCTCGCTTTCCCGCTCGAGTTCCGGGATCAATTTGCGCACCGCCTGGATATCGTTGCCGGCGGCGCACTGCTCGATGCGCGCGGAAACCTCGGAAAGCGGGGCGCATCCCAACTGGGCGCTGGCGCCCTTCAGGCTGTGCGCCACCTGACGAAGCTGTGGCAGGTTGCCGCGCTCCAGGGAGTCGCGGATTTGCGCGAACTTGGTGGGAAGATGATTCAGAAAAGCCTCATACACGCCGCGGATCATGTCGTTGGTTTCCATTTCAGGCAGCGCGCTGATTCCCTGCATGGCCTTGACGTTCACTGGCTCTGCGTTCGAGACGCCGGAAACAGGCCTGGGCCGCAGCGTGGCTCCCCATTTGTCGAACATGTTGCGGAGCTTCCGCATGTCCGCAGGCTTGTCAATGAAATCATTCATGCCGGCGGTAAAGCAGCTATCCACATCCGATTTCAGCGAGGTGGCGGAAAGCCCGACGATCAGCGGCTTTTCCGGATCGGACCTCAACGCGCGGATGCAGCGGGTCGCTTCCAAACCATCCATCTCCGGCATGTGAACGTCCATCAACACCAGATCGAACTCGCCGCGTTCGGTCGCCTGCACCGCCGAAATGCCGTCCGCAGCGGTGTCCACCGTGCAGCCCAGGTTCTGCAGCATGAGCTGCACCACACGCTGGTTGATCAGATTGTCCTCCACCAGCAGCACCCGGTAGGGATATTTGACGGTCCCCACATCCGCGGCGGCCGCCGCGGAAGGAACCACCAGCGAGACCGGACGCGGGGCTTCCGCCGGGGAGACAGCGGCCTGTGGACCGGTCTGGATTTCCCGGGTGATTTTGGCGAAGCCGCGATGTTGTTTCTGGCGATTGAACAGCGGCGTGATGGTGATGGACGCCCGGAACGGGATGCCGCCTTTGCGCACGCGCACGCCTTCGGTGACAAACCGGCCGTTGCGCAGGGCTTCATCCAGATGGCGGCGGCATTCATCCAGCGCGCCGGGGGTTTCCGGGCGGAGAATGCTCCAGTGTTTGCCGATCATCTCCGCCGCGCTGTAGTGGGTGATGCGCTCCGCCCCGGTGTTCCAGGAGATGATCCGCCCTTCCGTATCAATCAGGATGATGGACGTGTCGTTCACGCTCTCCACCAGCAGGCGAAACATTTCCTCGCTGTCCATCAGCGCCTGCTGGGTCTTGCGGCGGCCTTCGCTTTCCACGTGGCGGGCGACGAGTTGGCCGATGGAAACCGCGAACTGCTGTTCGTGGATGGTCCAGATACGTTTGGGGCCTGTATGTTCAATGCACAACACGCCGGACAGCAAGCCGTCCGCATGCACGGGAATATCGAGCATTGAATTGATATGATAAACCCGCAGGTAGGAATCAGTAAATTCGCTGGTGCGCGGATCGGTGGCCGCGTCATGGGCGGGAATGATCACATGCTCCTGCAACGCCTTGAAGTATCGCGGATACTGGGAGGCCAGCAGATGATGCCCCATGGAGAAGCTGCCGGTCGTCTGGTCGTAGAGCATGTCACAGACGATGCGCATGGGTTCTTCCCGCAACGTCCAGAAACTGACCCGGGCGGTATTCATGGCGCCGGACATGGTTTTCAGCAGGTTCGCCAGGTCCTGCAAAAAACCGGTGGACTCCCGGCGCACCAGTTCTTCCACCGTCTTGACGAATTTACCGGCGGTCTCTTCCTGTTCTTGAAGCAATTTCTGCGAGTCAGGGCCCTTGGGCGCCGGCGCGCCGGCGCGGGCGGCGCGAAACTGAATCCAGCCCAGTTGGGATTTGACCATTTCCTCCGGGGCGGGCCATTGCAGCCAGTCGTTGACCTTCTCCCGCATGGAGGGATTCACGGACTCCACTGCTTCGACGGAGGCGGCAAGAACGATATACGCCTGCTCTCCCTGGGGCATGGAGCGGATGGTATGCACCCACCCCAGAATGGAATTGGCGCCCGAACCCGCCACCAGAATGATGACCGGTTTCAACACCGGCGGCCCCCCGCCGCCCGGGATCAGCCTGGCCGGATGGATTTGCGTCGCGGAATGCCCCCACGTTCGCAGCTTCGCCGCGAGCGTATCATTGCCCTGGGATTCGTTGATCAGCAGAATGTCCATGAGCGCAAATCAACTGCGATTGCCATGGATATACCGGCCTCGCATGGCGGACCGCAAGGGCGGCAATCAGATTGTCGCGAATTGACTTCCCGCCAGACGCGAATCAAACTTCCCCTGCCATGATGCGTATGCTGTTCTGTTTGATCGCAGCCCTGCTCACCGCGGGATGCGGCTCTGCTCCCTACGAAATCTCCCTGCGGGCTGAGCCCTCCAGCATCCCCGCCGATGGCAAGACCTCGGCGAAGATCGAGGCCTATGTCTCCCGCGACCGGCAACCCATGAAGGGAAGGGTGCGTTTCACCACCGATCTGGGAACCTTCAAGCTGGGCGAGGAACTGACTACCTCCGATGTGGATCTGGACGCCAACGGCGGCGCCATCGTCCGCCTCTTCGCGGGCAAGCAGGGCGGCACAGCCAGCGTATCCGTGTTGTGGGCGCCCACCGGAGAGCAGCCCACCACCAAAACCGTGCAGATTGAAATCCGTCCTCCTCCCATCATCACCTCCATGGAATTCCGTTGCGACTCGAAGAATATCGGCGCCTACGTCCCAAAGGGCCGGGAAATCCTGGTCAAATGCGATGTCCTGGTGAAAAACAACAAGGGCGGTCTTCTCCGCAACGCTCCGGTGGAATTCAAGGCCGAGGCCGGGACCATGGAGAAACGCCAGAACGACGATGGTGAAACGGTATATCTGTACTCTCCCAAAACCGGCGATCCGGCGGACGTGGATCCCATCGCGGGCGAACCATCCTACCGCGACGCCAAAGGCCAGACCCGGAACCCCCGCGACGGACTGGTGACCATCATCGCCATGCTTCCCTTTGGCGAGGCTTATAACGACTCCAATGGCAATGGCGTGCGCGACCGCAATGAACGCTTTGAAGATCAGGGCGAACCGCTGGTGGACAGCAACGACAATGGAGTATGGGACAAGGGCGAATTTTTTGTGGATTTCAATGAAAGCGGGAAATGGGATGCTCCCAACGGCAGGCACGATCCGGAAGGGTACATGTGGGTGCGAGCCAACATCCTGTGGACCGGCGCGCTGAACGAATCGGTCGAAACCTCGCGCATCGAACCCACCTCGATTCTGGTCAAGAATGGCGGGGCGCAAACCTTCACCATCCACATGACCGATCAGAACCTCAATCCGCTGGCGGCCAACGATCCCTCTTCCGACCAGGTGCAGATTGATGTATCCGGCGGCCGCACCAAGGGCGCCACCGAAATCGCCCTGTCCAATGAACTGGGAGTCGAATTTGACGAATCCGGTGCGGTGATTGGCGGATTCGACAAGTTCCGCTCGTACACCATCACCATTGAGGACAGCGATTCGTCGCAGGATCAGAAAGAGGACGCCTCGATCGCGGTGGAGGTGCAGTATACCCCGGCGCCCAGTTCCGATTTCTATTCTCCGGAATCCATCACGGCGAAGCTCAAACCCATCAGCGGATCAGTGAACTGAAGCAACGGCGCGGGAGAACGCCCGCTTTCCGGTTCAGCCGTTGCGGATGAAATTCTGGAGCAGACGAAGGCCGGCGTTCTGGCTTTTTTCCGGGTGAAACTGCACGCCATATACATGGTTGCGGGCGGCGGCGGCGCAAAATTCTCCGCCATGGTTGGTCAGGCCCGCCACATCGCCATCGCGCCCCGCCATCACATGGTAGCTGTGGACAAAATAAAAGGCTTCGTTGTCCGGAATCCCTTCCCAAAGGCGGCGGGCCTCTTCGCCGCCGGCATGATGCACGCCGTTCCACCCCATATGCGGAATCTTGAGCGGACCGCCCCCGGGCAGCCGGAACCTGATGACCCGGCCCGGCAATACGCCCAGTCCCTTGTGCTGTCCGTACTCCTCGGACTCATTGAAGAGAATCTGCATGCCGAGGCAGATGCCCAGATAGGGCTTGCCTGCCGCGATATGATCCAGGATGGGCTCGATCAGCCCGCGCGCGCGCAGGGCGTCCATGCAGTCGCCAAACGCCCCCACCCCGGGCAGGATGACGCGCCCGGCCATCGCCACATCGGCGGGATCGCTGGAAATACGGGGCGGCGCGCCAAGGCGCCGCAGCGCCTGCTCCACCGAGCGCAGATTTCCGCGTCCGTAATCAATCACCAGCAGCATGGCCGTCGTTTCCCCGCGGGCGCGTCTTCAGCTTTCCAATGATCCCTTGGTGCTGGGCACATGGGGATTGCGCGGATCAATTTCCGACGCTTCCCGCAAGGCCCGCGCCGACGCCTTGAACATGGATTCGACCACATGGTGGCGGTTGCGTCCATACTCCAGGATGACATGCAGGTTGCACTGCGCGGTATTCACAAAGCCCTGAAAGAAATCCTCCACCAGTTCGATGTTGAACGCGCCAAGCTGACCGGTCATGCCGTCCGCGCGAAAAACCAGATAGGGCCGTCCGGACAGGTCCGCCGCCGCCCGCACCAGGGTTTCGTCAAACGGAACGTGGGCGTGTCCGAACCGGCGGATGCCGCGCTTGTCGCCCAGCGCCTGCAGAAACGCCTTGCCGAGACACAGACCCACGTCTTCCACGGTGTGGTGGTCGTCAATATGGGTGTCGCCGGCGCAGCGGATGGTCAGATCAAACAAGCCATGCCGGGAGAAGGCGTCGAGCATGTGATCAAAAAACGGCGCGCCGGTGGAGATGGAGGAAATCCCCGTTCCGTCGAGGTTCAACTCCACATGGATATCGGTCTCTTTGGTCTTGCGGGTGATGATCGCGCTGCGTCCCATGTATTTCCTCACGTGGCGGACAAAATCTCCGCCAGCGCCTCCAGCAGCCGGGTGTTTTCGGACTCCACGCCCACTGTGATGCGCACCAGATTTTCCATGACCCCCGGAGAATGCAGGTTGCGGATCAGAATGCGCCGGGATTTCAGGGCTTCAAACAACTCCGGTCCGCCGGTGCGCACGCGGCACAGGATGAAATTGGCGTCGGAAGGAAAGACTTCGAGTTGCGAGAAGCGGCGCAGTTCCGCATCCAGCCGCTGGCGTTCACGGCGGATGAGTTCGATCCCCTTGCGCCAGCTTTCCGGACGCCGCAGCGCGTGCAGTGCGATGGCCTGGGTCAATCCGCCAATATTGTAGGGACCGCGCACCTTGTGGATTTCATGGGCGACGGCAGGCGGAGCCATCATCACGCCCAAGCGCAGGGCGGCGAAGCCGATCTTTGAAAAAGTGCGGAACTCCACCAGGTTGGGCCAGCGCTCCAGCCTGTCCAGCCAGGACGCGCCAGAGAAATCGGCGTAAGCCTCATCCACCACCACCAGCGACTCGCCGCGTTCGATGACCCGGGTGATGACTTGCTCGTCAAACAGCGCGCCAGTGGGATTGTTGGGCGTGGCGAAATAGCAGACATTCGGCTGGTGTTCATCCAGCGCGCCGTGGATGGCCGCTTCGTCCAACTGCCAGCGGCGATCCAGTGGAACCTCCAGCACTTCGCAACCAAAGCCGATGGTTCCGATACGGAACATGCTGAAGGTTGGGGTGGGATACAGCATGCAGCCGCGGTCCTTCCCCGGCTTGCGCGGACGGCCAAAGGCCGCCGTCATCAGCGGAATAAATTCATCGGAGCCATTGCCCAGCACGATGCATTCCCGGGGGACGCCCCAGGCGCGGCTGATTTCCCCGGTCAACCGCGTGGCGGCGGGATCCGGATAACGGTTCAGCGCCACTTCCTTCAGCAGGGGTCCCAGCGACTCGACGAATTCCGGATCATGCGGACAGGAATTTTCATTGGCGTCCAGTTTGATCATGCCGGTGGGTTGATCCACGTGATACGCGGCAAGTTGGGCCATCCAAGGCTGCAGAATCGAATGAAGGTCGAAAGGCATATTCGCTTGTTTCCAGCCCGTTTGTAACATTCCCCCGCTCTGAGTGAAAGAAAGCAAGGATGGGACGGATTCAGGCATGACGGGGAAACCATGTAAGGATTGCAGCCCGGACAGTCCAGGAAGCATCCTTGCCCATCCCCGCTTTTTCTTCATTGGCGCGCGGATATGCATGATGCATGCATTCGAATGAAGACTCATGAGACGCCAGATGATTTCCAGCGCCGCCGGGCGCGGGCGGTATTCAGTCGAAATCCACAACGCCGCGCGGGCGGCCATTCTCACAAGGGTACATGGCGCACAGGACGGGGGTTGGCTGGGCGCCGCTGGTCCCAGTGGCGATTTCCTCCGTGCGCCCGCGGGCGAGGCATTCGACAAAGTCCCGGCAGGCAGGGGACGGCTGGCAATCCGGCCATTTTCCGGCGGCGCAGCGTTCAGCGGCGCCCACCAGACAGGCCGGAATCAGCGAAAGTGCGGCGACGCAGGTTTTCTGATCCAAAGCGGCGCTGACACAGGATCGGTTGCCGGTGAACTCCAGCGCGGCCGCGTAGGCGGAGCAGAAGGCCTGCCGTTCGGCGTCTCCGAGGTTATCAAACCGCTTGTCCACCGCCACGCCGGACGGCGCGGCGGTTTCTCCGCCGCAGGACGGCGCCGCCAGCATGGCGAACAGACAAAAAGCATGGAGACGCCCGATCACCGCTTTTTCTCCTTGCGTTTCTTCCGGAGTTCATCCTCGCGGAGCAGGGGGCGCATTTCCCTGCCGCCTTTTCCCGCGGCGGATTCAAGCTCCGTGGCCTTGAGGCGCTGGGCTTCCGCCTCGGCGGCGCGGCCCCGCCGTTCGAGATAATCCGCGTAGCGCAACAGAAAGGCGCCGTTGCGGGGGAATCGCGACACCAGTTCGCTCCACTGCCGATCGGAAGAGTCTGAATCCCCCAGCTTCTCGCAGACTCGCGCCAGCGCCAGCCTCACCGCCGGATTTCCCGGCTGGGCGTCCAGCACGCGGGCGTATTCCTGACGGGCCGCGGCGGTATTGCCCAACCGTTCTTCCGCCTCGGCCAGCCGCAGCCGGAACTCCGTGAGACCCTCGTCAATCGCCAGCGCGCGCCGGTACATTTCCACGGCGAGAGCGCCCTCGCGCACCTGCTCGAAATACTGGCCCAGCGTTCCATACACACGTGCATTGGCGGGATCATGTTGCAAGGCCATGTCGAGGGCGGCGCCGGTCCGGTTCAGATCGCCGCCGCTGGCCAGCAGCGCCGCGCCCAACTCCAGTTGCGGGGCCGCCCAGGCGGGCGCCAGCGCGGCGGCCTTTTCCAGGCTCGCCAGCGCGCGGGGATAGTCTCCCATCTGCATGGCTTTTTGCCCCTCGATCAAGTGGTTGCGCGCGGTCAGGGCGTCGCGGATGCGGGTCTGAAACACCATCACGCTGGGGGCCTTGCGGCCAATTCCCGCCGCCCGCGATCCATCGCCCGCCGGCAACGGCCCGGGGGACGGATCCGCCGCGCCGCGCATCGCTTCCCGTGCGTCGGCCAAGCGTTTGCGGGCGTCATGCACGCCGGGCCGCAGTTTCAGCGCCTCCTCATAGGACTCCGCGGCCCGCCCGTATTCGCCAAGGTTTTCAAACATGCGGCCCAGCCAATAGTGGAAACGCGGATTGGCGCCTTGGCTGTCCGCGGCGGCCGCGAGTTCCTTCTCGATGGCGTTGAGGTCGTTGTCGGTGTTGAAATGGCAAATCGCCAATTCCAGCCGGACCAGCCCCTCATTGGGGAATTTTCCCAGCGCCTCTTGAAAATACCTGCGCGCCGCGGCGTAGTCCCGGGCCATGGCGGCGCGGCGTCCGTTTTCCATCGCCAGCATGCCTTCTTTTTCCCTGCCCGATGCGCCGGAGGGAACCGGCTCCATCAATTTGGGCTCCGGCGGAAGCATGGCGGCGATGGAAGATGCGGAAACCGGTTGTTCCACCGGCGGCGGCGATCCCGCGGGCCGGGCGCTGGCCAGCGGGGAGACGCGCGGAGTTTCAGACGCCTGGGGAGCCGGAGCGGACGTTTCGCGGGCGCGCCGTTCCGCCAAGGCTTTCTCTTTCGCCGGAATTTCCCGGAGCCGCGCCGGAGCATCGTACAGACCCGCACGCAGGCTCAGGGCTTTCTGGTAGGCTTGAACCGCCGCCGGATAATTCTCCGTCATCTCCTGATAGCGGCCATCATAATAACAAAAGCGGGCGGTTTCCGATTCATCCTTGCGGGCCGCCTCCAGGTGGGGGCGGATATCCGGAGCCTGCGCCCCGGTTTCAAGCTGGCAACGGATGATTTCCACCCGCAGCTTGCTCCAAGTGGGATATTCGGCCAGCGCGCGCAGGAAAAACGGCAACGCTTCCTTGCAGCGGCCGGCGTTGCCCAACTGAACGCCAAGGTTGAAGGATTTCAGCGGCGGCGTCCCATCGGGCGCCGGCAAAGGGTCCGGTATTGCGGCGGGAGTCTGGGAACCCGCCACGGATGGAAACCCCCCGGAGACCAGCGCCAACAGCGCCGCCATGAAAATCGCCGGAATGACGCCGCGAACCATCAACATGGCGGAGAATCTATTCAGAAGCCGTTCATGCGCCAAGGGAAATGTGAAGGCGCTTTTTCCAGAACCGGAAAAACAACAGGCGGGCCTAAACAGCCCGCCTGTTGTTCCAATGGAGACGATCCCGTGGCGCGAATCAGGAAGCGCCGCCCCTGGGGGCTTCCGCCGGCGGAGTGGCGGGTGTGGGATTTCCACCACCCGGGTTCGGGGTGGCGCCGCCCCCGCCCCCGCCCCCGCCGCCTCCGGGAACGAGGCCGCCGCCCGGCAAGGAAACCGTACACATGCCGGCGCAGGGATTCCCTATGTCACATTGGGTCCGGCAGGTCACAAAGTCATTGCCTTTTTTATCCGCACAGGATTTCAGGCATTCCGACAGGCTTTTCTGGCATTCCGTGCGGTCGTCCTCGCCGGCGCGATCCAGGCCGGCGTTCAGGCAGTTGTCCACGTAGGTGTCGCCATGGGTCTTGAACATGGCGTGGGCGACCGAACAGGCGGCCAGTGATTCGGCGTGATCGTCCGACTGGCCGGGCCGGTAATTGTCGAACGAGAACATGGCCTGATCGCAGGCCATGACCTGAAATTCAACCTCTCCCTTGGAAGCGTTGACGCAGTTGCATTGCCATTCGCGGCGCAGTTTGGCGGAAATATCCGCCTCGGCGTTCTTGTATTTGTCGTTGGCGCAGATGTCCTTGACGAAATCCCGGCATTCATTGCCGCTGCAAGCGGTCAACAGGCTGAGTCCGCCGGCGGCGAAGAGGGTGAGCAGGCGCAACTTCATGGAGAACTCCCGATGTTGATGATACTGCGTTCAGAAAGTGCGCGCGCCTTTAGCATGCGAACACTTCATGTGCAAGTGACGGCGCGACGGCGAATCCCCGGAACCTCCCGGGAAACCAACCGGCAGGAATGGCGTTGAAGAATGTCCCGGGTTTGAGGCAGGGGGTGGAGGCGGCGCGCGCTTGCGGCCGGCGGCCCGCCCCGGAAACCCGGCTTTCCCCGGATACCGGACGAAAGACCGAGGCCTGAGCATTTTGCGGAGACAGGCTTTGACAAAACCCGGCCCATCGGATATCCACCTTCGCCCTTAAACGCCCGGAATTTTTCGCGTGCGTCTTTCGGCGCCCGGACGCTGTCACCCCGGCGGCGGCCAACACAATAACCACGGGGAAACAACAACCTATCTTCATGATCACAGGCGACAAGAATATCAACGAATCCGGCCAACCCGTCAGCGACGAGGATTTTGCAGCTCTTCTCAACCAGTCCGCGCAGGGCGATTCCGTCAAGGAAGGCGAGATCGTCCAGGGCAAGGTCGTGGCCATCCGCAATGACAAGGTCATTGTGGATGTCGGATTCAAAAGCGAGGGGGAAATCCCCATCGGCGAGTTTGGCTCCCGCAAGCCTTCCGTCGGCGACACCATTGACGTGCTGGTGGAAGACACCGAGGACGACGAAGGCGGCATCATCCTGTCCAAGGAGAAGGCCGATCGTTTGAAGGTGTGGGACGATATCGCCGCCGCCTGCGAGCGCGACGAAATCGTGCGCGGCACCATTGTCTCCCGCGTCAAGGGCGGCCTCAGCGTGGATATCGGCGTCAAGGCCTTCCTGCCGGGCAGTCAGGTGGACCTGCGTCCCGTCCGCAATCTCGACAAGATGATCGGTGAAACCTTTGAGTTCAAGGTCATCAAGTTCAACAAGAAGCGCGGCAACATCGTGCTGTCGCGCCGCGTGCTGCTGGAGAAAGAGCGCGAGCAGCTCAAGTCGGAGACCCTGAAGAAGATCAAGGAGAATGAGGTCGTCACCGGCGTGGTGAAGAACATCACCGAATACGGTTGCTTCATTGATTTGGGCGGCATTGACGGCCTGCTCCACATCACCGACATGTCCTGGGGCCGCATCAACCATCCGTCCGAAATGTTCAAGGTGGGCGACGAGGTCAAGGTCAAGGTGCTCAAGTTTGATCCGGAGACCGAGCGCGTCAGCCTGGGTCTCAAGCAGATCAGCGAGGACCCCTGGAAATACGCGGTGGAGAAGTACCCCGTCGCCACCCGTCTGCGCGGCAAGGTGGTCAGCATCACCGATTACGGCGCCTTCGTGGAACTGGAGCCGGGCATCGAGGGTCTGGTCCATATCAGCGAAATGTCGTGGACCAAACGGGTCAAGCACCCATCCAAGCTGGTCAATGTCGGCGACGAGGTCGAGGCCGTGGTGCTCGACGTGGACACCGTCCAGAAGCGCATCAGCCTGGGCATGAAGCAAGTCGAGACCAACCCCTGGGTGTTGCTCAAGGAGAAGTATCCTATCGGCTCGCATATCCGCGGGCGCATCCGCAATATCACGGATTTCGGCATCTTCGTGGGAATTGAGGAAGGCATTGACGGCCTGGTTCACATCAGCGACCTGTCGTGGACCCAGCGCGTCAAGCACCCGTCCGAACTCTACAAGAAGGGCGACGAGGTGGAAGCGGTCGTCCTCAATATTGACCCCGAAGCCGAACGCTTCAGCCTGGGCATCAAACAGCTCACCGGCGACCCATGGAGCCGCATCACCGATGAATACCGCATCGGCCAGGTCAAGAAGGGCAAGGTGGTCAAGCTCACCGACTTCGGCGCCTTCGTCGAACTGGAGCCCGGCGTGGAAGGTCTGCTGCACATCAGCGAAATCTCCAACAACCGGGTGAATACCCCTTCGCAGGTGGTCGCGGAAGGTCAGGAGATCGAGGTGATGATCATTGACGTGGATCCGCAGGAGCGCAAGATCAGCCTGTCGGTGAAAGCCCTCGAAAACACCGCCGACTCCGAGGACTACAAAAACTTCATCGCCGACCGGAAGGGCGCCGGCACCAGCCTGGGCTCGCTGCTCATGCAGGAACTGGAAAGCCAGAACAAGGACGTCATCGCCGAGGCGAAGAGCAAGAAGAAGGGCAAGCGCAAGGACGAAGGCGAGGGAGAGGGCGAAGGCGAGGAGGAATAATCCGGGTCTTCCGGACTTCTCGCGCCTGAAGCGCCTGTCCATCCGAGGAATGGAGCCGGGGGAAGCATGCTTCCCCCGTTTTTCCCTGGGGCCGCACCATGAGCAACGAATCAACCAGCCGCACGGCATGGATACTGGTCGCGATATTGGCGGGCTTCTTCCTGCTTTTCGCCGGGTTTCTGCTCTTCGCTTCCGCGCTGTTGCTGGGCGGCCGCAACTGGGAAAAGGAAGCCAGCGAAGGCGTCGGCGTGCTGGAGATTACAGGCCCCATCGCCGACAGCTTGAGCGTGCTGGAAGACCTGCACGATCTGCTCAAGGATGATCGCGTCAAGGCCATCGTGGTGCGTGTGGATTCTCCCGGCGGGGCCGTGGCCCCATCCCAGGAAATTTACAACGAAATCCTCAAGGCCCGGCAGAAGAAGAAGGTCGTGGTCTCCATGGGAACCGTGGCGGCCTCGGGCGGGTATTATATCGCCGCCGCCGGGGAGAAAATCATCGCCAGCGAAGGCACCATCACGGGCAGCATCGGCGTGATCGCGCAGATCACCGACCTGACCAAACTCAAGGAAGTGCTCAAATTCGACGTGCGCACCTACAAGACCGGCGCGCTCAAGGATTCCGGATCCCCCTTCCGCGAAACCACCGAGGCCGACGATAAAATGTTCAATGATCTGATCAATGACGCCTATGATCAGTTCGTCAGCGACGTGGCCAAGTCACGCAACCTGCCCGTGGAAGAAGTCAGGAAGGTCGCCGACGGCCGGGTGATGACCGGGCGTCAGGCCAAGGCGGCCAGACTGGTGGACGAATTCGGCTCCTTCCAGGATGCGGTGCGGATCGCGGGGACCATGGGCGGCGTGAGCGGCGAACCGGAGATCATCCGCCCGGAAAAAAACCGGGAAGAACTGATCAGGGAGTTGCTTGAATCCTCCATCAAGCAGGTGGTAAGCGCTCTGCGTCCCGAAATGGCGCTGGAACTGAAAGCCGTGCCGGGGCGGTGAAACCGGATATTCTGTTTTCAGGGAGAAGACGCCGTGACCAAAAGCCAACTGATCTCGAAGGTATCGGCCCAATTTCCCAACCTTTCCCGGCGCGATGTGGAGGAAGTGGTCAACGCCATTTTTGACGGCATGGCCAAGGCCCTGAAAGACCGGGAACGTATTGAAATCCGGGGGTTCGGCAGCTTCAGCGTCAAGCACCGCGAACCGCGGGAAGCCCGCAACCCCAAAACCGGACAGATGGTGAAGGTCGGCTCCAAGGACACTCCCTTCTTCACCGCCGGCAAGGAACTGCGCCTCCGGGTGGACAACGGCGGCGCAAAATCCCGGAAGGGTCCCGCGAATGACTGAGCGCCTGTGGGCGACCTGGCGGATGTCCTATATCAAGGGCGAGCCTCCGCGGGGATGCATCTTCTGTGAATTTCCCGGCCAGGATCGCGACCAGGAGAACCTGATCCTGGGATACAGCCGCCATTCCTACGTGATCATGAACCGGTATCCGTACACCAACGGACATCTCATGGTCATTCCCTACCAGCATGGCGACTCCCCCTGGAGCCTGCCGCCCGGGACTCAGGACGATCTGCACCGCACCCTGTTGCGCGCGGAGGCCGTGCTGCAGGACGCCTACGGCTGTCATGGCATGAATATCGGCATGAATATCGGCGCGGCGGCGGGGGCGGGCATTGACGCCCACGTGCATTATCATATCGTTCCGCGCTGGCGCGGCGACACCAACTTCATTCCGGTGTTCGCGGACACCCGGTTGATCAACCAGTCGCTGGAAGACACCTGGGCCCATCTGGAATCCTTTTTCCGCAAGGCCGGTTTCGCCGCACGCCGCGCGGATGTGAAAGACTGACCGGCCCCACGCCGGTTCTGGAGGTTACAGTGTCTCTGTCCATCGGAATCGTGGGATTGCCCAACGTCGGCAAATCCACCCTGTTCAACGCCCTGTCCAAGGCGGGCGCGGAAGCCGCGAATTACCCCTTCTGCACCATCGAGCCCAACGTGGGCATCGTGCCGGTTCCAGACCCGCGCCTGGATGCGCTCGCCAAGCTCTACAACACCAAAAGCACCGTGTACGCCACGATGGAATTTCTGGATATCGCCGGGCTGGTGAAGGGGGCCAGCAAGGGGGAAGGGCTTGGCAACCAGTTTCTCGGCCATATCCGGCAGGTGGACGCCATCGCCCACGTGGTGCGCTGTTTTGACGATCCCAATGTCATTCATGTGGAAAACTCGGTGGATCCCATCCGCGACATCGAGGTGATCGATCTGGAATTGCTGCTCAAGGACCTGGAAACCCTGGAGAAGCGGAAGGATCGCACCGCCAAGGTGGCCAAGAGCGGAGACAAGGCGGCGAAGGCCGAACTGGAATCGCTGGACAAACTCATCGCCGCCGCCCAGGGAGGCATGACCATCCGCGAGGCGCTGAAGACCGCTCCAGAGACCGCGCCGCTGGCTGCTGAACTGGGTCTGCTCACGTCCAAGCCATTGATGTTCGTCGCCAACGTGACCGACGACGTACTGGCCGGCAAGGCCGCGTCTCCCCACCTCGACCGGGTGCGCGAGTACGCCGCCGCGCGCGGGATACCCGTCGCTCCTGTGTCAGCGCGCATGGAGGCCGAGCTTTCCGAACTGGAACCTGAAGAGCAGCGGGAGTTTCTGCGTGAAATGGGGGTTGAGCGCACCGGACTTGAGCGTGTGATTCTGGAAGGCTACCAGTTGCTGGGTCTGATCACCTTCCTGACCGCGGGAGAAAAGGAATGCCGCGCCTGGACCATCCAGAAGGGAACGCTGGCCCCGCAGGCAGCCGGCAAGATTCACAGCGATTTCGAACGGGGATTTATCCGCGCGGAAGTGATCCAGTGGAAGGATTTGCTGGACTGCGGATCGGAGAGCAAGGCCCGCGATAAAGGCCTGTTGCGTTCGGAAGGCAAGGAATACGTGGTGCAGGATGGCGATGTCATCCACTTCCGGTTCAATGTGTGACCCGGCGAAGCCGGCGGGTCGCGAACTCCGGAACGTCATCCATCTTCTTTTTCCATGCATGAATTGTTGATGAGCGCGCCGCTGCCCGGGCGGCGCGGCAAACAATGAACACTCCGCCGGCGGGAATGCGGTTTCCGGGGCGGTTTGGCGTATCCGGGAAGAAATTACTGTTTCAGCGCGGGCAACAAGGCGCTTTCCAGGGTGACGCGCGGGCGGACATTGCCCAGCACCGCACGCTCGGCGGCGTAGAGCCGGGAGATGGCTTCCGCCATGGCGGCGCGATCCGCGGCGCCGGAAGGCTGGACCAACTCCTGATGAAGCTGGGCGCGCAGCACGCGGATATTTTCCAGCGCATCTTCCCGTTTGGAAGTCCAGCCTTCGGCCTGCGTCATCAACTCCCACCGGTTAGCCGGCGCCCGGATGTCCAATCGCTCCGGATGTTTCAGCAACTCCAGCGCCTCCGCCGGGCGGCCCGCGCAATACCGCGCCAGCCGCTCCGCCGTTCCGGGGGCGGCGCCGTGCTTGTCCTCCAGCCATGCCGCGATCAGGTTTGATGGAACCGGCGTGAAACGCAGCGTCCGGCAGCGGGAGACAATGGTGGGCAACACCGAGCGCGGCCCCGGCGCGGCCAGAATGAACACACAGGACGCCGGCGGTTCTTCCAGCGTCTTGAGCAGGGCGTTGGCGGATTCGGTGCGAAGGGCCTCCGCGTTTTCGATGATAAACACCTTGTACGGAGCTTCCAGCGGACCCCGCTGCGCGGAAGGAATCAACTCCTCGCGGATCTGTTCGATGCGGATATTCACGCCGCGCGGGCGGATGGTTTCCAGATCGGTGTGGTTGCCATTCATCCGGCGGCGGCAGGAACGGCATTCGCCGCAACCATCCCAGACCTGGCGTTCGCAGAGCAACGTGGCGGCAAGGCCATTGGCCGCGGTTTTCCTTCCAACCCCGGGCGGCCCGGCGAAGAGCCAGGCGTGGGCCAGACGTCCGGAATCCAGCGTACGGCGCAGGACTCCCAGGGCCTCGTCCTGACCGATCAGTTCCCGGAATCCCATCCGTTGTTCCAAACCCCGGCGATGGATTCGCCGCAACCATGGCATTGCCCGGGCGTTTCCCAGAACGTGCGGGTGATGTATCCGCTGCGGCTCAGGAGCGCGGTCTGACAGCGCGGACACCGTGTTTCATTGATTTCCGGCGAGATATTGCCCGCGTACACGTAGCGGAGCCCTTCCTCACGGCCGATGTCGCGGGAGCGCAGGATCGTCTCGCGCGGGGTGCGGGGGCGATTCAACATGTTGTGATCGGGATGAAACGCGGAGAGATGCCAGGGCATGTCCGGGTCCACGCCGCGCAGGAAACGCGCCATCTCCCGCACTTCTTCCGGGGAATCATTCAGACCCGGGATCAGCAGCGTGGTGACCTCGACCCATACGCCCGTGTGCTTGCGGATGTGTTCGATGTTGCGCATCACCGGCGCGAGACGGGCGCCGCAAATATCCCGGTAAAATTTTTCCGTGAATCCCTTGAGATCAATATTGATGGCGTCCATCCATGGCGCCAGAAGCTCTATCGCCTCGATGGTTTCAAACCCGCTGGAGACAAATACGGTTTTCAGCCTCGCCTGACGGGCCAGCTTCATGGTGTCGAGGGCGTACTCCAGAAAGATGACCGGCTCGTTGTAGGTGAAGGCGATCATCCGCGAACCCGTCGCCCCGCATGCGTCCACAAGCGCGGCGGGAGACCAGTCGCGGCCAATCCAGTCCGACTGGGGATCAAAATCCCGCACTTGCGAGATGCCTGCATTCTGGCAGAACTGGCAGCGCAGGTTGCATCCCAGCGTGCCCAGCGACAGGATATTTCCACCTGGCAGGAAATGGAACAGCGGCTTTTTCTCCACCGGATCCACGTTGATCGCCGCCGCCTTGCCGTACACCACCAGTTTGAGTTGGCCATCGTAATTGCGGCGCACCCCGCACCGTCCCGCCTCGCCCGGGGCGATGGCGCACCAGTGCTCGCACACACGGCACTGGACGTGCTGTTTTTTCAGCGGACGGTGCAGGAGGCAATCCGCAAACATGAATCACTGACCCACGCGAGGCCGCGAACTGGGAACCCAACCCTTGTTGGGACCTTCGGCGGGAACCTCGATAATGGCCTCTTTTTTCACCTTGAAGTTGTCGTCCACATACTTCATCAGGTCGTTGACCAGGGAATCTTCGTTGTTGCGGCCGGGCTTGGCCCATCCCACCTGATTGGCGAAGAAATTCGATGAAGGGCATTCGCCGGGCGCGCATTCGCCGCTGGGCAGAATGATGATCATCTTCTGGATCAGGCCGCGTTTCTGCCAGTCGCCCAGGAAAGCGCCCACCGCAAGCAGGTCCTGGGCGTCCATGCCGATGCCGTGCAGCAGATAGACGACAGGGTAAACCTTGTCCGGACGGTTGTAGCCGGGCGGCAAAATCGCCCAGAAGCTCTTTTCACCGTTGACCGCCGGCGAAAAGAACTTGAACTCCTTGGTCACGTACATCTCATTGACCTTGTCGTAATCTCCGCCCGGCAGATGGGCCGAGACAAACGACAGAAAGGTCAGCGGGCGATCCACCACCTGGGGCACGGTGCCCACATGACCGCCATCGCCGTCGGCGATTTCTTTCGGCGTGGCGTCCTTTTTGCCGTATTTCACAAAGATGCTGCGGGACTTCGACGCCCAGTCAATGCGGGTTTGCGACTGATCGCGGGCGTCGGGGGAAAGGGCGTCGAAACCTTCAAAGGTCTGGATCTCCACGTTGTTGGCCTTGAGCACCGACACCGCCTTGACCATGTTGGGCGCGAAACGGAACTCGTCGCGAATGCCCACGTCCATGTAGAAATCCAGGCGGGACAAATCCACCTTGGGCAGGCGGGCGATGGGATCGTAGTCGAAGAAGCGGGCGAAGTTGGGATTGAAATCAAATTTGCCGTTGCCTTCGCCGAAGTCCCATTTGTTGCGATCCTTCGTGTCCTTTACGCCGTCCAGGCCAAAGTCATCGTAAGGTTCGCCTTCGTCGTACCAGTTGTTCCCCTCGCTGCCATAGGGATTGTTGAGCGGATCATAATTGTCCTTCGAGGGATCCGGATTGGACGCCGCATCAAAGCCTGGTTCGTCCTTGTCCGCCTTGCCGTCCTTGCCGGAGTCCCTGAAGGGCTCGGCCCACTGGAACAACACCGGCTCGCCGCTGTCGCGCACGCCGTTGTCGTTGAGGTCAATCGCCAGGGCGTAATCCACCGGATTGCGCGCGCGGGAAGGATCGAACAGACCTTCATCCTTGACATCGGCGCCGTCGCAGAAGCTGATGGCCTTGAATTTGCCTTCTGGGTTGTATTGAACGTCGAACAGGTTCTCGACGCGAACGGGATTCTTGCAGCGTTCGTCGTCAGGCTTGGTCAGAAATTCGCGGGTGAATCCGGCCGCCAAATAGGGATGCGCTGGATTGTATGAAAACGGATTTCCGAAAGAGATGAACGCGCCATTGAAATCCTTCTGCAGGGTGCGGCGGGAGATTTTTCCCAGCCCCGAACCGGTGATGATATGCTCGAAATCCTGCGGCTTGCCGGGCTGGCGGCACATCTTGCCCAATTGCGGCGGCGCGCAGAACCCGCCGAAGAATTCGCTGCGCA
This sequence comes from Myxococcota bacterium, assembly GCA_022072125.1. Lineage (GTDB taxonomy): Bacteria > Myxococcota > JAJVIH01 > JAJVIH01 > JAJVIH01 > JAJVIH01. The sequence continues at coordinate 35,162 of JAJVIH010000029.1, read as the reverse complement.
GGGTGTAGATGAAATCCAGCAAATCCACCGCGCAACCCATGGGGCCGATGATGTCGAATTTTTCCGGATGCCGCAGTCCGATGAACGACGAGGAAATGCCGCCCATGGAGAACCCGCCGATGGCGCGGAAGGTGTAGCGGCGGGGAACGGTCTTGACCGCCGGGCTTCCCGTGGATCCATCGGGTTCGGCTCCATCCGTTGTTCCCGAGCCATCTTCGCCCGGGGAGGCGCCGTCGCCGCCGCCGGCGTCCGTGGGGGGAGAAGAGGCGTCCTTGCCGGCGGCTGGATCATCACCGCCGCAGGCCTGAAGCAGGATTGTCACCAGCGCGGCGAAGAGGAAGGGTCGAAAAACCGTTATGTTCATGTGTATTGGCGCCCGAGGCTGAGGTCCGTGGAACACACCCGGGAATACGTTCCCAGAAATCAGAACCGGGTTCAAGCCTGAAAAGGCCGTCCAGGCGGCGGCGCCATCTATTCCACCAGCATGGGAATGATCGCGGAGGCCTGCATGGCGCGGTTTCGCCCCTGGGATTTCGCCTGATAGAGGGCGCTGTCCGCCGCGGCCATCAGATCGTGAACACCCACGGGAGTGCGCGAATCACATTCCGCAATGCCCACGGAAACCGTTGGGGCCTTCTCGCCATCGTCCCTCAGGTCCTGAAGGATCGCCAGCAACCGTGTCGCAATCACCCGAGCCTCGGCGGCGCGCGTAGAAGGCGCCAGCACGGCGAATTCGTCTCCGCCCAGACGGGCGGCGAGATCCGTCGCCCGGCAGGCCTTGCGGATGCTGGATGACACCATGCGGATCGCCTCATCCCCCGCCTGATGACCCCCTTCATCATTGATTTTCTTGAGGTTATCCACATCTATCAACAGCAGCGTGATGGGGGAATTGTACCGGGCCGACCGGGAAAGCTCGTGGGCCATGCGATCCACCAGGTGCCGGCGGTTATACAGTCCGGTCAGCGAATCGGTGATGGCCACCTGGGTCAGGTTTTCCTGCTGGCGCCCCAACAGATAGGCCCATGCGGTGAAAATGGTGGTGGAGCCGACCACCATGTACACATACGTGGTGGCGTCGTAGGCGAACTGGCCGCGAATGAACTCCCACGAAGGCCAGCGCTCTTCCAGAATCGCCCGCAACACCAACAACCCCACCCATGATCCCTGCGCCAACAAAAACGCCACGGCAGGCAGGCTCAGGGTGCGGGGAAGGTGGGTCGCCTTGTACCAGAGGTCTCTCACCATTCATCCTGATTGGAAGGACCTGGACACCATAGACAGGTCGGGGACGCCGATCAATGATGCTGCTGCAAATGCGATTCCATGTAAACAACCGGGCCCGCGAACTTGCGCATCCCCTCGCGAAGAACAAGAATCCCAAAGGGGGCCTGACCGATTGCCGCAAAGGTCCGTATGCGTTTTTCGATCCTTCTGATTCCCGGTATCGCGCTGGCGCTGGCGTCATGCTTCCCCAGCACTGAACTGGGATCCGGCAGCATCGCCTGCGAAACTGACAACGAATGCGCTCCCGGGTTCCGCTGTTTCACCCGCCGCTGCATTTCCAACGACCAACTGCCTCCGGATGGCCCCGCGACCGCGGCGGATGCATCGGTTCCATCCACCGCCACGGATGCATCCCTTCCGGACGGGCCCCTGCCTCCGGATGGCGGTTCAGAGGATGTCCGGGGCGATGCATCCTCTGGCGACGCCGCGGACGCCGCCCCATCCGACTCCGCCAGCCCGGAGAACTCCGGCCCCGGCGATACGGACTCCAACTGCGGCGGCCCATGCACGCTGCCCAATTCCTTCAGCGAATGCAGCGAGGGCCGTTGCGTGATCATCGAATGCAAGTCCGGTTTCTTCGACATTGATTTCAACCCGTCCAACGGCTGCGAATACGCCTGCGCCGGCACGATCGGCGTCGCCGAGGTCTGCGACACCGCCGACAACAACTGCAACGGCCTGACCGACGAAGGCTTCAACCTGAACGCGGACTCCCAAAACTGCGGCAAATGCGGCCGCCAATGCCCCGGCGGGGCTAACGCCTCTCCGGTTTGCCGATCGGGCAATTGCGGGCTGGCCTGTGAGCCGGGTTTCTCGGACGCCAATCAGGATCCGAAAGACGGCTGCGAATCCAAAACCTGTATCCCCACCAACAACGGCGTGGAAATCTGCGACCTCGTGGACAACAACTGCGATGGCGCGGTGGACGAAGGCATCGCCAAGAACCTGGCGGGAAGCTGCGGCCCCCAGTGCCTCAAATGCGAATTCGCCAACGCCTCCGCCCTCTGCGTGAATGGCAAATGCCAGATGGGTGATTGCCAGCCAGGCTTCGCCGATCTCAACAAGTCGCCGCAGGACGGATGTGAATCGGCCTGCGGCGTGACAGGCGCGCCGGAAGTCTGCGACGGCCGCGACAACAACTGCAACGGCCGCGTGGATGAAGGTTTTGACCTCTCCCGCGACATCAACAACTGTGGAAAATGCGGGACGACATGTCCGGCGGTCTCTCATGGAACGCCCGTCTGTCAGGGAGGAAAATGCGGGGTGGTCTGCGACAACTTCTGGAAACCCAACGCCGCGGGAACGGCCTGCCTGTGCGAATCCTCCCAGGCATGTGGAGACGCCTCGTTCCTGTGTCATCCGGACGGCCTCTGCCGGAAGAAGGATTTTTCCACCCAGTGCCTGAATGACAGCGATTGCCCATCGGAGTACTCGCGCTGCGATCCCGATCACCGCTTCTGCTACAGCACGGCGGGGTCCTGTTCCGGCAATGGATCGGGGGCGGGGGTCAACTGCCGCCCGAAATCCTCCTGTGACTGGGGCGGTCCGGTCATCTCCGGATCGAAGAAATGCAAATGCGGAGGGGTGCAGGACTGCTCGCCGGGCCTGAATTGCACGGCGGGTTTGTGCCGCCCCTAGGCTGTATCCGCGGATGGACGCCACCGCCTTCGAACTGAGCCACCCTGATCGGCGCGCATTTCTGGATCAGCGCGGCCTGGATCATGGAATCATCGAACTCCGGCGCCGCGGCGCGCCGCCCGCGCTCGCCGCCGGACTGATCGCCGCCTGCGCCGGCTCGCCCGATCCCGATCTGGCGCTGGCGGGATTGCTGGAGTTGTCGCGGGCGACCCGGCGGCACAATGGTTTTCTCGCGCGCGATCCGCTGCGCCTGTGGCGGCTGGTGTGGCTGTGCGCCTGTTCGCGCTACCTGCCCCGGGCGCTCGCCCGCCAGCCCCTGGCGCTGGCGCCGTTGCTGTCCCTCCGCCGTCTTCAGCCGGAGCAGACCCGCGAGCAATACCTTTCCAGCGCCTTCCGTGCGACCGCGCGGGCGGAAAGCGATGAGCAGTTCAAATTCCGCATCCGCCGCTGGGCCCACCGGGAAATGGCCCGCATCGCCATCCGCGATGTCTCGGGTCTGGCGCCGGTGGAAGTGGTGACGCGGGAGATATCCTTCGTGGCCATCGCGGCCTGCGAGGCCGCGGTGCGCCATGCCCGGGCGAAGCTGGAGGAGTCCGCCGGGGCCGCCATCACCCGCGATGGCCGGCGGTGCGGGTTCTGCGTGCTGGGCATGGGCAAGCTGGGGGGGAGGGAGCTGAATTTCTCCAGCGATATTGATCTGCTTTATCTCTATGAAACCGATGATGGCGTGGTCGATGGCGCGGGCCACGAGTTGTCGCTGCACGCCTGGTTTGACCGGCTGGCGCGGCGCATCGGCCCCCTGCTCTCCGACATCACGCCTGAAGGTTTTGTCTTCCGCGTGGATTTGGACCTGCGCCCCGAAGGACGCGGCGGACCGCTCACCAACTCGGTGGACGCCGCGCTGTCCTATTACGAAAACTGGGGGCAAACCTGGGAAAAAGTCGCCTTGCTGAAGGCGGCGCCCATCGCCGGCGACCTGGAGACCGGACACCGTTTCCTGCGCGAGGTGTCGCCCTTCATGCTGCGCCGCTCCCTCGACTACGGCCTGCTCCAGGAAATCGCGGAGATGAAGCGCAAGGTGGACCGCGCGCAGGCCCGCAAGAACGAAACCGGCTGGAATGTGAAGCTGGGCCGCGGCGGCATCCGCGAGGCGGAATTTTTTTGTCAGGCCCTTGTGCTGCTCAACGCGGGACGCAATCCCTCGCTGCGCGAACACTCCACCCTGGGGCAGTTGCGCGCGCTGTTCCGCGCCGGGCTGATCTCCTCGCGCGAGGCCGGGGACCTGACTGACGCCTATGTGTTCTACCGCCGGCTGGAGCACCGCCTGCAGATGATGGATCAACTCCAGACCCATGTTCTGCCCACTGATCCGGGCGAGTTGGAACGGTTGGCCCGCCGCATGGCCATCGAGCCCACGGGCGGGGAAAGCCCGGCGGCGCTGCTGCTGCGGCGGCTGACGCAACATCAGGAGCGCGTGCATGCGCTGTTCAACTCCCTGCACCTCGCACCGGAGGAAATCCCCGGAGACATGCGGGTGGAATTGTTGCTCGAACCGGGCTCCAGTCTGGAAGAACTGGAGCATTGGGCGCACGAAGCGGGCATGGAACGCCCGCAAAGCGCCGCCGCGGCGCTGATGGAGTTGCTCCGGCGGCCGGGGTTATTCCTTTCCCCCGGCAGCCCGGCGTTTGATCGCTCCCTGAGTTCCCTGTTCTGGAAGGAGTTGCTGGACAGCCCCGACCCAGGCGACGCGCTGGCCTGCCTGCCCGCCCTGTTCAGCCACCTCAAGCCGCGGGCCCAGTGGGCGCGCCTGCTCAAATCCTCGCCGGCGGCCGTGCGCAAGCTGTTGAACCTGCTGGCCGCGGGAGCGCGCCTGACCCGCATGGTGGTCAATCATCCGGAACTGACCGAAACCTTCGTGATTGAAACCCTTGGCCCCGCCCGCCGCGAGCGCGCCAGCATGGAAGAAGACCTGTCCTCCCGGCTGGAACAGGCGGCCGATCTGGAGCACGAACTGGAAATCCTCTGCCGTTTTCGCGCCGAGGAATTGTTGCGCATCGCCATGAATGAGTTTTCGGGCGCGCTGGGCTTGATCGAGGCGCAGGAAGAACTCTCCCAACTCGCGGACACCGCCATCAATGGCGTCTGGCGCATCGCCTGCCGGGAAATGGAACGCGCGTGGGGGGCTCCGGCGGGACCGGATGGTCCGGCGTCCATGTGCATTTTCGGGCTGGGCAAGCTGGGGGGACGCGAACTGACCTATGCTTCCGATCTGGACCTGGTGTTTGTTTATTCATCGGAAGGCGCCACGGCCGGGGGGCAGCGGACCTCCATCACCAACCGGGAATATTTCTCCCGGCTCGCCCAGAAGTTCATCCACCTGATGACCACTCCCACCCGGGAAGGCCGGTTGTACGATGTGGATACGCGGCTGCGACCGAGCGGCAACCAGGGAGCCCTCGTGGTGTCCGCTTCGTCCTTTCTGGATTACCACCGGACGCGCGCCCAGGCATGGGAACGCCAGGCCCTGCTGCGGCTGCGTTTCATCGCGGGAGACCAGGGGTTGTGGGAAACGCTGCGCGACCCGCTGGAGAACCTGGTCTACCGCGGCCCCCTGCCCGCCAGCCTGAAATCCGACATGTTTCAGTTGCGCATGCGCGCGGAAAAGGAGCGCGGCGGGGTGCGCGGGGCCTTGAACCTGAAAACCGGACCGGGCGGCCTGATGGACATCGAATACATCGCCCAGTACCTGCAACTCCTGCATGGCGCGGATTTTCCCGGCGCGCGGGTCACCAGCGTGCCGGAAGCGCTGCGGGCATTGACTTCCGGAGGATTCCTGCCGGAAGATACGGGCCGCTCCCTGCATCATGCCTACGTATTTTTGAGAACGCTCGAAAGCCGCCTGCGCATTGTCTACGAGGGACTGGAGAGCGAGTTGCCCAGCGGCGACGCGGCGTACGCCAAACTGGCGCGCCGCATGGGCTACCGCGATGATGGGAGCGCCCCGCCCGGAGCGCGCCTCAGGGCCGCCCTGCAGGACGTCATGCGGGAAGTGCGGGGCGCGTGGCGGAAACTGTTCGAGGAGTAGTCGCCGTGACCAAGACCATACTGGTTGTCGAAGACGAAAAAAGCGTCCAGAAGCTGCTCAAGGACATGCTGGAAGAGGAAGGCTTCACCGTTCTGCTGGAGAAGGACGGCAAATGGGGCCTTTCCACGTTCGAGAACCGGGACGTGGACCTGGTCATCATGGATGTGCTGTTGCCCGGCCAGAACGGTTTCCAGGTGGTTGAGTCCATCCGCCAGACCAGCAAGGGAAAGACCATTCCCATCATGATGATCAGCGGCGTCTACCGCGGCCCCGAACACAAGCGGGAAGCCCTGGAAGACTGGGGCTGCGTGGCCTATGTCCACAAGCCTTTCAAATCCGAGGATGTGCTTGCCCCGTTGCGGGAGTTGTTCGGCGAGGATTATCCCGAACCCCGGCCCGCGGCGGTTTCGCCGCCCCCCACCGGTGATGAAGCCCCCCCGCCGCCTCCGACGGAGGACGATTACGCCGATCAATCCTCCCTGGATGAGCGGGCCGAGGTTGAAACGACCGCATCCCGCATGGTGATGAAGGTCGAAGCGATCAAGGGCAACCTGCGAGCGACCCCGTTTCCAGAGGTCATGGCGCAGATATCCCGCCTCAAGGCGACCGGAGCCCTGCTTGTCTCGTGGGGAAAGATCAAAAAGATCGTCTTTTTTGAAGATGGACGCCCGATTTTTGTGAAATCCAACCTGACCAGCGAATGCCTGGGGCGCGTGCTGGTGAAGGAAGGCATGATCAGTGAGGCGGAATGCGAGGAATCCCTGCGGCTGATGAAACATTCCGACCGCAAGCAGGGCACCATCCTGATTGAGATGGGGGCCATCAGTCCGCATAACCTCGGCTTTGCGCTGGAAAAACAGCTTGAGGCCAAACTGTTCGACATCTTTGGCTGGCCGGAGGGCGAATACCAGTTCAATCCCAACGCCAACCTGCCGCAGGCCATCACCACGTTCGAGGGCAGCCCCGCTCAACTGATCTGGGAAGGCATTCGCCGCTCCTACGACGACGCGCGCATCCGCAAGGAAGCGGCGCCGCTGATGAAGTATTACGCGGCGCCCAGCCGGGACCCGCTCTACCGTTACCAGGACATCCAGACCCTTGGCGAGGAGAAGCTGCTGCCGTTGATTGACGGATCACGCACCATCGCCCAGATCATCAAATTCTCCGGCGTGGACGAAATCCGCGCGATGAAATTGATCCACGCATTGAAGGTCGCGGACATTATTACCTTGGCGGCTGATCCCATCACCGATCCCGGCCCCCTGATGACAGCCAGTTCCCCCGCCGCCGAACCCCCGCCCCTGCCCGCGGGACCGCCGCCGCTGCGCAAGCGGGAGTCCTCCTCTCAGCCGCCGCCGCTTGGCGAGCGCGTGCTGCGCGAACGGCTGGCCCAGCGCGCCATGGAACTGCGCCGCAAGAACCTGTACCAGATTCTCGGTCTCAAACGGGAGGCTGGAGAGGCGGAAATTCGCCGGGCCTATTTCGAACAAGCGAAGGAATTTCATCCCGATCGCTACGCCAGCGCGGTCAGTTCCGAGATCAAGGCGCTGGCGGCGGAAATTTATGGGCTGGTGACCAAGGCCTACGAAACGCTGTCGGACCATGCAGCGCGCGCCGCGTATGATGCGGAACTGGACTCCGGCATCCGGCGCGACATGGCTTCGGATGTCAGCCGTATGCTGGCCGCCGAGGGCCAGTTCCAGCAGGGCGAGATGTACCTGCGCAACGAAGAATTCGCCAAGGCGGCCAATTGCTTCAACGAGGCGCGGAACCTCTACGCCGACGAGGGGGATTATCACGCCTACTACGGCTGGAGCCTGTACAAATCCCATCCCGGTGAAAAGGCCTCCACCGCGGAAGCCATCCGGGCCATCAACGAGGCGATTTCGCTGAATCCCCGTTCGGACAAACCGTACGTATTCCTGGGCTCCATTTACAAGGAAACCGGCGAGGCGGAAAAAGCCAACCAGCAGTTTGAAAAGGCCCTGCAGGCGAATCCCGATTGCGTGGAAGCCCTGCTGGAACTCAAACTGGACGCCGGACAGCGCCGCCGCCAGAGCAACATCTTTCGCAAACGGTAAACGCCATGAAGCGGATGATCTCCCTGTTGGTTCCCGCCATCACCGCCATGCTGATTGGCGGGTGCGACACCAGTGGCCCCACGAAAACCTTCCGCTGCCTGGATGGTTTTCAGGAAGACGATTCTGGCTCCTGCGTCAAGAAAGCGCCCGCGGACGCCAGCGCCGGACCGCCAGACGGCGCCGCCACATCGTCAGACCGCGTCCAACCATAAAAACAAACCGCCGCCTGGAAAGGCGGCGGTTTTGATTGTCCACAAGACGGTCTGGTTCAGAACCCGCCCGCAACCCCAATGCCGCCTCCGCTGCCCGTGATCATCGGGCTGACCTGGAGCGGAGTGGAAGCGGACTCAGCGCGGCTGTCTCCCGGATCGGTCAAATACAGCACCAGGGAGGTCAGGCCGAATACGCCGGCGGCGGCGAATCCGCCCATGGCGATGGCGTTGTCGCGGCTGCTGTTGGGATTGTCCTTGCCTTCCACTTTCTTGAGTTCGTTGTTGAGAGCGAAAACCGAACCCACGCCAGCGCCGGCGATGGCCAAGCCGCCAGTCACCCACACCCAGGTGGAAACCGGTTTGTCCACGGGGCCGCGCAGGGACTTGCCCACGCTCCCAGACACACCTTCGCGTTCAAATCCGGAGGAGGCGGAAAGATCATCGGAGGTTGGTTTCGCACTGGGAGTTTCTTCCATATTGACGGCGGCCTCCGGCTTGGGGGCGTCGCTTTTTGGAGCCGCCGCGGTGGCGGACTCTTCCTGGAAGGCGGCGGGCGGCGGCGCGGGCTCCCCGGCGGCGGCCTCGATATAGGTCAGTGGGATCCAGCCTTCCGCGCCATCGCGGGTGCGAATCTGCGCCCAGTTTTTCCCGAGTTTCACCACGGTGGCGAGAACACCTTCGTTGGCGTTGCCGGTGACCTTGAAATCCTTCTGGTTCGTGGAGCGAAGTTCAAAGCGGTATCTCACCCGGGCCTGACCTCCCTCCGCCAGCACGGCGGAAGCCGCGGCGGGTTCGGGCTTTTTCTCCTCGACCAAGGCGGGAGAGGCGGCAGGCGTCTGATCTCCAGCGCCTTCTTTCTGCTCCACCAGGCGGGCAGGCAGGTATCCCTCTTCGCCGTTTGATCGGCGCACCTTGGCCCATTTGCCTTCGGTGGAGACAAGAGTCACGGATTCGCCTTTTTTGGCCTTGCCGGTCACCTCATATTTCTTGGTGGTGGTGCTGCGCAGCTTGTAGGCCTTCTTCAGGACTGCGTTGCCGGTCTCGATTGCCGGGCCGCTGTCCGCGGCGGCGGCATCGTCATCACCGCCCTTTTTGCCCTTCTTCTTTTTCTTCTTGTTCTTGGCGGGTTTTTCATCCGCATCCGCAACCGCGCCATCATCCTCGCCCTTGCCAGCCTTTTTCAGAAGACGCAGCGGCATCCACCCGGCCTTGCCATCCAGTTCCACCTTCGCCCAGCGGTCCTGGATTTCAACAACCTTGACGGTGCTGCCCTTGTCCGCATCCGTTACGGCGGTGAACTTCTTCTCCGGGACATCCCTGAGCGTATACCCCTTGGACATCACGGCGGATGAACCCGCCTTGATGGATTTATCAACCTTGTCCTGGGCGGAAACACACAGCGGCGCCGTCAACAATGCCGCGCCCAAGAATAACGGAATACAGAGTTTACCGAGCATGCCCATCCTCATCCCGATGTCGTTGTCAATTGGTGAAATAACCCCACACACCTGCTCCCTGCCTGAGACCGACAGTCATAGTCCGGGGCCATTGGGATGGCAAAATTATCATCATGCAGGGGCGGGCTGGCTATAACACCGGGAATAAAGTCCCAGCTTGGTACAGGCCGCCATGAATTATGACCGGAGGCCCTGAACGAGGGATAGAAAATTCTTCATCAACGCGGTTCCATCAGGAGTCAGCAGGGATTCCGGATGGAACTGAACGCCAAAAGTGCGTTCGCCTTCGACTTCAACGCCCATCACTTCACCATCCCCTGTGGACGCGGTCACCAGAGCGGAGGAGGACAAAGACCCATGCTGGACCAGCAGGGAATGGTACCTCATGGCGGGGAAGGGATTGGGAAGCCCGCGGAATATCCCGCGATTCCGATGCCGCACCGGGGAAGTTTTTCCATGCATCACCTGGCTGGCGCGTACAATGGTCCCGCCAAGTTGCATCGCCAGCACCTGGTGTCCAAGACATACCCCCAACACGGGAATCACCCCGCGGAAACGCCCGATGACTTCATGCGCCAGACGGGCATCCGCAGGATGACCAGGTCCGGGACCGACCACAACTCCTTGCGGTCTCCTGGCGGCGATGTCGTCCAACCGGGTCTGATTGCAGCGGAAAACCTGGGGCTCATATCCCAACGCGCCAATTTGCTGGACGAGGTTGAAGGTAAAAGAATCGAGGTTATCCAGAACCGCGATCATTGAGCCGTGCGCACATTGAACCGTTCCAGCCAGCGATCAAACAAGTAAAGCTGAAAAACGGACTCAGCGGTGGCGAGGTCGCGGGTTTTCCAGGCGTTCTCCGCCACTTTGCGTGCGCTCTCCCGCTCGACAATATCCCACGCCGGCCGGATGGAATTCAGCCAGGCCTCCAGCATCGGACGTGCTTCCTGATGAAACCAGCGGTGTTGGGGCGATTCCCAGCCGTATTTGGTTTTTCGCCAGGTGATTTCCTTGGGCAACATCCCCTCCGCCGCCAACCGCAAGGGGTATTTTGTCCAGCCATCCTTGAACAACAATTCCATCGGGAAGGAGAGACACAATTCAATCAGTTCATGATCCAGGTAGGGGTAGCGTCCCTCGACCGAGAAGGCCATGGAATTCCGATCTTCGTAACGCAAGAGGTTGGGCAAGGAACTTTCGCGGAGCGCGAAGAGCCGGAAATGATCCTGGGTTTGCCGGAGCATCTCCCTGGTCCGGTAAACGACCTCCCGCTGGTAATGGCCTCTTGGCTCGAACCGGATACCTCCACGGCTGCGCCGGAAAAAGATTTTTCCGCGGATGAACAACTCGGACAGCAACAGCCTGTTCCCGGATTTTTTGGCGGCCGCCAGGGCATGAGTGACGAGAGGTCTGAGATTGGCCTGCCTGGCCTCATTCTGCAGGTAGTACAGGTACATGGGCCAGTATCCGGCCAACAGTTCATCCGCCCCCTGGCCGTTAATCACCACCACGACCTGAGCACGCGCGACCAGGCGGGCGATGCTGTAACCCATCAACATGGATGCATTGGGCACGGGCTCATCCTGCGACCAGATGAAACGTTCCAGGTCCTGTTCCGCTTGTTCCCACGACGGTTCATCAAAATGCGGGGAGGCCTTGAGCACCCGGTTCATGGTTTCGATGTACGGTCTGTCGCTCCGGATATCATCCCCGCCCAGCATGGTGCTGAAGGTATGCACGGGCGGATCGTTGGGCTTGCGCTGATTGACCATCCACGCGGCCAGGGTGCTGGAGTCCAGGCCCCCGCTCAGGGCGGCGCCCACGGGAACATCGCTTCGCAAATGGAGGGAGATGCTTTCAGCCAGTTTGGCTTTGAACGCCTCCCCTGCCGACTGGTGATCAAAACCGCGATTGACCGCCACCTTCTCCGGAAACCAGTAGGATTTCTCCTGTTCCCAGGCCATTTTCCGGAGGTTCAAGGTCCGTATACGCCCGGGAGGAAAGACCCGCACCCCCTCAAAAAAACTCGTGCCGCTGGGGTGGTTGCCCATCTGAATCATGGAAACCGCCATATCCGCATTCAACCGGGGGAGAAAGCCAGGGAGTTCCATGAAGGCTTTGATCTCGGAGGCGGCGGCCAGATAATCGCCTGTCTCCCAGATAAACAGTGGTTTGATGCCCGTTCGATCGCGGGTAAACAGGAGACTTTGCTCTACCGTATCCACAATCGCCAGGGCCCACATGCCGCGGAATCGCTGGATGAAATCCGGCCCCCATTGGGCGCAGGCGGCAAGCAGCACTTCGGTATCGCTGCCCGACTGAAAACGATGCCCCAATTTTTCCAGTTCGGCCCGGACCTCCAGATAGTTGTAGGCCTCGCCATTGTAGACCGTCCAGTAACGGTCGCGGTATTGCATGGGTTGATGACCGGCGGGAGACAAATCCAGAATCGAAAGCCGCCGGTGCGCCAAGCCGATTGCCCATGGGCCATTCTCCGGCATGGATTGCAACCTGCCATTGCGTTCGCCCAGATAGACAAAACCTTCGTCGTCAGGCCCCCGGTGGGCGATCAACCGGGCCATCCTGACAAGATGCGATGAGTGTATCCGGTGTTGATCGGCGCGCTTGCGCACCAATATTGCGATGCCGCACATGTTATGATGATTCGGCTCCGGCAGGCCGGAAAAATCCGCGGCGGCGCGGTTGATTCACCTGTATCCGGCGCCCATTTACCCCTTTGGATCACGCTTTCTATCAGGCGGTATGGTCAATTTCAATCCATTCATGAAGAAAGGATTTGAATGAAATTTCATTGCTCCCCGTCAATCCGCACCTTATAGTAAGCCTTCTGTCACAATGGCTGGATATGTTGTTTTGAGACCCAGTTCCGTTCTCATTGTTGATGATTTGCCGGACAACCGGTTGCTGGTGCGGGAAACCCTGGAGCGCGCCGGATATCTTGTCCGCGAGGCCGAGTCTGGCCAGCGCGCCATCGAAATTCTGGAAGACTTCGGACCCGATCTCATCATCCTGGACCTGATGATGCCGGGAGAAGACGGCATCGCTGTCTGCAAGCGCATGCGCGCCAGCGGTTCCTCGCGCTTTATTCCCATCCTGTTTCTTTCCGCCGAGTCCTCCGAGGAAGAAAAGGTGCGGGGGCTGATGGCCGGCGGCGATGACTTCATGCACAAACCGTTCAGCATCCGTGAACTGACCGCCCGGGTTGATCGTCTGGTGCATAGTTCCCGGGCCTGGCTGGACGCCAATCCCACCACCCTATTGCCGGGGCCTGGCGGCATTTCGCAGAAACTGCGTTCGCTGATTCAGCAAGGCAAGCCCTTCGCCGTGGGTTACGTGGACCTGGACAATTTCAAGGCGTTCAATGACCGGTATGGGTTTGTCTATGGCGATCAGGTGATCCGATCCACCGGACAAATGCTCCGTGACGCCGCAAAGGAAGCCGATCCCCACGGGGAAGCGGTATTCACCGGCCATATCGGCGGAGATGATTTTGTGTTCATGTCCCCGCCGGAAATTGCGGAGTCCCTGGCCAACGACATCGTCCGCCGCTTCCGCGCGGAACGCAGCCGCTTCCATCCGCAGGAAGACGTGCGCAAGGGATATTTTGTCAGCGTCACCCGCGATGGACGCACGGTGGAGTTTCCATTGATCGGGCTCAGCATTGGCATTGTCACGAGGCCGGTGCGGGACATCGAACAGATTTCCCAGCTTGCGGCGGGACTGAAGAAAATCGCCAAGCAGCGGGGCGGCAACTGCGTATTGTCCGACGCCTCCCTGTCCTCTCCGGATTTAGAGGCCCCGCCGCACCCCGCAATTGTGATCGGATGCAACCCGCGGGAGTTGGCCTATCCGCTGCGCCGCACCCTGGATGAACTTGGTCTGGACAGCATCATCACCGACAATGGCCCCGACACGCTCAAGGAAGCCCATCGCCATGAGGTCCGCGCGGTGTGGATTCTCTCCGAACTCAGCTACGTGGCGGCGGACGACGTGATCCGGCTATTGCAGGCCAAGGCGGGCGAACTGGGCCTGGACATCAAGGACTTGCGCGGCGTGTCGCTCAGCGAGGAGGCGGTCGCCCTGTTCGCGCGGGAATCAGGCCGCTCATAACACCGCCATGTCGTTGCAGTGAATGATTTCGTCGGGCCCTTCCTCGCCCAGCACCCGCCGGATCCGGGAAGACGGCAGTCCCATGATGCGGCGGATTTGATCCGCGGAATAACGCACCAGACCGCGGGCGATGACTTCTCCTTCCGGATTCAACACATCCACGGGCGCGCCGGCCGGAAACTGGCCATAGACCGCGGCGACCCCTCCCGGCAGCAGGCTTTTCCCGCGCGTGGTCAGGGCGCTGGCGGCGCCCGCGTCCACCGTCAACGAACCGGATGGTTTCAATGAAAAGGCGATCCAGCCCTTGCGGCTGTTGTGCGGGCGATCACCGGATGGAACGAAGAATGTGCCAATCTCCTCGCCGCGCACCGCCATGCCGATGCCGCCCGGGCGCTTGCCGGAAATCACCACGGCGGGAATCCCCGCGCGGTTGACGGCGGCGACCGCTTCCACCTTGGTGGCCATGCCGCCGGTCCCCCGGCTAGACTGGCTGACGCCGACCATGGCGCGCACCCGCGCATCCACCTTGTACGCCACCGAAATCAGCCGGGCGTCCGGGTGGCTCCGGGGATCCGCGGAGTACAGTCCTTCCAGTTCGGTCAGAATGACCAGCAGATCGGCCTGAACCAGGTTGCAGACCTGCGCGGAGAGACGATCATTGTCTCCGAGTTTGATCTCATCCACGGAAACCGTGTCGTTCTCATTGATGACCGGAATCGCCTTGCGCGCGATCAGTTCATGGAGCGTACGCCGGGCGTTCAGAAACCGCCCCCGTTGGCGCAAATCCTCATGCGTCAGCAGCACCTGTCCCGCCACCAGTCCATGGACGCCGAATTCCTGATTCCAGAGTTGCATCAACGCCGATTGTCCAATGGCGGCCAGGGCCTGCTTCACCGCCAGTTCGGGGGGCCGCTCACGCATCCCCAGGCGCTCCATGCCCATGGCGATGGCGCCGCTGGAGACCAGAACCGGCTGGATACCCGCCCGGTGCAACGCCGCCACACCCGAAGCGATACCGGCAAACACATGCCGGTCCACCCCGCTTTCCGGAGTGGTGAGCACGGCGCTGCCAATCTTGATGACGACCCGGCGGACCTGGCGCAGAAAGGCCGCGCGGTCAAATGATGCGGGATACTCCCGCCACCCCTGGTCCACGGCGGCTACTCGCCCTCCGGCCGCGGAGCAGAGGATGGCGCGGGAGTGGCGGGTTGGCCCCGTTTTTCCTCGGCTTCCTCGGCCTCGGCGATCTTGCGCTGATCATCCGTCATGTATTCTTTCGCCTTGGGAAAAAAATCCAGCGGCTTGCTGAGCGGGGCGGGTTCACGCGGGATCGGCTCCAGTTCAGGCGGCTGAATGTCATGGGCGGCGCCGATCTTGTTGACCATGGTCTCCACGTGCAACACAAATTCCACGGGGTTTTTCGCCCGCCTGAACACGCATTTGCCATCCAGTTTGGCGTCCAGGATCACGCCGGTCTGATCATCCACCTTGACCAAGCCGTCAATCAGCGTGGGGATACAGGCGGATTGCCAGGCGCCCAGCCCGGGCTTGTTCAGAATGGCCGCGGTGCCGGAGGCGTCTGTCGCCTCGGGAGGCGGTTTGAAGGAAGCGTCCAGCGCCGCCTTGTAGGTTTTGGCGGGACGGCCTTCAATGGTCTCCGGACCCACCAGTTCAAACTTCGCCGCAGGCTCGAAGAAACTCATGTAATTGGACAATGTCTGGGTGCGCAGATTGAGTTCACGGCGCGCGCCATCCTCATCTCCCTTGCGCAGGATCATGGGATTGGCGGCGTAACGGGAATAAAAGTTTTTCCCGGTTTTGATCGCCTCGACAACATCCACTTTTTCCCACACCCGCAGGTTCTGTTCCTCGGCGGGGCCGAATTTCATCAGGAAATCGCCGTTGCTGTTCATCCGCAACTCCACCTTTTCCGTGATGCGCTGGTAGAGTTGCCCGCCCACATTCATCTCGGACTTGCCCATGCTGACGTAGATATGGGCGCCCAGGCGGCGCGTGATTCCATCGTGGGGAATTTTCAGGATGCGCCGCCGCATGGCGGGGTCGGAAAGAAATTTATCCGCCTCCAGGGGACGGAAACCTCCGCCGGCCTGTCCGGGCTCGGCGGCGGACTGACCACTGAAAGCCTTGTCCCTGGCTTCCTTCGCCTCTTCCTTTGATTTGCTGCAGGAAGCCATGGCGAGACACAGACCGGCCGCCGCGAGCAGGGCGGCCAGACCGTGCGGGAAATGATGGAAGAAGGAAGCGCGCATCAGAATTCAAAAAGCAGGCCGGCTGAAAATGAGTTGGAGGAAAAATCGAGGCCGCCGGCGCCGAATCCGTTCACCCAGGCGAAATTGCCCTCAAAATACAGGTAGCTGTTGTTGACGCCGATGCTGCTGTCAAAATCGTTGGCGGCGCCGGTGTCAATGAAATCCAGCAGGAAGGCGACGCCCGGACGCACATGAAGTCCGGGCTTTCCGCCGATGGCGTTGCTGCCGTCCGTCCATTCGGCGATGGAGTTCTTCTGATCGAAAACCCACCATATCCAGTAGGAAAACCCGCCGCGGACATAGGGAACCAGCGGGATATTCCACTGTTCCATCAGATAATCCCAGCGGTAGGACAGGTACAGCGACAACGGCACGGCCATCAACTCCGTGGTGTCCTGTGAAGGGGTCAGGGCAGTGGTGAGGGCGTTGCCGCTGCGCCAGGTAAAACCAGCGGACCCGCCGATTGAAAAGACGCCATATCCATCCCACGGGATCCATTCGGCGCCCAACTCGGGCATCAGCCCGGCGTTGGTTCCAAAGATTTTTTCGTATGGCTTGGCGCCCAGCCCGGAGTCAATGGACGAAGGCTTCCACAAGCCAAAACGCAGGTCCAGGGCGAAATCCCGCGAGGATTCCCCCTTGCGCAAGGCAAGCGCCGGAGAGGGCGCCAGGGCGCCCAGCAACAGCAGCACGGCGGCGGCGAGAAAACCTGTTTTCATCGCTGGCCTTTCTGGCGCGCGCGCCACAGCCAGATTCCCGCCGCGCCCGCGAGCAGCGAGAGCGGGTTCAGCAGCATCCAGGCCAGTCCCGCCACAGGCGCCAAGAGCACCTGCGCCGCCGCGCGCGCCCCCGGAGTTTCGCGGATCCAGTCCGCGAAAGGCGGGCTCCACTGGTAATAAGCGGCGATCAGCGCCCTTCCGGTTTCAAATGGCCTCATCCGCTCATCGCGGAAGCTTTTGAGCACGCGCACCAAGGGGTGGTTTCCATCTCCATAAGCGGCGGTGGCGATAAAACAGAAGCCGCCGTCCTCCTTGCCCCCGGTTTGCCGGTAGTACTCATAATAATCCAGAACCGGAGCGGGAGCGCCACGGCTCCGATCGGTGATTTCCGAATTGCCGCTGGTGTTGCCGGCTTCATCCACCGCACGCACCCGCACCAGGTACATCACGTTGTTCTCCAGTTTCTCGATGCGCAGTTTGTTGCTTCCCTTGGTGTCGCCGGCGCTTGTCCAATTGGCCCCGTTATCCGCCGAATACTCCACGTTGTAGACCATGTTCTCGGCGCTGGTGATATTGTCCGTGGCGGCGTTCCAGTTGACGTTCAGGCTTCCCTCTCCAGACTCCACCGTCACGCCGGTGGGCGTGGCGGGAGAATCCAGGTCAATATAAAGACTGAAGGGGTCGCTGCTCTGATCCTGGGCTGTACCGCCGAATCCCCCGGAGCACAACACATTGTCCGGACGCACGGTGACGTAGATTTTGTGCTCGCCCGAAAGATTGCTTGCGTCCTTGCCGATCACGTCAATCACTCGCCCCAGGGTATGGGATTCCCCCTTGGTGTTGCCGTTGAACGTGGCTTGGGAAACCAGATTTTTGGTGGTGGTGAAATTGCTGTCGTCCACCCCGATGGTGTACTGGCCGCGGGCGCAGGTGGTGAAACTCCAAGAAAACTCAATTTTGATCTGGGCGGCGGTCTCACGATCAGCCTTGCCATAATGCCGCCGGGAAGGCGGGGTGATGGTCAGAGGCTTGAGAAAACCGGCGTCCGGCGTCAACTGGGCCCAGGCGGACGGCGTCAGCAGCATCGCCAGCGCCAGACCCAGCCCCGTGAAAATGCGAACGGCTCCAGGCTTCATCATTATTCGCAACCGAGCAATCCGCCTTCCAGCCCGCAAACCAGCTTTTTCTGGAACAGACCGGTTTCACAGCATTTGCCGCCGTTGGAACAGGACGCTCCAAGGGTGGTGCATACGCTGCGGCACAACCCCTGGCCGGTGAGCGGCCCAAGGCCGGTGCAATGCATTCCAATGCCGCACTGGGATTGATCCGTGCAGGCAGCGCCATCAGAGCCCGGAGCGCAGCAATAACCGGCGTAACATTTGTTGGATCCGCTCACGGACGCGCAATCCGTATCGCTGATGCATGAGGTGCGGGTGCAGCCCTGACGTTCCGACATGCAACCGTAGGACTCCGCCAGACCAAAAATCCCCCCCACTTTGGTGATGCCGCAGAATTGTCCGGAGGGGCAGCCGCCGCAAGGGTCGCCCACACACCGGCGGGTGGCGGAATTGCAGGTCATGAGGCCCGGGCACCCGCCGCATGCGTCATTGGGTATACACCGCCCAGAAGCACACCGGCCGCTGGAACAATCCGTATCAACGGCGCACGAGCGGCAGAAACCGCCCTTGCATTTGGTGGAAACCGCGCTGCTAGAGCATCCGGCGTCATCCACGCAGGTGGTTGGCTGCACGCATTTGGATCCGTCGCAAACCAATTGCGATGAACAGCCTCCGCAGGTTCCGCCGCAACCGTCATGCCCGCAGGTTTTGTCCTTGCAGGAGGGAACGCAGGAAGAACTGGAACACTGGTTATCCATGCACACGGTTTTCGCGGCGCAGGTTCCACAACTGGATGGAGGATTGACGCACACGCCCGATCCATTGCAGGTCTTCCCTCCCGTGCAGGTTCCACAGGATCCACCGCAGCCATCGGGTCCGCATTGACGGCCGGAACACTGGGGGGTGCAACCCGCCGGTACGCAGCGCCCCGCCTCGCAATTTTCGGTGGCGGAGCAGGTGCGCACGATGGACTCCCCACTGCCATCGGGCAGGCATTTGAAGATGATCTTGCCATCGCAACGTTCGGCGCCAGGGGAGCAAACCCGCGGTATGCATTGGCCGTTCTGGCAGATTCCATTGGGAGCGCAGTCCTGAATGGTCTCAAACCCGGCGCCGCTGGAGCGGCAACGCTTGATCAGGGTTCCATCACAGATCACCGCCGTTGGAGTACATTGGTTGGAAACACACCGGTCGCCAAGGCAACTTTCCGTGGGCAGGCAATCCAGGCGGACTTCTCCGGCGCCATTGTCGTTGCAGGTGACCTTGGTGTTGCCTTCGCACCGGGTGGTGCGTGGAATACACACCTGCGGAGAGCAGGTGCCGCGCGCGCCGCAGTACTGGTTGTTTTCACATTCCTTGTCCGAGGAACATTTTTTGCCCTCGTTGGCGCCCGCGCCGTCGCAGAATCCGGTGGGAAGGCACTTCACGCCGGGCGCGCAGTCGCGGTCGCTGGCGCAGGGCGGGCCGCGTTTGGACTCGCACATTCCAGCGTTGATATTGCAGACCAGCGGCACCGGACAGTCCCGGTCGGACTGGCAGGGCTGGCTGACATCTGGAGTATTGTTATCGGGAATTGCTCCATCGGCTGGCTGGCCGCCATCGGCCGGCGCCGGGATATTGACGCAGATGGTGTCTTCACAAAGCTGGTTCGGGGCGCAATCCGCGGCGGTCATGCAGTCCACGCAATAGGTGCGCGAGGTGTCACAAACCTGTTTGGACGCGGCGCAATCCTTGGAGGACTGGCATTTGACGAGGGTCTGGCACCGGCCGCCCAGACATTCCTGGCCTTCCTTGCAATCCTTGACCGTCACACAATCCACGCAGAGTTTTCTGGGACCGCACACCTGATTGAATTCGACGCACTGCTTGTCGGTTTCACAGGAGCGGACCGTATTCCCGCCGCCGCCCCCGCCGCTATCACTGGCCGGAGGAATAAATCCCCCGCCGCCATCGCTGGGAAGAGACTGGTTGCCTCCGCAGGCGGTTGCAAACACCACCCACGCCAACACCGCCGCGCGCCGCATATCAATGAACTGGTCCAACCGGATGTTCATGCCTTTCGACCTCGTTCGCACCCCAAGAATAGCGGCGCAGATTAAACCGGATTGGGACGATGAATCAAACCAGCATGTTCCATCGCCTTCCGCGCGCGGCGGGAGGAACCAGGAATGGACAGGGTGGTAAAAACAATCCCCCGGAGGCGCGGCGGCCGCCGGGGGATGTCATGCGCGAACCGCTTACTCCGGACGCGAAGTACAGGGCTGGGCGTCGGGGTGCGCGTCAAACCACTTGGCGTTCTTCTCGGTGAAGTCTTTCCACTGATCCGGCAGTTCCACCTCATCAAAGATGGCGTCCACCGGGCACTCGGGTTCGCAGGCCCCGCAGTCAATACATTCATTGGGATTGATCACGAGCTGGTCGTCAGACTCGTAAATGCAGTCCACCGGGCAAACCAGCACACAAGCCTTGTCTTTCACGCCAATGCAGGGTTCCGCGATCACAAATGCCATGGGACTCCTCCAGCGAAGATGCTTGACTCCGGGGCAGGCCGGAAACGGCGCGTGTTATATGTGCGAACGCAGGATGATGCAAGCAATTCCACAGGGCAGGTCCTGCCTGTCATTCCCGCGCGGGAATGCTCTTTTTAGCCCGGAAAAGGGACGTGATGTTGAGAGTTTTCTCTCATTCCCGGTGGGAACTCCCGGGATTCAGGCCACGTCCGCCCCCACCGCCTCGCCGATGGACTTCAAACCATCCTTTTGAAGCAGGGCCGCGAGGTCCTGGTTGATGCGCCGGGCCAGAAACGGGCCTTCGTAGATCATGCCGGTATAGATCTGGACCAGCGAGGCGCCCGCCCTGATTTTGGCGTAGGCCTGCGCTCCGGAAGACACCCCCCCCACGCCAATCAGGGGAATCCTGCCCCGCAACCGCTGGTGGAAGCCGCGCAACACCCGGGTGGACAAGGGGAACAACGGCCTGCCAGACAGCCCGCCATCGGCGTATTTCTCCGACAGGGGAGTGCGCGAGGTGGTGGTATTGGTGCAGATCAGTGCAGAAACACCATGTTCCAGCGCGCTGGCCGCCACGCGATCCACTTCTTTTTCGTCGAGATCGGGCGCAACCTTGAGCGCCACCGGCACGGCGCGCCCCAGGCGGGTTTCCTGCCGTTTGCGCTCTTCCGACACCCCCGCCAGCAGTTCGTCGAGCAGGCCGCCCTGCTGCAGGTTGCGCAGGCCCGGGGTATTGGGAGAACTGATATTGACGGTGATATAATCTCCATGTTCCGCTGCCAGCCTCAACCCGTGCAGGTAGTCATTCACCGCTTTTTCCACCGGAACGTCCCGGTTCTTGCCAATATTCACCCCCACGGGAAAATTCTGGCGCCATCGCGCATGAAGCCGTTGCAGCCGCTGGACCAGTTTTTCCACGCCTTCGTTGTTGAAACCCAGGCGGTTCACCACCGCCTGTTCCTCCACCACCCGGAACAGCCGCGGGCGCTCGTTCCCTTTTTGCGCACGCGGGGTGACGGTGCCCAGTTCGGAGAATCCAAACCCGAGGGTCCGCCAGAACGGAACCCCAACGCCGTTTTTGTCCAGTCCCGCCGCCACGCCCACGGGCGAGCGGAATTTCAGCCCCATCACTTCCGCCGAAAGAACCTCCGGCGCGCGAGCGCCCAGTCCCAGCAGCCACAAGGCGGGAGGCAACCGCTGCGTCCATTCGACCGCGCGCAGGGTCAGTTCATGAGCCTGCTCCGCTTCCAGCATGAACAGGCACGGGCGGATAACGGATTTGTACATGGAGAAAAGCAGCCAGGGTTCAGTTCACCGGCGCCGCCGCGCCATATTCCAGCAACCGGAACAGGTCGAAGATCATCACCGGTTCGCCGCTGCCCAGAATCGCCGATCCGGACATGCCGGGGATGCGGCGCAGGATTTCATCTGGTGGTTTGGCGACAAGGTCAATCTGCCGGATCAGGCGGTCCACCTCAATCGCCACCTGTCCGCCTGGGCCATCCACCACAATAAAGGAATGGATATCCGTTCCATTGGGCGCCGGTTCCGGCAACCCCAGCATCGAGGCCAGCGAAAGCCGCGGAATCACCACGCCCAAGGGCACGATATCCACGAACGCCCGGTCCTGCATCTCACTGGCGGGGGTTTGCCAGGTGGTGACAATACGCGAGATGGTCGCCGCAATCTGTTGCGCCCCCACCTCGACCAGAAGCGCCGGCACGATGGCCACCGTGGTCGGAATCTCGATGGTGATTACGGTCCCTTTTCCGTGTTTGCTGTGGATGGACAAACGCCCGCGCAGGCGTTCGGCGGTGGCCTTGACGACATCCATCCCCACTCCGCGGCCGCTGATGGTGGTCACCTCCGACCGGGTGGACAGCCCCGGGTGGCAGATCAAATCAAACGCCTGCTGTTCGGTCAGCACGGCCGCCTGCTGGGCGTTGATGACCCCCTTCTGGATGGCCCGCTCCACAATGGCCCGCGTGTCCAGCCCACGCCCATCATCGTCAATGCGCAGCACGAGATTCCCATCCACGCGCTGGGCCTCGAAACGGATGGTCCCCGTGGATGGTTTGCCCGCCGCCTTGCGCTCTTCCGGGCTTTCAATTCCGTGATCAATGGCGTTGCGCAGCAGGTGCATGATGGGCGCCGCCAGCATTTCCACCACGGAACGGTCCACCTCGATGGATTCGCCCCGCACCTCCAGGTTGACCTGCTTGTGGAGTTTGCGCGCCAGGTCTGAAGCCACCGAGGGCAACCGTTCGGTCAAGGCGCCCATGGAGACAAGCCGGATCACAAGCACGCCGTCGTAAAGATTCTGGAGTTCGCGATGGATGCTGTCGAGTTCCTGGCGCGCTTCGTTGGAAGCCTCCTCGCCGAGAATGGTCTCCAGGCGTGATTTGTAGATCATCAGCGCCGACACCATTTCGAGAATATGGTCCAGCCGTTCGGCGTCCACGCGCATCTCACGCGGCAGAACTTGGCGCGCTTCACCTTCCGGACGCGGAGGCGACGGCGGCTCAATCGCCCGGGGGGTTTCGGGACGCGAAACCGGCCTGTCGGATGATTTGGGCGTGGTGCGCCCCCGGCGATCCAGGGAGCTTTCCTTCACATCGGGCATGTTGGCGATGACGCGCTGGATCTCCTGCTCGGCCACCTTGCCCGGAATCCGGATGATGAATGAATCCGTGGTGAGTTTGTTCTTGCGCAGGTCTTCCTCGGGGGGAACCGACACGCAACCCGCATCCAGGGCGATGAACGCCCGCAGGATCAGGAACGCCCGCAGGGAAGGCGCCTTGCAGGTTTCGCTCAGACGGATGGTGAGAATCCATCCGTCTTCCACGAGCGGCGCATCTTCCGCCGGACCGATATCGGGCAAGGGAGTCACCGTCCACTGCCGTTCGGCGTTGATGGCGTGCTTCTGCAGGGCGTCCAGGGTTTCCTTGTTGTACAGGGTCGGGCAGGTTCCCTGCTGTTCGATGGCGTCCACCGTGCGTTCCACGATGGCCATGGCCTCGATCAACAGACGCAGAAACGGCTTGGTGGGTATCTTGTCGTTGCGGCGGTAGGGATCGCAGGCGGCTTCCATCGCGTGGGCGAGGGTGACCAGGGGCTCATAGCTCATGGTCGCCGACATGCCCTTGATGGAGTGCATATGCCGGAACAGTTCATGAACATCCTGCGACCCGCCCGATCCCTGCGAAAGCGTGTCTATCAGATTATAGGTATTCGAGATGCTGGTCCGGCACTCGGAGATGAAGAGCTTCTTGTACCGGGACAGATCCATGGGAGGGTTATCCCTCCTGCGATGGGCCAATGATGCTGCGCACCACCTTGAGCAGTTCAGGGCCGGAGAACGGCTTGACGATGAATTCGCAGGCGCCCGACTCAATGGCCTCGATCACCATGCTCTCCTGCCCCAGCGCGCTGCACACCACGATTTTCGAATCACCATCCAGTTCATGGATGCGCCGGGTCGCCTCGATGCCGCTCATCTTCGGCATGACGATATCCATGGTGGTGAGATGGGGCTTGAGCTTTTGCCACATTTCGATGGCCTGCTCGCCGTTTTCCGCCTCGCCGCAGATTTCGTAGCCGTCTCCTTCCAGAATATCCCGGATCATCTCCCGCATGAACTGCGCGTCATCCACGATGAGTATTCGCTTGGCCATATTCCCTCAGTTCGCCCCCGGATTGCGCCAGCGGACGCGTGCATCCACAATGCTCGCTATCTTGATGACAATATCATCCATCACCCGGTTCACATCAAGTTCCAGCGCTCCGCCCCAATCGGTCATGGGACGTTCCCGCACCTCCCCCAGATTGACCAGACTTTCGCCCAGCAGTTCCGCCGCTGGGGACTGCACGCCCTCGCGTAAACTCTCGAATCCCGCCGTGCCGAGCACTTCGTTGATGACAATCGCCAGGTTGCGGTCGCCGCGCCGGAGCACCATGGCCATCCGCGGCGGAGAAGCAGGAGCGCTTTTTTTCACCCAGGCGTCCAGATCAAACAGCGTCACCACATTGCCGCGATCCACGGCGATGCCCGCCACCGCCGCGGGCGCCAGCGGCGCCGGCGACACCTTTTCCAGGATGATCACCCTCTCCACCTGGTTGACATCCACAAAATAGGTGGAGCCGCCAATGGCCACGACAATCTTGGGCGCGTCATTCATCGGATGGCGAACCGGCTGACCCCGTCCTCCAGCTTGCGGGCGAGCTGATTGAGGGCATGCGCCATTTCGGCGATATCTTCGATGCTGGCGGTCTGGTCGCCGGTATTGGTCAACACAATGCGGGTCGCCCGTTCATTGCCGCTGACAAAGGTGCTGACCTCCTCCATGGAAGTCACGATCTTTTCCGCGTCGCGAAGCTGTTCCTGGGCGTTGATGGAGATGGGTTCGATGACCTTGGCGGTGTCGCGGACCTTCTGGACGACGTGCTCCAGATTGGCGATCAGGCGCTCCATTTCGGCGCGCCCCTTGGCCAGTTCCGCCTGACCTTCGCGCAGGGCCTTGAGCGCGCCGTCGCTCTCCGCCTTCAGTTCTTCCACCACGCGGTTGATCTGTTCCGCCGATTTCGAGGTATTGGCCGCCAGCTTGCGGATTTCCTCGGCGACCACCGCGAAACCACGGCCGTTTTCGCCCGCGCGCGCCGCTTCAATAGAGGCGTTGAGCGCCAGCAGGTTGGTCTGCTGGGCGACGTGAGTGATCAACATGCTGAACTTGTTGATCTCGGTGCTCTTCTGGTTGAACTGTTCCACGCGCGAGACCGACTGTTCCACGCGCTGGAACACCGCCTGAATGGTGGCGACGGTCTGCCGGGCGTCGTGGGTGCCGCCCTGCACCGCCTCCGAAGCGCTGATGCCCTGCCGCGCGCCGTCGTTGGCGGACAGCGCCGCATCGCCGATGGAACGGGCCATGCGGCTGAGCGTCTGCGAAATATCGCGGATCATATTCCGCTGCTGCACCGCCGCTTCCTCGATTTCCTTCATCAGCGCGCCGACGGTTTCGTTGCCTTTTTTGACTTCGGCGACCCGCGGCTCAAGCTGGCGGGAGCTTTGTCCCAACTCCTCGGAGGTGTCGGAAATCTGCGCCACCAGGGTGCGCAGTTTGTCGAGCATGGACTGGATGCTGCTGGCCAGCTTCCCGAATTCGTCCTTTGAATTGAGCCCCTGAAGGGTATCCACCCGCGCGGTCAGGTCGCCCTGGCCTATCCGCGCGGCGATATCCGCCAGCATTTCCATCTTGCGGTTGGCGTATGAAGACACCATGGAGGAGACGAATGCGGCGAGGAGCACCGCCAGCACCACGCCCATGACCGCCCATCCCCCCCCCTTCTCCGCGAAAAACATCATGAGGATGGCGGATACCAGCGCTACCGCCATGTTGCTGATGAATATTCCTTTTTGCATGCTTTCAGGCCGCCTGTGTCATGCCGAGCCGCAGCCGCTCGATTTCGTGAATGAAGACCTCGACGATCCGCGGATCAAACTGCGTGCCGGAATGTTTGCGCAGTTCGGAGACCGCCATGTCGTGTCCCAGCGCCTTGCGGTAGGAGCGGTCAGAAGTCATGGCGTCGTAGGCGTCCGCGACCGCCAGCACCCGGGCGGGGAGGGGGATTTCCTCTCCCTTCAGGCCGGCGGGGTAACCCTGGCCATCCCAGCGTTCATGGTGGTGAATCACTCCGGGCACCACTTCTTCCAGGAAGGACACCGGGCCCAGGATGCGCGCGCCCATTTCCGGGTGTTTCTTCAGGCGCTCGTATTCGTCGTCGGTGAGCTTGCCCGGTTTGTGCAACTCCTCCGGCGCGATGCCCATTTTGCCAATGTCGTGCATCAGGCCCGAATTGGTGATGATTTCCACGTCGCGCTGGGGCAGCTTCATGCCGATGGCGATCATGCGGCTATACTCGGTCACCCGGTCGGAATGGCCGCGGGTGTAATCATCCTTGGCCTCCAGCGCCATGGCGAGCCCCTGGATGGTCTCGCGGAACATGCGCTTGAGGTCTTCGTACAAACGGGCGTTGTCAATGGCGATGCCCGCCTTGGAGCCGATAATCGCCAGCAGGCGGCGCTGCCCCTCGTTGTAGCGGCGGTTGGGGTTGGCGCTGCCCACGCACAGGTAGCCGCTGAGTTTGCCGTCCATGCGCAGGGGAACGGCCATGAAGGACCGCGCACGGGCCACATCCTCGCCCGCGCCTTCCAGCACGATACCCACATGTTCGTTGTTCAGCAGAATCGGCGCGTCCGCGTCCACGAATTGTTGCAGGCGGCCGAAATGCTCCTCGCCCAAGGTCAGTTTGAGTCCGCCGCTCTTCGGCGTCCGGGTGAGGCGGAGTTCGATGGGCCGGGATGGCTTGTCCCGGTAGCACAACGCGGTGAAATCCGGCGAAAGCTCGTCTTCCACCACCTTCATCGCCAGATCGAGGACGCGGTTCAGCGACAGCGTGGAGCCAATCGCCTCGGTGAGTTTGTACAGGGTGACCGCTTCCTTGAGCTGGATATTCTCGCGGATCAGGCGCTTGCGTTCGAGGCCGCGCTCCATCACCTGGATCACTTCCTCCACCTTGAACGGCTTGAGGATATAATCGAAGGCGCCCTTTTTCATCGCCTCGATGGCGGTCTCCACCGTGCCGAAGCCGGTCATCATCACCACCACCGGGTCCAGTTCGCGCTCATGGATATGGGACAGCAGGGCGAGGCCGTCGAGTTCCGGCATTTTCAGGTCGGACAGCACCAGGTCGTAAGGCTCGCGATCCAGGGCCTCGATGGCTTCCCGGCCATTGCCGGCGGCGTGAACCACGTATCCCTCGACTTCCAGGAAATCAGTGAGAATCTCGCGGATCATCGCCTCGTCATCCACGACCAGTACCTTGATATTCCGGACTTCCGCTGGTTCCGCCATGATATACCTATCCTGCATGGGCCTGCGTAAAAGAATACCCCTGGATGAAAGCCAAAGCAATCACATGCAGGCGGTTCGCGCCCGCGCAAGAGGCGTCTGTATCAGTATTGCCCGCTCACCCGCAGGAAGAACCCGCTGGCGTCGAAATCATGGCGCGAATATTCGTTGTCGGTGAAGCGCGTCCAGTTATACCCAAATGCGACACGGGCATACTGGACCGGCAGCCAGGAGATATCCGCGAGGAAGCCGCTTTCCCGGTCGTTCGCCAGGAAGTTGGTCAGCATCCGGTATTCGCCGCCCAAATCAATCTTGCGCAGCCACAGGTGCAGGTTGACGCGGTTGATCCACAACAGGGTCACGCTCGGGCTGACGGAGGTTCCGTCCAGGCTTTCCTTCATGTGCTTGATGGCCACTTTCTCCGCGATCTGCAGCCGGAACGGGGTTTCAAACAGGGGGGAGATGCTGAAGACATCCGACACGGCGGAATCCGGTGTGAAGTCATTCCGGGCCAGCGGCGCCTCTTCAATCAACCGGGTGTATTTGACCACGAACTGCACCCAGTCGTGGCGGACCGGACGCAAGGCGAAGCCGGTGGTCAATTCCATCACCCGCGCCTCAATCTGGCTGAGCGTGAGGTTGTGGGTGTGGACGTAGTTGAGCCGGGTGAAAACCGAGAAATCGCGGTTCAGAAACGCCTGGATTCCATTGGCGGTGACAAACTGGAAGCGATCCGATCCGCCGAAGCGCTCATCGCCATTGTCGTAACGGAACTCCAGCCGCGCCGAGGTCTGCAACAGCTTTGGTTTGAGAAACTCCACGCCGGTGCTGAGCACATCACGCGAGGAATCTCCCTGAGCAAATCCCAATGGGATGGCCTGGCCGAATGACCGGGAGAGCGGATCGGTCGCCACGCCATCCAGCGCCGGTCCCGGATTCAGCAGGTTCTGGGGAGATTGTCCGCCGGCCAGGCCGCGCCCCTCCGGACCGCCGGGGTTGAGCAGCGCGGCGTAGTTGCCCACCACCTGCTGCCGCTCGTAATTGGCCGACAAAAACCAGCCCCTGGACAACTCCCAGCGGTTGTTCATGCCCAGCACGGCGCGATCCACATTGCCCTTGCCGGTGGCGTCAATCTGGTATTCGCCGTATGTGCGGGAGCCCTTCGCCGGTTCGTCGCTGGCCCCGAAAATGGTGGTGCTGATGAACTGGCCGGATCGCTGCGAGAACCGCTCGCGCGCGTAGACATCCATCTTGTCGGACCATTTCATTTTCAGGCCGGCGGACGTGGCGTTGTCGCCGGAGGGACGAAGGCTTTCCGCAAGTTCGCCCTGCAGCCACTGGGTGATCTGAACATTGACTCCCGCCGTGGTGGTGAACTGATCGGCGATGGAGGGGTAACGGAACTCATCGCCGTGCAGAACCACTTCCTGCTCGCCGAATACATACCAGGTGGGGTTGAAACGGTAGCCCACGCCGCCGGCGATGGCGTCGCCATGAACGCCGCCGTTGATGACCGGATCGCTCCAGTACGTATGCGCGAACTCTCCAGCGAAGTTCCAGGCGCCCTGCTTACGCCGGTATATGGCCGACGACATATGGCGCGATGAATCGGCCGCGGCCGCATTGCCCACCGCAGGGCGGTTCGCCCACAACGAGTCATGGCGCAGGGCGATGCTGTCCGCGTCCGTGATGCTGTATTGACCTTCGCCGCCGAACTTGAGGAACCCCTGTTCGATGCGCATCGCACCAGCGAAAAATCCGGGGTCCACCTTCTGGAAATAGCCGCGGTACTTCAGGTAGTCACCAGACCGGCCGATGTATTCGCCCACTTCGCCCTCGCCAGTCAGCTTGAAGGCGTTGCCATTGTCGAGCCCGGCGGCGGACAACAGGTTGATGTCCTCGTTACCGATCATCGGCGCGTAGGTAAGACCGCCATCCGCCGAGTACCAGGACTGGGCGTCCTGCGAAATGCTGTGGGCGAATTCCGCGCGCACCCGCGTCTTTTTGAAGAACTGCAGGCCCAGTTCGCCGCCAATCAGGTGATAGTCGTCGCCCGCGCCCCTTCCCTCGCGGATATACCCGCCGCCCACGGTCAAGGTATCGAAGAAGGTTTCGCGCAGGTGCAGGCCGAACGACGCCCGATCGCTGCCTGCGGGCGATACAAAATCATACTCGACGCCGATGAACACCGGATGTCCGGCGAGATTGCGGGGGCCCGCGGCGTTGAATGCGCGATCACCGGCCAGCGCGTAATTGATCGGCTGCTTCAGAATCACCCGGCCTTCCATGTAATCAATTACATAATCGGTCTGCCGCTCCAGTTGGCGGGAGTACAACTTCATGCCGGTGTCGCGGTCGCGCACCACGGCCGTCAATACTTCCGAACCTTCCATCAGGAAGCGATCGCGCAGGAAATAAACCGTTCCGCCGGTCGAGGCGAGTTCCGAACGCCGGTGCTGGACCGCGCGATCGCCCATCGCGCCGAAACCGCGAACCCGGGTTTTGTAGTGTTCCGCAAGCGTCTCGTTGAAGTCGAATTTGGCGCCGTAGTACGAGCGCTCGAAACGCATCAGATCCGCGTCATTCCACTCGGTCTGGTAGTTGCCCACCAGCGCCATCGAGTTGTTGGCGTCAAACCGCAGGTACAGTTTGTCGCGGGCGTTGACATCGCGCCGCTCCCGCGCCCAGTCGCCGTAGATGGGGTAGTAGCGGTCGGGATCATCCACAAGCTGAAAAAACTCCCGTTCCCGCTGCTTGGCGGTGTCGAGATGCGCCGTCAGCCCGCCTTTCCTGATCAATCCCTCGCTTTCCCACTGCCCGCGCAGATACAGCACCAGGCGCCCATGCAGCAGCATGCTGTCGTTGGCCAGGCGCGCTGTGGTCGCCTTGCTCAAGCCGTCGAGGCGGGTTCCGGAACCCGCCAGCAGGCCATCGCCCAGCGCCAGCAGGAACCAGCGATCCCGCTCCACCAGGTATTCGCGTTCGACCACGGCTTCGTTGCCATCCTTGTCCACGCTGGCGATGGTCAGCTTGCCGGTGTTTTTGGGGAGCGGGACCTCCGCCGCAAAGAAACCATCTTCGTCAATCTCCGCCTTCTGGCCGTTGATCAGCAACTGGTTGGCTGGATCGGTGAAGCCGCGGATGAACACCGTATCCGACTTCACCACGCCGGCGGGCGGCAATTCGACTTCCAGACTGGCCGCCGTGGATTTGCGCAACTGTTCTTCCATGCGCCGGGCGGCGGCGCCCGCCGGATCAGCCGGCGGCGCGATGGATGCAATGGTTTCGACGCCGCGGCTGTCCACCATCCGCACGGTGATGGTGGCGCCTTCCGCCGCCTGCACGGGCATGGCGATCACCGGGGCCGTGGCGGCGCTTGCGCGCAGATCGCCGATGGTCACCGTGGGCGTGGCGGCGAGCGATGGAAGGGGCTTGAGCGCTTCATCGGCGCCGCGGGCGGCTCGGATCACAATGCGCCGGTTGACCTGCCTGCTGATGCCGTCGCGGTTGGCGGTGACCGGATTCTCCATGCCCTTTCCCATTGCGGTCATCCGGTCCGCGGCGGCGCCCATGCCAGCCAGCGTCTCTTTCACCGCGGCCGCCCTCGCCGCGGTCAACTCCAGCGCCTTGTCCGGCGGCAGGCTGTCGTCGTGATGAACCTCGATGATGAAGGGCTCCGCCGGGAAACGGTCCATGATCTTTTTCGCTTCCCGCAGGCGGAATTTCAGCCGCGCGCGGACGGCGCTGCCGCCTTCGTCAAATTCATCCGCTGAAATCATCCATTCGCGCTGTTCCTCTTCCTCCGGCGGACGCAATCCAAAGGGCGCGGAAGGAACGCTGACCCGGACGCCGCCGCCATGCGAAACCTCGCATACCGCCCGGAACACTGTGTCATCAGGCCGGGAAACCTGGTTCAATCCTTCCCCCCGCCAAATCACCTTCGCGGGCGTTTCCGTCCCGCTCCGGGAAAAAACCGGTTTGCCATCGGGCTCGATGCGCACGCTCCACGACGCCGCGCCATCCGGGACGTCCGCGATGGCGATCTCCAGCGGCGCGGACAACTTTCCATCCTCCAGGCGGGCTCGTCCAAAAACATCCAGACCGGACACCGTGCATTCATGATTCCGCGGCGGCAGAGACACGCGCGAGGCTCCCCAGGCGATCTCCTTCCCGCGTAAATCCACGGAGACCACATCGCGCGGGGCGAGGGCGGCTGGTTCTTCAATCTGGAAACCGCCGCCGGTGGTCCGCCTGCGGGCCAGGGTCCAGGCGCGTCCGGCCCCGTCATGCAGTTTCACCAGCAACGTGGCGCCCGGCTGCAGTTCCAACGTGCGGGATGCGGATGCGGCGCCGTCCATGCCGATATTTTCGCCGTTGATGATCGCCAGCGCGGGCGGGGGCCGGGGCGGACTGGGGGCCGCGCCGGCCATCCTGGATGAATGAATGCGAATGCCGAACCGGCGGTTGGCGATCCTCCCGCGCACATTCGTGTCATCCGCGACGGGTTGATCCGCGCCCAGGTTGCGCAGGGTGATGTTGGCGGCGGGAACGCCCAGCATCCGCAGTTGCGACGCCACCGTTTCGAGTTGTTTGCCCGTGCGGATTTTCGCCGCGTCCGCGCCGCTGGCGGAATCGGTATGGGCCTCCAGCACCGCGAAGACATTCGCGGGATTTTCCTTGCGCAGGATGGCGGACAATCCGCTCAATTCGGCCGCCGCGCTGGGGGCCAGCGAAGTCATGTCTTCGCCAAAAGCGCCCTGGGACCAGTTGGCGCGGTAGAGTTCCAGTTCGCCCTCCTCGTAGAGCGCGAACGCCGCGGGCGCCGATTCCGCCGTCACGCCATGGGCATGGTGGTTGCGCAAGCGCGCCAGAAACACCGCGCCGTGAGCGGTCACGCGGGCGCGCAACGCGGCGCCATCCAGCGGAATTTCCGCCGGCGGCGCGCCATCGCCCGCCGTGCGCCAGACGGTTTCTCCCGATGGTGTTTCGATCAGCAACTCCCAGCGGCTCACCGGATGTTTCTTCGCGGGGGCGCGGGTGTATGCGACGATGGGAGGAGTCTTTCCGCCTGCGGGCGCGACAAAACGCCGCCCGCGCGTGTCGTCGAACGAACGCGATTCTCCGGCTTGCCGCACCACCACCTCCGCGGCTGGAAACGCCGCCGGCTCGCCGCGAATCACTGCGCTGGCGGGGTCCTTCCACACCTCCACCACCGCGCGCGGATCAAAACTGGAAGCCCCTCTGGGCAACACCCGCTGGGGCTTGAGGCGATCCCACTGGCAACGCGCCGCGAAGTTGACCTTGAAGTTCAAGCCACGGGTGAAATTCATGCCAAACGCGGTTTCCGAGATCATTTCCGCACCCGGCGGCAGTGAATTGGCGTCAATCTTGATCAGGTGGTAGCCGGGGTTGAGCGCGCTGATGTGGTAGCGGCCCGCCACATCGGTGATCAACTCATCTCCCTCCTCGCTGTAGATGCGCGCGCCGCCAATTCCTGGCTCGCCGTCATCCTGGAAACCGTCGCCATCATCGTCGCAAAAGACCTTGCCGGTGATCATGTTCTGATCGAAGACGGGGTCCTGGATGACGCGAACCGTCGCGCGCGCCTCGTTCGAATAGACGGCTCCGCCATCGCCCTGCACGATGGCGCGGTTCACGTATTCGCCGGGCTTGACGCCGGATCCCGCCACAAGCTGGTAACGCAGGGTCACGCTGGAGGAAGCGGGCAGGACATAGGGACCAAACCGCAACAGTTCCGCGCCTTCCGGATCGCCGCTGGAGAGGATCACGCGCTGCGGCCCCAGCCCGCTGGCGTATTGCGCGCTGCCCTTGACGTATTTGAAGCCGCGCGGAATCGCATCCACGATTGAGACGCCGCCGCGTCCGCTCGACGGATCAATCGTGATGTCCGACGACGCCTTGTTGTCCAGCCGGATCACGTAGGTGACGATATCGCCCAGGGTGATCTCCTGCTTGTTGGCCTTCTTTTCAATGCGCACCAACTCGCGCAGCGGATCCAGCGGGATGTGGTTGCGGGTGGGCTGCGCGTCGCCTGTGTCAAGCTGAAAACGGATGACATAGGGCGAGTCCGCCTCAGCGCTGGGAATCGCGCGCGAATCCACCCCGGCGTCGCCGCCGGGGTTGAAGGCGGCGGCGCGGGGCGGCCTGATGGACGATGGGAAGATCAACCCGGACGAGGGCGGATCAACCTGGACCGCGTAGCGGCGGCCGGGCTCCAGATCAAAGCGGTAGAAGCCTGTGAAATCCGTCATCTGTCCCTGCTGGCCCACGGGAAGATCGCTCGCGGCGACGGGCTCCCCCGGCTTGCGCGGATCATCGCGATCGTAAATCAGGGTCAGGCGCGCTCCCGCAATGGGTTGGCCAGTGCGCACATTGTACAGGCGGCCCGTGGTGTTCGCGGCGATATCGAGCGTGCGCGTCTCTCCCGCCTTGAGTTCGTCCAGCAACACGGTTCCAAAACGCGCGCCGCCGCTGGAATAATAATGCAATACGTAATTTCCCGGCGGCGCGTTGCCGATCAGAAAGCGTCCGGCGGCGTCCGTTGAAACACCCTTGCGCAACGGGCTTGTGGCCCCGGTGGGGGAGCCCGCGTTAACCCGTTCCAGCACCACCTGGAAACCCGGCAGGGGCAAATCTCCGCCTTCCGCCAGCGGCGCGCCGTTGTAACCCGAGGATGCGCCGCCGGTTTCGATATACAACACGCCGCCCACGCCGGCGGAGCCCACCGCAGCGCCCGCCGTCAACGTGACGGGGTTGGATTCCACACGCTGCGTATTCCAGATGGCGGCGGCGCGGTTGACAAGGGCGTCTCCGGTTTTCACGTCCACATCCACCCGCGCAGTGAAAGCGAATTCCAGCGACTGGCCTGGCTCCAGCGTGATATTGGCGAAGCGCATCAGGCCGCGCTGGTTGTCTCCGCGCGGCGGCGGTGCGAAATCCACACTGACGCCGGCGGGAGCCAGCGCGCTGCCCGTGCGGAAGGTCATGCGCGCGGGGATGGAGTCCAGCAGTTCCACTCCGGCAAGGCGCTCGCCGCTGTTGTTGGCCAAGGTCAACACAAAGCGGATGTCATCAAGGGACTCCACCACGCCGCCATTCAGATCCTCGGCGGACTTGATCACCTGCAAACCAGCGATGGAGTTGCGCCCCACGCTGAGCACCGTCGGCTGATCGCCGTTGCTGTCATTGCCGTCGGCGTCGGTCGGTTCTTCCGGCAGTCCTTCGGCGGAAACCACGCCTTGGTTCGAGATCACGGGCTCCTGCAGGATCTCGGCGTCAAACAGCAGTTCGCGGCTCTGACCCGGCGCCAAATCGCCCACCAGCCACTCGATGGTTCCGCGCAACCCCTCGCGGGAGAGGAACTGCACGCCATCCGCGGGCGCGTCGTTCTGATCGGTGGCGCGCCGGCCATCCACCACGCAACTGCCTGTCAAATAACGGCCCGCATCGGGGATTGGGTCCAGCAGCTTGACCCGCCGCGCCGCCACATTGCCGCCGTTCACCACCTGAATCTGGTAGCGCGCCACATCACCAATTTCGGCCACGCCGGTGACGCCCGAATCGCGCGCCAGGAATACCCTTTTCACCGCCGCCGACAGATCGGCGCCGCGGCCCACCACCACCACCGTCGCATCGCCCTTGATCGCGGGAGTCAGCGGATTGTCGGTTCTGGCCTGGCTTTCCACGCCGCGCACCAGCGCCTGGTTGCGGATCACTGTTCCGTCCGGA
>JAJVIH010000039.1:64551-75537 GCA_022072125.1 Myxococcota bacterium | reverse complement strand
GTAAATGGCCACCGCGCGGCGGATCAGCCCCCAGCGCATGCCGAGAATGGGATGCCGCACGAACGCATCGCGCCCGAAAAGCGAGGCGCGCGTGTCGTCGCGCTCGTACGAATCGTCGTTGGCGAGAAACAGATCGGACCACGCGCATTTTCCGACCGCGAGCGCGCGATACAGCGGCTTGCGGAAATGCGAAAACACGCGCTCGTCT
Source organism: Myxococcota bacterium (assembly GCA_022072125.1). Lineage (GTDB taxonomy): Bacteria > Myxococcota > JAJVIH01 > JAJVIH01 > JAJVIH01 > JAJVIH01. The sequence goes on along the minus strand of JAJVIH010000039.1, from coordinate 75,329 downwards.
TCACTCAACAACTCCTGATACGGATCGTGCTCGACCAGCCATTCCGGCAGCAGCGGCCATTCGCGGATAAGCCGCATCGGCAGCATATCCTCGCCCGGCAGCGGCGACGGCGGACGCAGCGCGTGCGTATGCGGATGGCCGTTCTCCCACACCGTCACCAGATCGCGGCGCTCGTATCCGCAGAAACGTCCGGGATTTTTTCGTTGCGCCGGATTTTCCGCATCGCCGTGAACGCCAGTCTCCGCGCGGATTCGCGTGTCATCCCCGCCGCCGGCGCCGCGCTGCGCCGCAATCATTTTGTGATCGAAATGCGTTTCGCGGATCGCCGCCGGAAGAACGTGGTGAAGAGTCGAGGATTGGAACTTGCGGAGATCGAATTGCTCCATTGACGGAACGTCATCATGACGTTTCGTCAACAGGACGGCGGAGAAAACTCCCGCGCGCAGCCAGGCGTTGCATCGTCCGCCCACCGCCGCGAGCGCCGCCGCGATGGCGGCGACCAACACGCCCGGGACGGATATCGTGAATTTGTCAATCATGTGATTCTCCTTTCAGAGGGCTCCTTTCGCCGGGGCGGGATCACGTTCTTCCCGTTTGCCCCCGTTCATTTTTGAACGGCGGAGCGAGGCCACGTGCTTTCGCCCCATGTTCATCTTTGAGCGATGGAGCGAGACCAGGTTGGCGCTCGCCTCCCCATGCTCATCCCTGATTATGGTGATTTTCATGGGCATCCGGACAAAAATCGGCTTTCCGCTGATTTTCCGCGGACCTGCAAGCGACCAAAACCCGCGCCCTGTCACCTTTTGTCACCATTCAAGGTGACACGCCCCGGCCGCAAAAACCGCCCCTTCGCGGGGAGGCGCGTAGGAAAGCGGGCAAGCACGAGGGCGCGATGGATCATCAGCGCCGCGCGCCCCGCGCAGGCGCGCCCGTCATTGAGGTGAACTGCGCGGAGCGGGGATGGACAGCGGCGCAAGGCGTGGAAAGGAGTGGCGCCGCGGCCTGGGGATGGCTATGTTGAAGGAATGAAACCAGCCATCCTCATCGTGGATGACGAAGAAGGCATCCGGTCCTCGCTGTCCCAGACCCTGAAAATCGAGGGGTATCGCGTGCTGACCACCGCGAGCGGCGCGGAAGGCGTGCGCATGGCGGCTGAACGCGACGTCGGCCTGGTCTTTCTCGATATTCGCATGCCGGAAATGGACGGACTCACGGCGCTGGAAAAGATCAAGAACGCCCGTCCGGGTCTGGAAGTGGTGATCATGAGCGGGCATGGGACCATTGACGACGCGGTCCGCGCGACCCGGCTTGGAGCCTATGATTTTCTCGAAAAGCCCCTGAGCAGCGATCGCGTGCTGATGATGGCCAAGAACGCCATCTCCATGCGGGAGTTGCGGGAGGAGAACGAACGCATCCGCAGGGAGTTGGCGAGCCGTTACAAACTGGTGGGCCAAAGCCCGCAGATGCTGGCCCTGGCCAGTGAAATTGACCGCGCGGCGCCCACCAACGGCCGGGTGCTCATCACCGGCGAAAACGGCACGGGCAAGGAATTGATCGCCCGCGCCATCCATGAGGGGTCGAAGCGCCGCGCCGGTCCTTTCGTCAAGCTCAACTGCGCCGCCATCCCCTCGGAGCTGATTGAAAGCGAACTGTTCGGCCATATGAAGGGATCATTCACGGGCGCGCTGAACGACAAACCCGGCCAGTTCGAGCGGGCGGATGGCGGCACGCTGTTTCTGGATGAAATCGGCGACATGTCGCTGGCCGCCCAGGCCAAGGTGCTCCGGGTGATCGAGGAAGGCGAGGTCATCCGGGTCGGCGGGACCAAATCCGTCCGCGTGGATGTGCGGCTGATCACCGCCACCAACAAGGACCTGCGCGAACTGATTGAGAAGGGAGAGTTCCGCGAGGACCTTTACTTCCGGCTCAAGGTGATTCCGCTGCGCGCCCCGCCGCTGCGCGAACGGCAGGGGGATATCCGGGTGCTGTGCGAGCATTATATGGACTTTTACTGCGACGAGTATGGACGGACCCGCAAAACCTTTTCCGAAGCCGCCCTGCGGACGCTCAACAGTTACCAGTGGCCCGGCAATGTGCGCGAGCTTCGCAACGCCATGGAACGCCTGGCCATCATGGCGGAAGGCGATGTCATCACCGAGGCGGACGCCGCGCGGGTGATCGAACCGGGAGGTCCGGACAACGCGCCGGTCTCCGCGGGAACCGGGTCCCTGGCCGGGCAACTGGAAGCCGCCGAGCGGGAGATCATTCTGGCGGCCCTGCGCCGCAATGAGTGGCATGTCACCAACACCGCGCGCGAACTGGGCCTGGAGCGCTCCCACCTCTACAAGAAGATGAAGAAACTCGGCATTGACCGGTAGACCGGGCTTTCCGGCCAAGTCCGCCGTCCGCGGCTCCGGCGGAATCAGGTCCGGAACAGGCGGCATGACGGAGCGGGATATCCCCCACCCCGGCGATCAGCCAATCAGGTAGCGGGTCACGTCATTCTTGAGGGCCAGGACCATCAACGCCATCAGCAACACCAGCCCCACTGTTTGCGCCGCATGGCGGATTCGCGGCGACAGCGGCTTGCGGCGCACCCCCTCGATGGCGAACAGGGCGAGATGACCGCCATCCAGCACGGGCACGGGCAACAGGTTCAGCAGGCCCAGGTTGATGGAAATGACGATCATCATGCCGATATAGGCGTCCCAACCGGTTTGAGCCGCCTTGCCCGCCATGCTGAAGATCATGATGGGGCCGCCCACCTGCTTGTGAGAGACCTTGCCGGTCAGCAGCCACCAGATGCCCTGCGCCATCAACTTGCAGGTTTCCACGGTGCGCGTCACCCCGGCGACAGCGGCCTCGGCGATCCCGGCGCGGTAGATGATCGGATCCGGGGCTTTGTAATCAAGGAATGTATACAGCCCCGGCTTGTAACGGGTCTGGTTTTCATCCAGTTCATTGCGGGCGGTGACGGGATAACCTTTGTAATCCCCTTCCATGCGCAGAATGCCGGGACGCGGGGTTTGCGGCGCCGCGGCGGCCAGTTGACCCAGTTCCGCGAACAGCCCCGGCTGCGCTGGCGCGGCGCGCGACCATTGCAGGCGGAACACCCCCTCCGGCGTGCGCATCAGCATGTCCTGAAAATCACTGAATGAGCGCAAGGGTTGGCCATTCAGGCTTTCCAGGCGGTCTCCGGTGCGCAGCCCCAAGGCCTCGGCGGGAGAGTTCACGTCCACGCCCAGGACATAGAGGGATGCGCTTTCAATTCCCCACTCCGGTTCGGCGACCCCGGCCTTGTCCTGAAGTTCGGGGCTGAAGGTCACGCGGATGGGCGCCGAATATTTCAACTCTTTCATGTTCAGCATGGCGCCGGAGGAGTCCATGCGCTTGCGCTGAATCAGCGTTTCCAGGTTCTCCGGACGCTCGACCATGACCGTCACGGCCGCCGCGCCGGCTTCTTCCAGCAACCGCGGAACCTCTTCAAAATACGTCACCGGCTTGCCGTTGATTTCGAGGACGCGATCCCAGGTCTTCAGACCGGCGCGGGCCGCGGGGCCGCCGGGAACCACGCCGATATTGGGGCGCTGGTACACATGGGCGACGCCAATCCGCCCCTCGCGGACCACATCGCCGGCGATATTCTTCTCCTCGCGGATTTCCGGGGTCAGGCTCAGGGCGACATCCTTGCCGCCCCGATCCACCACGATCTCGACAGCCTGGCCGGGAGCGCCGCCGATCAACTCCTTCACCTCGTCCCAGAGGTTGATCTCCCTGCCATTGATGGCGCGGATGCGGTCGCCGGCCTGCAACCCGGCCTTTCCGGCGGGGCTGCCGGGGATGACGCTGCCCACTTCCGATGAATCCATGGGACGCGGCAACTGCAACACCACGAACAGGATCAACACCGGAAAGACCAGGTTGGCGGCCGGACCGGCCAGCACAACCAGCACGCGCTGATACAGGGGCTTGGCGAAGAAACTGCGATCCCGGTCCTCGCTGGGGATATCCTCGGTTTCATCCTGGCCCACCAGCTTGACATACCCCCCCAGCGGAAAGGCGCACAGGGCGTACTCGGTTTCACCTTTCTGGAAGCGGATCAGCGCGGGTCCAAAGCCCAGGGCGAAGCGCGTGACCTTGATGTTGTAGTACTTGGCCACCAGAAAATGGCCAAGCTCATGCACGAAAATCAGCACGCCAAGAAGAAATACCGGTGCGAATATGCTGGTGGCCATGTATCAGCCTCTACGCCCGTTCATCCGGGCAAGGGAAAGTATAATGCAGCCCTTCGTCCCGGCAAAGGGTCTGTGCGATTCCGGAACATGCGCGGGACTTCCACCTTCCGGCCGGTATCTTCCCGGCTCATCTGAAAAGCCGGGGCGCTCCCCGGAAAGACCGCGCCGGCGGGCGGCGCGTTTTTCAACGGCCTCTCAGGGTTTTTCGAGTTCGCACACCCATTTGAACTTGCTGAAGCAGTCCACATCGGCCCATTTGCCCTTTTGTCCCCAATTGATGATGGCGCAATCCTCATCGCCCTGGTTGTTGGGTTCGCCGGGCGCCCAGTTGAAATACGTGACTTCGGTTCCCTGCGAATAACGCCATTTGCCTTCGGTGGGCCAGTCCGACATGCCCAGCCACATCAACTCGACCGAGAGACCGGCGACAAACTCGTTCTCGGCGGCGTCGTTGATGAAAACCGGATGGGCTTTTTTCACACGAACGCAGTCATCCGTGGCGGCCAGCGCGCCATCCTTGCGGCTGGAGACGAAATAGCAGTGACCATTGGCGGGATTCTGGGTCCAGCCCACCGGACAGGACTTGCACTGGAAATTTTCGCAGAAGGTTCCGGGGGCGCAGGAACACAGCCCGCCGCAGCCATCCGGCCCGCAGGATTTCCCGTCGCAGGACGGCGTGCATTCACATTTCCCGTTGACGCACGAGCCGGCGGCGCACGAACCGCAGTTGATGGTTCCGCCGCAACCATCCGGATAGCCGCCGCAGGAGAATCCGCGTTCCTGGCAGGTCTGCGCCTTGCAGCCGCAAACGCCCGGTTGACCGCCGCCGCCGCAGGTCAGGGGCGCCTTGCAATCCGCGCAGGTGATGTTTCCGCCGCAGCCATCGCTCTGGGGGCCGCAGAGCTGAACCACGGAGGACTCGCATTTCTTGGGCGTGCAGGTGGATTCGCACAGGTTCTTCTGATCATTGCAGAACTTGCCCCCGGGACACCCGCCGCAATCGAGAATCCCGCCGCAACCATCGGGCAGGCGGCCGCATACATCCGGAAAGTCCTGGCATTTGATGGGCGTGCAATCGCTGACGCATTTGTTGGCGGCGGTATTGCAGACCTTGCCGCCAGAGCAGGAGCCGCAATCCAGAAATCCGCCGCAACCATCATCCGCCTTGCCGCACTCCAGACCCTGGCCGGCGCAGGATCGCGGCTGACACGGACGGACGCATTTCCCTGTTTCACAGCGGCTCCCGCCCGTGCAATCGCCGCACTGACCGCCGCAGCCGTCATCCCCGCATTCCTTGCCCTCGCAGGAGACGGCGCAGCGCGCGATGCATTTGCCGAATTCGCATTGCTCTCCATTGGGGCATTCATCGCTGCTGTTGCAACCGGGCAAGGTGCAGCCGCCGTTCACGCAGATTTCCTTGTCCTTGCAGTCGCGATCTTCCCGGCACTGGGGAACGCATTCATTCAGGACGCATTGCTCTTTCTCTCCGCAATCGAGATCGATTTCACAGGGGCTGGGCGGCGGATTGGCGTCCGTGGCCGGCCCCTGATCGGGAAGCACGGATGCATCCGGGGAGGGCTCCGTTGTTCCGCCGCCATTGTTGGCGGCGACGGAAGCCGGTTTGTCCGGAAGGTAATTGTCCGCGATCAGGGAAGTATCCGGAAAGCATCCCGCGGCGAGCGGAATCAACGCCATCAAGGGCCACCATGCCAGTATCCGCAGCTTACGGCGCATGCGTGCCTCCGGAAATCCTTGCACCCCTCAAGAGGTTGAGTGTGCCCCGTAACCCCCACCCGGGCAAGTTTCGCAAGAATTCCGCCTCACCATCCCTGCCTGGCGGGCGGGGACGCCGGCAAGACCGGCGTCAAATTCCATCATCCCCCAAAACCGGGGATCAGGAGACGCACCCCGGGCGGCGAATCCAGGCCGTCTATCGCTTCACGCATTTTCTTTCGCGGCAGACAAAGCCCAAATGCTGTTTGCAATCGCCATCCTTCCAGCATTGTCCGGACCGCCAGGCGAAGACCGCCAGAAAGGCCAGCAGGCCCGCCGTCACAACCAGATGCCACGGCTTCAGTCGGCCCAGCAACCACGCCGGAAATGCGGGGTCGCGCACTGGCGGCGGCGCATCCATGATGCAGGTTACGCCGCGCCGCCCAACAACGCGGCGGCTTCCCCGGCCATGACCCGCCGCTGGATTTTTCCCGTGTCGCCCTTGGGAATCCCGGGAACGAACAGCACGTGCGCGGGGATCTCCCAGCGCGCAAAGCCCTTGCTCCTGCAATACGCCTGGATGCTTTCCGCGTCCGCGGCATGACCTTCCTTCAGGACGATGCAGGCCGCCACCACCATGCCGCGAATCGGGTCGGGCACGCCCACGCAGCACACCTCCTGCACGGCGGGATGCGACCACAACTGTTCATCGAGATTCAGGAAGTTGACGAACTCGCCATCCACCTTGCCGGTATCCACCGAGCCGCGCCCCACGAACCAGTACACCCCGTCTTCATCCATGCGGGCGTCATCGCCCGTATCAAACCATCCGCCGCCGAAACGGAAGGCCTTCGCGGTCGCCCCGGGGTTTTCAAAATACTCCCGGAACACATTGGGACCGCGAATCAGCAGGGCGCCCACGCCGCCAGGCGGAAGGTCCGCGCCGGTTTCACCATCCACGATTTTCATCTCGTTGATGGGCAGCGGCCGTCCCATGGCGCCATACCGGATCTCGTCCAGCCTGGACTGGCATCCCCAGCAACCGGTTTCGGTCATGCCCCAGCCGTTGGCCACCGGCACGCCCGTGCGATCCATGAATCCCTTGTGGAGTCCGGCGGAAAGGGGCGCGGCGCCGCAGACTATGAACCGCAGCGTCGCGTATTCCTTGCGATCCACGGGGATATTTTCCGGGCGCTCCAGCAGGCGCGTCAGCAGCGAGGGCACCACGCTGACATGGTTGACCGCATAGCGCCGGATGGCGGGGAAAAACGCTCCGGCGGAGAACTTCTCGAACAGCACCATGCGGGCGCCCAGGCGAAGAACCGGGAAGAAGCTCGTGTACTGGGCGTTCACATGGAAGAACGGCAACACGCACAGGATGGTGTCTTCGGCGCGATAGCCAAAATGCTCCGCCAAGGCGAAGGAATCCGCCAGCATTTCATGGCGCTGCACCACGGCTTTGGGCAGGCCCGTGGTGCCGCTGGTGAAGATCATCTGGAAGGGATCATCCGCGGTGACCGGCGCATCGGGAAATTGGGCGGCGGCCTTGGCCAGACCGGCGGCCCAGTCATGCACGGAGTCTTCCGGACTATCAATCACAATCAACGGAATCGAAGGCTGGCGGGAGGCGATTTCCCTGCCCAGCGCCAGATATTCCTTTTCGATGATGAACACCTTCGCCTTGGCCTTGGTCAGCATGTATTCCACGCGCTCGGGATTGCGTTCCAGCCCAAGGTTGATGGGATTGGCGATCGCGCCGAGCCGCACGGCGCCCAGCCAGGGCGGAAAAAAATCCAGGGAGTTGCGCAGGAACAGGCTCACGGTATCGCCCTTGCGCACGCCCAGACTATCCAGAAAAGACGCCGCGCGGCTGACCCGCTGGTTCAGTTCGATGAACGACAGCGAACGCCCGTCCTTCTGGGCGATCAAGGCGGTGCGGTGGCCAAACTCCGCGGCGGCGCGCGTGACCAGTTCCGCCGCTGACAATACCTGCGACATGGCGCTTCCTCCTCGCGGGAAAACGGGATGATTCGTCCGGCGCTTCTAGCATTTCGGTTGCATTCCGGAAAGTCCCGGGCCGGTTTCCGGCGAAGCGCTCTGCGTTTCCGCCATGAACGGCGGATTTTGAACGGCGCCAACGGCAAAGCCCCCGTTCACCGGGGCTTTGCCGGCGGGGAAGACAATAACCTATTTGCCTTTTTTCTTGCCGCCCTTTTCGCCGGCGGAAGTCCCTTTGGCGGGCTCTTCCTTCTTCGTTCCGCCTTCCTTGTTGGCGGCGATCACCTGATCAAAATTGTCCGAGAAAAAGATTTCATCCGACGGGGTGATGAGCACGGCGGCGCTGCCCGGCTTCTTTTTGAGCAGGGGAAATCCCTTCTCCGGGCCAAGAATGAAAATCGCCACCGCCAGGGCGTCGGCGTCAAGGGCGCTGGGGGCGATCACGCTGACCGAACGCGCCTTGTCCGCCGGCATGCCGGTCGCGGGATCGAGGATGTTGTGGTAACGGCGGCCGTTGTAGACGAAATATTTTTCGTTGTCCCATGAGGTGAAGAGCGCGGCGCCGTTGAGCGGGGCCTTGGGCAGCGGCGGTTTTTTGGCCTCGCGCGGATCGGGGATGGCGATCTCCCACGGCTTTTTCCCCAGGGCCTTGCCGCTGGCGTACACGGAATGTCCGGCCTTGATGCGGAAATCCTGGATGCCGGCCTCGCGGAAAATCGCGGCCACGCGATCCACCGCGTAGCCCTTCGCCAGGCCGCCCAGGCCAATGGACATGCCCTTGCCGAGCAGGACCACCTGATTTTTCTGGATGCGGATTTTTTTGTAGTCAATCAGCGGAAGCAGCTTCTTGATTTCCGCTGGTTTGGGAATGGACGTCTGGACCAGTTCATCGAATTTCCAGAGGGGGGTCAGGGCGTTGTAGGTCACGTCAAAGGCGCCGTTGGTGAGCTTGGACAGTTCAACGGCCTTTTCCAGGATATCAATGGTCTCCTTCTGCACATCAATCATCTTGCCGCCGGCGTTGGCGTTGATGCGGGAGACATCGCTTTCCGGATTGGATTCCGACATCAGGCCGTCAATCCGCCTGGCCTCGTCGAGGGCGCGCTCCAGGATGGGAATCACCCGCGCCTTTTCCCGGGTATAGACATTCACCTCGAAGAGCCCGCCGAAGACCGGGCGCTTGCGGGTGACTTCCTCGATCGCGGCTTCGCGGGTGTAGTCGTCCTTGGTGTAATCCTCCTGCTCGGGCGGGGGGATCCAGTCCTTGTCCTGACCGGGCAAATCGGCCTTGCGGCCGGGTTTGGCCGCCGGAGCGGCGTCGCTGGAGCCCTCATCCTGGGCGAGAATGGCGGAAGGGGTCAGGAGAGCAAGGGCGATCAGGGCGAAGGTGAAGCGTTTCAGCATGATCATCAACGAAGGGTGTTGAGTTTGTTTTTCGCCATGGCGGCGTCTTTGCCATCCGGGTATTTGGACAGGTACTCGGAAGCGTATTTTCTCGCCTGCGCCTTGTCGCCTTTGACCTCATAGGCTTCGGCCAGCGCCATCAACGCCTCGCCGGTCTTGTCCTTCTTCGTGGCGGCCTGGAACTCGGCGATGGCGGCGTCGTGTTTGCCGCCATCCAGGAAGGTATATCCCCGCTCGATCATCTCCTTGGCCGAACCCTTGGGCTTGGGCGCATCCGCGGGCTCCCCGGCCGTGGACGCCGTGGCCTTGGCCGGCTTTTCCACGGGCGCGGCGGCCGTTTCCTTCGGTTTTTCCGGCTTGGGAGCGGCGGCGGCCTTGACCGGTTTCTCCGCGGGTTTGGCCTGGGAGGGCGCGGGTTTGACGGCCGGCTTCTCAACCGGTTTTTCCGCCGGCCTGGTTTCCGGCGCGGCGGCCACGGGCGGTTGCGATTCCGCGGGCGGGACCGCGGGAGGGGTTTCCGCCGGAGTTCCGCCGCTGGACGCCGTCTGGGCGGGCTGGGCGGCCCCTTCCTTGTTCAGATCAATCCCCTCGCCGAAGACGGGCGCCTCGGCGGGAGCCGCGGCCATGGCCGGGCTTGGCGGGGTTTCCACCGGAACCTGCATGGCGGGAGCGGGCCCTGGCGCCTGGGTGGTTTCCACCCGGTTCTCGATGCGGGCCGGAGCAGCCATATCCTCCGTGGTATCCTGAATGACCGGCGGCTCCTTTTTGTCCCGGCTCGCGAAGAGAATCACCACGAAGAGCAGCAAAGCCGCCCCCACGCCAATCATGATATTGCGGTTGGTGTTGTCCTTGTGGTCGCCGTACTCCAGGGCGTAGCTGGAAGTCACGGGACGGTTGTGCCACTCCTCGTGGATCTCCTGGGAGTCGCTCAGCGGCTTGTCGTAGCCGTCATCCACCGGCGGGGGCGGCGGCTCGGCGCGGGTCGCGGTTTCCGACGGCAATTCGGGCGCCGAGGCGACGCGGATTTTTTCCGCCGCGGGCTGTTCGCCCACGCGCAGGGCCACCGCCAGGCGGTCATCGGACTCCGCGGCGGGACGGGTTTCCCGCGCGGCTTTCGGGGCGGGCGTATCCGGAACAGCGGGCAAGGGCGCGGTGGGAAGCTTGTCCAGGCGAACCGGTTTGGCGGGCGCGGTCTCCTCGTGAACAGCGGCGCGGGACTCCCGCACCTGAACATCCTGCGGAGCGATCACCGGACGCGACTGCCGGGATTTGCGCAACGCTTCCTGGCGCTCGGCCTCCTGCTGCTCGCGGGTTCTGCGGGCGGCGCCTGGCAAGGGAGCGGCCATGGGAGCGGCGCGAACCGCGCGCCCCGCCGGAATGGTTGGCGGCGGCGCCAGCGCGGACAGGCGTGACGGGCGCTCGGAGGGG
>JAJVIH010000039.1:0-64541 GCA_022072125.1 Myxococcota bacterium | reverse complement strand
ACCTGATCCTCCGGAATGCGCTCGGGCAGCGGCGGCGGGACCACGTTCACGCGCGGAGCCGCCGCGGGCTGGGCCGGGCGCTGGTAACGCTCGCCGAGTCCGGAGAACGAATGATAGGAATGGGAAGACCGGGTGCGGAGGGGCTCGCTCAGGCCGGGCGTGGTGATGCGCACGCTTTCCGGGCGGTTGCGCGACTGGGCGTCATAGATGGATTTGAGCACGACCTGCGCCTGCACATGGTTGGGATCGATGCGCAGGACTTCCGACAGCGCGCGCACGGCGTCTTCGTCGCGGCCCTTGCCCCGGTAGGCGCGGCCCAGGCCATAATGCGCGTCGGCGTACTGGGGATTGATGCGCAGCGCTCCCCGGTAGTGCGAGATGGCCTCGTCGTACATGCCCAGTTCATGGAGCAGCGACCCCATGTTGTAATGGGCCTCCAGGTGATCGGGGGCGACGCGAATGACCTCGCGGTAGGCGTTGATCGCCTCGTGGATCATCTCCTTGTTGCGGAAGGCCTCGGCCAGAGCGATGCGCGCCTCGACATACTGGGGATTGATGCGCAGGGCGTCGTTGAACTCGAAGACGGCCTCATCGAGGCGGCCTTCGGCGGCGTAGGCCTTGCCCAGCATCATGTGGGCTTCCGCGTAGTCGGTATAACGCGGATCGTTGCGGATGGCTTCCTGGTATTCGCGGATGGCCTCGCCCGTGCGGCCCGCGGCGAAGAGCGCATTGGCCAGGTTGAGCCGCGCCACGCCATCGGAAGGATTGATCTGCGACGCCTCGCGGAACTGGGATACCGCGCGGTCCAGGTCTCCCTTGCGCATGTAGACTTCCGCCAGATCGGAATGAGCCTCGGCCAGGTGCGGGTTGTGGCGCAAGACCTCCTCGAACTGATCCAGGGCGGCGTCGAGTTCGCCCACCTCCAGGAAAATGCGTCCCAGGGACAAGCGGGCGGCGTCGTACCGGGGATTCAGGCGCAGGGCGTCTTCATACGCGGCGATGGCCTTGTCGGCGTCGCCCAGGTTGTCATACGCCGAGCCCAGCGCGACCACGGCGTCGGGCCAGTTGGGGCTCTGACGCACGGTTTCGGCGAAGGCGTCGGCCGCATCCTGGAACCGGCCCAGGGCGGTGTAGGTCTGGCCCAGCCCGTACAGGGCGGAAAGCAGGCCGGGCTTCAGTTCCAGCGCCCGCTCGAAATAGCGGATGGCCTCGTCATGATTGCGGCGCGCTTCCTGGCATGAACCCAGGTGGCTCAACGCCTCGGCGTTGTCCGGCTCCACCTCCAGCACGCGCTTGTACTGTTCAATCGCCTCGTCATGGTGGCCGCGCAGTTTGTAGGCGTTGCCGGCGTTCATCCAGGCGCGGGCGAAATCGGCCCCGCACGCGATGCAGGATTTGGCGGTTTTCGGGTTTTCCTTGCCGCAGACAGGACAATTCATGGATCACGGCTCCGTGAATACAAGACAGCCTTGGTTGATGGGAGGTTCCGCTACAGGCGCGGGAAATTAGCAAACACCTCAAACGGGATCAAACGAATTGTATCAGGTTTTCACCCGGGATCATTCGATTTCCACCTCGTTATCCCCCCCGGGTGATTGATCGCCGCGCCCTCCGGTTCCCCCGTAATCGGCCTTGAGTTTCTTCTCCAGACCGTCCAGGAGCACCGCCTCGTGGATGCTGTCCAGCTTGTCAATGGACACAATGGCCGTGCATTCGTTGGGCGCCTTTTCCTCATGGATGATTTCGATGGACGCCCGCGACGTGGCGCCATTGGTGATGTTGACAAACTCAAAGACCACGAATCCGCCGTCCTTGTTGGACTCCAGAATGCGGAAATTGTTTTCGACCCGCAGGTAGCGGAGCGTGGTCCCGTACACCTTGTCGTTGGAATAGGCGAGTTTGCGTTTGGTCCTGGCCCACGCCTGCCCCGGCGCCATGGCCAGCACCAGCAGCACAGCGGCAATCATCCATTTCATCGTCGCGTCACCTCATGACCGGCAGCCGTCAGGAAGCCTAGGGCCAGAGCCCCGCCCGGTCAAACATTCCCGGGCGATTCCTCCCCCTCTGGCATATTTGACGGATGTCCGCGGCGAAGGTTTTCCGCCGCCTGCTCCGGCCGGCTTTTCCGCCAGGGAAAGGCCAAGCCCCCACGGACGCTATCCGGGATTCCACGTCACCCGGACGATCCGGTCGTCGTCCGGTCCCGGGGAGCCGCGGCCGTCCTTGGCGCTGGTTCCCAGGTAGATATGTCCATCGGGTCCCTGGACGATGGCGCGGATGCGGTCCATCCGGTTGTTCAACAGGATCTCCTCCCCTTCCACCTTGTTGTAACCGGGGGCGGCGAGGCGGATGCGGCGCAGGTCCCGCTCCTTCAACGTCACCATCAGCAGATCGTTCTTCCAGGCGGGGATATGATCGCCCGTGTAGAAGATCATTCCCGCCGGGGCGATGGTGGGCGTCCAGGCGATCAGCGCGGGTTCATAATTGGGGTCGTTGGACACCCCCTTGACGATGGGCCAGCCATAGTTCTTCCCGCCAATCAGCAGGTTGATTTCATCGTTGTCGGAAGGTCCGTGCTCGCTGATATACGGCGCGCCAGTGACCGGATGAAACGCAAGGCCCTGCGGATTGCGGTGGCCGATCGTGAACACCCGCCCATCCTGGAAACCGTTGCCGGGCGCGCCCGCTCCATCGGCGGTCACCCGCAGCACCTTGCCGGTCAGGTTGTCCCCGCGCTGGGGCAGGCTGGTGTTCTGGGCGTCGCCCATGGTCGCGTAGAGGAACCCATCCGGACCAAAGGCCAGCCGGCAGCCATCGTGGGTGGGCGATCCCGGCATGTTGTCCACCAGGATTTGTTCCCCGGCGAGTTTGCCGTCCGCCACTGAAAAACGGCTGATCCGGTTGACGAATCCATTGGGATTGCCGGCGGGAGCGTAAGTATAGCACACGTAGATCAGGTTATCGGCGGCGAAGCTGGGGGAAAGCGCCAATCCCATCAGGCCGGATTCGCTGACCTCGCGCACCTGGATGGTTCCCAGCACGGTTTTGGCGCCGCTCGCCAGCGCCACGCGGGACACCCTGCCGCCGCGTTCGGTCACCAGCATTTCACCGGGATTGATGAAAACAATCTCCCAAATGGTGTCGAAGCCAGTCGAGACATTCGTGATTTTCAGTTCATCCGGCCGGGGCGAACGGTTGGGGGGACCGGCGTCCACGGCCCCCGCATCGCCGGAATCCGCGGGGGGGACATCCGCGGGTCCCCCGTCCTGCGGGGCGGCGTCGGCGGGAGCCGCATCCTCCGGACTGGCATCGGGCTGGGGGCCATCGGTTGGCCCCGTATCCGGCTGGGGACCGCCATCAACGGGTTCCGCATCTCCCATCGCGGAATCCGCCGCCGCATCGCCGGGCGAACCATCGGGCGCCGGAGCAATATCGCCGCCCGCGGCCGCATCCTTCGCGGGGCCAAAATCCGCGGCGCCTGATGCATCGCTGACGCCGCCATCGGCCGTGCTCTCGCTGGAACAGCCGGAAAACACCAAAGCAGGAATCAGTACAGACGGCAGGATGGCCGCCCGGATGGATAAACCGGTGTTGTGCATATTGTCCTCTTGACGGCGTCCCCATCCGGATTATAGCAAGCCGCCGCCCCATGTCATCGCCTCACATTCTGATTATGAGGAGATTCCGCGTGACAACCCCTTTTATCTGTGTCTTCCTGGCGTTTCTGCTGCTGTACGTCACCAAGGTTCCCGTTGCTGTCGCCATGAACCAGTTGGGCGGGTACGACAACCATCATCCGCGGGATCAGCAGGCGAAGTTGCAGGGGTGGGGCAGACGGGCCCTGGCGGCGCATCTGAACGCCTTCGAGAATTTTCCCGGCTTCGCGGCCGGGGTCCTTATCGCCCATGCCGGCGGCGGGAATCCCCAGGCCGCGTCGTTGCTGTCGATCGCCTATGTGGCCGCGCGCGTGCTGTACACGGTCTTTTATATCGCGGACATCCCCTGGCTGCGCAGTACGGTGTGGTTCGTGGGCGTGGGGGCCTCCGGCGGCCTGATGCTGCTGCCCCTGTTCAAATAGCGGAACGCAACCACTTTTGGCCTTGCGCCCACTCCTTCAGCTTGTCAATGGCATGCTGGTAGCCCAGGCTTTCGACATCGTGCAGCACCGAAAAATCCAGCATTTTGAACGCGCCCACCGGCGGCTGAATCAGCACGTCCGCCGACAGACGGGTTTGGCGGCTCACCCGCAACGAGTGCAGGGTGGCGGCGCGATGCAGCACGTCGAATATGCCCGGCAGGCCGGTATTGGGATTGCCCGCGGCGAAGCGGCGGATCAGAATTTCCAGCCCGGTCGGCGCCTCCTGAAAACGCGGATCCGTCTCCAGGGTGGAATCATTGCCCACATCCACCGCGATGACGATGCCTTCGCAAAACCCCCGCATGACATCGGTCGGCAGGTTGTTCATCACCGCGCCATCCACCAGCAGGCGCCCTTCGTGAAAAACCGGCGGCCCCACGCCCGGCAGCGCCGAACTGGCGCGCAGCCAGTTCCACAGGGGGCCCCGGTCATGCACCACCAGCTCGGCATGGGTGAGGTCCGATGACACACAGAAAAACCGCAGCGGCAGGTCCTCGATCATGGTGTCGCCAAACATGCGCTGCAGCATGCGGGCGTATTTACGCCCGCTGATCACCGACAGAAAGGGCAGGGTATAGTCCCGCAGGGGCTGGTTCTCGATGAATCCTTCCCGGTTGCTGGACAAAAACCGGGACAAATTCCAGCGCATGGCCGCCTGCGCGGCGATCACCGCTCCCATACTGGCGCCGCCCACGCAATCAATCGGAATACCCAGTTCGTACATCGCCCGGATAACCCCAATATGGGCGAAGCCGCGCGCCCCGCCGCCGCCCAGCACCATGCCGATGGCCTTTCCCGCCAGCCGCCGGGCCATGCGCTCCGCCCCCTCGGGCGTATCAATATTGATGTGATGATGGGCGCGCACCTGACGGCGGGCCAGCCACTCCGAAGTGCCGCGAATGGGCAGATCGGCGCCTTCGTGCAGGAGAACCAGTTCCTGCGTGGCGCCGGTATGCAGCGACCCGTGGGAGCGCAGGAAAATTTCATTTTCGCTGAGCGAAGGCGAGCCGCCGTACCTCCCCACCAGCAGGATGCGATCCGCGTAACGCAGACAGGCGCGGGTCCAGGGCCCGGGTTCGTGCTCCGCCTCATAGATGATATAGCGGTGACGGATTTCCTGCTGGTTCAGCCAGGTGGTGAATTTGCTGTGCGTCTGCGACTGATCATCCAGCACCGCCTCGTTTTCATGGAAGACATCCATGAAGGTTTGGGCGTTCATGTGCAGGGTGGGCGCGTGCCGGGTCAGCGCACAGGTCAACTCCCGCGCGAAGCTGGTGATGGGCGCGGACGGCGACACCGGAACCAGGGCGATGGTGGAAATGGTCTGTTGGTAGCGGGTTCCGCGGGTCAGCCGGCGGAGCCGCTTGACGATGCTCCGGGTGATTTTCAGGATGGCGTCCGGATTGATGCGCAAAAGCTTTTCCACGCCGGAGCGGGTCAGGCGCACCAGTTCGCTGTCGCGGATGGCCCTGACCGTGGCGGAACGCGGCTCCTCCGCGAAGATGGACATCTCCCCCACGCATTCGCCCTGCCCTATCTCCGCCACCGGAACTTCCTCGCCCCGATCATTGTGATAATAGACGCGCAACCGCCCGATGATCAGCACATACAGGCAATCCCCGGGATCGCCCTGCCGGATGAGAATCTCCCCCGACTGGATGCGCATCCATTCCAGTTCGGGCTCCAGCTTGCGCAGGGCGTCCATGTCCAGCCCCGAAAACAGTTCCGTCGAGGACAGAAACTCCAGGATTTCGTCGGACAGGGCGAGCCGCATGTTTCCATACTAACCGGTTGCGCGCTCCGGCGAAAATTCACCTCTGGAAAAACACATGGCGCAATATCCGATATCCATATCAACCGCGCCCCATACCGCCGTGAAGCCCCGGTTTTCCGTATCCTGTATCCGGCGGACCCAGCCGCGCCGTTTCGCGCCGCATTCTCCCGGCTATCCCGCCGCGAGCCTCTCGTCCTGGCCGCTTTCGCGGCCATTTCTGTTCCCGCATGGCGAAGAACCCGCTGGACGCGGTGAAATGATTGGGATCCAACCGGAGTAAAAATCCCCTTTCCCGCGCCTTACGGCGTGGGAAAGGGGTGTTGCGATACAATGGGATGGGGTTCGCCTGAACGTGCGGAACCAGATATCCGGACCTGATCCGCGCTAGGGCGTTTCGCTGATCAGTTCGAACTCGTTCACGAAGGTGTCCACATCCTTATAGGTCAGGCGCGTGGAGGTGATCCACGCCTTGCCGTCCTTCAGGTTCACGCGATTGAAGTAGCCCCACGCGCCCTGATCGCGGATGATCTTCTTGCCCCAGGTGGCGCCGTCGTTGGAGGTCGCCATGACCAGGTCGTTCTTGCTGGCGTCCTGGTAGACGATGACGATCTTGCCTCCGTCAAACGCCATGGAGGTGTCGGCGCCCGCCAGCGCGTTCAGACCCGGGTTGGAGCCATTGTCCACCACCACGGACTTGTTGGCGGTGACGTTGATGAACTTCAGGTCTTCCCGGGTGAGATCTTCATAGGCCACCAGGATTTCGCCCTTGTCGTTGACCGCCACGGAACACCAGGCGCCCACGTCGCCGGTGTCCGCCCCCTTGGCGTCCTGACCATCCAGCAGGGTGACGATCCAGTTGGAGCCGTCGGAGCGGGCGATCTTGAGATTGCCGGCGCCAATATTCTTGGCGGCGTCCTTGGTGGTGTTGTCGTAGTAACAGACCACCGGATTGCCGCTGGGGTGGAACACCAGGGATGGATAGAGGCCCACGCCATCGTAGTAGCCATTGGGCTTTTTGATTTCCGTCCACGGACCTTCCTCGATGGGTTGAATCTGCCAGTCCGCGGAGCCGGAAGGATCGGCCTTCGAGGCCGTGGCGAATTTGACCGCCGTGGCCTTGCCATCCGCGCTCTTCGCCATGAAATAGGCGATGCGGGGGAAGCCGTCCGGGCCAATGGTGATGTCCGGCATCACACCGGTGTCGCCTTCGCTGTCCACCGCATGAACGGACCAAGTATCGCCGCTTCCACGGGCGTACTTCAAATCGCCATTGGTGCGGTCGTAATAGGCGATATGAACGCCGCCATTCTTGTCCACCGCGATGGAGGAGTATTCGCCCACATTGTCGCCCGCCTCGGAAACGCCCTTGCGCGGTCCCTTGGGATCGCCCGCCAGCACGCCATTGGCGGGGAAGCCGTCCACGAAAACCGCGTCCGCGGCCTTGGCGAGTCCCGGGCCGGCGAATTTCACCACCAACAGATCGCCGTAGAGCTGGTTATACGATGACGCGATGACACTGCCATCGGGCAATACCGCGCTGTCGGACCACAGACCGATATCGCCGGTGGGAAGCGGAGGCAGCGCCAGACATTCGCATTCCAGCTTGGGGCATTCCGCGGTCAGGGTTTTGGCGGGGTCCTTGATGACCTTGACCTGGCCAGCCGGGCAGGCGTCCTTGCAGGCGTCGCGGGTGTCAATGCAACGGCTCTGATCCACCAGGCACGCCCCCTTGCCTTCGCATCCCTTGTCGGCGGCGCATGGCAGGCCGCGCAGGCAATATCCGGCGAAACAGGCGGTTCCGTCGGTGCAATCCGCCGGCCCGGAACAGGCCTTGCGGGTACACCCCTTGGCTCCGCCAATGCCCTCGGCGCAGATTTGCCCCGGTTCGCAAGCGGTGTCGTCGGCGCAGACGGTGACGCCAAACACACAGGTTCCATCGCGGCGGCAAACCGAACCGGGATTGCAATCGGTATCGGCCTTGCAGCGGGTGGGCACGCACTTGCCGCAACGCAGTTCCTGCTTGTCCGGACAGGGACCCGACTCCGCGGGTTCGTTGTCTCCGCCGCCGGTTTCGGGTTGCTCCGCGTCGGTCTCGCCCACATCCGTCTCGCCAGCGTCCTCGTCCGCGGGGTCACCGGGTTTCGTGGAGCGGGAACTGGCGTCCCGTTCGTTGATGTCGTCGAGCACATCCGGGTCGCCACAGGAAGCAGCCAGACCAGCCAGGGAAAGGATCAGGCCGCACGCGGCCAGCAGGGAAACGATTTGTTTGGAGAATAACAGCTTCATGGACCCCTTCCACATCGGCAGGGAGTGGAACCACGCACCCGGACAATAACCTGATCATCATACGTAACCGGCTGGCGGCTGGTCAATTCATCCCGGAACGTCATGCGCGATTAACGCGATGCGTCATAACCCGTCATGGGTCCGGCATGACGCCCGCGCTTGTTATTATGATGATGAAGGGCGGCTTCCGGACCTTCGATCCGGAATGAAACAGGTGCGATCCATCTCACCGGAGAGAACAGGAATGTTCCGGGAACCGCCGGGTCCCGCTTTCGCCGCGCAATCATCTCCCGCCTTCATGCGCGCGGGAATCTGTTGATTATACTTGAACGGTGGGGTAGGTAACGCGGGCTTTTGGATGGCGGCGCGGCGGATGGCGGCCCAATAAGACAACTCCGCCGCGAATCATCACGGAGGACCTCCTTGAAGTGGTTCATTGAAGCCTGCGCGTCCTCGATTGGACGCAAGGTCATCACCGGCCTGACCGGCCTGTTCCTGTGCCTGTTCCTGCTCATTCACCTGACCGGCAATCTCAATCTCCTCGGCGGCGAGGCCAAATTCGACGCCTACGCCAACTTCATGCACGCGAATCCGGCCACCCCCATTCTGGAGATCGGCCTGCTGGCGGGGGTGTTCCTTCATGTCGCCATGGCGCTGGGACTGGCCATGAAGAATACCAGCGCCCGCGGCGACAGCAGCTACGCCATGGTCCGTTCGAAACGCGGCGGCGATCATGTGATGAGCAAGGTCATGGTCTACACGGGCCTGGTCATTCTCGTTTTCCTGTTGCTGCACGTCTACCAGATGCGCTTCATGAAGTTCGGCGCCGCAAAGGGGCTCTGCGCGACCGGCGAACCGTGTTTCAACTCCACGATTGACGTGCTGAAGCACGCCCCGACCGCGCTCTTCTATATCCTGGCCTGCGTGTTGCTGATTCCCCATGTCGCCCACGGGTTTCAGAGCGCTTTCCGCAGCCTGGGGTTGCACAACGAACGATACAACGGCCTGTTCAACAAAATCTCCTATGGATTCGCCCTGGCGGTGATGGGCGGATTCATCAGCCTGCCTGTGTGGGCGTTGATCAAATTTTGATTCCGTTCCATCCGCGTCCATTTGATTTGGAACAACCATGAGCGACATCAACCTGACTTCCAAGGCGCCCGGCGGTCCGATGGCCCTGCGCTGGACCACCCACAAAAACGCGATGAAGCTGGTGGCGCCCAACAACCGCCGCAAATTTGAAATCATCGTGGTTGGCACGGGCCTCGCGGGCGCTTCCGCCGCCGCCAGCCTGGCGGAAATGGGCTATCAGGTGAAGGCGTTCTGCTTCCAGGACAGCCCGCGCCGCGCCCACAGCATCGCGGCGCAGGGCGGCATCAACGCCGCGAAGAACTATTGCAACGACGGCGACAGCATTGACCGCCTGTTCGTGGACACCATCAAGGGCGGCGACTATCGCGCCCGCGAGGCCAACGTCTACCGGCTGGCGGAAATCAGCGTGAAAATCATTGACCACTGCGTCGCGCAGGGAGTTCCCTTCGCCCGCGAATACGGCGGCCTGCTGGCCAACCGATCCTTCGGCGGCGCGCAGGTCTCGCGCACCTTTTACGCCCGCGGACAAACCGGCCAGCAACTGCTGCTCGGCGCCTACGGCGCTCTCGAACGCCAGGTGGACAGCGGACGCCTGCGGATGTTCCCGCGCCGGGAAATGCTGGACCTGGTGGTGGCCGACGGCGTGGCGCGCGGCATCGTGACGCGCAACCTGATCACCGGAGAGTTTGAAGTCCACACCGGTCACGCGGTGCTGCTGGCGACCGGCGGATACGGAAACGTGTTTTTCCTGTCCACCAACGCCAAGGGATGCAACGTCACGGCCTCGTGGCGGGCGCACCGGCGCGGGGCGCTGTTCGCCAACCCCTGCTTCACCCAGATTCACCCGACCTGCGTCCCGGTGAAGGGCAGCTACCAGTCCAAACTGACGCTGATGAGCGAAAGCCTTCGCAACGACGGACGGGTGTGGGTGCCCAAAAATCCGGGGGACAAGCGCCGTCCCGAGGACATCCCGGAAAGCGACCGCGACTACTATCTGGAGCGCCGCTACCCCAGCTATGGCAACCTGGTCCCCCGCGACGTGGCGTCCCGGGCGGCCAAGCTGATGTGCGACCAGGGATTCGGCGTGGGGCCCAGCGGTCTCGCGGTCTACCTGGATTTCCGCGACGCCATCAAACGCGACGGCGAGAGCACCATCCGCGCCAAGTACGGCAACCTCTTCCACATGTACCGGAAGATCACCGACGACGACCCTTACCACGTCCCAATGATGATCTACCCGGCGGTGCATTACACCATGGGCGGCCTGTGGGTGGATTACAACCTGGAATCCACCATCCCCGGCCTGTTCGTGCTGGGAGAAGCCAATTTCTCCGACCATGGCGCCAACCGCCTGGGCGCCAGCGCGCTGATGCAGGGCCTGGCCGACGGTTATTTTGTCATCCCCTACACCGTCGCTCCGCACCTGGCGGGCCGCAAACTGCCGGACATCAACGCCGATCACCCCGCCTGCAGGGAGGCGCTGGAGAGCGCGGAA
Source organism: Myxococcota bacterium (assembly GCA_022072125.1). Classification (GTDB taxonomy): domain Bacteria; phylum Myxococcota; class JAJVIH01; order JAJVIH01; family JAJVIH01; genus JAJVIH01. The sequence continues at coordinate 53,756 of JAJVIH010000039.1, read as the reverse complement.
GCGAGAGTGAAAAAACTCCTGTCCATCAACGGCGAACGCACGGTAGACAGCTTCCACCGCGAACTGGGCCTGCTGGTCTGGGACAAATGCGGCATGGCCCGGAATGACGCGGGCCTGCGGCAGGCGCGCCAGCGGATTCAGGAACTGCGGGAGGAGTTCTGGTCCAACGTGCGCGTGCCAGGCAGCGGCGGCAGCTTCAACCAGAGCCTGGAAAAGGCCGGCCGCGTGGCGGATTTCCTGGAGTTCGCCGAACTGATGGTGCGCGACGCGCTGGAGCGGCGGGAGTCCTGCGGCGGCCATTTCCGCGAGGAGTTCCAGACAGAGGACAACGAGGCCAAACGCGACGACGACACCTATGGCTATGCGGCGGCCTGGCAGTTCCAGGGCGGCAACAAGGACGAAATCCTGCACAAGGAGCCCCTGGAATTCGAGGTGGCCAAACCCACGCAGCGGAGTTACAAGTAATGAGCGGCAACCTGAACCTCACGCTGAAAGTCTGGCGCCAGAAGGACGCCAAATCCGCCGGCCGTTTCGAGACCTACAAGGTCGCGGATATCTCCACGGACATGTCGTTTCTGGAAATGCTCGACGTGCTGAACGAGCAACTCCAGAACGAGGGCAAGGAGCCCGTGGCCTTTGATCACGACTGCCGCGAGGGCATTTGCGGAAGCTGCGGCCTGATGATCAACGGCCACGCCCACGGCCCCGATCGCGCCACCACCACCTGCCAGCTTCACATGCGCCGTTTTCATGACGGCGAAACCATTGTGATCGAGCCCTGGCGGGCCAAGCCGTTCCCGGTTATCCGCGATCTCGTGGTGGACCGCTCCGCCTTCGACCGCATCATCCAGCGCGGCGGGTATGTGTCGGTCAATACCGGCAACGCGCCGGAAGCCAACAGCACGCCGGTTCCCCAACCCAACCAGATGACGGCCATGGATGCGGCGGCGTGCATCGGCTGCGGCGCCTGCGTCGCCTCGTGCAAAAACGCCTCGGCCATGCTCTTCGTGGGCGCCAAGGTGTCGCAATACGCGGTCTTGCCCCAGGGCCGGCCGGAACGCGAGCGGCGCGTGCTGCGCATGGTCGCCCAGATGGACGAAGAAGGCTTCGGCGCCTGCACCAACACCCTGGAATGCGAGGCCGCCTGCCCCGCCGGAGTCAAGGTGAGCAATATCCAGCGGCTCAACCGCGAGTATCTGCGCGCGCTCTTCCTGGGAACCGGTCCCGAGCCCAGCGCCGAAGACTGACCCCTGATTCGCGCGGCCGCCGCTCTCACGAGCGCGGCGGCGATTCGCCGGGAACGCTGACGCGCCGGAAGTACGCCTCGATGGCCTCGGCGACGAAGGTCAGGGCTTCTTCCTCGGTCGCGCCCTGGCTCCACACTCCCGGCAACTGCGGACATGTCGCCGCGTAGCCGTCCGCGGTGCGGAACAGCAATACCTCCTGGCCGTTGACCAGCAAACGGCTATTCCTGATCGAGTCCGTACTCACGAATCTTGTACAGCAACGCACGGTGAGAAAGCTCCAGCAGTTCCGCCGCCCGCGTCCGGTTGCCATTGGTGCGTTTGAGCGCCTTGCGGATCAGTTCGATTTCCAGAATCCGGGCCGCCTTCTTGATGGACAAATCCTCGTTGCCAAGCAGTTGCGTCACCGTCTGGACCGAGGCCATCCCAAGGCTGGGCATGTCGGCGGGCATGATCTGCTCGCCATCGCTGAGAAGGATCGCCCGTTCGATGGTGTTCTCCAGTTCGCGCACATTGCCCGGCCAGTTATATTCCATCATCCGTTTCATGGCGTCCCTGTGGATGCCCTGTACATTCGCGCCAAGGCGGGCGTTCAGCCGCTTGAGAAAATGCTCGGCGAGCAGGGGGATATCCTCCGGGCGTTCGCGCAGCGGGGGAATCTGCAACACCAGCACGTTGAGCCGGTAGAACAGGTCCTGCCGGAAGCGCCCCTGCTCCACCTCCTTCCGCAGATCGCGCGAGGTGGCGGCGACGATGCGCACATCCACGGGGATATTGCCGGTTCCGCCCACCGGACGGATCTCTCCCTCCTGCAGGACCCGCAACAGCTTGACCTGCATGGGCTGGGGCAACTCTCCGATCTCATCCAGAAACAGCGTGGAGCCCGTCGCCGCCTCGAACAGCCCCTTGCGATCCTTGTGGGCGTCGGTGAAAGCGCCGCGGACATGCCCGAACAGTTCGCTTTCCAGCAGCGTCTCCGGAATGGCGGCGCAGTTGATGGCGAAAAGCTCCTTCCCCTTGCGCGGCGACAGGTTGTGCAGGGCGCGCGCGATCTGCTCCTTGCCCACGCCCGACTCGCCCAGGATCAACACGGTGCTGGGATAGGCCGCGACCTTGCGCACCAACCGCAGGATCTCTGTCATCTGGGCGCTGCGGGCGATGATGTTCTCGAGACTCCAGCTCTTTTTCAGCTCGGTCCGGAGTTCGGCGTTCTCCCGGCGCAGGCGATCGCCATCCCAGGCTTTTTTGAGGGTGAGCAGGATGGTCTCGATGTCGAAGGGCTTGAGCAGGTATTCCACCGCGCCCAGGCGGATGGCCTCGACGACATCCTGCATGGCGCCATGGGCCGACAACACGATGGGCGCGGCGGGAATCCGCCGGGCCTTCATCTCACGCAGGAGTTGCATGCCATCCATCACCGGCATGCGGATGTCGGTCATCACCGCGTTGTAATTCTTTTTGGCGAGGGCTTCGAGCGCCTCCTTGCCGTTGGCGGCCGTATCCACCTCGTAGCCGTGCTGCCGCAGCAGCACCGAGAGCATGTGCCGGATATTGTCCTCGTCATCCACGACGAGCACGGATTGAAAACTGGATCCCACGGTGTTGTGAATGACGGCTGCAAGCCCGCTGGTCAAATTTCCGGGCCTTCCGCCGCGCCGCCCTGCTCCATTTCCCTTGACACAAAGCGAAAACAACAGGATTATGCCAGCCCGTTTTTGCGCGGACAACCTTTTGCGGTCCGCGGATGTTTTCAAGGAGCCGTTATGAAGGATGGAATTCATCCGAATTATCCCGAAGCGACGATCGAATGCGCCTGCGGCGCGGTGTGGAAGACCCGTTCGACCGCGGGCAGCCACAAGATCGCCATCTGCTCGAACTGCCACCCGTTCTTCACCGGCAAGTCCAAGGTGATGGACACCACCGGCCGCATCGAGCGGTTCAAAAACCGCTACGCCAAAAAGGCGAACTAGATTTTCACTGAAAAATCAATCGTTTAGCATCAGTCTGGGACAGGGTGAATTTGACTCCGCCCCACCTGCATGTTAGCCAGACCCGAGTCAGATACTTCGGGGAGTAACATGGCCAAGACCGTCCTTCTTGCGGAAGCCAGCAAGACCTATCACACCATCGTGCCGTGGCTGCTCAAGGACAGCGATTGCACCATTGTGGATGTCTATTCCGCCGGAGAGGTCCTGTCCCGCGCCCGCGAATCCCGTCCCGATCTGATTCTGCTGCAGAACAATATTGGCGAGCCCGACGGCTACGCCCTGTGCAAGGAAATCCGCTCCGACGGCGCCTTGCGCGGCGTGCCGGTGCTGATGCTCGCCGGCGTCAACAACAAATACGACGAGGCCAGGGGCGCGGACGCCGGAGTGGACGCCTGGGTCACCAAGCCCTTTGATTCCAAGGACTTTCTGGAGAAGGTCTCCGCCCTGCTGGAAAAAGGTTCGTCCGTGGCCGCCGCGCCGGATATCGCCCCGTTCGCGCCGCCTCCCATGCCCGCCCCCACCCAGGGGCCCGCCATCCCCGAACCGCGGTTTGGCGGCGGACCCGCCCCCACCATGGCGGCCCCCTCCGAACCAAAATTTGGCGGACCTGCCGCTCCCGCGCCAACGATGGCGGCCAGCAGCGGTCCCGCCCCCACCCAGGCCGCCTTCAAGGCCACGCCAGTCTCCCAGCCCGCCATCAAGGCGCCGGCGGCCCCCGCGCCCGCCAAGGCTCCTCCGGCGGGGCTGGATATGCCCTTCGAGCCCGATGAAGGGGTGGACGTGGCGGTGGATATTCCCGCCGCCGCGCCGGTCTTCGCGCCCCCCGCCGCTCCCGCGGGCCCAGCCAAAACCCAGCCTCCCCCCAAACCGGCGGTCACGGACTATACGCCGCCCCCCGCCAATGGCGAACTGGTTTCACGGGCGGAAGTGGAGGCCATGGTGCGCCAGCGCGTGGAGGAAATCTTGTGGGAGGTGGTTCCCGAACTCACGGAAACCCTGCTGCGCGAAAAGCTCAACGAGATTCTCAAGCGCAAGGCTGGCGTCTGATCCCAGCCCTGCCCGGCCCCTTTGGCCTGCCTCCTGGGCGGGCCTTTTTTGATCCCCGGAGCACGCCATGACCGAATCCTGGAAACGCCCCCTCGACAAGGCCTATGACCCCGCCCACGTGGAGGAACACTGGTATTCCCTGTGGAATGACGCCGGACTGTTCCGCGCGGACGCCCACAGCGGCAAGCCGCCCTATTGCATCGTCATTCCTCCTCCCAATGTCACCGGATCGCTGCACATGGGGCACGCCCTGATGCTGACCATCCAGGATGTGTTGATCCGCTGGCGGCGCATGCAGGGTTACAACACCCTGTGGCTTCCGGGAACCGACCATGCGGGCATCGCCACCCAGATGATGGTCGAGCGCGAACTCAAAAAGAAGGAAGGCAAGGACCGGCATTCGATGGGCCGCGCGGAATTTCTCAAGCGGGTATGGGAGTGGAAACACCAGTACGGAAACCGCATCGGCATGCAAACGCGCGTCATGGGCGCCAGCGTGGACTGGTCGCGCGAGCGCTTCACCATGGACGAGGGATTCAGCGCCGCGGTGAAGGAGGTTTTCGTCCGCCTGTATGAAGAAGGGCTGATCTACCGCGCCCAGCGCCTGATCAACTGGGACCCGCAGGATCAGACCGCACTTTCCGATCTGGAAGTGGACCACGAGGAGAATTTCCCCGGCGAGTTGTTCAGTTTCGCCTACCCACTTTCCGGCGGACAGGGTGAGATCGTGGTTTCCACCACCCGTCCGGAAACCATGCTGGGCGACACCGCGATCGCCGTTCATCCGGAAGACGAACGCTACAGGGCGCTGATCGGCAAAACCGTGAAGCATCCTTTCGTGGACCGGCATATTCCCATTATCGGCGACGCCATTCTGGTGGACCCGGCCTTTGGCACCGGCGCGGTGAAGGTGACGCCAGCCCACGATTTCAACGATTTCGAGACCGGCCAGCGCCACAATCTGCCCATGATCACCGTGCTGGACCTGAAAGGCCGCATGAACAACGAGGCCGGGGAGTTCGCCGGGCTGGATCGTTTTGAAGCCCGCGAAAAGGTCAAGGCGCGACTGGAGGAACTGGGCCTGGCGCGGGGCGTCAAACCCCACCAGATGGCGATTGCGCGCTCCCAGCGCGGCGGCACGATCCTGGAGCCCATGCTCTCCACCCAGTGGTTCGTGCGCGCCAAACCGCTGGCTGATCCAGCCATCGCCGCGGTGGAAAGCGGCAAGACCGTATTTGTCCCCAAAGCGTGGGAAAAGACCTACTTCGACTGGATGTACAACATCCGCGACTGGTGCATTTCCCGCCAGTTGTGGTGGGGACACCAGATTCCCGCCTGGCTCTGTGCGGACTGCGGCGGGGTGACGGTTTCCCGCGGCGCCCCGCAAACCTGCCGGCACTGCGGATCGCAATCCATTTCCCAGGACCCGGACGTGCTGGACACCTGGTTCTCATCCGCGCTGTGGCCTTTCGCCACCATGGGCTGGCCGGAACATACTCCGGACCTGAAGGCGTTTTATCCCAACGCGGTGATGGAGACCGGCTTCGACATCATCTTCTTCTGGGTCGCCCGCATGATGATGATGGGCATTCATTTCATGGGCGATGTTCCGTTCCGCACGGTTTTCCTGCACGCCATGGTGCGCGACGCCCAGGGCCACAAAATGAGCAAGACCAGGGGGAACATCATTGACCCGCTCGACCTGACAGCCAAACACGGGGCCGACGCGCTGCGCTTCACCCTGGCGTCCATGGCGGCGCAGGGGCGGGATATCAAGATGTCCGAGCAGCGGGTGCAGGGCTATCGCCACTTCGCCAACAAGATCTGGCAGGCCTCCCGTTTCGCGCTGACGCACCTGGAAGGATTCCAGCCGGCGGAACGGGCGCCCGCGCCCCGGCTGTTCGCCAACCGGTGGATCCTGTCACGCGCCGCCGCCGTGACGGAGGAGGCCAACCGTTCGCTGGAAGCGTTTGATCTGGCCGGGGCCGCCCTGACCATTTACAACTTCCTGTGGAAGGAAGTCTGCGACTGGCACCTGGAACTGATCAAGCCGGTCTTGTACAGCGGCGGCGAAGAGGACAAGCGCGATTGCCGGGAAACCCTGGTCACTGTCTTCGACACGGCGCTGCGCCTGCTCCATCCGTTCATGCCCTTCGTGACCGAGGAGTTGTGGCAGCATTTTCCGGCCCGCGGCGCGCGCGAACAGAGCATCATGGCGTCCGCGTATCCGGCGCCGGACGGACTGCCGCGCGACGCGGAAGTGGAAAATGACATGGCGCTGCTGCAGGAGGCCATCAGCGCCCTGCGCGCCATCCGCGGCGAAAGCAATATCCCGCCGGGGCAAAAACTCAGCGCCCTGCTGAGCGTCAACACCCGCGTGGACGCGGACCGTCTGCGCGTTCACGAGGCGTCCATCCGGGCGCTGGCGGGGCTGGAAAACCTCGTCACCGGCGAGAAACTGGCCAAGCCATCCCTGTCCCTGACCCTGATCGGCGAACGGGTCAGCGCCTACGTACCCGCGGAGGGCGTGATTGACGTTCCGAAGGAAATCGCCCGGCTGGAAAAGGAACTGGGCAAATGCGCCAGGGACCTGGAAGGCTGCAAACGCAAGCTGTCGGACGAGCAGTTTGTCCGGCACGCGCCGGCGGACGTGGTGGAAAAGGAGCGCGAGCGCGTGACCGAACTGGAAACCCGCCTCGCCCGCCTCGAAGTATCCATCCGGGACCTGAAGGCGTAATTTCTTCCCGGAGAGCCTGCGGGAAAGGGAGCGAACCATGCCCATATTGCCAGCATCGGTCGAACGGCTCATTGAACTCGCCATCGAGGAAGATGTGGGCGGCGGCGACATCACCACGGAAATCACCGTGCCGGCGGAGGCCATGGGATCGGCGGTGGTGATCGCCAAACAGGAACTGGTGCTGGCCGGCAGCCTGCCCGCGGAGGAAACGTACCGCCGCATTGACCCCCGGGTATTGACCCGTTTCCACCTGCGCGACGGCGACCGCGCCCAGCCAGGAACCATCCTGGCGCTGATTGAAGGCCCCCTCCGTTCCCTGCTCACCGGCGAGCGCATCTTCCTGAATTTTCTCGGGCAGTTGTCGGGCGTCGCCACCGCCGCCTGGAAATGCGCGCGCGAGGTGGAAGACACCGGATGCCGCATCCTGGATACGCGCAAGACCGTTCCCGGCATGCGCTGGCTACAGAAAGAGGCCGTGCGCGCGGGCGGCGGCGTCAACCACCGCATCGGCCTGTACGACGCCGTGTTGATCAAGGACAACCACATCACCGCGGCGGGCGGACTGGCCCGCGCCGTGCGCGCCGCGAAACAGCGCGTGGGGGCGTCCATGACCGTCGAGGTCGAGGCCGAATCCCTGGATGAGGTCGCGCAAGCGCTGGAAGCCGGCGCGGACATCATCATGCTCGACAACATGGACAACGACACCATGCGCCGCGCCGTCGTCCTGGTGGGCGGAAGGGCCAGGACCGAGGCCTCCGGCAACATGACGCTGGAACGGCTGCGCGGCGTGGCCGCCGCCGGCGTGGATTATATTTCCATCGGCGCGTTGACCCACTCGGCCCCGTGCGCCGATATCTCCATGCGCGTGCAGGGCCGGTGATCCCCGATGAATGCCCCCTGCTGGCTGTCTCCGGACCCGTCCCGCCTGACCGGCTCGCTGGATGCGCACCTGCGCTCCCGCGCCATCGGGCGAATGATTGAACATCACCCTTCCCTCGGCTCCACCAGCGACCGGGCGCGGGAACTGGCGCTGGCGGGAGCGCCTCACGGCTTGGTGGTGTGGGCCGATGAACAGACCCGGGGACGCGGGCGCCTGCAACGAAGCTGGGTGTCTCCCCCGGGAAAGGATTTGCTCTTCACGGTGGTGCTGCGGATGCGGATCTCCGCGGCGAGCGTGGCCGCGCTGACGCCGGTGATCGGCGTGGCGTGCGCCCGCTCCCTGCGCCGCCTGGATATCCCCGTCGAATTGAAGTGGCCCAACGATTTGCTGGCCGAAGACCGCAAGATCGGCGGAATCCTGTGCGAACTGGCGGCGGCGGACGAGAATGAATCCTGCGTGCTGGCGGGGATCGGCGTCAATATCCTGTCCCAGCCGGAAGACTTCCCGCCCGGACTGCGCGGCAAGGCCACCTCCTGCATCATCGCGAATCCTTCCGCCGCTCTGGACCGGCTGCACATTCTGGCCGCGCTGCTCCGCGAACTGGAACTGACCCTGGATGAACTGTCCGCCGCCGGAGATGAAGCCATCCGCCGCGACGCCATCCGCTGGTCCGCCACCCTGGGCCGCATGGTCGAGGTGGACGCCATGGACGAACATTTCAGCGGCCTTGCGGCGGGGCTCGCCGCCGACTGGTCGCTGCTGGTTGAAACCGGAAATCAGGCCATCCGGCGGGTGCGCTTTGGCGATGTCGTTCACGCGCGCCTGCCCGATCATGCGGAGTCCGGCGCGATTCTCCCCCCCAGCCAGGAGAAAAAAACCGCCCATGGATGAACAGCACTCCCGCGAGCCGGAAATTCCGCCGGGCGAGTTCCGCAAGCACCTGCCCATCGCCGCCACGCTATTTTACGGAGCGGCGCTGGCGCTGGTGGTGGGATTGTCCTTCGCCTTCGGCGACGGCGTCAGCGTGCGGCTGGATGAGCCCCTGTTTCCGCCCGGGCTGGCGATCGTGATTGGGGTGGCGGCGGGCGCGGCGCTGGCCGGACTGAGTTGGGCGGCCAGCCGCGTGATCCCCATCTATCATGAGATGGTGGAAGACCTGCACGCCAAACTTCGTCCCGTGGACGAGGTCCTTGTGCTCACGGTCTCTGGCGTCGCGGGGGTGGCGGAGGAGATCATTTTCCGCGGGGTCTTCCTGCCCTGGCTGGGATTGCTGGGCTCCACCCTGCTCTTTGGTCTGGCGCATTATCCGCCGCGCGGGAAATACTGGGTCTGGACCGCCTTCGCCCTGGCGGCCGGATTGCTCTTCGGATGGCTGTTCCAGTGGACTGGCTGGCTGTTCGCCCCTATCGCCGCCCACGCCACCGTCAACGCCGTCTCCCTGCTGGTGCTGGCCCATCGCGACGAGAAAAAAAGCCCCGGAAATTCTCCGGAAGTTTGAAAAAAATTTCCGGCATGCACAGTCTTGTAACCTGACAATCCGCCGGATTGCCGCCGGAGCAGGTTCCGGTGGAATCTGTCTGGTGCGGGCTGAAGCATCAACCGCCCGTTTTGTTCAGAGCGAATGAAACCGGTCCACCGAAGCGAACCGGCGCCGTCGTGGTGTTCGCGGCGCCCCAGGAAGGAGAAATCCCCATGCGCAATACAAATTCCGTTCGTCTGGTTTTCAACCCGTTTCAGGCCGCGGCCATCCTGGCGCTCGCCATGCTGACCGCCGGGTGCGAGGCGATGACCCGCGAAGAAGTTCGCATCGCCGTGGAAGAGTCGGCGCTGGAAGCACAGGCCATCAACTCCACGGCGGGGATGATTGAAATCTCCACCAACTTCACCATTGGGCAGGGTCTGGAGCAAGCCGCCGCCAGTTTCCGCGATTTCGTGCGCAGCCAGATTCCCTGTGCGGTCATCACTCTCGATAAAAATACCGTGTCGGTGCGCTTCGGCGAAAAAGGCCAGACCTGTTTCTGGAACGGCCGTCTCTACACCGGACTGGCGGCCGTCACCATCGCCTCCGTCGCGCCGGGCGAACTCAAGGTGACTCACACATGGGACCAACTCAGCGATGGATCCATCACCGTCACCGGCAAGGCCGAGGTCGCCTGGGACGTCAACAACGCCGAGCGCCGCGTCAGCTACGACTTTGACTGGACCCACAACAACAAGACCCGGGAGTCCAAAGGCCAGGTGAAACAGAAGCTGATTGATCCCAAGGCGGGGCTGCTCGCCTCGGGCTTTGAAATTCAAGGCAACCGGGAATGGTCGGGCGAAGCGGGAAGCTGGAAACTGGAGATCAACAATGTCCAGGTGCGCCTGCAGGATCCAGTCCCCCAGAAAGGCGAATACAAACTGACGGCGCCCTCCGGCAAGAGCATGTCCATGTCCTTCAACCGGGTGGATGGAGACACCATCGAAATCACCATCAAAAGCGGGGCCCGCGAGTTCCGTTTCCGCATCAACCGGCTCGGCGGCCTGCAGGATTTGAACAGTTGACGGGTGATTCCCAGGAGGAAAACATCCCCAACCGGCGCGGATTGTTCCAGTCCGCGCCGGTTTTTCTTCTGAAAACGGCCTCGCTCCGGAAGCCTCCCGCCGCATGCCTGCGCGGACAGACCGCCTGCCCCGGCGCGCCCGCGAGGACGCCGGGTCCACGGTGAAGCAGGGGCTGTCAGCGCCGCTTGTCCGGCGAATCCTGGCGGATCCGTTGCGCCTGTTCACATCCCCGGGCAGAATGAATGCATCTCCTGCTGGAATCACCCATGAACGCCGCTGAATCCGTTTTCTCCCCGTCCTTTCTGGCGGCGCAATCCCGCTTCCTCTCCGCGGCGGCTCGCCCGGGCGCGTGTCTCAGGGAATATTTCCTTCCAGTCGCGGGACCAGACGGCGCCCGCCTGGCGTTGTGGACCGCCAGGCTGGGGGACGAGCGCGCACTCCATCAACTGGCCGTGATCTCCGGAACCCATGGCGTGGAAGGATTTTGCGGCAGCGCCATCCAGACCGCCGCCCTGCAGGCCGGACTGTTCAGCAACCTGCCCGGAGAGGTGTCGGCGCTGTTCATCCACGCCCTGAATCCATACGGATTCGCCTGGTTGCGCCGGGTCAACGAGCAGAATGTGGACATCAACCGCAACTTTGTGGACTTTGATCATCCGCCCGGAAACCCTGGTTACGATGAACTGGCCTCCGCCATTGCGCCGCCCAGCCTGGAAGGCGCCGCGCGGCTGGCCGCTGACGCCCGCCTGGCCGCATTCCTGGCGACCCGCGGCCTGGCCGCGCTTCAGGCCGCCATCCAGGGAGGCCAATACAGACATCCCGATGGATTGTTTTACGGCGGATGCGAACCCTCGTGGTCGCGCGGCGTCCTCGAAACCATTTGCAGGGAGGAGTTGCCCCGCGCGCGGCGTCTGATCGTACTGGATTTCCACAGCGGCCTTGGCGCGATGGGCGAAATGGAATTGATCAGCCCCGATGCGCCGGGGTCGGAGGCGCTGCGGCGGGCCCACAACTGGTTTGGACCGCGTGTGCGCTCGGAGCACGAAGCGGAGTCCGTCTCGGCGGCGCTGACCGGGGAAATCTGCAACGCCTTCCGGCGATATTGTCCGGAAAGCGAACTGACTTTTCTCTCCCCCGAGTTCGGAACACGGGAAATGCATGTGGTGTTTCAGGCCCTGCGCGCGGACAATTGGGCGCACCGGCGCGCCATCCCGTTTTCCGGGCCATGGAACGCGGCGAAAACGGATATCCGCGATGCTTTTTACCCGGACAGCGCGGAGTGGCGGGCCCGGGTGCTGGATCAGGGGCTGTCCGTCATCCAGTCCGCGCTGGACGCCCTGGCCAACTGATTCACTGGAAGCGCCTGCCGGCTTCACGCTCCGGCAACTGGGACGAAGCCGGTCCGTTTATTCCCTCGCCAGGAAATACATTTTCGATGAACGGAAGGCCGCCGCGAAGCCGGGTGAATCGGGCGGGAAAACCTGTCATGCAAGCGTTGCTTGCCTGGGCCAGTTCCACGACTTATATGAGGTGGAATGAAGATGGAGAAATTCCGCATATTGTCTGAATCGGGCAGGAAGGCCGGTGATCCTTGAGTCTGGACAGAAATACTTCCGACGCTCCACTGCTGGATACCGCCCAGTGCGTGGAAGCTCTCCGCGCGGCGGAAAAACCGCTCAAGGGCCGGCTGGTGGGAACCGAACACGAGAAGTTCGGCGTCATCCGCGATCCGCTGCAACCGATCCCGTACAATGGCGCGCAAAGCATCCGCAACCTGTTTTTTCATCTGTCGGATCGTTTTGGCTGGTCGCCGGTGGAAGAGGATGGAAATGTCATCGCCCTGCAACGCGGCGCGGCGTCCATTTCGCTGGAACCAGGCGGGCAGTTTGAACTTTCCGGCGCGCCGCTGAAGTCCCTGCATGAAACCGTGCAGGAAGTGGCCACCCACTTTGAGGAGTTGCGGGAGATCTCCCATGAGTTGGGGCTGGCGTGGCTGCCCCTGGGAATCCACCCCTTCTGGACGCCTGAACAGGTCCATTGGGTTCCCAAGAAACGCTATGGACTGATGCGGGACTACCTGCCCCGCAAGGGCGGCCAGGGCCATGTGATGATGGCGTGCACCTGCACCATCCAGGCCAATTTTGACTGGACCAGCGAGCAGGACTTCATCGAAATGATGCGGCTGGCCATGGCGATATCCCCGCTGGTCACGGCGATATTCGCCAATTCGCGGCTCTATGCGGGGGAGACCACCGGTTACGCCTCCCGCCGCATGGCGACATGGGATGATCTCGATCCCGACCGCTGCGGTTTTCTCGACTGGCTGTGGAATGACGATTTCGGCTACCGCCGTTATGTGGAGTACGCGCTGGATGTCCCGATGCTGTTTGTACTGCGCAACGGCGAATACAAATCTTCCGGCGGCGTGACCTTCCGCGAGTTCCAGCGGGCGGGATTTCAAGGCGCACGCGCCACCATGGGCGACTGGAACACTCACCTGACCACGCTTTTCCCGGATGTGCGGGCCAAATCCTACATCGAGGTCCGCACGGCGGACATGAACGCGGTTCCCTTCATCACCGCGCTTCCGGCCCTGTGGAAAGGCGTTTTCTACAGCCCGGCGGGGAGGGAAGCCGCGATGCGCCTCGTCCGCGACTACCGGCCGGATCAACTCCGGGAACTGCGCACGGTTTGCATCCGCGATGGGCTGCAGGGGCGGTTTGGCGATCACAAAATCCTCGACATGGCGAAGGACCTGCTGCGCGCCGCCGGACTGGGCCTCAATCGCCAGTTTGATTCGCCAGGCGAATCCCTTTACCTGGAGCCGCTCCAGATGGTGCTCGCCCGGGAGTTTTCCCCCGGCGAGGAAACCGCCCGGCGATGGCAGGACGAGTGGGGCCGGGACCCGGCGAAACTGGTCGAGGCCCTGTCCATCTTTCCGGCCGGGGAATGAAATCCTCCTGGCCATTCCATGCGGCGGTGTTTGTCGCCTGCCTGTCCCTGTGGCTGGCGTGGCCGGAGCCGGTCAACCGCGCCCAACAGGTCAAACAGGCCGCGATGGCTCTGTCCACTTGGGTGGAAGACACCCGCATTCACTTCTGGGACTACTGCCAGTGGCTGCGGCGAGAACGCCATCCCGCGCGGAATTATCAGCTTGTCGCCTTCCCGCGCGAGGGATCTCCCCATGAATACACCGTGACGTTCACGCCCGGTATCGCCGCAAGCCCCCATTCCGCCCTCTGCACATGGACCGTGAACGCGAGAACTGGTCAGGCCCGGTTTGTATTTGACAGACCGGGAGACGGCGTGGAGCATGAAAAAATGATGCTGCTGTATCTTCTCAGCAGAGTCAGGGAATCGCCAGAACAGGAACATCTATGAATCACCATTGGACCTTTGACGCCGCGATTTTCCAGCGCCGCCGCCAGCGCATCTTCGGCGCCATGGGGCCGGGCGCGCTGCTGCTCCATTCGCCGCCGGAGCCGGTGCGCAGCCACGACACCCACTACAAATTCCGCCAGAACAGCGACCTCATGTACGCCACCGGATTCAACGAGCCGGAATCCGCGGCGCTGCTGCTCAACAATGGAACGGAGCGGAAGTTCATCCTGTTCACGCGCCCCCGCGACAAGGAAAAAGAAACCTGGAATGGCCGCCGGGCGGGAGTCGAAGGGGCGGTGAGCGTCTACAAGGCCGACGAGGCGTTTGTCATCACCGATCTGGAAGCGAAACTGGAGGAACTGCTGCGCGGCCACGCCCGCTTTTTCCATACCACCGGGCTGGATGAAAACCTCGACCTGCGCATCCTCCGGCTGCTGCGCCGCCTGCGCCCCAGCCGCGATGAAAAACCGGTGGGTCCCTCCGCCCTGCTCGACGCCCATGAACTGGTGGGAGAACTCCGGCTGTTCAAGGATGACGACGATCTCTTTTTCATGCGCCGATCGGCGGCCATCGCCGCCCATGCCCATGTGCAGGCGATGAAGGCCGCGCGGCCCGGCATGAACGAAAGCGACATCGAAGCGCTCATCGAGCATGAATTCCGGGCCGGCGGAGCCCAGTGCGCCGCCTACAACACCATCGCCGGGGGCGGCGACAACGCCTGCATCCTCCATTATGTGGAGAACAACATGCCCCTGCGCGACGGCGACCTGCTGCTGATTGACGCCGGTTGCGAATACCACGGCTACGCCTCGGACATCACCCGGACCTTTCCGGTCAATGGCCGGTTCACCCAGGCGCAGCGGGAAATTTACGACCTGGTGCTGGAAGCGCAGTTGCGCGTGATCGCCGAATGCCGGCCCGGACAGACCATCACCGGCCTGCACGACATCGCGGTAAAAACGCTCACGGAGGGGATGATCCGCCTGGGCATGCTCAAGGGCGACGCCGGGGACAATATCGCCAACAAACATTTCCGGCGGTTCTACATGCACCGCACCGGCCACTGGCTGGGCATTGACGTGCATGACTGCGGAAAATATTTCCTGGATGGAAAACCGCGCCCCATCGAACCGGGCATGGTATTCACCGTGGAGCCGGGCGTCTACGTGGCGCCGGACGATGTGGAGGCGCCGGAAAAATACCGTGGCGTCGGCGTGCGCATCGAGGATGACATCCTGATCACCCCGGGAGGTCACGAGGTGCTGACCGCCGGAGTTCCCAAGGAGCCGCGCGCCATCGAGGAACTGATGCGTTCCAGCCGCGGGTGATGCGCCGGCGTCCCATCGCCGCCTGAATTTTTCCGCGGACCATTTGCTTTTCGCGCCACCGCCGCGCGCTCCTTTTGCAGGGCCGCCAGGCGCGGAGAGACGCGCGGACACCATGGAAAACCTGGCCTACAAATCCTTGCAGCAGCGAAAACCAATCTGTGGATGCGACTGCCCCGCCAGCACGCCCGCCCCGCGCGACGCGCATTCCAGCCCGGTGGATGACTGCATCACGCTGCCGCCACGGTAGACGCCGCGGCCATCCACCGCTTTTTCATCCACCCATTCCCAGACATTGCCGCTCATGTCATGAGCGCCTTCCAGCGACACGCATTTGGAAAAGGTCCCCGTGGGCGCGATTTCGTTCTGGTTGGGCTCCGCGTCTTCTCCATTGCAGGCGGATGGATCATACGTGAACCCGTAGGGGTAAACCGCTCCGCCGCTGCCTTCGCAGGCCGCCTGCCATTCCGTGGGCTTGCACAGGCGTTTGCCCGCCGCCGCGCATTCCGCCACCGCCTCGTCCTGTCCGATCAGCGTCCACGGAAGCTGATTGGGCGCACTCACCGCCTTGCCGCCGGCTCCCTTGGAGGCTTCATAGCGATCCACGCAGGCCTCAACGCCTGGAATGCGCACCATGTCTGGCGGACAACCTTCCGCGCACGAACCGCGCACGCAGGTTTTCCCAGCGGGACAAGACTTGCGGTCCGCCCACTCGAAGAAGCCGTCGCCATCTTCATCCATGCAGGTGTCGTAAGAATCGCCGGAGCAACGCTGGCTGCCCGCCGGAGAACATTGATCGCGGAAGCAGCGGCCCAGCCGGCAGACATCCTGATTGGAGCATTTCACCGGGGAGCCCCAGTCGTAAAAGCCGTCGCCGTCGTGATCCTGGCAGACTTCGACCACTGTATTGCCCCCGCAGCGTTTGGAGCCCAGCGGGGCGCACTGGTTCTTGCCGCAGGCGCCGCCCGCGCAAACCTGCCCGGCGGGGCATTGCGAGATCGGGCTCCACTCGTTGCAGGGGTCGCCATCGGTATTGCCGCAAACGATGATTCCATCCGCGCCGCATACTTTGAGGCCTGGCTGATCACATTCGTTTTTGCAGCCGCACAGCCCGCGCTCGCATTTGAGGTTATTGGGACAGGCCCGGGGCTCTCCCCATTCCAGGCAAGGGTCCGCATCCAGTTGTCCGCAGGTCTGGATTTTCCCATCCGCCGTGCATTGCTGCGCGCCATGGACGGGGCACTCGCTTGCGCAGTCATCCACGCACCCGCCCGCAGCGCATTTTTTCCCCGCCGGACAAAGGTTTTTTTCCTCGTCGTACTGGCCGTCGCAATCGTTGTCTATCAGGTCGCAACGCTCCGCCTGGGGCTGGTTGAACTGACGGCAGGTCAGCTTGCCGCCGTCGCATTTCCACAGGCCGCGCTGGCAATAGCCTTTCTGCCCGGGCACGGCGCATTCGGTGTTGAGATTGGGCTCGGCGCTGCCGTCTTCCGTGCGGGTGTTGCAATCGTTGTCCACGCCGTCGCACAGGTCGGGACCGCTGGCGGCGCATTTCGCCTCGCAGCCGTTGGTTTTGTTGCCGTCGGCGTCGGAAAAACCAGCCGTACACGGCCCAAACACGCATTTGCCATCCTGGCATGCGGGCAGGGTGTTGGGCGCCAGCGGCTGGCATTTGAAACACAGATCGCCGCAGGTTTCCGGGCTGGTTTTGTCGAAACCATTATCAACCACGCCATCGCAGTCGTTATCGCTGCCGTCGCAGTTCTCCCGGCCTTCGCTGTTGCATTTCCTGGCCTCGCAACCATTCTGCCGGTTGAAATCCAGATCAAAAAAGCCGGGTTTGCAGCGCAGCGTGCAAAAACCGCTCATGCAATATCCATCGGCGTTGGGCGCGGCGGGGCATGATCCCGGGCAGGTCTTTGGCGGCGGACCGCTGTCCGGAGGAGGGACATCGCCTGAACCCGCATCACCGGGACCGGAATCCGGCGAGGCGTCGCCGGCGGTCACATCCTCTTCCTGGCCCGCGTCGGAATGAGCGGCATCTTCCACCGCGCCATCGGCCGTGGAAGGCGCGTCTTCCGGTGAGGCGTCCGCGGGCCTGCCGGCGCCGTCCAGCGGCACGCATTGTCCCGCATTGCAATTGAAGCCGATGGGGCAATCGCTGTTGAGACGGCAGGCTGGCTGCACGCCGCTATCCTGCGGCGCTTTCTGATCGGGAACGCAGACTTCGCCGTTGCAAACCGTGCCCGCGGGACAGGAACCGCACGCCGTGGGCGCCGCGCCGCCGCCGCAAGCCATGAATACACACCCCCACCCCATTGTCAGGATCAGCACAAGCATCCGGCGGGCGGACGAAGCGCTATTCAACCGGTCCAACTCCTTCATGCGGCGATTGTCACGCTCCCGTGGTCCACAGGCAAGAACAGCGGGGGGCCCGCGGCCAGTTGGGGGATGCGCCGGCAGTGGAAGCCATTCGCCAGGGGGGCTTGCAAGGGGATGGGGGAAATCCCTACCATGCGGCCATGTTCGCACCACGGGGAGTTGTTTCATGGCCAGTCTGGATGGCATGCACCGGTTTGTTGACTCCAGCCCATGCCCTTGCCTGCGGCGCATGCGCATCACTCACGATTGAATTGTGGGCCTGGTGGTTGCCAGCCTGGTACGTTCTGCTGATCGCCATGATCTGTGCGCACATCCGGGCCATGATCCTGGCGGCGCGTCATCACCTGGAGGTTTCGCCAGAGGATCAGTCCAGGCAGGCGCCAAGGGAAAGGCCCTTGAAACCGCTGATTTTCGGGTTTGCCGGCATCGTGTTCGCAACGGCCTTCGCGGGGCATGCGGGATTTCTTTTCGCCCTGACTTTGGCGTTGATTCCCGGCTCCATCCACTTTTTGGTCCGCTCCGCGCGAAAATCCAGACGGGAACTGCTGAAAGCCTTCGCCATATTGGCTTTTCCACCCCTGATCGCCTTGGTGCTTTGCGAACCGCGCTACCGCGGTGACCAGTCAGTCACAGATGACTTCACGAATTCCAGGCCGTCCCATACGCCACAGCTTGGCTGGGCGGGCGAGGAATTGTTGCGGCGCGGGCTGGGGTTGCAAACCGCCCGCGCGCTGCTCGTGAGCGGTTTGCAACAGCATCAGGATGGCGGCGAACGCGGCAGAAAACTTGCCCAGGTGCTGAAACTGCATTTGCTCGCGGGCGGCGCCCCAGAAGAGCGCGCCCGCCTGTGCCAGAGTATGGACAGGCCCACCCGGGAGGCGCTTTCCGGCCACGGCCCCATCACCATGGAATGTCTGCTCCCGGATCGAAAAAGTTCCCAGCCCGCTGCCGCGCATTAACCGGAAGTGGTTGGTCTCCTGACAGCGGTTGAAGGATATGCCCGCCGCATGCTAGGGAATGCGGCGTCCGGATGGCCTTTGTCCCTCTTTTCAATGGAGTCCGACCATGCGCATCATTCAGATCAAGGCCCGGGAGATACTGGATTCACGCGGCAATCCGACCATTGAAGCGGATGTTGTCGCCGAGGATCGCCTGGGCCGCCGGGTGCTGGGCCGCGCCCCCGCCCCATCGGGCGCCTCGACCGGCGAGAAGGAAGCCATTGAACTGCGCGACAACGACAAGAAACGTTACGGGGGAAAGGGCGTGCGCAACGCGGCGGAGAATATCCGCAAGCATATCGCCCCGCGCCTGGAAGGACATGATGTATTCGACCAGGAAGGCATTGACGCGCTGATGTGCGCCATTGACGGCACGCCGAACAAGCGCGAACTGGGGGCCAACGCCATTCTGGCGGTGAGCATGGCGGCGGCGCGCGCGGCGGCGCAACTGGCCAACCAGCCGCTGTACCGCTACCTGGGCGGAACGGCGTCCTTCCTGCTGCCTACGCCGATGATGAATATCCTCAACGGCGGCGCCCATGCCGACAACAACGTGGATATCCAGGAATTCATGGTGGTTCCGGCGGGGCTGCCCGGCTTTTCCGAAGCGCTGCGCGCGGGGGCGGAGATCTTCCACGCCCTCAAGGACATTCTGAAAGCACGCGGACTGGCCACTTCCGTTGGCGATGAGGGCGGCTTCGCGCCCAACCTGTCGAGCAACGAGGAAGCCATCAAGGTGATTTTGGAGGCCATTGACAAGGCGGGCTACAAGGCGGGTTCGCAGGTCTTTCTGGCCCTCGACTGCGCGGCCTCCGAATTTCATCACCGGGAAAGCGGCAAATACGAAATGGATGGCGAGGGGCGTTCGTTCGACTCCGCCGGCATGATCAACCTGTACCGCGAGTGGACCGGCAAATACCCCATCGTCAGCATCGAAGACGGCCTGAGCGAGCACGACTGGGAAGGCTGGAAGCCGCTGACGGAACAGCTTGGCGGCAAGGTCCAGCTTGTCGGCGATGATCTCTTCGTCACCAATGTGAATATCCTCCGGGAAGGCATTGCAAGGGGCGTTGGCAACTCCATCCTGATCAAGCTCAACCAGATCGGCACGGTCAGCGAGACCCTCGCCGCCGTGAACATGGCGCGGAGCGCCGGATACACCGCGATCATTTCGCACCGCAGCGGCGAAACCGAGGACAGCTTCATCGCCGATCTGGCGGTCGCGTCCGGCGCCGGACAGATCAAGACCGGATCGCTCAGCCGCAGCGATCGCATGGCCAAATACAACCAGCTTCTGCGCATCGAGGAGGAACTGGGGAAATCCGCCCGTTACGCCGGACGCGATTCTTTCGGCGGAAGGCTGGCCTGAAACGCCATGGCCCAGGTATTCGTGCTGCACTGGAAACCGGATGAAGCCCTGCCGTTCCTCGAACTGGTGCGGGAATGCGGTCATTCCTGCACCTACGAATTTCACGACGGCGGACAGGCGTTCCGCAAAATCAAGGCGCGCCCCCACCATCTGATCGTGATTTCGCTGGCGCACAAGCCCTCGCACGGGCGCGAAACCGCCAAGGCGCTGCTGGAGACCAAGGCGACCCGCGATATCCCGGTTGTCTTCGTGGATGGGGACGCCGCCGCGGTGGAGTCCGTCCGCAAGGCCTGCCCCCAGGCCCGTTTCATCGCCTTCGACGGATTGAGGGATATCCTGAAATCCCTGCCGGCGTAGCGTCCGCGGCCCCTACCATTCGCGCAGAATGGCGCGGACCGGGCTGGCGTCGAAGCCCATCAGGCGCAGCGGCAACGCGATCAGTTCGTAATTTCCCGGTGGAACCCGATCCAGAACCAGTCCTTCCAGCACCGCCATGTCATGGCGCAGCAGCACCTGATGGGCGGGCAGGTCTTTTGAATCAAACAGGTCCACGCTGGGCGTGTCTATACCCGCGAGCACCACGCCCTGGCCGTGCAGGTACTCCAGCAGTTCCGGCTCGAAGGCGGCGAAATCGGTGGTGAAGCGATCCGGGTCGGGAAAAGTTCCGGTGTGAAAGAGCACGCGCGGCGCGGTGATGGGCCCCGTCAATTGCCGCGTTCCAATGCGCTGGTTGCGGGCCGCCGCCACCCGCATCACCTGACAGGGCCCCAGGTAAGGCGCCAGCGGGCGCTCGCCAGCGCCCCCGGCGTCGCGACCGTAGTGATTGGGGGCGTCCGCGTGGGCGCCCAGGTGGACTGTACTGGTCAGGGAGGAGAGCGTCAGGTTGGCTCCCGCCTTCATGTCGCACAACACCTGGCGCGAAAACGGCGTATCCCCCGGCCACACCCCGATGCGCGGCGTGATGGGCGGTGAGATATCGTGAATCCTCCGTTCACTCATGGCCGATATACACAGCCGACACGCGGAAACTTCCGCCGGGAGCGATGCGGCTGACCCGGAAGGCGAATTTCTGTTCGCCCGGCGCGGCCAGTACGGCGTCTTCCAGAATGATCGGCGGGGTGACGCTTCCCGGACACCAGTTGGCGCGGGGCGCGCGCACGCTCTGGATGGCGCCGGTCGGGTTTTCCCGGCAGTAATCAAATCCCTGCGCCGCGCCGCCAAAGCGCGTGATGGTGCAGCCGCGGGCGCAGTCATCCCGCCAGGGGATTTTCTCCAGCCGGAGCGCGCCGTTCAGGTAGAACTGGAAATTACGCTGGCAAAACTCCTCCGCGGGGCCAATGCAGGCCGGCCGCTCCACCGGTCCGCCGCCATGGCCGGTCACGCGGAACTCGATGCGGCCCTTGCCCACGCCGGGTGGCACGGCGAAAGCAAAGGGAGTGACGGCGTAGTCCGCGCCGATGGAGGTATTGAGCAGCGGAATCACGGCGGCGACCTTTCGCGGCGCCGGCCCCGGCTCGATGATCAGGCTCGCGGTGACATTCCATCCGCCATCGGCGCCGCTGACCTTGCCCGCGCCATCGGACCAGGTGGCGATATGCACGCGGATGCGGTTTTTCCCGGGCCGCCCATTGGCGATATCCGTGATGTCGGTGTCCATGAACAGCGGACCGCCAAACGGCGTGATCGCACGCACCAGTTCGATGGCCGGCGGATCACCCGGATTCCGGGGCTCGTTGAGCGTAAACTCGTAATTGCGGTCAAAGGCGTCGCAACTGGCTGGGAAATTGTGTCCGGGCGGCGGCGGATTCGCCCGCCAGTTCTCAAAAGGATAGCAGGTGGTTCCCAACTCCGAGCGCAGAATCACGCGCCGGAATGGTCCCGGACCAAAATCCGCTTCCGCTTCCGCCGCCTGGAATAGCGGATCGCCCGGACGGCTGTTGATGCGCACGCCGCGAAACACCGGAACCACCACGGCGTCCGGCGGAACAGGGGGCAGGGCGCCGTCTGGCGCGGAGCCGTCCGCCGGCGGTGCGGAATCGGGCGGCGAAACATCCTCAAACGCCGCATCCGCGGGAGCTGTATCTCCGGGGCCTGATAATTCCCACCCCGCCCCATCATCAGCGGACGCCGCGTCCGCAATGGGAGCGGCCAGCGCGGAGTCCGGCGGATCGCCGCCGCCTGGAAGGGCGTCTTCCGGCACGGTGCTGCCGCCCGAACAGGCCCAGAGCAGGCAGGCCAGCGCCGCCGCCCGCCGGACCGTCATACCCGCACCTTGACGACAACCTTCTTCACCGGGCGCGCGTCTTCCACCTGGATGCCCGGCATATGGGCGTCCTGCGGGGAGAAAATGGCGAACGATCCGGCGGGAACCTCGACAAACTGACCCGCGCCGTCCACCAGCAGGTAATCATTGCCGGGATCATATTCCTTGACGACCGGCTTGCCTTGCAGCGGGCTCCAACCCATGCGCTCCGCCCCTTCAAACACATACTGGATGTCGTGGTACTGGCGGTGGGCCTCCCAGGCGCCCCTGGCGCGCGGCTTGGTTTCGTAATGCTGGACGATGGCGAAGACATCCTCGCCCTGGATATCGTATTTTCCGGGCGCGAGAACGTTCAGATCGGAGTTGGAGAGCCATGCAAATGCGGCGCGGAAGCGATCTCCCAGCGGGTATTTTCCGGCGTTGTCAAGGGTATCGAGGATCATGAGAGTCCTGTGTTGGAAAAAAAATCAGGGCGAACCCGCCGCGGAAGCCGTCACGGGCCAGGTTTGCATGGCGGCGGAAAGGGGCATTTGCTCCCAGGGTTTCTGGGCGCAGACAAATTCTATCCCTTCAGTGCGCGGATCCAGCGCGCACGCACGCCGGTAAATATCGAACGCGACGGCGTCGTATCCCAGCTTTTGCGCGGCGGCGCCCATCCGCTTCATTTCCAGTGCGTTGCTGGGACCGGGATCGGCGCCGGCCAGCAGAATGCGCTGGGCGCCCACCGGCTGCATTTTTTCCGCCGCCACGCGGGCGAGGTCCGCGGCGATGCGCGCGGCTTCGCTGGCGCTGCGGGCGCCCAGGCGTTTGATCACGGGGATGGCCTCCTCGGACTTGCCGCGGGCGATCCACGCCTTGGCCAGCGAGGTATAATTGGCCACATCTCCCGGATTGGCGGCGATGCGTTTTTCATGGACCGCCAACATACGGTTGAAATAGTCATCCCCTTTGGCGTTGTCGTTCTGGGCGTACCAGAAAGCCGCCAGGTTGTAGAGCGCCAGGGTTTGCCCGGGGTCTTCCTTCAGCACGCTTTCAAACGCCTTGCGCGCTCCTTCCGTATCCTTGTTTTCGTAGAGGAAATGCCCGGCGGAAGCCAGCCGCTCCAACCCCTTGTTGCGGTTGTGGGCGATCAAACGGCGCGCCACTTCCATGGCGCGGACGTATTCCTTCATATTGATGAGGGCGTCGTAATATTCCTCGTAAAAGGCCACGTGGGTCGGATAGTTTTCGATCGCCTTTTCATACCACCAAATGGCTTCCGGATCGCCTTGTGAGTCCGCCCGGGGTTTCACATCGGGGACCAGGTTCTTGCGCTCCGGTTTTTGCGACCGGCGGACCGCCTCGTCGCCGCTGTACAGGGAAAGAATGCGCGCCACGCTCGCTGCGTAATGGGGATGATGGGTGTTGTCGTAAGCAACGGTCTTGTAGTGCTTCTCCGCCAGATCGAGGTAACGGATGCGCTCGGACTCGTTGTGGAGGATATCCGCCAAACGGGCCCGGGTTTCGGCGATCTGGCCCAGGTAAAATTCGTATTTGGGCTCGCCGCTGTATAGCGTATTGGCCTGCTTCACCAGATCGTAGGCGGATTGCAGGCAGTCATCGGGCATGTGGCAGCCGATGTTGAGGATGGCGTAGTCCTTGCGATCGGTGATGAAATTGGGGTTGTCCCGCATGTAGTAGAGCAGGCTCTGCGCGCGCTTGAGCAGAATCGAGCCGCGGAAGAACTGGCCGTCGGCCTTCCACTTGGCCTGGGCCATCAGAATCGCCGCCAGCCCCATCACCCCGGCGATGATGACCGCGATGATCACGGGCGGGGTGGCCGCGCTTTTCAGGGGCTTGATGCGCCGTTCCGCGGGCGGCGCCAAATCCCAGGTCACGATGGACGCCAACATGCCCGCCGTGACCCAGATGCTGAAATTGGTGGCCTTGACCCCGAAGTTGAAAAAATTGGTGGCCATCTGTCCGGTCAGCAGCGCCACGATCATCCACCCCATGTGGCGGGATGCGGAAGGAAGCCGGTTTCGCCGCGCCAGGAACAGTCCAATCACGCCCAGGAAGACCGTCAGGTAGGCGATCAGCGAGAACACGCCCATGGACTGCCAGATGTTGAGGTATTCGTTATGCACCTGGAGCGGCAGCCGATCCGGACCAATGGTTTCAATGACCCGAGTGGAATTGCCCCAATGGCAAAAAATCGCCTTGAAGGTGTCTGGTCCCCAACCCAGCCACGGACGTTCCTGAATGGCCTTGATGCCTGGACCCCACAGTTCGGCGCGTGAGTCGGCGAAGGCGTTTCCCGGGTTGCTGATGGATTCCACGAAGCGGCTGAGCTGTTTGCGCGCGAACCAGGCGGCCACGGCCACGATGAGCGTGGTGACGGCCAGCCCGCCCGGCAGCCATTTTTTTCCGCCGCGCCGGATGAACCATTCCCGCATGTCCGGCTCGAAGAGGGTCAGAATGATCGGCCATCCCACGGCGGTGGCGGCGAAGACCGCGTAGGTGGTGCGGCTGGCCGTGAACATGATGCAGTACACACACCCCACCGCGGTGAAGATGATTCCGGGCCAGGCCCAGTGCCGCACCTGGGTGAACAGCATATATCCCAGCACGCAGACCGCCACCAGCAGCCAGGCGCCAAAGAAATTGGAGTTGCCCAGGGAGGAGCCCACGCGGGTCGGATCATGGTTGATCTGTTCCCAACCCAGCGCCCAGGCGATGTTTTTGCCCTTCTGGTCCATGAGTCCGTAAATCACCGAACCCAGGGCGCCCAGGCTGAACGCCCACAACAGGCGCATCCGGTATTCGTGGTGGTGCAACACCGCGCACGACAGGAAAAACAGCGTGACGTATCCAAGAAAGGTAAAGGTTCCGTTGAAGCTGAAATACTCCCCCGTGAAGCTCATGATGAACGAGGAGGAGGTGAAGGTGGTCACCACCGCAAGAACGCCGTACGCCGCCGCGCCGATGGCGATGGCCCTTGGCGGCAACGCCTGGACGCCCCGTTTGGCGTAAACCAGCACGCCCAGCGGCAACAGCAGGCCAATGCCCATCCGCATGATCACCAGCTTGGGCAACTCGTATTGATCCTGGATGAGCGGCCAGAAGAAGGTCGGCAGCAGGAAAGCCAGAGCGGCCAACACCCATGCCGCCAGGTTTTCAGGCCACTCGGGAGGAGAGAGAGAAACGGAGGCGCCGGACTTGCCGTCGCCTTTGGTGGATTCGTTGGACATGGCTTCAGGAAAATTTCAGCGCCGTGTTCCTAGCAGAGAGCGCCTATCCTGAAAAGCCGCCGCCTGAAAACCGGTCTTGCGCATGGTATCACCGCCGGACCTGGGGTCTCCGCACGCCGGTCAGGATGCCGGAGCGCCGTCTTTGCAGGAAAGCACCCGCCAGGTGGCCACTGGTTCTTTTTTCCCTTTCACCGCCATCGGCGGCCGCACCTCCAGTTCAAAACGCTCATCCAGCCCATCGCGCACCGCCGCGCTGATCAGGATATCCGCCCCATGGGCGCGGGTCAGCGATTCAATGCGCGCGGCGGTGTTCACCACGTCTCCAATGACCGTGTATTCCACCAGTTCCGATGAGCCGATCACCCCCGCGATCACCTCACCCCGGTGCAAGCCAATGCTCACGCCGATTTCCGGCAGTCCCTTCGACCGCAACTGGATATTGTATTCCGCCACCGCATCGCGCATCGCCAGTGCGGCGCGAACGCCGTCCATCGCCTGCCAGGGGTTGGGCTCGGGCGCGCCAAACAGGGCCATCAGACCGTCGCCCATGAACTTGCTGACGAAACCATTGTGGCGGGAAATCGCCTGGCTCACCGCCTGGAAATAGCCATTGAGCACGGTGACCACCACCTCGGGAGCGGTTTTTTCACTCAGCGAGGTGAACCCCACCAGGTCCGCGAACATGATGGTGACGGTCCTCCGCTCGCCGCGGGTGGCCACGCCCCGGTGCAGGATATCCTCGACCACATCCTGCGGAGCGAAGCGGTGAAAGGAGCGTTGCATATGCTCCATGTCGCGGGTGACCGAGTCCAGCGTGGCGCGCAACTTGACGACCCGGGCGCGCAGGATCCAGTTCAGCCAGGACAGCAGCAATACGGCGGCCAGACAGGCGGCCAGCAAAACAGGCTGGATATCCATCCGGTCAACACATCCGCAGGATGGCGGAAAGCCGGGAAATCGAGTTGGCGAGGGCGGCCACGCCAACAAACTCCAGCAGTTCCGCAGCGCTCAGGCTGGGCCGGATGGCGGCGAGTTTGCGCTGGATTTGGTCCGGCTGAGGACGTACGGTCTCCCGGGCCAGGGGAACCAGCAGGTTTTCCATCGGAGTCAGGTCTTTTCCGCCCAGCCTTTCAATGACCTCGTCCAGCAACTCTGGCGGCAGCCCGGCGTCCTCGCCCAACCTCCGCGGTTCTTCGATGCAGGCCGGGCAATCGAGGGTTTTGGCGATCACCGCCCACACCATCAGCTTGGTGCGGCGCGGCAGAACCGGAGAGGCCAGCGCGCTGTCCACCGCCTGCCGGTACACCCTGGCGATATGCAGGCCATCCAGGGGCTGAATGATGCGTTCAAATGGACCCGCCAGCGCCGCCGGATTGGATGGCGGCGGAGGCTTGGGACGGCGGATCACCGGATTGACAAAAAACTGGAAGAACACCCGCAGCAGCGGGGAATACCAATGATCAGTCAGGCCTTCGAGGGGGGCGGGTTGAGCGGCGATCAAGGTGGATATCCGGTTGGTGACCACATGCAGGCAGGCGATGGCCGCGACTTCCGTGATTTCGAGCCGGGTAAAACCGGATTTCAGCAGGTCGTCAAATTCATCCGCCGCGGGACGAGGGTTGGCGCGCACGATTTTACGGGCGAAATCCAACGCCTGGCGATCGCTGGCCGGGAGAGAAGAGGAGAAGAAATCCGTCTCCACCGTATGCAGCCTGGACTCAGGCATGCCGGTCAGCCGCAGCAAAGTCCGGGAAAGTCCATAACAATACCGGCACGAGCTATCCTGGCTGACCACCAGACTGATCAGATCCTTTCTTCGCGGGCTGACATAAGTCAAGGGCGGGTCAGTCAATAGAACTGTATCAAGAAGCCAGGGCAGCCCGGTCATGGGGCCCGCGAACTCGGGGACATAGCCAAAACCCTTGCGGATTTTCGCCAGTATCTTTTTGTCCGCGGGCGGCGGACCAGCAGCCAGACACTCTCCGCTCCATACGATTTGGTTCAGCACCGTCTGCACAGTCATTCCCTTCTCCACCGCCTGAGTCCCGGGTATGGGAGAAAGTATCCTATCCCGTTTTTCCACATGCAAGGGCAGGCGCCGTCTGCCGGGCCGCCGAATCCAAAATGGGGGGCATGGCGCCGCTCCCCGCCATGATCCGTTACGAAGACAGACCCCGGGCCGCGTTGGTCACGGCGCCAATGACGCGGGCGATTTCCTCCGCGCTCATGCTCGACCAGATGGGAATCAGCACCGCCCTGCGGTCGAGGTCTTCGGTGATGGGAAGTGACGCCTGCCAGCGCTCCCGGAAATAGGGCTCCAAATGAACCGGCGGAACACCCGGCTTCGCGGTGATCCCCTGTTCCCCAAGGCGGGCGAGAAATTCCGCGCGGCGATGGCGCAAGGGTCCATCCAGTGAAAAGCCGTATGATTGCCAGGTGTGACGGCCCTCCGGCGGATCAGGCTGCAAACAGATTCCGGGAATTCCGGCAAAAGCCTGCTGGTACCGTTCCCCGGCCTCGCGCCGGCCCTTGAGCAGAGTTGGAAGCCCGCGCAACTGCACATTGCCGATGGCGGCGTTCAGGTCGGTCATTCGGTAATTGTAGCCAAGCCGCCGGTGGACCCCGCCTTCAATGCCCTGGTTGCGCAGGGAACGCGCCAGCGCGGCCAGCCCGGGATCATTGACCAGCACCATGCCACCTTCTCCCGCGGTCATGATCTTGCGCGGATGGAAGCTGAACACGCTGATATCGCCAAACGAACCAGCGGGACGGCCATCCACCATGCCGCCTATGGCGCAGGCGGCGTCCTCAATCAGGCGGATATTCCGGCGCCGGCAAAAATCCTCCAGCTTCGTCAGCGCCATGGGCAGGCCGATCTGATGTACGGCGATGATGGCCTTTGTCCGGCTGGAGACGCGGCGGATCGCGTCCTCCACATCGAGGTTCCAGGTAAGCGGGTCCGCCCCGGCGGGAACCGGCGTGGCGCCGCAGTAAATGATCGCGTTGGCGGTCGCAGCGAAGGTGTATGAAGGGAAGATCACCTCATCGCCAGGTCCCACGCCCGCCAACAACGCGGCCAAATGCAACGCCGTGGTGGCGGAACTGCACGCCGCCGCATGGGAACGCCCGGCGATGCGCGCGGCGGCCGCTTCAAACTGCTCGACTTCCTTGCCCTGGGCGAGCCAGCCTGATCGCACCACGAGCGCGGCGGCCTCGTCTTCTCCGCCCAGCAGGGTCACACGGGCGATGGGAATCATGGGTGAAGTCATGTTCAGAGCCTATCCGCGCGGCGGGACGCCCCGCAATGGCCGGCTGGACAGGAACACAAGGGACGGATATGGGACAAGTCCCATGCGGCCGTAGCTCAACCGGATAGAGCACCGGGCTTCGAACCCGGGGGCTGCAGGTTCGAGTCCTGCCGGCCGCGCATCTGTCCGTTTTCACCCGCCGCTTCCGGAATGACCGCCCCCGCTGGACGGCGCAATACAGCGCTGGAAACAATCACCTGCATCGCCGGGACGCGGCCCGCTGTTTGCGCCACGGACGGCCAGGGCTTATGCCTCGTATCCGGAATGGAAGGCGCCGGCGGGAAATGACACAAGCAGGAGCACGCCATGATCGTGGTGATTGATTTCGATGGAACCTTGTGCGAGCACGCTTTTCCGGAGGTTGGGGCGATCAAACCCGGCGCCGCCGAGGCCGTGCGCAAACTCAAGGCGGCGGGCTTTCATATCATCGTCTCCAGTTGCCGGAACAACAGCCGCCTGTTCCCCGCCGCGAATGACCGCGACCGTTACCTCTTGGAAGTTCGCCGTTTTCTCGAACAACACGCCATCCCCTTCGATGAAATTGACGCGGGAGAAAATGGCAAGACTTATGGGCATTTCTACGTGGACGACCGCGCGATCGGATTCCGCGACAACTGGCCGGACATCGCCGCCTTCCTGCTGGGCCACCGCGAAGACCCGATTCCAGACCTGGTTCCCATGGGCGAACCGCCGGAAAAGATTCTCGCCCGCAAAAACGGCGGTGGTTGAAAACCCGCGAGCGAAAACTTCCGGAACAGTGAAGTAGGCGGTCATGGCACCCGGCCCGGAAAAGGTTTGTTCGCGGAGACTTCCCCCCGCACGCATGGTTGAGCAACCCGTTTTCCGGGATTTACATTGACATGGATTCCTCGGGAGCCCCTCGCCATGCCGGGAAATATCCAGAGTCCCCGCGCCCTGCTCATCGCGGTTTTGATCCAGGGGCTGACCGCCTGCGGCGGCGGTCCGGCCGCCAACCCCGGCAAACCCCAGGAAGCCGCGCCGGAAAACATTCCCTCCCCGCCCACCCTTGCTGATCCGGGATCCGGCGAAATTCCAGACTCCGGCGCGAATGACGCGAACGGAGCGGCTTCCACCGGCGGCGGAACGGCGGATGGTTCCGGCGGCGTCCTGTGCGCCCGCAACGGCCTGAATTGCGGAGAAACCCGGCTGGTTGATCCCTGCGAGGGGGAGCGTTCCATCCGCTGTGGAGAATGCGCCCCGCCCCAGACCTGCGGAGGCGGCGGCAAGCCCAATGTCTGTGGGTGTTCCCCCAAATCCCGGACGGACGCCTGCGGGCCGCGCGTTTGCGGAATGGCGGACGATGGTTGCGGCGTTCAGGTGGAATGCGGAACATGTCCTGACGGCGCATCCTGCAAGACCGATGGACAGTGCGGCAGACTCAACTGGGTTCCGATCAGGCCCCAGGGCCCCATGCCCTCCGCGCGCATGTCGCTGGCGATGGCCTGCGACACGGAACGGAAAGTGGTGGTCCTGTATGGCGGCTGGAATGGCGAAACCGTGCTGAACGATACCTGGGAATGGAATGGCGCTTCATGGACCCTGGTGAATACGCCGTCATTTCCGGACGGCCAGTCCGATCACGCGATGACATATGATTCCGCGCGGCGGCGCGTGATTCTGCACGGCAGCACCAGCCTGCAGGACAAGGATGTCACCTGGGAATGGGATGGCGTCAATTGGACGCAATTCAAGTCCGCGCGGAAGCCCGCCGCGCGAAGCGGGCATATGATGGCGTATGACTCCAACCGCAAACGAACGGTCCTGTTTGGCGGGCTGACCAGAACATCCGGCCCTGGCTCCAGCGACGGTGAAATCTGGGAGTGGGACGGCGCGCAGTGGTACAATCCCCAGCCATCCATGCGGCCGCTGGGCCGTTACGTGCAAGCCATGGCGTTTGACGCCGCGCGCCGGTTAACCCTGATGTCCGGCGGATTCATCAACACCAGCGGCGGCCATTGGTATGGCGACACCTGGACATGGGACGGCCTGGAATGGAAGGAAATCAGGCCCGCCACGGTTCCGGAGGCGCGCAGCGGACACAAGGCGGATTACGATCCCATCCGGCGGCGCGTGGTCTTTTTCGGCGGGCTGACAGCCTCCGGCCAACGCAATGACACCTGGGAATGGGATGGAAACAACTGGGTGGAAGTGCAAACGGCGGATCGTCCGCCCGCGCGGGTGGCGCACTGGGTTTCTTATGACGTGGAGCGGAAAGAACTGGTGCTGTTTGGCGGTTTCGACGGGAAGAATTTCCTGGGCGACATGTGGGCGCTCAAATATGAATAACGCGGGCGCCGGAGTTTTCCGGAGTCGCCTCGCGCCGCCGTTTCATGCCAAGAACCCAATCCCGGAATGACGGACGCGGAATCCGGAAGCCGCCCGGGGACCGGAGCGGACGATCAGACCTTGTCATCCAGACGGGGATCAAACACCCCAATATAGGGCAAATGGCGGTAGCGGCTGTCGAAGTCGAGGCCATACCCCACCACAAAGCGATCCGCGATGGAGAAGCCCAGATAATCCGGCCGGATATTGACAGTGCGGCGCGACGGTTTGTCGAGGAACGAACACAACGCCAGTTCCCGCGGCTGCTGCAGCCCCAGTTTTTCCATCAACCAGGCCGCGGTGATGCCGCTGTCCACGATATCCTCGACCACCAGCACGCTTTTTCCCTCGATGCCCGATTGCAGCTTGATGACTTCGCGGACCTGTCCCGACGAGGATGTTCCCGCGCCGTAGCTGGACACGCCGATGAAATCCACTGTCACCGGAACCTCGATGCGCCGGATCAGATCCGCCGTGAATACAAAGCTGCCCTTGAGCACCGAAACCACATGCACGCCATGGGGAAAGCGCAGGGAAATCTCGCGCCCCAGTTCCGCCACCCGTTTCTGGATGGCGGTTTCGTCAAACAGGATTTCAGAAATTTCGCGGGGACGGTACATGGCTACCTTTCCAGTTGGCCGGCGCCAAACTGGCCCGGCATCAGTTCGCGCATGGTTTCTGTCACGAAAGCGTCCGGATCGTCCGCGCTGGCGCAAGCGACCGTCATCCGCGGATTAAATTCGATCAGGGCCTGACGGCATATTCCGCAGGGCCGGGCAGGCGGACTGGATGATGTCACAATGGCGATAGCCCGGAAACGGCGATGGCCCTGGCTGACCGCCGCGAACAGCGCCGCGCGTTCGGCGCAGCAGGTGACGCCGTAGGAAGCGTTTTCCACATTGACGCCCGTGAACACCTTGCCGGTATCCGTGAGCAGCGCGGCCCCCACGGCGTATTGGCTGTATGGAGCATAAGCGTGAACACGGACCGCCGCGGCCCTGAGCACCAGCGATTTCAGGCGCGCGCGGGTGATGGCTTTTCCGGACATGGACGGAATCTAAACTCGCCGCCCGCGGATGGGCAAGCGCCTGCCCGCGCTGATTCCGGTTACTTGTGGTCTTCGCCAGTGGTTTCCCCAGGCCGCGTGACGGCGTTTCCGCTCGCGGAAACGGTTTCCGCGCCTGGCGGGCGGGGAGCGAAAACCGGACGCGGCGGACCCTTGACCCCGCAAGCGGTCCAGAACGCCAGCACGCCAATCGCCAGAAAGAGTTTGCCATGGCGCAACGCCAGCCGGACCAGGGTCCAGGCGAAGAGCGGTCCCGCGCGGGCAGGCGTGATGCCCGATTTCTGCCCCGCGAACACCGGCCGGACCGGCGCCTCGCTGACCGGTATGCCCAGTTCGTCCAGCGTCATCAGGATGTCGTTGGGATATCCATATCCGGACCAGATGCCGTGCGTGATCAGGCGCTGGCAGGAAGGCCCGTCAATCACCGTATATCCGCATTGGGTGTCGCTGACGGCCTGTCGCGTCATCATCGTGGTGACGCCGCCCACCGCCATCCCGCCCAGTTTCCGCCACAGCGGCATGTCCCGCGCGCGCGGGTGCAGGAAGCGGTTGCCCTTCACGTATCCGCCCCGCGCGATTGCGGTCTCCACCAGCGGCCGCAGGTCGTCCGGATCCATCTGCCCGTCGCCCGCCATGACGGCGATATAATCCGCGCCCAGCATCAGGGCCTGACGGTATCCGGTGGCGATGGCCGCGCCAGGCCCCAGATTGGCGGCGTGACGGGTCAGGCGGATGCGCGCATCCCCGCAGGCCCCGGCAATCTCCGCGGTGGCGTCCGCAGAGGCGTCGTCCACCACCAGAATATGGTCCACGAACGCCGGCATGGACGCGATCACCGCGCCGATATGCGCCGCCTCGTCATGGGCCGGAACCACCACCGCGATGACCTGTCCATGCAGCATGATCATCGCCTCCGGCGCAGGCCAAGCCGGTCCATGCGCCGCAACAGGGTGCTGCGGCCGACGCCCAGGCTTCGCGCCGCATGGGTGATATTGCCCTGGCACGCATCCAGCGCGCGCTGGATGGTTTGTGCATCCACGGCCACGCGCCCGGGCGACGGCGGTTGGGCCGGTGCGGCGGGGAGAACGGCGGAGGGCTCAATCCCCAAATCCTCCGCGCGGATGGGACCGCCGCCGGACAGCAGCACCGCGCGTTCGATGACGCGGATCAACTCGCGCACATTGCCGGGGAACGGGTATTGCTCCAGGGTCCGCCGGGCTTCCGGGGTGAGGTCTTTCCATGAGCGCCCCTTGCGCTTCAACAGGGATTCCGCGATGGGCTGAATGTCTTCCCGCCGGTTGCGCAGCGGCGGAACCACGGCGATGAAACCGGCGATACGCTGGTACAGATCAAAGCGGAAATGTTCTCCCGGCTGATCGATCCGCCGGTGTGTCGCCGCGATGATGCGCACGCTGGCGTGTTCGTCGTTTGGGGCGCCAAGGGGGCGGAACGAACCGGTTTCCAGCGCGCGCAACAGCATGGACTGGTGATCGGATCGCAAATCCGCCACTTCATCGAGGAACAGGGAGCCGCCATCGGCCTCGGCGAACGCGCCCTTGTGGTCCGCCAGCGCGCCGGTGAACGCCCCTTTTTTGTGTCCGAACAGGGTGCTCGCCGCCAGTTCCGCCGGAAACGCCGCGCAATTCAGCGCCACGAACGGACCACGCGCCCGTTCCGACGCATGATGGACCAGCCGCGCCAGCAATTCCTTGCCTGTTCCGCTTTCGCCCAGCAGCAGCACGGGGGTGTCCCCGCGCGCGATCCGCTTCAGGCGCGCCACCAGTTCATCCATGGCCTGCCCGCGGTGGATGAGCCCGCCGTCCCCATCCAGCGATCCGCCGGGCCAGACGCCGCCGCCCACCCGCGCCGTCAGGGATGTGCGGCCCAACACCAGGCTGTCCAGATTGCGGATCTCCGCCGCACGCACCCGCACGCCATTGACGAACAGGCCATTGGTGCTGTCCAGGTCTTCAATCCACCAGCCGCCCGCCCGGGCGCTGATCATGGCATGCCGCGAGGAGCAGTATTCATCGTCCAGCACAATGGCGCACCCGGGGTTCGCGCCCAGCACCACGCCCCCGTCACCGGGAGTGACGTGAAAGCTCCGCCCGCTCGCGCTTTCCAGCGCCAGCGGCAACAGGGAGGCTCGCGACTTGTCCCCCAGGGCGGACGTGCGCCGGGGACCGCGCGGCGCACGGCGCGGCGCGGATTCATCATGGGCGGGCGTCGAGGATCGCGACCGTGCCATCATCGGAACCCACCGCGAAGGTTTCGCCCAGGGGATCATACGCGATGGCGTTGATCCAGTCTTCGGCGGGACAAATCGAGATCACCACGGCGCCGCTGACGGCCTCCCAGCCACGCAGACAACCATTGGCGTATCCGGCCAGGATCAACCGGCCATTCATGCCGGCCGCCGCCGCGGTCACGGGAATATCCTGATCAAAAAATGTCTTCTCCTTGAGGAAGGGAGACATGCGCATCAAGGTCACGCGGCCGCGGCCGTCGCCGCCGAGCAGGCGATCCCCTTCCAGGTAAACAAGTTGGCTGCCGCCCTGGACGCCCATGCGTTCGGTGCGGAAGGCCGCCTTGCCATCCAGGCTCCAGAAGGAAACGAAGCCATCGGCGCGCATCGCCGTCAGGCGCAACCCGGGCGCAAACGCCAGCGCCTGAATCACGCCTCCCGGGCCCGCGAGTTGGGAGACCACGGCGTTTTTCTCCCGGCTCCACACCGAAACGCTGTTGTCGTACTGGAGCGCCGCGGCGTGGCCCGAATGCGGGTCCAGCGCCCAGATTTCAACGCCGGGGGCGTTGCTCCACAGCGTGTCCACCGCGCGCTGAACCGGATCAAACCGCCGCAGGTTGCCATCCCCGGCCGCCGTCCACAGGGTTCCGCTGGCGGCGGCGATGGCGCTGACGGATTCCCGGTGCAGACCATAACGGCCCGTATGCCCGATCACCCCGCGCGTCCACAGCAGCACCGACCCATCCCGCCCGCCAGTGGCGAAACGATCTTTCTCGAACCAGGCCAGGGTGGTGACGCCATGCTCCCGGCCGGGAATTTCCAGCACCTTCTCGCGCGACTGGACATCGTACACGGTGACGCCCCGGTTCAGGCCGCCCGCGGCCACGCGCCTGCCATCGGGGGATATCGCCAGCGCGCGGACCACCTTGTGCGGGGTGGCGATCTGGATGCGCACGGAAGACAGGGGACGCAACAGTTTCGTGCTGGTTGACCCCAGCAAATCCTGGGGTTGCGGCAGGGATTTCCGCACTGATTCCAGCAGTCCGGCGGCGTCTTCTTTTTCGTGGCCATGGCCGCCGTGGCCGTCATGGTCATGGCCGGATTTTTCCGGCTGGGGCATCCTGGCCAGATCGGTCCCGGACTCCAGAAATAACAGGCGGCCTCCCCTGCCTGCCGCGATGATTTTTTTGCCATCGGGGGTGAACACCGCGCCCCCCTCCGCACCGGTATCCACTCCCGCTCCGCCAGCCGCCTCGCCCGTGGCGGTGGACCAGGTGATCACGGCGCCGCTGTCCAGCGTGGCGATCAGGCGCTTGCCATCCGGCGAAAACCGCAGCCCGGTGATATTGCCGGGCTGGGCGACCATGTTCTGGATCATTTTGCCTTCTGTCAGGCTGATGGTGGTGGCGCGATCCTGACCGCCCACCGCGCAGATGTCCTCGCCGGCGCTGATCGCGATGGCGTGAATCACCTGTGGCGCCGTCTTGACGGAATAGACCACGCTGGCGTCATCGGCCCGTCGGATTTCCACCACTCCGTTTTCCTGGGCGATGACCATCAACCGGCCATTGCGCGAGTACCGGGCCCCCGTCACCAGTTTGCCGGGGAATTTGATCTCGCGCACCGGCTTGAGAGAAGGAAACTCCCGCACGCGAGCCAACTCCGGCCCTTCGATGGTCAGAACGGACGTGGCGCTGACCGGCTGCACCTCCGCTGAATGGAAATGCCCCATCGTCTCGCGCGCCAGGTTCAGCAGCGCCCCGGTCGCGGACCACAGGCGCAAGCTGCCGTCCGACGAACCCGACAGCATGCGGCCGTCCTTCAATATCTGCAGCGTGGTGACCGTGCCGTGGTGCCCATCCATGGCCGTGGACAATTTGCTGACCCGCGGCGGATTTGCGACCTTGAGTTCCGCGGGAGAAGGCGCGCCAAGGACGCTGGGCCGCGCGGGCCCTGTCGCGCCGCCGCCGGGCTCTCCCTTGTTGGGGGCGGAGTCACACGCGGCCAGGATCAGGCATGAGCAAACCAGAAACCGATAGGGATTCATCGCCCGGCACTATAGTGATGAGCGGAGCGCCGGTTCAAGAGACGCTGGAACGGGCCGTGCTCCTGGAGGAGGACGGACGCCGTCTCGATCAGCTTTTGCACAGCTGGGGAGCGGCGGCTTCCGTCCGGGCCGCCGCGGCGATCTGCGCGGAAGGACTGGTCCGCATCAACGGGCGCAAGGCCCAGAAAGGCGACCGGGCGCGCCACGGCGACCGGGTAAGCTGGCGCGTGCTCCCCGGCGGCGCGGCGCCGGACCACAATCTCGTCCTGGACATCCTGCGGGAGACCCCGGACTGGGCGGTGGTGAACAAAACCGCCGGGATGGCTTCGCAACCCTTGCGGCCGGGCGAAACAGGAACCGTCGCCAACGCCCTGGCCGCCCGCTACCCCGGCATTGAACAGGCGGGATTTTCCCCCCGCGACGCCGGTCTGCTGCACCGGCTGGACGTGGATACCAGCGGCGTGTTGCTGGCGGCGAAGACCCGCGCCGCGTTTGAACACCTGCGCGGCCAGTTCGAGAAAAAAACCGTTGAAAAAATCTATCTGGCCCTGGCGGCAGGCAGGCTGAAGGCGATGGAAATCCATCAGCCGCTGGAAACCGACCCGTCCGATCCGCGCAAGGTGCGGGCCTGCGGCCATGGACCCGGGCTGGTGAGCGTGGTCCGTCCCCTGGTTCAAACGGAGGATCGCACGCTGGCCGAGGTGCGCATCCCCACCGGTTACCGGCACCAGATTCGCGCCCACCTGGCGCTGTCCGGCCATCCAATTGCCGGCGACAGCCTGTATGGGGGGCCGGGTCCGCCCCCCCATCTGCTGCACGCCTGGAAGCTGGGCTTTCAAGACCCGGCCGGCGGCGAATGGGTGCGGGTCGAAGCCCCGCCGCCGCCTTGGGCCGCTGCTCTCATGGCTGTGCGGGGGCCGGAGGCAGGCGGAAACAACAATGTTCCAGATTGATGCATTTCTGTCTTTAGGGGCTGGCGGACTTCGCCTGGTATAGACGGGGCCCCAATCGGATCATCCCGCCTGGAACGGAAGCGGAGAAGTCCCATGTATTTGGGGATGAAACCGGGTGGTTTGACCGGAAAGCGCACCCCAATGTATGACATGACCGAAGCGTCCGATTGATTTTGACCCGGTCATTCCCTGCGACGGAGCAGCGCCATGCAAATTGTCGCGGCAGGCCATACCGACGTTGGCCGCAAACGCAAGCATAACGAAGATTTCTACTTTGTAGACAACGAACTCGGCCTGTACGTCGTCTGTGACGGCATGGGCGGTCACGCCGCGGGCGAGATCGCCAGCCAGAAATGCGCCCAGGTCATCCACGAGACCATCTCCAAGAACCAGGCCGCGGTGAAAAAATACGTGGACGATCCGTCGTTCACCAACCGCACGCAGGTCCTCAAGCTGGTGGAGCGCAGCATCGAGCAGGCCTGCGCCGCCATTTACGACATGGCCCGCACCGATCCCAACAAGAAGGGCATGGGCACCACCGTCGTCATGATGCTGGTGATGGGCGAAAACGCGGTCATGGCCCACGTGGGCGATTCGCGCATCTACCTGGTCCGGCAAGGACAGGTGCATCAGTTGACGGAAGACCATTCGCTGGTCGCCGAACAGCTCAAGAAGGGCATGATCACCCGCGAAGAGGCCGAGCACGCGCCCTACGCCAACGTGATCACCCGCGCGGTCGGCTTCCAGGAATTCGTGCAGGTGGACACCCTCCATTTTGAAATGATGGCGGGCGATATCTACCTGCTCTGCTCCGATGGCCTGCACGGTTATCTCGACCCGGCTGAGCTGGGCCAACTGGCTGGCGCGCAAACCCCCGCCAACCTGCCCAAGGTGCTGGCGGATATCGCCAACGAGCGCGGCGGCAAGGACAATATCACCGCGGTCGTGCTCAACGTCGGCGGCGCCCCGGTCTCCAGCGACATCAACGTCGCCCGCAAGATGGAAGTGCTGCGGCGCATTCCTCTGTTCAAGCACCTGACCTACAAGGAACTGATGAAGGTGCTGAATATCGTGACCCTGCGGGCCTTTGGTTCTGGCGAGGTCATCATCCAGGAGAACACCTTTGGCGACGAGATGTTCATCATCCTCGCCGGGCGGGTGCAGATCCTGAAGGACACCCGCCTGATCACCACCCTGGACCGCGGCGTACACTTCGGTGAAATGGCGCTGATTGACAATGCGCCGCGTTCGGCGACCGTCCGCGCCGAGCAGGCCTGCAAGACCATGGTGATCCGGCGCGGCGACTTCTATCCGTTGCTGCGGCGCGAGCCCCAACTGGCGGTCAAGCTGCTGTGGTCCTTCTGCCAGGTGCTGAATGACCGCCTGCGCGCCACCAACGAAGAACTCTCGGGCGTCAAGGACAAGCTGGAAGACCTGCAGGAAGGCAACAAGCTGCTCTTCGAGGTGGATGAAAACGATTTCTCGAACGAGCCCAAGGGCTCCGAAGGGAATTGATCCGTTTTCAGCCCGTTGGATGGGTGATGCCGCCCGCATGATGTCTGGCCCCGGTCAGAGTCAAGCCGCTTTGCATGAATCTCACCTGGGCCGCTTCACGGCCATCCCTTCCCACGCCGTGTGGAGCGGGTAAGGATGGCGTATCGCATTGCAAGGTGCAACCGGCATGAACCGTCCTTTCCATCGCGCAGGCGATGGAAAGGGGCGGCGCCACGGACGCCAGGATTGCGGTTCGCAGGGGCTCATCTGAAGCCGTCTGGTTGAGGCCGGCGGACCCCGGAACCGGGAAAAACCCAGCGGCCGGCTCCACCCGCGGAACTTCATGCGCCGGAAAACCCGCATGGAATGGTTCAAACGAATCCAGACTGTTCTGGCGCTCTGCCTCGCGCTGATCGCCGCGCCCGTGGCCGCCGCCGGAATCCCGTGGGAGGACCTGGATCGCGATGGCCTGCCCGACGCCCTGGAATTGACCAGCATCGAGGATCGCGAAGCCTTCCGCGGATGGATGATCTCCATCGCCATATCCCAGGCCCGGCGCATGAGCGATCACTGGAATGAAAACCAGCGTGACTGCGCGGGTCTGGTCCGCTTCGCCTACAAGGAAGCCCTGGCCGCCCATGATCTGGAATGGCGGCGAAAGCTGGGCAGCCCGCTGGTTGACCCGCCTCCGCACGATGTCGCCCGCTACCGCTTTCCCGATCTGCCGCTGGTGGGCGACCGGCCGTTCCGCGTACGGGGCGAAGACCACCCCAGGGCGTTCTCGGCCTTCGCCGACGCGGAGACCCTGATCGCACGCAACACCTTCCGGGTCAGCCGTTCCGTCCGCGACGCCCTGCCGGGAGACCTGCTGTTCTTCCGCAATCCCGCTGGAAGCGGCAGCCGCGCCCACGTGATGATCCACACCGGCGCCCATGGGCGGCGGCGGCCGGAGG
Organism: Myxococcota bacterium; assembly: GCA_022072125.1. Lineage (GTDB taxonomy): Bacteria > Myxococcota > JAJVIH01 > JAJVIH01 > JAJVIH01 > JAJVIH01. The sequence continues at coordinate 13,956 of JAJVIH010000039.1, read as the reverse complement.
AACAGGGCGTCGTCTACCACACCGGACCAGATGGAAGCGGTCCCGGCCTGGTCAAGTGGATTCCGGTGGAAGATCTGATGCGCCATCCGCGCCGGGAGTGGCGGCCGCGCGGCTCCAACCCGTATTTTCTGGGGGTGTACCGTTTCCATATTCTGGAGTATCGTGTGCGTTGACGCCCATTCATGAACCTGGGGTTCCTCATGATCTTCCGCAGCTTCTCCTGTCTGGCCGCCGCTGCCGTTCTGCTGGCCGCGCCGTCCGCCTGGGCCGGTTTCTCCATGAGCACGGGCCAGATTTTCTTCGAGGATGACAAGCCCCATTTCGAATTGCACCGCGACAAGAGCAAGCCGATTGAATTCCGGCTCTACCGGGTGAAAGACCCGCTGGGATTCATGGTCAACCAGAGTTCGCCGCACAATCCGGTGACCAACAACCAGTACGAGGTCACCGATCCCGGCGACGCCATGACCCTGCTGAAGAAGCGCATGGTGTTCGAGTTCCGCCGCGCCGCCCGCGATATTTTCAGTCCGCAATCGCGCATCGAGGTCGGCGACAAACTGGGCGTGCGCGCCTCGCCATCGGACCCGCCACGGCCGGCGGGGATTCCCGAGTACCCCATCCTAAAGGAGCATGAACTGGTCAAACAGTGGAAGCTGGAGACCTCGAAGGACAAAAGCTGGAGCGAAAAAATCCCGTTGGAGGTCAAGGCCGGGTTCTACATCATCGAAGGCGTGCAGGCGGGACATATCGCCTCGACCGTGCTGATGGTCAGCAACCTGCGCTTCATCCACAAACGCGACGCCAAACGTTCGGTGATCTTCGTCACCGATGGCGTGACCGGCCAGCCCGTGGCCGGGGCGCGGGTGATGACCTGGCGGGCCCATGTGGGCGACAAGCGGATTCTCGAATGCAAAACCGGAGACACCGGCTTGTGCGAAATTCCCATGCGGGAAAACACCCCGCCAGCGGAAGGCGGCGAGGATTACGAGCAGGTCTACGTGGGGGTGGAAAAAGACAGCCAACTGGTGATGGGCAATCCATATTATTACGGCGATTCCTGGTCGAAAAAACGGGTCTTCCTGTACACCGACCGTCCGGTGTACAGGCCCGGGCACGCCGTGTATTTCAAGGGGCTGTTCCGCCGCCGCGAAGACGGCAAATACCTGGTGGACCCGGGCGAAACCATCCAGATCAAGGTCTACGACAGCCGGCGCGGCGAGATTTTTTCCGCCTCCCAACCGCTTTCCGCCGCGGGAACCCTGAGCGGCAGCCTGACCCTCAACGAGGAAGCGCCGCTGGGCATGTACGAAATCGAAGCCCGCTACCGGGATCAGACCTATACCGGCGAATTCGCGGTGGAGGAATACAAGAAGCCCGAATTTGAGGTGTCGGTCAGGCCCGCGGTGAAAACCGCCATCATCGGCGAAACCGTGAAAGTGGAAGGCGACGCCCGCTATTACTTCGGCGAACCGGTGACCGCCGGATCGGCGCAGGTCTATATCTACCGCAAGCGCTTCTACCGGCCATGGTGGGCTGACTTCGGCTACGACTGGTATTTTGAAGGCGAGGACGGATGGTCGTGGTACGACTGGTCGCTCGAACAGGACATTGAATCCGTCAAGCTGGATGGCGACGGCAAATACAACTTCAGCTTCAAGCCTGGCAACCCCGGGGAAGACTCCGTGTACCGCGTGGAGGTGCGGGTCACCGACGTTTCCCGCCGCCAAATCAGCGGCTCCGCCACCTTCAAGGTCTTTCGCGCCAGCCGCTGGCTGACCATCCAGGCGGATCAATGGTCCTATCAACCGGGCGATGACGCGCGGCTGAAGCTCCGCGTTCGCGACCACGATGAGCAGATGGTGGGAGGCGCCGCGGTCATCATCCTGAAGAGCCGCGAGTGGACTGGAAAGGATTACAGGGAAACGGAGGTGCGGCGCATCAACGTGAATGTTCCGGCCAGCGGCGAGGCGGAGGTGGCCATCAAACTGGAAAAGGCCGGGTATTATCTCGCCGAGGCGCAGTTCAAGGACGACAAGGGCCGCCTGACCTCGGATTCCGTGAGCCTTTGGGTATATTCGTCTTCCTGGCGCTACAACAGGAACGATCAGCAGCTTTCGCTGATCCTGGACAAGGCGGCCTACAAACCCGGCGGCAAGGCGCGGCTGATCGCCATGAGCAACCAGAAAGACGCCTGGTTTCTGGTCACCATCGAAGGCGCCATGCTGCACCAGGTGATTCCGGTGCGCGCCAGCGACGGCGCCATCGCGCTGGAACTGGACGTGCTCGAACAATACCAGCCCAATGTATTCGTCAAGGCGCAGACCTTCTCCGGAAAATCCTCGCTGGCGGGTGAAAAGATGCTGATCATTCCGCCCGAGGAACGGTTCCTCACGGTCAGCGCGCGCGCGGCGAAGGACACCTACAAACCCGGCGAGGAGGTGGAGGTGGAGATCGTCACGCTGGATCACAAGGGCGCGGGCGTTCCCGCCGAGGTGTCCCTGAGCGTGGTGGATGAAGCCGTGTATGCGATTGTTCCCGACACGCTGGAGGATCTGAGAAAATTCTTCTACGCGCGGGCCGGTAACCAGGTGGCGACCTTCACTGCCGGGTACTTCTGGATCAACAGCCAGTCGCGCGGGGAGAAAAAATTTCCCGACTGGGCGGCGCGCGCTGTCGCCAGCGACAAGAACAGGGATACCGCCCCGGTCACCATCCGCAAGAATTTCAAGGACACGGCCCACTGGGAAGCCGCCGTGACCACGGGCCCCGATGGCAAGGCGAAAATCCGCTTTCAGGCGCCGGACAACCTGACCACCTGGCGGCTCACCGCCCGGGTGATCACCGCGGACACCCGCGTGGGCGAGGCCAGGAGCAAATTCATCGCCCGGAAAAACCTGATGGCGCGCCTGGAAACCCCGCGCTTTTTCCGCCAGCGCGACAAATCCACCCTGACCGCCATCGTTCACAACTACCTGCCCAACGAGCAGCAGGTGCAATTGTCGCTGGACGTGAAGGGGCTGGAAACCGCCGGCGAGGTCAAATCCGTCTTCGCGCTGCCGCCAAAGGGGGAAAAGGCGGTGGATTTTCCAGTCAGCGCATCGCGGCCCGGCGAGGCGATCATCACCATCAAGGCGCTGGCGCAGGATGAAAGCGACGGCATGGAGTTGCGCGTGCCCGTGCTGCCCTATGGCGCCCGGCAGGTGGTGACGCACGCCGCCGCGCTGGCGGAGGACGGCGAATCCGCCACCCTGACCTGGGATTTGCCCGCCAATGTGGTGGAAGGAACCGGAAGCCTGCGCATCGAACTGGCGCCTTCGGTGGCTGCGGCCGCGCTGGGCGCGATTGATTACCTGGTGGGCTACCCCTATGGCTGCGTGGAGCAGACCATGAGCCGCTTTTTACCCAACCTGATCGCCTGGAAAGCGCTGGAACGTCTGAAAATCCAGAATGAAAAGCTGGCGAAGGAAATTCCGGTGATGACCCAGAAAGGTCTCAAGCGCCTGTACAATTTTCAGCATGGCGATGGCGGCTGGGGCTGGTGGGAAAACGATCCCACCCATCCGTACATGACCGCCTACGTGGTGTATGGGCTCAGCGTCGCGCGCGAATCGGGCTTTGAAGTCAACGATGACATCTACCGGCGCGGCATCGAAAACCTGCGCCAGCAGTTGCAGAACGTCAAACTGCCGCCGTCCACCCGCGTGTTCATGGCCTACGCGCTGGCCCATACGCCGCAAGCGGATGTCAAGGAACTCGACGGGCTTTACGCCAAACGCAACGAACTGAAGCTCAACTCCCATGCGCGCGCCATGCTGGCGGTGGCGATGCACCGGGTCCGGAACCAGCCGCCGGTGGAGGAACTGGAAAAGGAAATCCTGGCGCAGGCGAAGAACCGCGGCGGCCAGTTGTACTGGGAAGATCCCACGGAAACCGGGCTGGTCCACTGGCAGGATGACCCGGTGGAAACCACATCCTTCGCGGTGCGCACGCTGATGCGCGGCGGCCCGAAGCTGAAGGAAGCCTCCGGGTCGGTGCAGTGGCTGCTGGAGCGGCGCGTGGGCGCCAACCACTGGAAATCCACCCGCGACACCGCGAACGCCGTCATCGCCCTCATCGAATACGTGGAGACCAGCAAGGAACTGGAGAATCGCCCCACGGGCAACGTGGCGCTCAATGGACAGTCCCTGTCTCCCCTGCCCGGCGCGGGACCGCTCTCGCCGGTGCGTTTCCAGGTTCCCCGCTCCGCGCTCAAACCCGGCGCCAACAGCCTGACGGTCAACAAATCCGGAAAGGGCGTTCTGAATGTCTCCGGCAGCCTGGAGTACTACACCATGGAAGACGCCATGCGGCCCATCGAAAGCGGCTTCGCGGTGGAACGGTTCTTCTACAAACTCTCGCCGGTGAAGCGCGGCGGCAAACTCGTACACGCCCGCACGCCGTTGAAGAACGGCGACACCATCCAGACCGGCGACGAGATACAGTCCGAGGTGCGGGTCAAAGGCCCCGCCAACGTGGAGTACTTCATGCTGGAAGACCACTTCCCGTCGGGCTTTGAACCGGTGAAGAACGACGCGGATTATGTGATCGAAAATTCTGTGACCGCCGGAACCTACAACCGGTGGATGTACAACCCGCAGCGCGAACTCCGCGATGAAAAGGCGGTGTTCTTCCTGGGCGAACTTTGGGAGACGCGCAATACCTACCGCACCGTGCTGCGCGCGCAGATTCCCGGATCGTACCAGATCATGCCCGCCATCGGTTCGCTGATGTATTTCCCGGACAAACAGGGTTCCAGCACCAACTTCGTGCTGAACGTGTCCGCTCCGCCGGAGAAGAAATAGCGGCTTCAGCCGGGTTTCATCTCCGGTTGATCCCACTGGGACCAGAAGTCGCGCAGATCGGCGGCCAAATCCCGCGAGACGAGACGCCACACGCCCTCCGGCGCCCAATCCGGCGGCAGGGCGGATGCGTAGGGCTCGCGCGTGAACCGCTCATCCAGCAGCACGATCACCCCGGTGTCCGTGGCGGTGCGGATGACGCGCCCGGCGGACTGGATGACGCGCTGCAAGCCCGGATACAGGTAGGCGTACTCAAATCCGCCGCCGCTTTCGTCCTCGTACCAGAAGCGCATGCGCTCGCGTTCATAGCTGACGGCGGGAAGCCCCGGCCCGACGATGATCGCGCCGATCAACTCCTCGCCGGGAAAATCCAGCCCCTCGGCGAATACGCCGCCCTGGATGCACGCCAGCAGCACGCCCCGGCCGGGCGCTCTCATGCGCTGGATGATTTCGGACCGGCGGGCGTCGCTGGCCCGTTCCTCCTGCATGATGACCTCGACGCCATCGGCGTGAAAATGCTCCATCACCGCGCGCATGAAACCGTGGCTGGGAAACAGCGCCATGTAATTGCCGCGCCGTGCGCCCGCCACGGCGGCGATGCGCTCCGCGATGGCGGCGGCATGGGCGCCGCGCTCCCGGAAGGTGGTGCGCACGCCGGCGTCAATGCGGATCAGCCGGCGCCCGGGCGGAAAAGCCGGCGGCGCCTGGACAAGGCGGCAATCATCCCCCAGCCCCAGCAACCGGCGGTGAAAATCCAGCGGATGCAGCGTGGCGGAAAAACCAATCACCGCCTGGAAATCCTCATAACGGCGGGCCAGCACGCGGGCCGGCGCCAGACACACAATGCGCGCGGCGGCTCCGCCGTGTTCCGCGGTCAGGTAATGCTCGAAGCCCTCCGTTCCCAGTTCCGCCAGCCAGGCGAACAGCGACAGGTTGCGCGTGAAGGCGGACAACGCCGATCCCTCGCCCGCAAGCAACGTTCCGCCGCCCGCCAGCGCCAGCCGCAGGTTGAGCATCTGCGCGGAGGCAGCGAACTGGCGGAACACGCCTTCCGGATATCCTCCTTCCAGCCGCTGAACGCCGGGCGCCGCGGGAGAAGCCTCGTGCAGGCAGCCGTTCAGCGCATCATGGATGGCGCGCAGAAGCGCGCTCCACTCCATGGCGCAGTGCTGGGCGGCGGGACCCAGCCGCGCCGCGAGGAGTTCATGCAGGGCTCCACAGGTCAGATCCTCTTCCAGGGCGCGGATGTCCCGGGTCTCCAGCACGGCGGAGTGGCTGTTGCGCGCGCGGTCCGCCAGGTTGTGGATTTCATCCACGATCAGCACCGGCCGGACGCCGGGACGCAGCCATGCAAAATCCATGGCGACCCGCGGGTCAAATACGTAATTGTAGTCGCAGATGATCACGTCGGCGTGGCCGGTCAGCGTCATCTGCAATTCGAATGGGCAGACCTCATGGGCGGCGCCCAGGGCGAATATGTTGTCCGGCAACAGATCCATGCGCTCCAGGCTGCGCTCCTCAAGCTGGAAACGGGTGATGCGGTTCTGACAGCCGCGCAGGTGCGAACAAAGTTCCTCGTGACAGGTCAGGCTGCCCGTGGCGCACATGCGCTCCTTCGCGCGCAACGAGATGGCCCGGAAGGGCGGAAAGGCGGCGGTGGTCCCGGCGATCTGGCGCAGGCAATGGAGCGCCGCCTCGTGCTGGGTGTTCTTGGAGGTGGCGTAAACCAGCGGCGCGCCGTGTTGCAGGGCGTGGCGCAAGGCGGGATGGAGAACCGCGGCGGTTTTTCCCAGCCCCGTGGGCGCGCCAGCCAGCAAACGCCCGCCCTCGCACAGGGTTTCTTCCACCTGGTCAACCAGCAACCGCTGCCCGGGTCTGATGTCATCGAAGGGAAAACGCAGCGCGGCGGCGTATTCGGCCAGGCGGCTCCGGCGCTGCTCGAAATACTCCGCTTCAAGCAGCGCGCGCCGCGCCAGGTCCGCCACAAGCGCGTCGAGAGCGGGGCGGTCTTCCACATCATCGAGGCAACGCTCCTCGCCGGTGGCGGCGGAGATCAACACCAGGCGCCCGTGCGAGGGAACTCCGTATTCCAGTTCCGCCAGCAAGCGGTAGAGGCGGAGTTGCGCCAGATACCGGGGATAATCCTCCAGCCGGGCGCGGGCGAGAAGAGCGGCGTCCGCATCCACGCTTTTGATTTCATCCACCAGCACGAGATCCCGCGCGGGCGAGACGCCGTCGGCGCGCCCTTCCAGCCGCAGCCGGAAGTCGTCTACCCGCAGTTCGGCGGCGAAATGGCGCTCGGGAATGTATTCCGCGCCGGCGGCGATGCTCTGGTGCTGGCGCCGCCGGTGGATCTCCTGGCCAAGCTGGGCGCGCGCGATCCATGAACCCGCGCGCACGCCGCCCGATCCCGCGCTGGCGTAACGCGCCAGCGCGGTGACGGAACATTCGATGGTTCTATTCCGGAGGTCTATGCGCACGCGCTCATTTGTGGAACGGAACGGTTCCGGAAGCAACCGGAAAATGATCAGACGCGCCGGTTCTTCCGGCCCGTCCCTGTCTGGAATTTTCCGCCGGAAAACACCACGCGGCCATCCACTTCGATCATGCCGCCCTTGCACAGGTCCTTCACCAGATCCCAGTGCAGCGCGGATTCATTGACGCCGCCGGCTTCCGCGAATGACTGTCCCAGCGCCAGGTGGATGGTTCCCGCGGCCTTTTCATCCAGCAGCGCGTCGCCCGTCAGGCGCGTGATGGCGGGATTGGTTCCAAAACCGATCTCTCCGGGAATGCGTCCGCCGGTGTCCACATCCAGAATCGCATGCAGTTCCCTGGTCTGGCGCCCCGCGTTCGCCTGGACGAGCCGGCCATTCCGGAATTCCAACAGAATTTCATCGAAGTGTTTGCCGGCGAAGTTGATGGCATCGTCAAAGCATACGATTCCATTCACGCTTTCATGCACGGGCGAGGTGTATATCTCGCCGCCGGGTACGTTCCGCATGCCATTGCAGAGGAGCATACGGCGGCCGTCCAGGCCAAAGCGGAGGTCTATTCCCCCGCCATGGATATGAATCTCCCGCGCGCCCTCGAACAATTGCAGCACCAGGCTTTGCAGGCGGGTGTGGGCCTTCCAGTCAATGAAACAGGCGTTGAGAAAAAGCCGCTCCAGTTCCGCCAGGCTCATGCCCATGCGCGCGGCCTGCAAGGCGGTGGGGAACGCCGTGATGGCCCAGCGCGTGTTATTGCGGACGTGGGTGTTGATCATGGCCTGCGCGCGCGCACGCTGTTTGAGGCGCTCCAGCGGCGTCTTTTCGTCCGCCTCCAGCAGCCAGGGATCGCGGATGAAGATGATCACTTCCGATTCGAGGTAACGGGCCACTTCGCTTTCCGGAAGCACATCGTCCTCATCACGCGGCGGGATGCGCAGCAGGGCCTGCTCCACGGCGCGCACCTGAATATCGGTGGAAGGCCAGGCGCCCGCCCGCAGGCATTCGCCGGCCAGCGCGGCGACAAAGGGCGCGGCGTCTTCCCTGCCCTGAATCATCACCCGGTCGCCTTCGCCCGCGCGGCAGGACCGCCGCACAATCAACCGCGCGAGCCGTTTGAGATATGACTCGTCCATCTGGCGTCAGTACGGCCAACCCGTGATTGAATGTTCCATTTCCCCCCCAAACTGGCTGCTGGACCCGGGCGCGTTTCATCACAACCATTCCGCGCCCTGCTTCACAACATATACGCTGGATCACCGGATATGCGGTTGGAAAAAAATTCCCTCAAACCACATTCCCTCAAAGTGATGCATGACCCAGTTCATGACGTACCGTGCTGAAGCAATGGAAAATCCCGCCGCCCGTCATGGTTCCGCCGCGGGCATCCCGCCAAACCACCGTTGGTTGCGGATGCGCGCCGCCTGGCAAATCGCCCGGGCCCGCTCCTGCAGGACCGTCTCGCCGAGCCGCCGGCCCAGATCAAGCAACCGCAGCAATTCCCCGGCCGCGCGCAGATCCTGGGGCGGCGGATGCGGCGGCCAATGGCTGATCCCATACCGGTCCGCATGATAGACGGGCAAAACACCCGCATGGACCGCGCATTCCAGCACCTTGCGCCCGGCGTCCGCCGCGTGGCCCCAGCGCGCCGTGCAATGGGTCCACAGCCGGACCACGCCCTTTTTCCCGGCGCGCGCGGCGAGGGCGCAGATCGCGGCCCGCTTCAGCAGATCGCGGTAATGGCTTTCCGAAAGCGCGGCGGCGAAATCCGCTCCCTGTTCCCGCCATTCCAGCAGCGGCGCAAGGTTCGCGGCGCGTTCCAGTTTCGTGATCATCGCGCCGCCATCGGAACTGGAGAAATCCTCCCCATCCAGGGTCCCGCCCAGGTTGTCGTACACCATCCAGATGAAGCCCAGGGGCAGGCGCAATGCGCGTTTCAGGTCGTCCTGGGCGGCGGCGAAACCCTGATCGCCCGAGATGACAATGGGCAGCAATCCATCCTCCGCATGCCGGAGGGCGCCGGACTCCAGCAATCCCTGCAACCATTCCGCCGCTCCCTGTTCCGGCAAATGAATGGAATGCGCCGCGAAGCCCTGTGCGCCATCGAGGCCGGCCGTCACCACCCCGCAGCCGGTATGCCAGAGCAGGATGACCTCGCCGGGAACCGCTTTCAGAAAGCTGTCCAGCGCGGTGAAGATCCCGCAGCCGGGGCAGGCGAAATGGCCGGGCGGAATGCGCTTCGGCAAATCCGTCAGGCTGCGCGCGGTGACGCCGCGGATGACCGGCGCGCCGTCCGATCCCGTACGGGGGATGATGCGCACGGCGGCGCGGGCGATCGGATTGGCGCGCTGGTCAGGGGCGGCGGACGCCGTCAGGGGCGCCAGTTCCGCCGTCCAGTTCCGGGGCGACGAGACCGCCAGCACCCGCCACTGGTGAGACTGGAACAGGTGCGCGGCGCCGGGCTCCCGGATGATCAACTTCACTGGATGGGGAAACAGGCGCTCCAGTTCTTCCCGGGCGGGCGGAGGAAACCATTGGCGGATGGTCAGACAGGGGACGGACTCATCCGCCTCTTCGCCATCCAGGCCGCGCAATTCCAGCACGCCGGATGTTTCATCCGGTGCGGCGTGGACCCGCCGCCAGACGCCGCCGCCGGCTTCAGCCCACCGTTCAGCCAGTTCGCCATGGACGCGGACGGAGGCCTGAACCCGGCCCGCCAGCCCGGCGGCCGCCGCATTCACGCCCTCCTGGGTGCGTGGCATGGCGAATTCCAGCGCCGCCTCGACCGGAAGGGATTTTCCAATGGCGCCGCCCAGTAGTTCGCGCTGTCTGTCCGTCAGCGCCGGGACCGCCTGGCGCACCTCGCGGGGGAGCCGCGGATCCAGCAACACCAGCACGGGGCAGCGAACCCCGTCATGCACGGACACCATCCACGCCAGCGCCGCGATCTCGCGCAGGGCGCGGGGCGAATCGGCGGAGAAAACCGGAAGGTTCAGCGCCGCCGCGTGGGACAGGCCGCTGAAGTCCGCGCCGCCGCCGGCATTGGCGAGCGGAGCGGTCAAATCAACCACCACCACGCCGGAGACGCCCGCCGCCGCCATTTCGAGCAAACGGGAAGAAGCAGCCAGCAAGCCGCCGGCGCCGGTCCACAGGAAAGCGGGCGTTCCCCCCACCGCCCACGCCGCGAAACGATCCCACGGCTTTCCGCCGCGGCCAGGGCCGCCCTGACCGGGCAGGTCCGCCGCCAGACGGGCCGCGGGAATGGCCGCCAGCAGTTCATCCATCAGTTCGCGGCAGGTTCTCATGACGCCACCCATCCGGCGGACTCATCCTGGCCGCACGCCAGCCAGCAATACCTCGCCTGACAGCGACCATTCATCAGCGGCGGTGAGGGCGCCGGGCTCACAAATCTCGACACAGCGCAGGCAGCCCTTGCAAGAGTCGTAGTTGATGGCGGTAAGGAATTGCACCAGGCGTCCGCCTTTCTCCTCGATGCGCCACTGGAAGCAGAAATCCGGGCACGCGAGGTCGCATTCCCCGCAGTGGATGCAGTCCGCCAGGGTGAGCAGGGGAAGCCGCGGCAAGCGGCGCTGATTCGCCCGCGGCCGGGCCGGGGCCGCGGGTTTTCCCGCCGCTTCCATCCCCAGCACAAACGCCGGAGAGGCGGCATCGGGGACTTTCCAGCCGGCGAGGGACCACAAACAGCCGCAAAAGAAATCCTCCCATGCGGGCAGGCTGGCTTTGCGCAACTCCAGCAGGGCGGCGCGGGCGTCCACCCGCACCGCGCGCCGTCCCCCGTGGCTTTCCCGCCCTTCAGACCCGGAAAAATCCACCTCATCCGGAAACGCTTCCGGCAACGCCGCCCGCAGGGTGACGGTTAACTTCCCCCCGCGCGGAACCGGAGCCGCCTGAATGCGCATGGTCTCGCCGCCGCCCAGTTCCTCCGCAAAGCGAAGGCAAGCCGCTTCGATTCCATTGCCGGTCAATCCATGGATGCGGATGGTGCGCACGGGTTCCTTCATAGCGTTGGGAGCTTGCCGCAATCCCGGCCGCATTGGCAATCCGTCATGATCGCCGCCGTGGGAAGCCGCTTCCATCATGATCAGGCGGGCAGAAGCATGATGCGGACAAAATCCCGGGCTTCGCGGATGAGACTGGCCGCCTCTGGCGGCGTCCGCAGGCGGCGGGCGTGATGAACCCACAGGCTGGGCCGCAGATAGAATCCGCGGATGGCCTCGGCGTGGCGGCGGCGGGCGAGCGCCAGATCCTCGTGCTGGTGGTTCTTGCGCTTGAGCAACGTGCCAGGGCGCGGCTCCGCCACCGTGAACGCGGCGTAATCCAGCGGCAGGGATTCAATCCACCGGAGCGTCGCCTGGAAACTCTCCGGGGTCTCGCCGGGCAGGCCGACGACGAAATGACCGAGCGTACGCACGCCATGCAAGCGGCAGAGGGCCAGGGCGTCCGCGGCCTGACGGGCGGTGGCGGTCTTGCCGTTGCGCCGCAGCACCTGATCATCGCCGCTCTCCAGGCCGAAAGACAGCAACCGCAGGCCGGCGGCCTTCATCTCGCGAATGACCTCCCCGTCCACAAGGTCCACCCGCGTCCAGCCGTTGAAGGTCAGCCAAGGGCATGAACGCCGCAGCCGCGCGCACAGGTTCAGGATATGTTCGCGGTCCATGGTCAGGGTGGCGTCGCGGAAAAACACGTGGCTCACCGCCTGATCCCGGCGCAGGCGGAGGATTTCCTCCTCCACGCTTTCTGGCTCGCGCAATTTGGCGCCCAGGCGGCTGACGCTGCAGTAGGTGCAGGGCTGGTTGCAGCCATAACTGGTCAACACGCTGGCGAAGCGCCGGGGAGAAGACGGTATCCGGTATTCCGGACCGACGAACAGGTCTTGGCGGGGAAGCGGATACTCGAAGCGGGCGTCCTCGATCACCCGGCGCGGATTGCCCTTGGGCGCGCCGGCGAATCCGTCCCCCGCGCGGACAACCAGATCGGGCCCGGGGGCGGAGGCGGGGCTCTCGATCCAACGCGACAAATCGGGTGAGGTGAAATCGGTCAGCGCGCCATCCAGTTCGGGAAAGGCGCGAAGGGTTTCGATGGTTTCGTAGCGCAGTTCATCGCCGGAACCGATGATGCGCACGGCGGGCAGACGTTCGCGCAGCGCGGACAGGAACCGGCGATCACCCGCGCGCGTCAGACTGCCCGACAGGGTGAAAACGGCGTCCGGGCGGAACCGCAGGGCTTCGTCCAGCGCCTGGGCGGTTCCCAGGCCGCGGGCGACCGCGTCCAGCAACAACACCGTCCCCAGCCGCGACAACCAACCGGACTGGATCAGCAGGTCCAGGGGATGCCAGAAAAAATACCCTTTGGCGGGGGTGCAACAATAGCCATCCCGCACATAAGGACGCTCCGCCGGTGGATTGAGCAGGAGAACACGCATTCATCAGACAATACCGCCCACGCCGCCCGGAGGTTTCAGGCTCCCGGCGCGCCGGAGGACTTTTTCATGGCCGATTGCAGGGTGTCGGCCATGCGATCGGCGATCATGCGCATGATGGACAGGGCGGTGTCGCTGCCGGCGCGCAGGCTGTTCAGAAAATCCTCCCGCTCCATGATCATGACCGACAACTCCGTCACCGCCATGACCGTTGCGGTGCGCGGGCGATCGGTGAGCAGCGCCAGTTCGCCGAACATCTCTCCGGGTCCCAGGCGTTTGACCGTGCGGGGATTGGGATCGCCGGGTGCATACACCCGCACCTCCGCGACCCCATCCATGATGACATAGCAGGAATAGGCGGGATCGCCCTGCTGGATGACATTTTCTCCCGGGCGAAAAAACTCCCGCTGGAAGCGGTCGAAGACATTTTTCATTTCGTGGCGGTGAGCGAATTCGAACATCGCATCGTCCAGTTCATCCAGGGTCAGCAGTCCGGGCCAGATGGGCGCGCCAGCCCGGTAATCGCCCACGGGGGCCAATCCACGGAAATTGTAGGTCTCGAACACGCCCTGCAACGAGTCGGGCGCCGGATTGAGTATCTGCTGGATATTGCGCGAAATCGCCCAGGCGAAGGCCATTCCCAGCAGGGCCTTGGTCAGGCCGGGGTACTTCCGGAATTCGTTCAGCAGGCAATAGTAGGAACAATCGGCGTAGCGGGAGCGCGGCTGCAGATGGGGTCCGAAATCAAACAGTTCATCGGCCCGTGTTCCGGACAATCCCCGCTGAGTCAGCCGGATGCCGCCCACCACCCAGTTGTTGGCCAATACAATGATGTTGGTGGATTCGGGGAAGGCGTCGTAGCGATCAAAAATGCGCTTGCCGGGATTGGCGGGGACGATCTGCAATTCTTCCGCCAGCACCTTGTGGCGGATCTGGAAGACGCCATCCAGTTCAATCGAGTTGGCGGCGGTTTTGATGACAATTCCCATGGCGCTCCTTCCCCCTCAATCCCCGTCAGTCTGCGCCAAGGCGGGTTGTAGTGCAAAAAACCCGCTCCCGCCGTTTGGCCCCATCGCGTCTTCCGCCAGCGGATCAATCCTGGGCCATCTACCCTGCCGTGCTCCGCGAATCTCATCCCGCGGCAGGGCACTTCCCCTCCACGCATCGCCATCGTGTTGCGGCGCGAAGGAGT
>JAJVIH010000023.1 GCA_022072125.1 Myxococcota bacterium | reverse complement strand
GGCGCCGGGTTCACGGACTGCTTATATGTATAGTATCCAGTAAAAACATTCTGTCAATGGTCATCACACAAAAAGAACACGAAGCACTGAATCCCTGATCGGTATGAAAGGTCCGCCGCGCCGCCGCTGTGGGCGCCGCGGGAAAGCCCCCGGCGTGGGGGGCCAATCCATCACATATATCAAACCGGGGGAAATGACCTTGACGGGGGTGGGGTCCGGAACCATAGTAACCGCGCGCTGGCCTGTTTCCAAACATGATGCCTCCTTCCCGACATCTTGTGGTCTTGGTGTTCGCCGCGGCGTTCCCGATGGCGGGAACGGCCGCCATGGCGCAGCCCAAGATCGAAGTGAAGGGACAGATCAAGGCTTTTCCCATCGCGGTGGACGCCCCGCGGCTGCTGCCCGACGCCGCGGGCGCCAGCCTGGAAGGAATCCGGTCCGAATTTCACAAAACCCTGGAATTCGACCTGTCCTTTTCCGGCTTCTTCGAACTCAAGGATGTGAGCGCCTATCCCGGCGGCGCGGCGGCGGAAGGCCTGACCGACGCCACCATCAGCTTCGACAAATGGCTGACCATCGGCGCCAAGGCGCTGATCAAGACCGGTCTGGGGATGATGGGCGGACGCCCGCGCTTCGAGGTTCATCTGTTTGACACGGTGGCGGCGCGGGAATTGTGGAGCAACACCTACAAGGGCGGGCTGAACGAGGTCCGGCAGAAGGCCCACCAGGCCGCCAACGATATCGTCCAGTATTTCACCAACGAGCGCGGGGCGTTCGACACCCGCATCGCCTTTGTGAAAAAACTGCCCGGCAAAACCGAAATCTGGACCATGGATTACGACGGCGCCAACCCGCAGCCCGCCGTGCGGAACGGGCACCGCAGCCTGTTTCCTTCCTGGCACCCTTCCGGGAAGCGGATGCTCTTCACCAGTTGGGTGCAGGGCAAGCCGGATCTCTTTGAATATGACCTGGAAAAAAATATTTCGCGGATCATTTCCAACCGGCCGGAAATGAATCTGGGCGGGTTTTATTCGCCGGATGGCAAATCCATCGCTTTCACCTGGAGCCAGGATGGCAACCACGAGGTCTATCGCCTCAATCCCGACGGTTCGAGCCCGGTCCGCCTGACCAACGACTGGAGCATTGACATCACGCCCTCGTGGTCGCCGGACGGCAAGCAGATCGCCTTTGTATCCAACCGCTCGGGCAATCCGCATATTTACATCATGAACGCGGACGGCAGCAGTCCGAAGCGCCTGACCTTCAATGGCGACTACAACCAGACCCCCCGGTGGTCGCCGCGGGGCGACGTGATCGCCTTCACCGCCCGCGACGACCGCAAGATCATGGACCTCTTCACCATCCACGTGCAGACCGGCGAACTGAAGCGGCTGACCCAGGATCAAGGCAATAACGAAGAGCCCTCCTGGTCGCCCAACGGACGGTATCTCACCTTCCTGTCGGACCGGACGGGAACCTCCCAGGTCTGGATCATGAACGCCGATGGAGCCAACCAGCGCCGGATCACCAACCTGAACCAGGCGCTGCAAACCCCGTCCTGGGGGCCCTGGAGCCAATGAAGACCGGTTGGAACGCCCTGGCGCCCGCCGCCGGCATGGTTTTCCTGGGCATGACCTGCGGAATCGCGCCGGGACAGCGCATTGACGAGGCCGCCGCCGAGTTGCGCAACGCGGACGCCGCCGGCGCGCGCATCTGCGCCACCACCGATTACATGGCCGCCGAGGCCGAACTCACCCGCGCGCGCGCCCTGATCGTACAGGATGACTCCGGGGCCTGGGTGTCCGCCGAAGCCGCCTGGAGCCTCGCCAAACGCGCCCATGACATCGCCCGGCGGAAGGGCGCCGCGTGCGGCGGGGTTTATTCCAAAGCGGCTTCCGCCACGCCTTCCGCGGCGCCGGAGTGATGCGTCCGCCGGGAATCCGCGCTTTTGCTCCGGCGGGGCATTGATCAACCTCCGCTCGCGGGATACACCTTCCTTCATGCGCCTGAGGGCATTCATTCCCATCGGACTGTTTTTCGCGCTGGCCGCCGCCTGCCAGATTCAGGGCGACCCCGGTCCGCTCACCGGCGGCGGCGATGCAGGCGGCGCGACCCCGGCGGATGCGGACAATGCGGCGGATCCCGGCGATGAAGACGCCGGCGGCCCCGCCACTGAAACCGATGGCGGATTGCCCAAAACCGGAACCGATGGGGGAGACCCCGGCTCTCCCACCAGCGGCGGGGTTCCCGGCGCGTCCGGGGACGGCGGATCTCCCCGGCCGGCGGATGGCGGCGCGCCCGAACCACCGCCCGTCCAACTGGCCCCCCGGGGCTACTGGATCGCGCGCGAGGAAGGCGGCGCCCAGAAAACCTTCCTGATTCTGGTGGAGTCCGCGGGCGGCGGCCGCCATGTGTTCAAGCGGCTGCGCTACGACATCGGCGAGGCCAATATCTCCTCCAGTGGGATCATCAGCGGGACGGAGTTGAGCGGGCGCTTCGTGACCGCCGGCAAGATGGAACTGACCATCCAGAACCAGTCAGCCCAGGGGAAATATCTCGCGGTCCGCATGCCGGAAACCAGTTCCAGCAGTCCGTTGCCGCCATTCCGGGCGGTGACGCCGCGCACCCAGGCGGGTGGAAAATACCGGGGCCAGGTGACGGCGCTCATCCAGCAGAATTACGGGAGGGAGCCCATTCCCACGGAGCCCTTCGAGTTGCAACTGGAGAACGGGAGCCTGCGCATCCAGGACAATCTGGGCCGCTTCGTCACCGGGGCCTTCATCAGCGACGAGGGCTTCGGGGTGCTCAACAACAGCACGCGCTTCACCAACCTGGGACTGGACGCGGCGGGGGTGGGAAACTGCGCGCGCAACGGTTCCTCGTGCAGCCTGATCGTGGCCCACGAATCCCCCGCGCTGGGGCGCAGCCCTTTCGCCCTGTTCAGGATAGAACTGTCACGCTAGGCGCCCGTGCATAAGGTACTCCTCCATCTGGATATACCGCTGTTTGGGAAGATCGTTCCCTTCACCATCTACAGCTACGGCTTTCTGGTGGCGCTGGGCTTCATCCTGGGCATCTGGATCTGCTGGCGCGACACCAGGCGATCCGGCGTGGACGGGGATGTGTTCCTGGACCAGGCGTTTTACGTGGTCATCGGCAGCATGATCGCGGCGCGCGTCCTCTTCATCATCGTGGAATGGAAGCAATACGCCGCCCTGCCCTGGTATTATGTATTCCATCCCTTTTATGGGGGGATTGTCTTCTATGGCGGATTCCTGGGCTCATTCATCGCGGTGTGGCTGTTTGTCCGGGGCCGCAAGGATGTCACCTATTTCCAGATGGGCGATTTCATGTCGGCCGGCGCGCCGCTGGGGCATTTCCTCGGGCGGCTGGGCTGCTTCGCCGTGGGCTGCTGCTGGGGATCGCCCGCCGCGGAGGATTTCCCGCTGGCGGTGAGGTTCCCCCCCGACACCTCGGGAGGCGGGCCGCCCGGGCTGGTTCCGCTTCACCCCACCCAGTTGTACGAAGCCCTGGGCAACCTGGCCATCTTCTTCGTCCTGATGTTCATCCGCGCGCGCAAACGCTTCCATGGCCAGGTCCTGATGGGGTATATGATCCTGTACGCCGTTCTGCGTTTCGTGCTGGAGTTCTGGCGCGGCGACACCGAACGCGGCTACCTGATTGAAAACGTGCTGACCACCAGCCAGGCGGTGGCGATCCTCGTGGCGGCGATGGCGGCGCTGTTCTGGGTGTTCCGCCTGCGCCGGGCGGTGACCATGCTTCCAGCCCCCGGAAACTGAGGCCATGCATCCCATCCTGATTGATTTGCACCGCTGGCTGGGGGTTTCCCCCGATTGGAACCCTTCCACCTACACCACCCTGATCGCCGCCGGATTCATCCTGGGGATGTGGCTGTCGCGCCGCGAAGCGATCCGGGTGGGTTTGGACCCGGTCAAGGTGGTGGATATTTACATCCTCATCATCATCCTGTCGCTGGTGGGGGCGCGGCTGCTGTTCATCATCGTGGAGTGGCGCACCTACGCCGCCGATCCGGCCGCGCTGCTGGACCCGTTCCGCGGCGGCCTGGTGTTTTACGGCGGATTGCTGGGCGGCATCGCCGCGGTGCTGATCGGGGTGTGGCGATTCAAACTGCCGTGGTGGCGGATAGCGGATTTGTATATCCCGTGGGTGGCGCAGGGGCAGTTCTTCGGACGCCTGGGCTGCTTCGGCGCGGGATGCTGCTGGGGCGGGGAAACCAGCCATTCCAATCCCTTTCACATCATCTACTCCCAGCCCGGGATCGAACATGTGCGGGCCAATATCCCCATGCATCCAACCCAGTTGTATGAGGCGTTTGGCGTGCTGGGCATCTACTTTTACCTGATTTGGCTGCGCTCCCGGAAGACCTGGCACGGCCAGGTGTTCATTCATTATCTGGTGCTGTACGCCATCCTGCGCAGCGTGGTGGAAATATTCCGCGGCGACGCCCCGCGCGGCTTCGTGATCGAGCCCTGGCTTTCCACCAGCCAGTTCATCGCCGCGGTGCTGACGGCGGCGGCGGCGGCCCTGGCGTTCCGGCGCGCAAAAACCGGCCGTCTGCCCTCCTTCGCGCTGGGGTAGCCTGACCTGGCGCGGATTTCCCGCGGCTCCATCCCGGGAAGGCCGGGAAGCGGACCACAATCATGGCGCGAGCGCTGGATGGACCGGCCATCCGCGGATAGAGTGCTGGTACGGCTTTCGTCCGTCTCGTCTCAACCTCTGGCCGGAGCGACCTAATGTCGGAACAGAACGAACTGCTTTCCACCGTTCAGGATGGCGTGCTGACCCTGACCATCAACCGCGAGGAACGCCGCAACGCCATGTCCCCCGCCGTGCTGCGCGGCCTGAAGGAGGGGCTGGAGGCGGCGGGCGCCGATGACAATATCCGCGTGGTGGTGATCACCGGCGCCGGAGAGAAGGCGTTTTCCTCCGGCGGCGATCTCGGCGGCGTGATTGGGGATGGCTTTCTCGCCGCCCACGAAGGCCGCGGCGAACTGGCGAGGCTGTTCCGCGCGATGGAATCCTTGCGCAAGCCGATCATCGCCCGGGTCAACGGGCAATGCCTTGCCGGCGGATTCGGCCTGATGCTGGCCTGCGACTTCGCCATCACCGCGGATGACGCGGTCTTCGGCGTACCCGAAATCCAGCGCGGGCTCTTTCCCATGATGATCTCGGTCTGGCTGCGCCGCCACCTGGGTCCCAAGCGCTTGTACGAACTGGTGCTGCTGGGCGACAAATTCGGCGCGTCCCGGGCGCTCGAATGGGGCCTGGTCAATCAGGCGGTCCCACGCGAGCAACTGGATGAAGCCGTCGCCGCGCTGTGCGGCAAGCTGAAGGCGCTGTCCCCGGCCATTCTTGGCCTTGGCAAGCAGGCCATTCACGCCAGCCAGGACATGACCTTCGCCCAGTCCATGGAGTACCTGCACGCCATGCTGTCGCTGAACGCCATGACCGAGGACGTGGTGGAGGGGGTTACCGCCTTCCTGGAAAAACGTCCCCCGCAATGGAAAGGCCGTTGAGCGGCGGACGGCGCGGCTTTCGCCCGGCGATGATCCCACCCGCCCGCGTCCGGACGCCCCCGCGGAGGGCGCCAGGCATGGGGATCGCCGCCTGGCCAGGCCGTTCCGATCGCGCGGGAGCCGTCGCCTAGCCGGGGACGAGCACAATCTTGCCGAAAGCGGCGCGCTCTTCGAGCAGGCGGTGCGCCTCTCTGGCCTCGTGCAGCGGCAGCACGCGGTCCAGCACCGGCTTGAGTTTGCCCGCCTCCACCATGCGGATGATGCGGAACAACTCGCCCTTGGAGCCCATGGTCGAACCCAGGATTTCCGTCTGCTTGAAGAAGACGTGGCGCAAGTCCAGGTCCACGGAAAATCCGGTGGTGGCGCCGCAGGTGACCACACGGCCTCCCCAGCGCAGGCATTTCAGGGAGCTTTCAAACACCTGTCCGCCGACATGTTCGACCACCGCATCCACGCCGCGCTTGCCGGTGAGTTCCTTCACCCGCCTGGCGACATCTTCCGTGTTGTAGTTGATGCAGGCGTCGGCCCCCAGTTCCATGGCTTTCCGGCATTTTTCATCGCTTCCGCTGGTGGCGTAGACGGTCGCCCCATGCAGTTTGGCGATCTGGATGGCGGCGCTGCTCACCCCGGAGCCGGCGGCCTGGACGAGGATCACGTCGCCGGGCTTGATCTGCAGTTTGTCCACCACCATCTGCCAGGCGGTCAGGTAGACCAGCGGGATACACGCCGCCTGTTCAAATGACATCTCCGCCGGAAAGGGCAGGATATTGGCGCGCGGCACGCAGACATATTGGGCGTAGCCGCCGCTCCGGTGCTCGCCGATGATGCCGTAGTCCTTGCAGAAATTGTCGCGTCCGGCCAAACAGGCCTCGCAATGCCCGCAGGAAACGCCGGGGTTGACGAGGACGCGATCGCCCTTGTTCAGACCGCGCGCGGCGGACCCCGCCGCATGAACCACGCCCGCGATATCGCTGCCCAGGATGAACGGATAGATGAACCGGTACCCCGGGATGCCGCGGCGCATCCACAGGTCCAGATGGTTGAGGGCGCACGCCTTGACCTCGATCATCACGTGATCGGCGGGCAACTCCGGTTCCGGCAGATCGCCGTACTGAAGGACATCACGTTCGCCATGTTCGTTGAGGTAGACTGCTTTCATCGGGGTCTCCGGAAGTGGAAATCACTGGATTTCCGGGGTTTTAGCGGCGGCGGAAGGCTTGCGCAAGGCGGCTTTCCGGATAATGTATGGTCATGGCGCGTTCGTGCCAACATGCGCGGTATTGTCTGCACGCCTCCGGCAGGATTCTGTCGGTGGTGCTGACGCTCAATATCGCCGCCGACATGACCATCGCGGTGACCTCGCTGATGGGCCTGGGCGGCGCCTTTCTCACCTGGGCGGCGGCGGCCAAAATCGTGTTGCTGGGCCTGGGTGGAGCCTATTTTCTGATCTGGCTGTGGCAGGCCTACAGCAACCTGCAGGTGCTGGGCCAGCCGCCGCGGTGGACGCCCGTGCAGGCGGTGGGCGCCTTCGTGGCGCCGGTGCTGAATCTCTACCGCCCCTATCAGGTGATGGTGGAACTGTGGGACAACAGCACGGCGCCCCTCATCCGCGCCGGCAGGACCCCGGAAAAATGCCTGCTCATCAAAACCTGGTGGATGAGCGTGCTCTCCTGCGCGGTGGTGCTGGGGATTTCCCTGTACACCGGCAGCCGGGTGGCCATCACCCTGCTGGAGGTGCTCAATGTCATCTCCGTCATGTTCGCGCTGGTGATCACCCGCACGATCAGCGAGCAGCAGGCGTCGGCGCTGGAAGTCACCGTGGAACGCGCTCCCGGATGAAAATGCATGCGGCCGCATGGAATGGCGAAAATCCCGCGTACGATTCCGCTTTTCGCAAACATGGCAAACCCCAGTGGATGGCTCGGCCCCGAATACTGTTCAATTGACACGGATTCCGGGCAAATAGTAGGTTTTGGTTTTTGAAGGGAGCGGTTCAGACGTGCGGGTGACGTGTACATCCTGTGGTTTCGTTTCGGAGGTGCCGGACGCGGTTGTGATGTCGGGGCAGCCGGTGGTCTGCCCCCGTTGCGGCGGCTCCATGGCGGCTTCGGCTCCCGTCCCGCAGGCTCCTTCCAGCGATCTGTTTGGCGCTTCGTTCGGAGGCCATTCGGGCCCTTCCCTCGATCTGGACCTCGGTCCCGCCGCTCCCCTGCAACTGGACAACGGTTTTGGCGGAGTCGCGGCCCCTCACCCCGGACATGGCCCCCCCCCGCCTCAAGCTGGATTCGGGGCGCCATCACCAAACCCCGGCTTTGGCGGGTCCCCGCTGCCGCCGCCTCCGGGGTTTGGCATGCCGCCGCCCCTCGCCGCCGTGCCCACCGACCCCAATCTGGGCGGCGGCGGTGATTTGGGCGATTTGTGGGCGCCGGACCCCACCGCCGACAACAAACCCCTGGATTTGTCCGGCCCCCTGCCCCCGTTATCCCCGCCGCCTGGAGCATTTCCGGGTGGCGCGCCAGGCTTGCCCGCGCCAGGAGGCCGCATGACCGGGGGAGCGCCCGCGCCATTCGGTTCGCCTTCCCCGCCTGCCGCGGCGGCGCCGGCGGCGGCCGCGGCCCCCGCCCTCAACCTGGGGCTGGACCTCGCGGTGGACCCGCAGTTGGCCCGGGAATCCAGCCATTCCACGTCGCCGCCGCAGGACAAAATCAAGGCCTCCGGCGGAACCGCCGTCATGCGGCGGCCCACCAATCCTCCTCCATCCAAGGCCGAAGCCGGCAAGAAGATGAAGGAATTCATGGGCTATGCGGCCCTGGGCATTGTCGGCGTGGCGGTCTTCCTGTTTTTCAATAGCAAGGACAAACCGGCTGAAACCCCGGCGGCGAACACCCCCGGTCCCGCCGGTCCGGCGCCGTTGCGGCCGGAGGATCTGAATATCAACACCGATGTGCTGAAACCCGTCGCTCCCATCGTCGTGGGCGACAGGGGGGATCGCCCCTCCCGGGACGGCATGGATGAAGACAAAACCTCCGGGGTCAAACTGCACAATATCGGCGGCAAGAAACCGAAGAAAATCCAGGAACCGGCGGCGGATACCCTGACCTGCACCCCCAGCGCGGATTGCGTCAAGGAAGGCAAGGCCCTGTACAAGCAGAACAACATGACCGGGGCCACCAAGCGCTTCCAGCGGGCCATTTCCCTGGACCCGCAGGACCCGGACGCCCACCTGTGGATGGGCAAGGTCTTCACGGAGCAAAACCGCAACCAGGAAGCCTACAAGGAATACAAGATTTTCCTGGAACTGAGCCCCAACCACAAAAGCGCCGACAAGGTGCGCGCCGTGGTCGAGGAGTACGAACGCCGCAAGGGCAATTGATCTCCCTGCTTCCGTCTTTTACCCGCTCCGGCGGCGGCGGAAGAATGATCGGAACAGCGGAAGCCCGGATTCAAGCCCTTACTGGTTCGACACCCGTTCGCCGCTCAGGAAGCGATCAATCAGATCATGGTTGCGGCGGCGGCGATCCCGCTCTTCCTCGATGATGCGGCGGACGCGCAGAATGGCGTCTTCGAGGTTGTCGTTGACGACGATATAGTTGTATTCCCGGCCGCGCTCCACCTCGTGGCGGGCGTTGTCCAGACGGGTGCGGATGATTTCCTCGCGCTCGGTGCCACGGGCGTTGAGCCGTTCCGCCAGCACCCCCAGGTTGGGCGCCAGCACGAAAATGCTGACCGGGTCGGTGAAATGCGCGCGGACGTAGTCGGCGCCCTGCACGTCAATGTCGCACAGGACATCCATCCCCTGATCCAGCAGGGTCTGAACCTGCGCCCGGTGGGTGCCGTAACGGTTGCCATGGACAACCGCGTGCTCCAGGAACTCGCCGCGATCCGCCATGTCCTGAAAATCCTTCGCGGAGACGTAATAATAATGCTGTCCGTGCGTCTCGCCGGGGCGAATGGCCCGCGTGGTGTAGGACACCGAGAAGCGGATGCCGGAAACCTCGCGGACGATGCGGTTGCTGATGGAGGTTTTGCCCGCCCCGGAAGGCGCCGAGATGACAAACAGTCTGCCTTTCATGGTTGATCCCATGGTCACTCCATGTTGGCCGACTGTTCCCGCAGGCGCTCCACTTCGGCCTTGAGGGCGATCACCAGCGCGGAGATCTCCGCGCTCTGGGATTTGGCGCCCAGGGTGTTCACTTCCCGGTGCAACTCCTGGCACAGGAACTCCAGCTTGCGCCCCACCGGCTCATCGCTATCGAGCAGCCCCCGGAACTGGGTCAAATGGCCCTGCAGCCGCGCCAGTTCCTCGGCGACATCCATGCGATCGGCCCACACCGCCACTTCCTGGGCGATGCGGTTTTCATCAATCCGGTCGCCGGCCAGTTCAGCCATGCGCGCCGCCAGGCGTTCCCGGGCCCGCGTCAACTGGGCGGGCAACAGGGGCTTGAGCTTCTCCACGTCCTTCTCGAACGCGGCGAGGCGGGACAGCAGTTCCGCGCGGAGGTGTTCCCCTTCCCGCGACCGCATGGCGATCAGTTCGTCCAGCGCCTGCCGCAGGGCGGGCTCCAGCAGTTCCCAGACCGCATCCGGATTCTCCACGGCGTCTTCCAGCGTGACCACGCCCTCGATACGCAACAGATCGTTCAACTGGAGGGGCGTGGTCAGCCCCAGCGCCGCGTGCAGTTGCTGAAGCTGCGACCAGGTTTCGCGCGCCAGCGCCATATGCACGTGCGGGCGGGACAATACCGCGGTTTCCCCATGCAGTTTGACGGTGATATCCACGGCGCCGCGGGCCAGACGCTTGCGGATGGCGTCCTGCACGCGGGTTTCCAGCGCGGAGATTTCCCGGGGCAGGCGCACGCGAAAATCCAGCGACTTGTGGTTGACGGTCTTGATCTCAACCACAAATGGCGAACTGGCGGCGGCGGAACCTCCGCCGAATCCGGTCATGCTTTTGATCATGTCATCTGCCCGCGCCGGTAAAAGCGGCGGCAAGCTAGCGCCCATGCTGGCGGGGTGTCAACGCAAAGGACCGCAGGCGAACAGGGCGTTCTCCATCAAACCGCGCCGGAGCGAAAAGGACGATTCCGGCGGCCGGCCGTTTTCAGACGCGCGCCGGATGGCCGTTGCCGGAACACGGCGCCCTTCCTTCCGCGCCCTTGCCCGGAGAAGCCCGCGCTTCACGCCATGGCCGGAGGGACGAAGGGGCCTTCCCCGCACCAGAACTCCGGCTGGCAGGAATTGTCCCTCCAGACCGCTTTCTGCATGTCGCCGCATCCGTTTTCCATGCCGGGAGACTGCACGCAGCAATCGGCGTCGTTCTGGACGGTGCATCCTTCCGGGCATACCCGGTCAAATACCTTGCCGCAGGCGGCGGCCATCACATCCGTCGCGCCGCGATCCGCGGTCTGCGCATCGCCCGCCGCGGCGTCGGCGGCTCCAGTATCGGATGGTCCCGTGTCCGCGGCGGTATCCGCCAGCGCCGCATCCGCCAGCGCGCCATCGGGTGTGGAAGCATCCCGGACCGGTTGGGAAACCGATGAATCCGCCGCCGCGCCGGCGTCCATTCCGGCTGTTTTCGCATCCGCGGCGGCTCCTCCATCGGAATGGGAGGTGTTGATCGGGTCCGCCGGGGCATGCTCGAAGCCGCCGCAACTCCACGAAGTCAGGGCGGCCCCCACCGCCATGGCGTGCGCCGCCCGCAGGGCGCGGGCCCGCGTGCGTTCCCAGTCAATCAGCGAAGACATCGGCCTTCCCTTTCCTTGAGAAACAGCAAGAGGTCAATCCTGCCGCACGGACGATTCCCCGGCGGCCTCGCCGCCGGCGGGAAAGTTCCTACACCATGGATGGCGGCGAAAACGGACCCACCGCGCAGGTGACTTCCGGAATACACCGGCCATTGCGCCATTCCCCCCGCGACGGGTTGCCGCAACCATCATCGGGGAATTTGTGCGCCACACAACAATCGGCGTCGTTTTCGAATGTGCATTGGGGCGAGCAGACATTGTCCGGCGCGCCGCTGCACGGATTCGCCACGATATCGGGAGGGGCGCGATCCTGCGGGCCTTCATCGCGGATCTCCACATCCGCGGGACCGGTATCGGGAGGCCCGCCATCCACCGGTCTGGAAATATCCGGCGGGTCGCTGTCCCGGGGACCGGCATCCGCCACGGCGGCGTCGTTCACCGGCGGACGGGCGTCCTGAATGGAGGCGTCGCCGGCGATGGCGGCGTCTGATCCGGTGTCGCCGCCCCCGGCCACGCTGTCCGGGTTGCGCTCGAAATCCCCGCACCCCGCCGAAGTCAGCGCCGCGCCCACGGCCATCGCCCGCGCCGCGCGCAACGCCCGGCGGCGCGTCCGTTCCCAATCGAAATATGAGGACATCTTCCTACCCGCTTTCTTGCGACCCTGCCCCGCAGGGTGGATCAACTCCCGTGCGAACGCAAGCTGAACGTGAGGCCGCTCACCATCCATTGGTTTGGGATTGGGCGGACTCCGCATGGACCGGGCATGAGAACTCCCGCATGAGCGAGGTCCGCCGTGATCGGGGGAGAGTGTCGCCCGCGGCGACAGGGCGGGTTTCGCGGAACCCGTTCGCATGCCCCCCTGCCCGGCAGGATGGCGGGATGATAGGACCCATGATTTGCGCGGTCAGGCAGGCGCCGCATGCCCGGGCCGGATCACTCCATCAGGAGAACAACCCGGTCCGCCATCACAACCCGATCCAGCCGGACTCAATGGCTTTCATCACCGCTTCGGCGCGGCTGCGGGCGCCCAGTCTGGTGTAGATATGGGACAGAATCGTGCGCACGGTGCGGCGCTGGAGCCCCAGCGCATGGGCGGCCTCGCGGTTGGTCAGGCCGCGCGCCACCGCGTTCAGCACATCCACTTCCTGACTGGTGAGCGGACAGGGCGTGGCGGGAGGAGCCGCGCGCACCCGCGAGGAAAACAGGTTCCAGAAGCGGCGCGCCAATCCCGGATCAATCACCGACCCGCCATCGAGCGCGGTTTCAATGCCGGATTGCAGGCGATCCAGCCCCTGGGTCTTGAGCAGATAGCCGCACGCGCCCGCCATCATCGCCTGAAAAACCTTCTCCTCGTCGGCGAAGGAAGTGAGCATCAGAATGGCGGCGTCCGGCCGCAGGGCGTGGATATCCCCCGCCAGTTCGACGCCGTTGCGACCGGGCAATTCCAGATCGAGCAAGGCCACGTCAAATTCAATCTCGCCCAGCCGTTCCAGCGCGCTCTCCGCCGAGGGCTCCGCCGCCGCAATCCGCATTCCGCCGGCGGACAATATCCGCGCCAGCTTGCGGGCGAAGCCGGCGTCGTCTTCCACAATCAGAATCCGGGGAGGAGTGGCGGTGTCAATGGACATTCATTTGGATTTTACCACGTCCAGAATAAATCCACACCACATGCAGCGGGATGCTCCGGGATCGCCCACCGGCAGGGTGCAGGACGGACAAGGGGGGCCCCGATCCGGCCCGGGTGCGGCCTCCCGGGGAGGAAGAGGCGCCTTGACGCCGGAACGGATTTTTTTGAGCTGGGCCGTGCGTTTCGCGTTGTCAGGCTGCTGGGTCAGGGCGTCCAGCACCGCGGCGAGGGTCTCCTCCAGCCGTTCGCCCTGCTGTTCCAGCATACGGATCCGCCGGTTCAGCGCCGCCAGTTCCTGCGCTGGATTCGATTTCCACTCTGAAGACCCCATATTACACTCAGTATTCGATACTAAGCTGCCACAGGGTGGGGGTCTGGGCAAAAAAACCGCGTCCGATTATTGTCTTGCCATGAGTTTCGACAAACCGGCGCCGGAGACCGGCGTGTATGTCAACCGCCACCTCAAGATGTCCGTCATTCATGCGGTTGGCTTCGACATGGACTACACCCTGGCCATCTACCGCATCGAGGAAATGGAGCGGACCGCTTTCGAGTTGGCCCGGGAAATCCTGGTCCGCGACTTTGGCTATCCCCGGGAAACCCTGCAGGCCCGGTTCGACCCCGGATTCGTCATCCGCGGGCTGGCCCTGGACGGCCAGGAAGGCAATGTCATCAAGCTGGACCGCTTCCGCCACGTCCGCACCGCCTATCATGGCCGCCGGAAACTGACCGAGGAGGAAATCGCCGCCATCTACCGCAAGCAGCGCATCTCCTTCTCCTCCGAGCGTTTCGAATGGATCGACACCCTGTTCTCCATGCCCGAAACCTGCCTGTTCGCCGAAATCGTGGAGATGATGGAACAGGGCCGCTATCCGGTGGTGGACACCGCGAAATTGTGCCGGGATATCCGCGTCTCGGTGGACACCTGCCACCGGGACGGCAGCCTGAAGGGCCAGGTGCGCCGCCACATGGACAACTATATCGAGCGGGACGAACTGCTGGCCCCCACCCTGCACCTGCTGAGATCCAGCGGCAAGAAGCTGTTCCTGCTGACCAACTCGGAACTGGAGCATTCAGACGCGGTGATGGGCTGGCTGCTCAACGGCCAACTCAACGAATACCCCCACTGGACCACCTACTTCGACGCCATCATCGTTACCGCGCGCAAGCCGGGCTTCTTCACGGGGCATGAGCCCTTTCTCCCCGCCCGGCCGGATGATCCCGCCCAGACCGTCCGGACGCTCGAACGCGGCCGCATCGTCATGGGCGGCAACCTGCGCGACTTCGAGCAGATGTTCGGGGTGCATGGCGAGCATATCCTGTATGTGGGCGACCATATCTACGGCGATATCCTGCGCTCGAAGAAACACACCCTGTGGCGCACCTGCATGATCATCCCCGAACTTCAGCGCGAGATATCCCTGACCCGGCGGCTGACGCCCGAGCACTACCGCCACGTCCGGCTGGAGCGCGAACGGGAAAATATTGAACGGGAAATCCTGGCCTTGCGGCTGGAGTTGCGCAACGCGGAGCACGAACCGAAAGAGGATCGCCTGCGGCTGGACCAGCTCAAGCGGCGGTTGCGGCAGCTATCCGGAGAGGCCGATCAACTGCTCGCGCGCATGGAATCGCAGTTCAATCCCTGGTGGGGGCCGCTGCTGAAGGAAGGCGCCGACACCAGCTTCTTCGGCGATCAGGTGGAGGATTACGCCTGCATCTACACCAGCAAGGCATCCAATTTTCTGCGGTATTCGCCGGTGCATTTCTTCCGGAGTCCGCGCGATTACATGCCCCACGAACTGGAACTGTGGGGCGGGGCCGAACCGCCGCAGGCCCAGGAAGGCGATGGCGGGTGATTCCCGCGGCCAGGCGGATCACGCCGCCGGAAACCGCGGAACCGCCCCATCGCCATTCCGCGCAACCGGCGGACTCCAACCGGCGGAACCCCGGCCGGGGCGGGCCGGGACCGCGGCGGCCTACCCTCCCGCGACGGGAGGCTCCCGGACTTCCTTCTCCAGGGCGCGGACGCGGCGCGACAGTTCATCCACGGTGATCAGCAGTTCCTCGGCCTTTTGCTCGGCGGCGACCGCCATGCGCTCGGCTTTTTCCGACAGGCGCACGGCCTCTCCGGCGTCCGCTTTCCCGCCCGCCGGCTGGACATCCATCAGGCGCCGTGAAAGCAAATCCACCTTTTCGGCCAGGGCGTCCACCGCCTCTTCCAGATCATCCAGCTTGTCGCGGACGCGCCGCAGGTCTTCCGCGGTGGTGATGTTGAACTGGGAAAGCGCGAACTGCATGCGGCGATCCCAGCGGCCCTTGCTTTCCAGCGCGCTGGCGACGGCCTCCTGCATTCCCTTGATGAAGGCTTCGTTGTTGAGCAGACGCGACGTCAGTTGGGTCAAGGCGCTTTCGCCAGCGGCGAGCAGACCGGAAATCATCACGCCATTGTTGGAATTGGCCACGCAATTGCTCCTTCAGCAGGTTGACGCTGCCGGGCACGGCAAGTACTCTCCAGCGCCGTTTTCAGCGTGTCAAGAAAGACGTTCAAGGGGGTCTCCATGAAATCATCCGCGATTCACCTGGCCAGTCTGACGGCCATGGGATTCCTGGCCGCGTGCGGAATACAGTCCGGCGGAACCTCCATTTCCAGCGGCGGGGAACAAACCTGTCCCGGAATCGCGATCAATGACGCCCTGGAGCGGGTGACCGCTTCCGGCAAGGCGGGGATCTGGCAGGAAGCGGAAAAATTCCGGTGCGAATGGGACGCCATCGCGAAGTCCCGCGAGGTCTCCCTGCGCTGGCTCCGGCAAAAGGCGGTCAAGGAGCAGTCAATCAGCGCCGCCGAAGCGGCCGCCGCCCTCGCCAGCACCCGGGAACTGGAATCCATCATGGATGAACAGCGGCGCATCCCGGCGCTGTTCGACAAGACCTCCCGGTTTTTCATGCGCCGTCTGGACGTGATCTGTCCCGAGTCCCCGCATTATTTCAAGCGCCCCACCTGCGCCGAGCCGTGCGTGGATCCGGCCCTGCAATGCCATGAACTGTTCCAGACCGACGGCGTCACGCCGGCCGATCACGCCATGGCGATTCGCCTTTGTCCCCGCAAGGAAACCATCGCCGCCCTGAAGACCGCCTTCGCCGCCTGCGTCAGCCGCGACCAGAAAAACTATGTGGCCAACCAAGTGCGCACGGTCGAATGGGCCGCGAAGACAGGCATTCCCCTGGCGGTCAGCGACACCGCGGAAAAAGCCGTGGAAGTCATGTTCCGGGCGATCAACCCGGACCCCGGGCGGACAACCATCTCCGCGGTCTGGAAAAATGACTATCGCGCCATGATCCAGATCAATCACCAGACCGCGCCGTTTGAAGTCCGCAGCCATCTTGTCGTGCTGGAAAACACAAGCGAAGCCATCACGCCCAACTGGAAGCCCAGCTACGTGGAACGGATCAACTGATGACCGCCGGACGGCCCAATCCCGTCATCGCGGGCGTTCTGTTCGCCGCCGCATGGATGCTGGCGGCGCCTTCGCCAGCCCGGGCGATGGATTACGCCCCCGAACAGGTCGCCAGCTATCAGGATGAATTTGACCATCTCGGCAAATTCGCGCTGTCGCTGGATATCGGATCATCCAATGTCATCCAGCCGTCGGCATGGATTTCCGCGGGGTATTTCGCCGCATCCCGGTTTGAACTGGGGCTGGCCGGAGGCATCGTCGCCAAATTCGGACGGAACTACGTGGAGGTTTCACGCGAAGGCGCGCCCAGCACTTCCTCCATCGGTTTCGCGGATGAGCGAACCGTGTTCGCCATGCTCTACGGACGTCTGTATCTGCAGCAGAGCGGACCATACAAATTCAGTCTGGGATTCCTTGGCGGCGCCGCCAATGTGCGATCCCTGGAACTCAAGCCTTACAATCCCGAAGACGCCAACCGGCAGATTCCCGCTCCCGGCCAGGAAGCCCCCCCCCCTCCTCCCAGTTACGCCACGCTGGACGGGGTGTGGAAACCCGCCGGCATGCTGACCTTTAATTTCCTCTTCGAGCAGTTTGAATGGCTGGGATATTACCTGGAAGTCGGTCTTGGACTGCGCGGGATTGACGTGATTTTTCCGATCAAGGCCGGGGTGCAGTTCCGTTTTTAGCGCGCCGTCATCCACAAGCAGTCCGGCGGAGGGTTGTCGCCGCTTTAGGGATTGGCCAGGCTCCACAGCACCCGCTCCAGAACGCGCAGGCCGGCTTCAATATCCTCCGGGCTGGTGGCTTCGGCGGGGGAATGCGATTTGCCGCCGATGGACGGAACAAACAGCATCCCGGCGGGAACGATGCGGGAGAAATGCAGGGCGTCATGCACCGCGCCGCTCCACATGGCCCGGCAGGTGACGTGCAATTCATTGCACGCGCTGGTGATGGCGCGGACGATCAACGGATCGCAGGGCCCCGGCTGTTTTGATTGCAGTTCGAGAATCTCCAGATGAACCTCGCGGCGCATCGCCACGCCGTTCAGCGCCGCGCGCAGCACCTCGCCCAGCCGCTGCAGGCGAACCGGGTCCGGGGAGCGGAAGTCCACCGTGAACTCGCACGCCGCCGGCACCACGTTCACCCCGCCGGGGTGCGCGCTTATCCGCCCCACGGTCGCCACGGAATCCGGCCCCACATGCGCGGGGGCCGCTTCCACCTCGATTATCATGGCGGCGGCGGCGGAGAGGGCGTCGTGGCGCATGTTCATGGGCGTGGTTCCCGCGTGATCCGCCTCGCCCAGCACCTTGACCTGCCACTGGGTCAGGCCGGTGATGGCTTCCACCGCGCCAATCTGGACGGCCTCGCTCTCCAGCACCTTGCCCTGCTCGATATGCAGTTCCACAAATGCGGCGGTGGTCCCGGGGCTGACCATGAAACGGCGGCGCTCCGGATAATGCCGCGCCACCAAGGCGTCGAATCGCTGGCCATCGCCATCGGTCAGCGCGTCAATGAATTCCGGCGTCATCGCCCCCGTGATGTAGGAGGATCCCAGCGTTCCCTTGCGGAAGCGGGAGCCCTCTTCCCCCGTGATCAACAACGCCGTCACCGGGCGCCGTGGTTTGCGCCCGCTTTCCTTCCAGAAGCGCAACACCTCCAGGGCGGAGAAGACGCCCAGAGGACCATCCAGATTGCCGCCATGGGGCACGGAGTCGCTGTGCGAGCCGGATATGACGGCCGGCCCGTCTTCCTCCCCGGGAAATACCGCATGAAGGTTGCCGCCATGATCGGCGAAACATTCCAGCCCCGCCGCCCTGGCCTCCTGCTCGAAATGGCCGCGAATCGCCATGTCGGCTTCGCCAAAGGCCGGGCGCGAATAACCGCCGCCGGGGGCCTTGCCAAACCGGGAGATGATATCCAGGTCGTTGAGCAACCGTTCAATGCTGGGGCCCTGCGGCATGGTTCAAACTCCCGGCGGGCGGATCAGAGACGGTTTTCGCGCATGATGCGGTCCCAGTCGGACATCGCGCCGGTGACATAATGCAGATAGTCCCGGGTTTCGTTGGGAACCCGCGGGTTTTCCCGGATCATCCGGAAGACGGTTTCGTTCGGCAGGGCCGCGATGTCATTCTGTTTGATCAGATTGAACAGGAATTTCCGCGGCCCCCAGTTGTAGGCGGCGATGGAGAAATAAGTGCGCTTGGTGGGATCCGCCACCGCCTGGCCGAAGTATTTGCTCATCAGCAGGTGCAGGTACGTCACCCCCAGCATGACATTATTCTGCGGGTCCAGGATAAACGTATTGGGCGGCATGGGCGCCTTGTCGTCCTTGGTCAGCCAGCGGAAACATTCGTGGGCGGCGTACTGCGGCATCAGTTGCATCAGCCCCAACGCGCCGACATGGGAACGGGCGTCGGGGTTGAACCGCGACTCCTGCCACATGATGCCCAGCACGAACTGTTTGGGAAGGCCGTACTCCGCCGCCCAACGCTCGACCAGGGGAATATATTTTTTGGCCCGCCGGATGTGGAGGTCCTGCACCATCCCGGCGGAGGCGCCGTAGACGATCATGACCTTGCCATCCTTGCCGCGCACCTCGCGCCCAGTTGGTTTGATGCGCCCGCCCAGTTCCTTCTGGATGTAATCCTCCAGGTTGGACCGATCCACGGGACGGCCGTCGTCGTAACGGAGCAGGTCGTTCATGTCGCGGACGTTATCGCCATAGAGGCCGCGCAAATGCTGCCCGGCCCGTTCAACGGCCACCTTGGAGCCGTCCTTGCTGTCCTTGGGCACCAGGATTTCGATCTGGAACTCCTTCTTGTCGAAATCGAACAGGGTGCGGGTTCCCAGCGACGGCATGTATTCCTGCCAGGTCCTGGGCGGGGCATCCTCGTACCTGCCAAACACCGAGCGCACATCGCTGGTGTATTTCCGCCAAAGTTCCGTCTCCCGCTGGCGTTGATTGAACCATTCCCGGGAAATCCGCTCTTTCTGGGCGAACCAGGCTTTTGAAAACTCCTCCCGCTCCTTGAAAAAGCGCTCGGACTCTTCCTTTTTCTGATCGAAGAATCCCCGCGATTCTTTTTCCTTGCGCTTGAAGAAGTCGTCCTGGGCCGCGGCCGGCATGGCCAGGCACCACAGGACAGGCGCCCAAAGCATCCGGTGGAAACTGCAAGTCATCTTCCGCTCCCTCTGTTCACGTTGCTCCGGCGCTTATCACGCCGGAGCAACCGGGTTCAAGCAAATCAAGAATGGGCCACGTTCCGTGGGGGGACCTTGCCCATTAGTCCGCACTTTTGGGCGCCAGAACGTGGCCCGGTTGATAGAGACGGGACATCCGGGATTTTTTTTCCGTTGACAAAAAAAATCGCCCAAATTATCATTTCAACAGTTGGTGAAGCGATGCATGACGCCATCCGGAAAATTGATGAAGCCTGCACGGACCACGGTCACCCGGTCTCCCCGGGGTTGCAGCCGCCCCCGCCCGGGGTTCTCTCGCTGGCGGCCGCCCTGCTGAACGCCGCGGGGGACGAAGGCCGTCTGGCCATTCTCGCCCTGCTGGCGGAGCGGGAGCTTTGCGTCACTGAAATTACCGGCATCCTGCGGGAGAATATGTCCACCATTTCCCAGCGGCTGCGGCTGCTGCGCTCGGCGGGCCTGGTCATGCGGCGGCGGTCCGGCAAACATCTGTATTATTCGGTGAGGGACGAACACGTCCGCACCCTGGTGGCGACCACCCTGGAACACGCCTCAGAGGATTTCCGCCCATCCAGTCAACCCAAGCCGGAGCATCGCCATGGCCCATCAACATCCCCACCATGACCACCAGCACGGCCCCCATTGCGGCCATCAGAAGATCACGCACAATAACCATGTGGATTATCTCCACGATGGTCATCTGCATCATCCCACATCCGCCGGTGTCGAAGAGCATGTCATCGAAGTGACGGCCTCGAATCCGGACGCCTGCACTCCCGCCCACCAGTGCGGCGGCCATGCGGCCGGCCACCAGCATGGCCCCGGCTGCGGACATCCGGCCGTTCCCCATGGCGATCACGTGGATTATCTCGTCAACGGCCACCTGCACCATCCCCATGGCGGCCACTGCGACGACCATGGCGCGGTGAAGACGCCGTAAAACGGCGCCGTTCCTGTTCGCATCCATGGGCGCCCCATGGAAACGCGGGCGCGCCCTTCGCGCCCGTTCCGGCTTCCCGCAAGCGGCGCGGCGGTTTCCGCGACGTCCGCCGGTTCTTCACCGCCCCGTCCGCGCGGGGCGCGGATCACCCTTCCGGGTGCGTTGACTTGCCGCCCATCCGCCACCGGATAGATTCTGCGCCGGAACATTCCTGCGGGGCTTCCCGCGAAGGGCGGCGAGATGTCTGGACGGAATCCTTATATTGACACACCGGCGGCGGAGCCGCCCAAGAAATCTTATTCCATCCGCTTTACCGGCGAGGAGGCCGGCGGCGAAATGACGGTGAAAGTTGACCCGGAACATCTTCCCTCCAAACACGAGGGCGAGCCGGGCAGCATTCTGCAGGCCGCGCTGGGCGCCGGCATTGAAATTGATCACGCCTGCGGCGGCGTCTGCGCCTGCTCCACCTGCCATGTGATCGTGGAGGAAGGGCTGGATACCTGCCCGCCCGCCAGCGACGCCGAGGAAGATATGCTCGATCTGGCGCCCGATCTGACCCCTCGTTCGCGCCTCGCCTGCCAGACCATCCCCAACGGCGAAAAAAACCTGGTGGTGCGCATCCCCGGCTGGAAGCGCAACCTGGTCCGCGAAAATCATTGATGGCGGCGAATCCCCGGGCGGCCCGCCCGGGGGAATCAGAAGCGTCTGGCGCCCTGGTGGATATCCAGCGCGATGCGTCCTTCATGGAAGACGCGGACCGATCCCGTGGTCTGGCTGACCACCACCGCGATGGCGCGCGTGGTGGCGCTGATGCACGCCGCGGCGGTATGGCGGGAACCGTATCCCACCGGCAGGTCTATCCGCGCCTCCGGGCTGGAGTACAGGTAACGGCATGCGGCCATCACCACCCCGTCGGACCGGATGACAAACGCGCCATCCAGAACCGCGTAGCGTTTCACGGCTTCCGCCACCGCCGGATGCAGCACGTTCTTTTCCGCCTCCGAATAGCCCTGAAAGGGATTGAGGGAAAGCTGACGGGACTTCTCCATGACGGCCACCGAATCCCCCAGCACGAAGAGGGCGCCGACCGCGTTGGCCTCAAAACCCTCGTAGCCAATCTGCACCGCCAAGTCTATGACGGATTCGAGGACATCCGGCTGCACCACTCCGGTGCCGGCGAGGGTGCTGATAGCTCCGCGATCCTGTTCCGTGCGGTTTTTCCCCGGCAACATCAACATGTCCGGCGGATGATCGTCGCCGGAACTGGCGGCCACCAGCACCCGCTCATCCGGACCAATCATGGCGGATGACTGGGCGTGGGCCATCGCCAGCTTGATCCGATCCATGCGCGGCATGGGAAAGGTGGGCAACAGAATCACGGCGGCGCCCTGCTCTCCCGCCAGATGGGCGTTGACCTCGCTGCTAGTGGCGATGATCAGCTTGCGCAGCAGGGAGCGGGGCCGGAGTTCCTTGAACTGCAGGAGATGATCAGAAACAAGCATCAGCCGATCCACCTCCGGCCTTGCCGCCAGGGTGAGAGCGGTTTTGAGCACCAACAGGTCCGGGTTTTTCTTTTCAACCATGATTGTAGTGCGTTACACTTGCAACCGTACCGGTCTTTCTGGCCGGAAGCCAGAAAGCGGGGGTGGATTGTCATTCTGGTCCGCCTCGCATAGAAAACGAGCGGAATGGGTCAGACCGAGCAGCAAATCAGCGCAGATGTCCGCGCGGCGAAGGATGTCGTCCAACACTTCGTCAAGGTGCGGAAGTCCATGCGCATCTACCTCCAGAACAACGAGGTGCTGACCCGCCTCAAGCAGGAACTTTCCCGCCGTTTTGCCGCTTTCTTCGAGACAGTGTCCGGGCCGCTGGAAATCACCATCAGCCGCAATGACCTGACCTACGGCGACACGGTGGTGTACCAGAAGGACGGCACCGACGAGGACGAACTGCTGTTCCAGCTCTACCGGTCTGGGCTGCGCTCGCTGACCTTTCACCAGGGCGTGGAAAAGGACGAACTGTTCAAATTCCTGGGGATGCTCAACCAGACCGCCGACCAGAACGTGCAGGACGACCTGGTCACCCTGCTGTGGTCGGGGGAATTCCGCTTTATCCAGTACTACGCCATTGACGACTACCTGGAGGAAGGCGGCGCGGAGGAAGGCATGAAGGCCCTGGAAGCCCGGGTGGATTCGCCGACCCCGCTTCCCCCGCCCAATCCGGAGGCCGCTGGTCCCTACAACGAAGACGTGGAGATGGACCTGTCCCGGGTCAAGGCGGATCAGCGTTTGCCCCGGGAAGCAGCGGGATTGTCCGAACGCGAAACCGCGCTGCTGCTCAAGGAGGTGGAGGAGCACGACACGGCGCAGTTGCTCAAGACCACCGTTGAAATCGCCCTGGAGGCGATGGTCGCCGAAAGCACCCGCGATCAGGAAAACAAACTCACCGAAGTGGTGATCGCGCTCGGCCAGTCGCTGATTGACGAAGGCGATTTCAAAACCGCCGCCCAGTACTACGGGCATATCGATCAGCTCAGCAGGACCGAGTTCAAAAGCGTTCCCCAGGTGTTGAGGGTGCAGCAGCAGATCAAATTCACCTTCGCCAATCCGGCCCACTGGAAAAACCTGGCGGGGCTGCTGAACGATGTCTTCACCGGCGACCTGAATGATATCCCCCGCTTTCTGGCGCTGATTCCCGACACGGCCATGCCGGAACTGCTCAACCAGTACGCGCAGATCCAGTCGCCCAACCTGCGCAAGGCGTTTCTGGACGGGTTGCTGCCCCACTCGGAAAAAAACGGCGCCGCGCTGGTGAATTTTCTTGGCTCCGCCGCCGCGCGGCCGGTGCTGCGGGAGGTCATCGCCCTGCTGGGGCGCGCCGAAGACCCCAAGGCGGTCGAAATGCTGGGGAAATACGTCCGCGATCCCGACCCGCGCATCCGGCGGGAAGCCGTGTTCGCCCTGGGACGCGGGAAAAGCAATGACGCCGCCAACCTGCTGGTGCAATGCCTGGACGATGAAGACCTGGAAATCCGCACCACGGCGCTGCGCAACCTGATGTCCATGCAGGCCAACACCACCTTCCCGCGGCTGAAGGCGTTGCTGGAACGGTCTGATTTCGAGGAGCGCGAGTT
This sequence comes from Myxococcota bacterium, assembly GCA_022072125.1. Lineage (GTDB taxonomy): Bacteria > Myxococcota > JAJVIH01 > JAJVIH01 > JAJVIH01 > JAJVIH01. The sequence continues at coordinate 53,925 of JAJVIH010000023.1, read as the reverse complement.
CCAGGAAAAGATGCGGTTCAGCCTGGCGCTGGCCAAGGTGGGAAGCTGGCAGTCGGTTTCATTCTTCGCCGCGGTGCTCAACCGGAAATCCCTGTTCTCCGGCAAAAACGACGTGGAGCTGAAGTTGTGCGCCGTGCAGGCCCTTGGCTCGCTGGTTTCCGTGGATGGCGACGGCGACCAGATGGCTTTCTCCGACCGCACCGATCGCGCCCAGGTGGAGCAGTTGCTGCGCACCCAGGGAAACAACCAGCCCAAACCGGTGCGGGAGAAAATTGACGAAATCCTCAAGAGCCTGGACCGCAGAAAGGGCTCCGTCCGATGAGAAACACCGGCATGATGGAAGCGGCGGGCGCGTCCAGCAGGGACGCCCAGATCAACCTGAACGGACGCGAGTTCGTCCGCGCTTTCGCCGCGCTCATCAAGACCGCGTCCATCTATGATCCGAAAAACACCATCTTCAACCAGCCGGTGGAAGCGGTTCACAAATCGGTCAGCCGCCTGTTCGATGACAACGCCACGGTCACCGTGGACGTGGTGGTGGATGAAATCTACATCAACCGCAATCTGATCAAGATGGACATGGCGATCTTCGGCTCTTACAAGCAGCTCGGCGAGGATCTGCTATCCAAGAACCTGGGCGGGTTTGAACTGTCCGCGAATCCAAACATGGATCAGTGGAAGCAGTTCGCGGTCCTGCTGGCCCGTTTCAAGGCTTCCACGGAGGAGGGCTGGCGGGAAGCCAACGAACTGTTCTCGCGCCAGGGAATGACCTGGGTCACCTTCACGGAAAAAAAGGAACGGCTGGAATCCGCCGAACACGTGGCGGACGTGAAAAGCCGCCGCACCCGCGCCCTGCGCAACTACACCCAGGCGTTGTCGGTCATGCGCGAGGCCATGACCCATCTGGAAGACCCGGACAAGATTGACACCCGCCAGGCCAAGCGCGTGGTTCACAACCTGGTGGATTTGTCCTTCGAGGACGATGACGACTTTTCATTCATGGGGCTGTCATCCATCAAGAACCACGATGAATACACGTACAACCACATGGTCAACGTGTGCATCATCTCCATCGCCTTCGGGCAGAAGCTCGGGCTGAAAAAATCCCACATGGGCGAGTTGGGGATTTCCGCCCTCTTCCACGACTACGGCAAGCTCTTCATTCCGCTCCGCATTCTGAACAAGTCCACCAAGTTCACCGACGAGGAGTGGGAGATCATGAAAAGCCACCCGCTGCTGGCGGTGCGGCTGCTCTATAACCTCAAGGGCGTCAGTCCCAGCAGCATCAAGCGCCTGCTGGTGGCCATGCAGCATCACATCAATTACAACGCCACCGGATATCCGGCCTTCCGGGTGCCCCAAAAGCTGCACCTGTACTCGCGCATCGTCTCCATCGCCGACACCTACGACGCCATGACCACCCGGCGCTGCTACCAGGAGCCGTTCGCTCCGGATTTCGTGCTCAAATACCTGCTGAGCGAGGCGGGCCGCAAATACGATCCCATCCTGATCAAGGCGTTCATCAACACCCTGGGCATCTGGCCGGTGGGCAGTTGCGTCGAACTGAACACGGGACATATCGCGGTGGTGTGCAAGACCAATCCCCGTCCCGAGCACCTCGAACGCCCATACATCAAGGTGGTGCGGGATCGCTCCGGCAACATGATGGATCCCCAGTTGCGCGACCTCTCCCACCCCTCGCAGGCCTCGCTGAAAATCATGCGCTGCGTGGACTCCGAAAAATACAATATCAACGTGCCCCATTACCTGGTGTAGCCATGCCTGGCGGCGATCGCCTGATGAAGTTGCTGGGCCGCGCCGGAATCGCGGGAAGCGCCGCCGGCCAGACGGCTTCCGCCTCCGGAGCCGCCGCTCATGTCTTCGGCTCGCACCGGGTTTCCAACGATGAACTCCTGCGGGAGACCGGCTTTCATTCGGTTCAGGACCTGCAGGACCGCTTCTGGTCCGCCGGTCCGCGGCTGCTCAACCCGTATGCATGGCGGAGCCACGGTCCGGCGGTTGACTCCTCATGGCCCGCGGGCGAATGGAATCCTTCGCCGGACCATGCTCCATCCCCCTTGTATTGGCGTCCCGCCGGACAGGCGGATGGAAGCGCGCCCACCACCCTGGCCCGCCAGGCCGGACAGTTGGGGACCCTGCGGAAAGGGGGCTTGAGCCAATTGCCGGCGCTGGCCCGCTGGTCCCGCGAGACCGGAGAAATGGCCGGAGCCGGGCTGGCGGTTCAATGGTTTCACTCCTTTGATCAGTTCAATCCCGAGGGAAGCAATCCGCACTGGTCATCGGCGGAGATCGTGTCTTGCAGGTTGATCAACCTGATCCTCGCACTCGACGCCATCGGCCCCCGGCCGGAAATGCGGGACGCGCTGCCGCGCTGGCTGGCTTCCATTCTCGAACACCGCAACGCCCTGGCCGCCGGAAGGGAGCAATACGGCGAGGCCATGGATGCCCTGGAGCAAGCGGTTTGCGCCCTCGCCCTGCGATTGACCCGCGCCCTGTTGCAGCAGGGCGATATCCGCACGGCGGAGGAACAGCAGGAGTCCTGGCTGCTGGACTGGCGGCTCTGGCGCGACCATCCGGCCTTGATGCATTCCGCATTGCGCATTGGGCTGTACAACCGCTGGCGCGACACCCTGGGAGAGCGCGATCCCCCGCCGCCCCGCCATTTGGTGGAGTTGGCGCAGACCTTGCGCTCGCTGACCGATCATCGCGGCTGGCTCATCTGTCAGGGGTGGTTTCCGCTGGCGCCCCTTCCGGGATTCGGATCCGCTCACCCGCTGGATTTCCGTTCCACCGCCGCCCTGTGCGCCGGATGGCTGCATGATCCGCTGATGGAACTCCGCGGCATTCCCGCGGACTCCTGGGAGGGATTGGCGCTGGACGGCGGCCAGGTTCGCTCGCCTCCCGGGGAAGCGGAGTTGCGGCGGCGGATTGTGGTCGCCAAACCCACGGAGGGCCCGCCCGATCTTCAGACGATGAACCTGGCGCTGATCAGCGCCACGGGCTCCCACGCCGGCGGAACGGCGGCGCCGCGGCCAAGCAGATTCTCGCAACGCGGGGACGTTGATTTTCCCGGCGCGCCGCCGGCGCTGGTGGCGGATGGCGCCCCCGCCTGGCCCCGCGGCGTCCGCCGCGAGGAAGTGGAATTTCGCGCCTGCCGGGTCACCCGCTGGAGTCCTCCCGCCGCCAGCAATCCGGCGGCCAATCGCGGTCTGGCGGCGTTGTTGCAGCCGCGGCCGGACGCATCCCCCCAGCCGTCGCGGTGGAGGGTGGAAATCCGTGGCGGAATCGGCTTGGTGCTGGATCAGTCGCCCAAAACCGCCCGCGCGGTGATGGAGTGCTGGCTGCCCCTGGGCGCGGACCTGCGCGTGGAGAGCGCCGGACCCCAGTTGATCCACGCCGTTTCCGATCAAGGCCGCTGGGACCTGTACAGCGCGGGCTGGGGAAACTACCAGGCGGTGGTGAGCGGACAGGAGAACCCGCCCCTCGGCTGGGACTGGCGCTGGCGATCGGGTTCCGGCGATTTGTCTCCCGCGGCATGGGTTCACCGGGTAGTCCAGGCGCAGGGGCCATGGACGGGCGTCAACTGCTTCTGCCCCCGCGACGCGGCGGTCCCGTGGACATTCGCCAGCGCGACGCGCAGCCAGTTGGCGGGCCTGGCGGAGTTGATCCGCGTGGAGCGCGGCGAAGATGTCTACACCATTGGTTTCCGTTTCGACGCCGCCACCGTGTTGACCGGCGCCAGCGGCATGGTCTGCGACGCGGACTGGTTCATGGTCCATCAGGGCCAGGGCAGGCTGCGGTCGGCGGCCATGTGGAACGGCAAGGTCCTGCGCATCGGCGAAGAAACCATTTTCGAGGTCAAGGACAACCAGATCGCCACGGTGGAGGCGGTTTGCGCCCACGGCCTGGTGGATTTGCACTGCGCGGAACCGGGCCGCAAGGTCCGTATCGCGCGTCTGGCGGACAAATTCGTGACGCCCGCCGGAGCAGGCGCCGAGTGGGGACACCGCCAGCAGAGCATCATGCTGGCTACCTGAAGACACGGCGGGGCGTCCGTTTCCCAGCCCTGTTCACGACGCCCCGGCCGGCAGTGGAGAGCGAACCATTCCCCTCCGCGGGATTTCACTCCCAGGAAGAATCAGCGGCAATTTGCCCGGAAACATGAGGGGCGGTAATCTGCGGAGCATGTCAGCCATGCTGGATATACTGGATGGGGTGCCCGGAACCACTGAACAGCACGAGGCGCTCGTGCGCCAGTTGCTTCATGACGTGATCACGGCGCGCGGCGGCGTTCCGCAGTTTGAACGGCCCGCCATGGCGGCCAAACCAGCCGCCTTCGCCCCTGCCGCTCCGCTTCAGTCCGCACCAACCATTCCCACGCAGCCCGGCGCGGAAACGGCGTTCGATATTCAGGAACCCAGGCCCAGCCTGGAAGCGGAGGATGCGTTTCAACCGCCCCCGCCGGCGTTCGTACCGCCGCCTGCTCCCGCGCTTCAGCCGCCGCCAACGGCCGCCGCGGCGCCCGCCCAGGATTTCGGCAGGGAATCGGTGGATGATCTGGCGGCCCTGTTCCGCTCCGCCGCGCTGGTGCAGGGAACCACGCCCTTTTCCGGCGCGGGCAAACCGGCGCCGTCTCCCGCGCCCGCCCCTCCTCCTTCAGCCACGCCCGCGCCCGCGGAAACCGTGGCCGCCCCAGCGCCGCCGCCCGCTCCAACCGCCGCGCCCGCTGCACCGGCTCCCACGGCGTCTCCTTTTGAAACTCCGGGCGGATTGCCGAAAACACCGGCGGCGCCCTTCTCGCCGAGGCCATTGCCTCCGCCCGCCGCCAAACCGGCCTTCCCCGCGCTCAAGCCCGGCGCGCCCGCGCCGTTGTTTGGCGCCAAGCCGGGGACTGCTCCCGCGCCATTCAAACCCCTTCCCGCGCCGGGCGCCGCGCCTTCCCCTTTCAAGCCCGTGGTTCCCCCGCCGGGAGGAGCGCCCAAACCCGCCGCGCCATTCCTGTCCGGGGGCGCCAAACCGCCAGGGACTTCTCCCTTTCCGCCCAAACCGGTGTTTCCGGCCGTCAAATCCCCGGCGGCGTCTCCGGCTTCCGCTCCGCCCGCCAAACCGGCGGCCTCGCCATTTGACGACGACGAATGACCCAACTCGCCCTGTCGGTCGCCGCGGGCGGCGCCATCGGCAGCGTGCTCCGCTATTTCGCCGGCTATTTTCTCAACGGATTGCTCGCCGGGTATCCTGCTCTGGGCACGCTGGCCGTCAACCTGACGGGATGCTTCCTGATCGGCGCGGCCGCGCAGTTCTTTTCCGGGCATGCTGAAATACCCGCCGGGTGGCGCGACTTCGCGATGGCCGGTTGCCTGGGCGGATTCACCACCTATTCGAGTTTCTCGCTGGAGACCTGGCGTTTTCTCTCCAGCGGGCAAACCCTGCTTGCCCTGGGACATGCGGCGCTCCATCTGCTGGCGGGACTTGCCGCCACCGCCGCCGGCATCGCGCTGGTCAAATCGGCGGGCGGTTGATGAACCGGCGGGGCGAAAGCCAAGCCCCGCTGGAGAGGATGGCGCTCTTCAACCGGCGAAATCCTTCACCCCACCTTGTCGTGGAAGACAAAGCGCAGGCCGCGGATTTCAAACCGATCCCCTTCTTTCAAGACGTGCAACGCGGTCATCTCGCCATTCACCATGATGCGTTTCTTGCCATCCGGAGAGAACAACTGGAATTCGTTGTTCTTGTGCTCCAGTTGGGCGGAAACCCGCGGAGAAAACCACCCGCCGACGCGGATATCCGCATCCTTGAGCCGGCCGAAGACATAGCGGTTCTTCTTGAGCACCACCTTTTTCGGCTGCCCCTTTTCGACCAGTTCCTCGATATAAGCCTGACGCTTTTCCTTGAGGTATTTCTGCAGCACCTGCTGCTGTTCCTCCGACACAAAGCGGGTGCTCATCTCCGGCGCCACGGCGCCCAGGGGATCCACGTTGGTCTTTTTCGGACGCACCACCTGAGAGCGCCGCGAGAAATCAGCGGTGTCAATCGGGACTTCGCCCCGGAAGGCCAGCGTGTATTTGCCCAGATCCACCTCGTCGCCTTCGGTCAACCGGTGTTCATGGACGCGCTGGCCGCCCACCCGGATGCCGTTCTGGGACTCCACGTCAATGATCATCCAGGAATCGCCCAGTTGCTGAATCACCGCGTGGCGGCGGCTGATCATGGCGTCGTCAATGCTGATGTCCGCGTCGCCATGGCGGCCGATGGAAATGCTTTCCTTCGTGGGCGGAAAATATGCATCGAGATAAACGTCGCGCCCCAGCAGTATGGTAAAACGAGGCATGGAGACTCCCCCCTGACCTGCCCGCCTGTGACATCTTTCAAAAGTATCCGGGGGAATGTCCACCGGGTCAAGGAAATCACTTTCCCGGCCAGATCACCGAACGGTACTGCCACAGCAGGATCACGGCCAGCGCCAGGATGATCCAGAAAGCGCGGACGCCGGCGCCAAAGGGCGAGACGCGCAATTCGTTTGGGGTTTTGGCGATATAGTCCCTGAGCGGGCCGGAGAGGGCGTCGCCCGTGATTTCCGAACCGGCGGGGGGACGGGGGCGCCGCGTGAACACATACCCCAGTTCCCGCGACAGCAGAAGCCGGTCGTTGAGCGCCCAGCCGGAGCCTTCCAGCACAATCGCCAGGTTGCGTCTGCGCAGTTTGAGCCAGCCCAGCAGGGCCGCGGGCCCTGAAATAATCAGCACAAGACCCATCACCACGTTGACCAGATCGAGCAGCGTCATGCTCTTGAGCTGGTTGGCGATGAAGGCGAATGACGAACCAATCGCCGCCAGCGCCAGCCCCGCCCCCGCCATGGCCCCGGCTCCCCCGCCCGCCACGGGTTCGGCGGGCGCCTTGGCCGACGCCGCGGACTGGTAACCGGTCTCCAGCCTGCTGTCGAGGGTCTTTTCCCCCGACGACGCCCACGATTCGATTTTCGAGGTGATGAATTTGCCAATGCGCGTGTAGGGAGAAATGGCGGCCTCCCACAGGCTGACCGGATGACGGACCACATGGACGATGACCGCATCGTATTCCTTGCCGTCGCGGTCGTAGAACACGCCGCGCTTGCCAACGGCGACGCCATTGCTGGTTCCCGCCGTCAGCGGAGCGGCGATCTCAAACTCGCCGCCGCCGCTTTTTTCCTGCACCCTGGCGTAAGCGACAAACATGGTCCCCTCGTCCACCTGCTTGATATGCGCCGCCCGATCGGTCACCAGCACGCTGAAGCGCAACTCGCGCCCCGCGATCACCAGTCTTCCCCATTCAAACAGCGCCGACTTTTCCGGCATGTACAAATGAGGCATGGCGATGAAGTTGTTGGCGAAGCCGAGCAACCATCGCTGGCGCAGGATCAGGCTCTCCAGTTCGTCAATGGATTTCACCTTTCCGGCGATCGATTCATCCGAGGCGCGGAGTTTTTCCAGTTCATCCAGCGCCTGGAGATCGAGGTCCGGATATTTCAGCCGCAACTGGAGGACAGGACTGGATTCCACGGCGGCTTGCCAGTCCGCGACCGCCTGGGCCCGGGCGGTCAATTCGTCCCATTGACTGGCGGAGATGACGGCGGTTTTGGCGGCGATGAAAATCCGCTCCAGCGCCGCCCGGTGGGGACCATCCACCAATTCGGATCGCCGCAACTCCACCTCGTGACGCGGAGGAGCCACCGGGAGCGCCCGCACCCAGGCTTCCGGTCCTCCTTCCCCCGTGAAGACGTTCCATTTGGCCGCGGCTCCGGCGCCCACCCGCGCCAGACGGCACAAGGCGAAAAAGTCACGAACCGGGGCGTCCAGGGCCAGGATATCCCCCGCGATCGCCAGGCTGCCGTCACCCCATGTGAAAACCGCGTTCCGGCGCGATAGATGTTCTCCCGCCTTTGTCCATTCCTCGCGGAAGGCGGACAGGTTGTCCGCCGTGAACGACGCCTGGCCGTACCGGTTGGCGTGCGGCGTCATCGCCGGCAAAAGCAGCTTGGCGGTTTCCAGGACCGGATGTCCCGCCAGACGCTCCAGGGAGACCGCGCCCTCCCCGGCCAGGCCGCGTTCCCTGAACACATCCTGGGCCTTGCGCACCTGTTCCAGGGAAATGGCGTCCCGCGCAGGCGCGCCGATGGTCTCCAGGATCAGGCTGGCGATCCCCTTGAAGCGCTCGCCTTCCTTTGACAGGGCGTTGAGTTGGAGCGTTTCCGACCCGGAGTTCACGCCGCCGTGATCGGCCAGCAGTTTGGCGGTCCAGCGCACGGCCTCGCGCAATTCCTCCACGCGGACGCGGCCGTTGTGGTCGGAATCCAGCCCCGACAGGAATTTTTTGTCGCAGTGCAATCCTTCCACCGGGCACGCGGTGGCTATCCACAAGGGTTCCGGCAGACCAACCGCCTGAACCAGGCCGGCGAAAGTATCAATCACCGCCTGCCGGGAACCAGCCAGACGGCGGAATTTCAGATCGGATGACATGTCCCCCCCATGATGTGCAAACAAACCCTGGCGGACGCGCTGAAAGCACGCCCGCCAGCGGCTGCCGGTTCATGTCTGGAAAATCCAGGTCTCGAATTGCGTCCGCAACAACTGGATCAGCACGCCTAGGAGGTCGGTATCGGTCAGAATACCCTCCAGATTGCCGCCATCGGAGACCAGCAACGCCGAGGTCTTGGCGTTTTTCATCGCCACCGCGGCGTCCAGGATGCTGTCGTTGGCGCTGACCCAGGTCAGATTGCGCGAGGCGACTTCCCCCACCATGGGATAGACCAGCGCGGCGTCCGGATCCTCGGGATTGGCCTTGGGATAGGCGGCGCGGATGTCTTCCATGGTGACGAGTCCGGCGACATCCCCGTTTTCAATGACGGGGAGGCGCCGGATTTCATTCTGCCGCATGAGTTTAAGAGCATCCTGGATGCTGACGTTGTACTCGATTGTCACAGGGTTCGGAGTCATATGATCCCGGACCATCGGTAGCCTCGACATACTATGCCCTCTTCTTCCTCCGCCCCATGAGATGCAGGGTCATCGCAACAAAAATCGTCATGATCGCCATGCCCATGGCGCCTTCTTCCGAAGCGCCCCACAGGTTGCAATTACACCCGGAGCCCGCCCCTGGCAGGCTTTCACGCCCATGGGAGCCCAGCTCGGGACCGTCTGGAGCATCAAGGCCGGCGCCCTGGCCTGAACCGTTTCCGGAAGAAGCCGGAGTCAGCGCCGAACGCTTCAGCGTGGCGCGGCCGATATTGCCTTCCTCGTCGCGCGCCTCGATGTTCAACTCGAAATCCACGCCGTCGTAGGCCGCGAAATCAAAGGTGCGCATGGCGGACCAGTTGGTGTAGGGGCCGCCATTCACGTTGAAGGCGAATTCGATTTTGTCTTCGGGAGTGACTTCATCCGAGGCGATGAAGGTGACATGCGAGGTCGCGGGATTCATGCGCGCGGACACCTTCGGCGCGTAGGGGTCCATCATGAACTCGACCACCGCAGGCGTTGGGTCCTGGCTGCTGACCTCGCCGATCACGCGCGAGACCACTTCGATTTTGTGTTTGCCCACCAGCCAGAAGCGCGGATCGCTGACCGTGATCAGATTGATGTTGTGCCACGGCGACCAGAATCCTCCATCCACACGGTAGGAATATTCGAGATTCGCGCCCTGGCCATCCGGTCCCATGCCGCCCACTTGCAGGGTGACTTCCGGCGCGGGCCGCGAAACCTGGCCATGGGTGGCGACAAAGGACTGCCAGGTGGGGCTGTTCTTCTTGTACACCGACGCCCAGGTGTCGGTGCTGAAAACGATGGGCTTGCCGCCGCCGGCCGCCGCGGGGTTGAAGCCCAGGTCCGCGAAGATGCCCAGGAACTGGTAGCACCCGCCCTTGTCCGCCGGGATATTGCACGGCCCCGTGAAGGGGGTCACACCGGTGATCTTCTTGATCTTCAACTCGAAGCCGCGCAGGTCCTTCGGATCAAAGAGATCAAAGGGCTTGAGCGCGGAGCCAAGCTGGCCGCCCAGGGCGCCGATCAGGACCGGCAGCGCATCGGCGATGGCCTTGGGATCATCGGCGATGGGTTCGGTATTGGTCACCCGCACATTGGTGAACGCCTTGGCCAGATCGCCAAGAATCGGTACGAGCTGGGCTTTTCCGCTCTTGGCGTCGAAGGCCACGCTCAGGCCGATGGGCAACTGCACATCGGTGGTGATGGTCAGCACGCGGGCGTAGCGATCAAAATAGAAGGCATAGATGTCAATCGAGAAATCCTTCAGGGTGACGTTCAGCAACGGGCGATCCAGGGTCAGCTTGCCCGATCCGTCGTCTTTGTAGACGCCTTCGCCGATATCCAGGGTCGGCGCCTGCTCGGGACGCAGCGACAGGATCACCGGCATGTTCTTGCCGTTGGTCAGGGTGCTCAGGCTCTGGATGAGCACGCCCAGGGTGCCCGTGGAAATCTGATCCACCGTGTCGGTGCCCAGGGAAATGCACAGCACGCCCGCGTTAAACGCCGACCACAGGGATGTGTCCAGGAAGAGCTTGGCCACGCCAATTCCGACATGGAATTTTTCTCCCTTGTAATCGTTGGCGTTGATGAACTCGATGTCCTGAATGGGGAGCACCGGGGGCGGCTGGGTCAGCGGCACGCAGCTATTCTGCTTCGACTGGGCGCCGCCCATGATGCCCACGCGCAGGCCCGTGCTTTGCGGATCGACATAAGGCGCGCCCACCTTGCCGCCGGCGATCAAACCCAGATCCATCTTGGCGTCGAGTCCGGGGGCCAGACCGCCGAACAGCGCGCCGGCGTCCATGATTCCTTCCAGTCCCAGAACATTGGGAGCGTATTCCTTGGTGCCCGGGTCCTGGCAGAGTTTTTCGCTGTTGCACTGGTAACCCAGCGAGGTGGGACAAACCGCCGGATTGTCCTTGCAGGGCTGGCGGGAGAAATTCTGAATCTGTTCCTGGAGAATCTTGTTCAAATCGAACTGCTTGGTGAGTTGGTCCACGATCAGGCTCTTGAGAAAGCTGAGCAGTTCCACCACCGAGCCGATGAAGCAGTCCTTGATCTTGAAATCCTTGTCGTCGAGTTTGACATCCACCTTGCCGATATCGAACTGCATGCGCTTGGTCTTCGCATGGTTCTTGAACTTCAGGGGCGCCTTAACGGGTTTGTTGACGATGTCCACGTCAATGGTGCAGGTGCCAAGGAAGCCCACCTTGACCGGCTTGATCTGGCCCTTCAGGTCCAGCGCGATGTTGATGTCCAGGTTATCGGTGGAGCGGGGAAGCAGATTGACCTGCTTGATGGTGGCGTTGAGTTTGCAGCCGCTGCCGGACTTGCAGACCTCGACCTTGCCAATCACCGCGACGCTGGTTTCGGTCGGCGGAACATCAAAGGACAGGCCGGTGGGCAGCAGCGACGAAACGATGGGCCCCAGGTTCTGCTCGATGAAATCAATGCCGCTGGAGGTCAACCGGATCTGGGTCGAGTTGTCCATCAGCTTGGGCACCGGATAACCGCCGGGAATGGGCGCGAGACAGGAGCAGCCGCTGCAGCCGCCATCACAGGCCATCGCGGTCATCAGCCACAAGGCGCCAAGCAACCACCATTTACGGAAGCGAATGAACATGGACATGGGGTACTCCACGGTCCCGGGGAGGCGCGCACCCTTTGCCGCCCTGTGAGGATTGGCTGTGGACCGGATGGCCCACATGGATATTCAGGGCATTATTCCGCCGCCGCCGCGATCTGTCAAACGCCACGCCAAACGGTGACATGGGCGGCGGGGTTCTTTCCGCGCCCTCCCCCCGCACCTCCGGGAGATGTTTCATCTGGATACACACGCCGCCGTCATTCCACAGGCCGGAGATTTTCATGTCGCCGGGAGACATGACGCCGCCATTTCGATTCCCGCTTCCGCGGCCGGGAAAACCACGTTCTCCCGTTCCCTCTGAATCATGCCCCGCGATTCGCCGGATCTCTGAATAAATCACATGACGGCCGGGGTGGAGCGGACTCCGCACGATCAATCATCCTTCCCGCCGCGATGGCCGGTATGCGCCCCCAGCACAAAATCAATTTCGTATATATGATAATGGGCCTGGGTCATCCCCAGGGACTCATAGGCGCGCTGACCGGTCAGATTCTGCTTGTCCACATAGAGGCGCACGCCGCAGACATCGCCCGCTTCCCGGGCGAGTCTCAGCACCTGCTCATGCAACGCCCGGTAAACACCGGTACGGCGGTGTTCCGCATCCACATAAACCGACTGGATCCACCAGAACACGCCGTTCCGCCAGTCGCTCCACTCGAAGGTGACCATCAGTTGACCAACCGGCCCGCCTTCCTGCTGGGCGATCAGGTAAAATCCCCTGGAAGGATCATCCAGCACCGCCCGCACGCCCGCGGTGACGCGCGCCGTATCCAGTTTTTTGCCCTCGGTCTCCAGCGCCAGCTTCTGGTTGAAATCCGCGACCAGGGATATATCCCCGGCGCCGGCCCTGCGAATCGTGGTGGTTTTCATGGCGGAAACGCCTAGCATTTTCCGGCGGCGGACGCATCCGTTTTTTTTCGCCCGCGGGAGGACCGGCCGGGGGAGATTCATCCCGCGTTGGCGCGCTTTCCTGGTGGTGTGACAAGGGAACGCCTTGTGGCGTATGGATCGCTGGGGAAACAGAATCCACTCTAGAAAGGGCGCAGGAATGAAAGGCACGAACTGGTTGTGGTTGGCGTTGGCGCTGGCGGTTTCCGCCTGTTCATCGGACAACAAGGCGGACCCGGGCGGACAGACCCCAGACGCCGGCGGCGGCGGAACACCGGCGGATCAGGATGCCCAAACCCCCGATGTGGAAGGCCCGCCGGTTGAAAAGCAGGTGGAAATCACCTTCACCCCCGCCAACGGAACCATGTACGGCGGCGAAAGCATCACCTTCAAAGCCGACCGCCCCATATTCAAGGACGCGGAAAAGCCCCGCGGCCCCGACACCTTCATTCCGCATATCTTCATTGGAGAGAATCGCGTCATCTTCAAGGAATATGTGGACGATTTCACCGTGAAGGCGGTCAGCCAGGGACATCCGGCGCCTTCGCTGGACAACGCCCAGCCCTTCGAGGTTCCGGTGCGGGTGGAGATGCGCAACCGCAAGGATGAAATCCTGGTGACCCACAACGCCAAGGGCAAATTCAGCTTCGCGCCCCCGGTTCATCCCTCTTTCAACCGCATCATGGCGTTTGGCGCATCGTTCACGGCTGGTTTCCAGAGCAACTCATGGAATCCGGTCGCCCAGAATCACGGCCCGATCAATCAGGTGGCGCGGGCGGCGGGCGCGTATCTTTCCACTCCCTTCACCACGCGCGAAGGGCTGCCGGGCATTCCCAAACTGGAAGAACTGGATCGCCGCAGCGGTTCGCTGGAAGTGGGCCTCGGCGCGGCGGTGGGCACGCTCACCCCCGCGCTGAACAAGAACGAGTTTTCGCCCTTGCGCGCCGACCCCTACATCCGCCCGCTGAATATCGCCATTCCCGGCTCGACCATCCGCGATGTGGTGGACGGCAGCCTTGGCGCCGGCGTGTACATTCTCGACCTGTTCATTCAGCACCCGTTCGAGAAAATCTCCAGCCGGGTCAAGCCGAAATCCATGATCGAAAATATCGAGGATTACAAACCCCTGCTGGTTTTCACAACCGTGGACAACTACGGCAACGACGTGCTGTGGGGCGGTACGCCCACCGATTTCATCGAGGACAAACTGCGCGAGATGTACACGCGCGTGAGCAAGGTCGAGACCCGGCCGTTTCTGTTCATCCTGACCGTTCCCGATATCAATATGTTGCCCGGCCGCCGCTTCAACCAGGCCAAGCGTTACGAGGTGATGCGGGCCAACGCGGCGCTCAAGCGCGTGGCGAAGGAGGTCAACGCGACGCTGCCGGAGCCCCGCATCTACGTGGGCGATTTCATGGAGTTGTTTTTCCGTTTCACCGAGGCGAAGGAAGGCGACGCCATCGAATTTGGCGGGCTCAACGTGCGCATCGTCAAGGGAGCCAACGGCGAGAGCGACATCGTGGTGAAGGACTCCATGGGCCGCGACAACGTCATCGGCCTGGACCGGTTCGAGGGCGTCTTCTCCTGGGATGATCTGCACCTGAGCAATTTTGGCTACGGCATGCTGGGCAACGAGGTCATCCGGCTGGTCAACCGCGCCGTGGGCCCGAAGGGAGAACAGCCCCGGCTGAAGGAAGAACTTTCCTTCATTGACCTTGCGAAGGTGCTGTCGGAGGATTATCTGTCCCCCGTGAATCAGGAGGCGGAACGCCAGAAGCTGAGCGATTTCCCGCCCTTCCCCACCTATGCGGACAAGACCGCGCTGCCCGGCCTGTCGCTGGCGGATCGCTGCGCCCTGGGCATGGTGGAGACCGAAATGGGCATTCCGAAAGACAAATGGGCGGACGCGGGGTGTCCGGTTGAAATCAGGATCGAGGCCGAGAAAACCGAACTGGAGCCCGAGGCCAGCGCCGGTTTCACCGCGACGGTGCTGGACGGCAAGGGCCAGCCGATCAAGGACCTGCCCGTGACCAGCTATGTTTACCGCGCCAACCGCGAAAATGGCTCCACCCAGTGGAACGATATCCGCAACACGGATGAGAACGGGAAAATCACCAACAAGGCGACCATGGGATACCTGGGCGACCTCGTGGTGCATGTGATGGCGGGCGGGGTCATCCAGAAGCTGGTGATCAAAAAGAAGTGAACGGCTCCTTCCGCCTGCGCAATTATATTGCGCGCTACCGCTGGAGGCTGGCCACCGGCGGGGCGGCGCTGCTTCTGACCACAGGAATCGGCATGTGGATTCCCTGGCTGGTGCGCGGCGCCATTGACCAAATCCAGGAGGCGGGGCGCACCGGCGACCTCGCGAACCTGCGCGCGGCGGGACATGACGCCCTGTGGATCGCGCTGCTGGCGCTCTGCGGCGCCATCGTGCGCATCTACAGCCGGCTGGCGATTTTCAACACCGGCCGGGCGATCGAATACGACATCCGCTCCGACCTGTTCCGCCACCTGGAGCGACTGCCGCCATCCTATTACCGGGAGCAGTCCACCGGAGACATCATGAGCCGGGCCATCAACGACCTGGGCAATGTGCGCGTCTTCCTGGGACCTGGCATCCTCAACATCATCAATACGCCGGTGGTTTATATCTTCGCGCTGACGGCCATGCTGTCGCTCAACTGGAAGCTGACCATCATCGCCATTCTGCCCTACCCCATCATGCTCTATGCGATGAGCCAGTTCGCCAAACGCCTCTACGCCGGACAGAAGGCGGTGCAGGAGCGCATCGGCGAAATTTCCTCCTTTGTCCAGGAATCCTTTTCCGGAATCGAGGTGGTGCAGGGGTTTGGGCGCGAAAACGAGCAGGACGCGGTCATGCGCGAACGCTCGGAGAAATACCTGCATTCACAACGCACGCTCATCGCCGCGCAGTCCGCCATGATGCCGTTCATGGCCACCATCAACGGCGTGGGAACGCTGATCGTGCTGTACGTGGGGGGATTGCAGGTGATGGATGGCGCACTGACCCTGGGCGGATTCGTTGCGTTCAATGGCTACCTGGCCATGCTGGCCTGGCCCACGCTGGCGATGGGGTGGATTATCGCCATGGTCCAGCGCGGGCGCGCGGCCCTGGGGCGCATCGCGGATGTCATGCACGCCGAGCCCGCCATCCGCGACATCAACGTGCGCGCGGAACTCCAGATTCGCGGCGAACTGGAATTCCGCGGCCTGTGCATCCGCCATGGCGAGCGCGAGGTGCTGCGCGACATCCGCCTGCGCGTTCCCGCCGGCTCCACCCTGGCGGTGGTGGGGCTGACCGGATCGGGAAAATCCACCCTGGTCAACGCCATTCTCCGGCTGATTGACGTCCCCCGGGGAACGGTTTTCGTGGATGGAACGGATATCCATGAAATTCCCTTGCAAACCTTGCGATCCGCCGTGGGTTACGCGCCCCAGCAGGCGTTTATGTTTTCCCGGTCGCTGGAACGGAATATCGGCTTCGCCCCCAGGAACCTGACGCTGGATGATGTCCAGCGCGCGGCGCGCATCGCCCATTTCGACGCCGACGTGGAGCGGTTCTCGCGTGGATACCGCACGCGCGTGGGCGAACGCGGCGTCACCCTGTCCGGAGGCCAGCGGCAGCGCGCTTCGATCGCCCGCGCGGTGGCCGCGGACCCCCGCATCCTGATTTTCGACGACTCGCTTTCGGCGGTGGATTCGGCGACCGAGAAAAAAATCCTCGACAACCTGCGCCAGGAAGCCGCCGGACGGACCATGATTTTCGTCAGTCACCGCATGGCGGCGGCGCGGCTGGCCGATCAGATCATCGTGCTCGAAAACGGCGCCATCATCGAGCAGGGAACCCATGATCAACTGATGGCGCTCAACGGCCGTTACGCCGCGCTGTACCGCAAGCAGCGGCTGGCGGAAGAACTGGACGAACTGGCGGAGGGCTGGACGCCGTCCGCCTCTGTTTCCACCTGAACCCATGGCGGCGATTCACGATCAGTACGAAGAAAGCCCGGCCGGACGCGCGATTGAGTCGGCGCTGCTCAAACGCATCTGGCCTTTTGTGCGCCCGCACCGCCGCATGCTGGCGATTGGCATGCTGTTCATGCCGCTAGCGTCGGCGGCCACGGTGGTGCAGCCATGGCTGACCAAACACGCCATTGACGGCGGCATCGCCACCGGCGACCGGCGCGTGCTGCTGACCTGCGCCGTGCTGTTTCTCGGCGCCCTGCTGGCCGAGTTCGGGTTTTCGCATCTGCAGTTGCGCACCATGAGCTGGGTCGGACAACTCACGGTCCGGGATTTGCGCCAGGCGCTGTTCGCCCACGTGCTGCGGCTGGACATGGGCTTCTACACGCGCAATTCCGTGGGCCGCCTGCTCACCCGCGTGACCAACGACGTGGAGTCCATCGGCGAAATGTTCGCGGCGGGCATCGTCGCGCTGATGGCCGACGCCCTCGTGCTGCTCGGCATCGTGGTGATTCTGTTCGCCATCAACTGGAAACTGGCCCTGCTGGGCCTTGCGCTCACCCCGCTGCTCACCGGATTCGCGATCTGGATTCGCACCCAGTTGCGCGATGTCTACGCCGATATCCGCGTCAAACTCGCCCGCATCAATTCCAGCCTCAACGAAAACATCTCGGGCATGGAGTTGATCCAGTCCTACGCCCGCGAGGACCTGACGCTCGCCGAGTTCAACGAGCGCAACGCCGGTCACCGCGACGCCAACTACCGCTCCATCCTGCTCGACGCCACGCTGTTCGCGGTGGTGGAACTGGCCTCGTCGCTGACCATCGCCGGACTGTTGTGGTTTGGCGGCGGGGATCTGGTGCGCGGCTCCATCACTTTCGGAACGCTGGTGGCGTTCATCGAATGGATGCAGCGCTTCTTCATTCCGCTCCGGGATATCAGCGCCAAATACACCGTGCTGCAATCGGCCATGGCCAGCGCGGAGCGGATCTTCGGCCTCTTCGACGAGGTCAGCGCCGTCCGCCAGCCCGGAAATCCCAAACCCGCGCCGCGCGACTGGAGCCAGATCGAACTCGACAATGTCTCCTTCCACTACCTCGCCGCCGAACCCGTGCTGCGCAACATCTGCCTGAATATCCGCAAGGGAGAATCCATCGCGATCGTGGGCGCGACCGGTTCCGGCAAGACCACGCTGGTGCGGCTGCTGTACCGCTGCTACGACCCGGAATCCGGGGCCATCCGCATGGACGGAACCGATCTGCGGGAGATGGATTTGACCTCCCTGCGCCGCATGTTCGCCTTTGTGCAGCAGGATGTGTTCCTGTTCTCGGGAAGCGTGCGCCGCAATATCACGCTGGATGATCCCGCCATCACACCGGAGAAAATCCGGCAGGCCGTCGAGGCGGTTCACGCGGACCAGTTCATCAACAAAATGCCCAACGGCCTGGATTCGGAAATCCGCGAGCGCGGCTCCAACCTGTCGGGCGGCGAACGGCAACTGCTCGCATTCGCGCGCGCGCTCGCCCACGAACCGCAGATTCTGGTGCTGGATGAAGCGACATCCAGCGTGGACCCGGTCACCGAATCGCTGATTCAGGAAGCCATCCAGCGGCTGCTGAAGGGGCGTACATCCATCATCATCGCACACCGCCTGTCCACCATCCGCCAGGTGGATCGCATCGTGGTCATGCACCAGGGAAAAATCGTGGAGACGGGCCCGCACGAGGAACTTCTCGCCCGCGGCGGGTTCTACAGCCGTCTGTACAAACTCCAGTTCGAGCACGAACTGGATGAAGCGGCGTAAGCGGCCCTACCCCAATTCATCGAGGGACGAGAATTCCTGGAGCGGGATATTCCGCAGTTCCCTGCGATCGGGCTTGCCGGCGCTGGTGACGGGCAACCTGTCCATGATGGCGATCAGGCGGGGTTTGAGACGGGATTCGAGGCGTCCGCGCACGAAACGCACGAAATCCTCCGCGCGAAAGCCGGGTGTTTTTTCCAGCGCGCACGCGACCACCTGACCCCAGGCCGGATGGGGAACGCCGGATACCATGCAGTTCCGCACTCCGGGCGCAAAGGCGAGCAGGCGCTCCACCTCCAGCGGATGAACCTTCTCCCCGCCGGTGATGATCATATCATCGGCGCGGCCGAGCACTTCCACCCAGCCATTGTCATGGATGCGTCCGCAGTCGCTGGTGACCAGCCAGCCATCGTCCGTGAACGGTTGGGCGCCGGGCGGAACATTGAAATACCCCGGCGTCACCTGGTCTCCGCGCAAGTGGAATATTCCCTGATCCGTCACTCGCGCCTCCAGCCCGGAAAGCAGCGGCCCGATGGCCGGTCCATCGTATTGACTATTTGACAATGGACGGGTGGCGGCCTGCGAACAGGTTTCGGTCATTCCCCAGGTCGGCAGGACAGGCAATCCTGCCTGTTGACATTTCAGCATCAATCCCGCGGGCGTGGCGCCGCCGCCGGAAAGAATGGCCCGCCATGTTCCCGGACCGCGCGGCGGCCGACCGGATGCGAACCATGCATCGAGCATCACCGGCGCCGCGGACAAATGGGTGATGCGATGCTGCTCCATCAAAAGGCCGGGATGGCCAGGTTTGTATTTTTCCGGAATCACAATCGCCGCGCCGGAGGTCAGGCAGCGGGTGATGATGGACAAGCCGCCGATGCGGGCCGGGGAAAGGAGCATCAGCCACCGGCAGCCCGGCCCCAGCGGCAAAATCGAAGCGGAGGCGCGCGCCGACGCCAGAAAATTGCGGTGGGTCAGCATCACCGCCTTGGGCGCGCCAGACGATCCGCTGGTCTGGATGATGGCCGCGCATCCTTCCGCATGCGGAATCACCTCGCGGGCCGGCGGAGCCGGACGATCCAGCGTCAGGGTGGGCGCGGCCGCCTCGATGGCCTGCGCAACACCATCCTCTCCCTGTTTCGGATTCCAGGGCGCCGCCGCGGCTTCGAGTTTCCAGCAAGCCAGAAAGCGCGCCACGGTCCGCAGGTTCATCCCCGCCGGAAACGCGATGCGCGGGGCGCCGGGGTGGCGCCGGCTTCCCAGTCTGGCGTGAATGGCCTGGGCCTCTTCATCCGCCAGCGCCAGCAATTCCCGGTAGCTGACAGTCTGTCCGCCGGTGATGACGGCCGGCGCCCCGGGCCATGCGGCGGCGAGTTCCACAATGACGGCGTGGAGATTCATGGCGGCGTGTCCAGACCCATGCCGGGAGCGCCCGCAAGCGCGATGGCGTCGCGTTCCGCGTTCCAAATCAAGCCCGCTGGAACAGCGGTCCCGGCGTAAGGCCACGCAAGGCCGTGAAATTCCGTATCCGCCAGCGCCTGGGCGATCGCCACCGCATGGGCGTGCCCCACGGCCCCGCCAAAAACATGGGTGATCACCACGCGCAACCCCGCCTGCCGGAAATCACGGGCGCGTTCCAGGCTCTCCAGCGGCGAACCGGTGAACGCCGGTTTGAGAATCACAAACCTGACCGCGCCACGTTGCTCCAGCAAACCCGTGCGGAATTGATCATCGAGCGCGCTTTCATCCGCGGCGAGTGGAATCGGGCTGTCCAGTTCGAGCAATTCCCCGCCACGCACAGGCTCCTCGACATATTCGATGGGCAGAGAAGCCAGTTGGCGCAACATCCGCCCGGCGAAGGGTTTGTCCCATTGACCGTTGATATCCAGCCGGATGCGCAAACGCCCCGCCAGATGGCCGCATAACCTTTCCAGTTCTCCAGCAAAGCGATCGCCCGGCGAATCGAGAGGCCATTTCATCTTGCAGTGGAGAAAAGCGCCGTCCTGCGTGCCGGTGGAAAGCCGTGGAAGCCACTCTTCCACATGGTCTCCGCGCAGAAACTGGTAACAGGGGACTTCCCGGGCGGCCGCCGGGTCCGGAGCAAGGTATTGGGAAAGGGAAATCCCGGCGCGCCTCGACCACAAATCCAGCAATGCGCCGCCGGCGGCGAAACGGGCGTCCGCGGAGAGGCCGCGCAGCAGGGCGGTCAATTCATTCGCGGCTTTCGCGGGTGAAAGACCGGCGGGCGCGGAACGCCAGGGAAACCCCCGCAATTCGTTTTCAATTTCATCAACGGATCGGGCGCTCCAGCCTTCGAGCGGGCTGGCTTCGCCATGTCCCTGATGCGAACCATCCGCTTCAATACACAGGGACAGGCCCTGGCGTTGCGATCCGCCGGCGCGCCCGCGGCCATCCGCAAGCTGGAACCTGGAAAGATGGCGGATACGCACGGCCATCGCCGCTCAACCCACCATCCACTCGATCGCAAGCAAGGCGGACCACAACGCCAGCAATTTCGCTGTCGCCGCCAGAATGGGATTGTACTGGCGGGGATGAGTGACGCGGAAAAACCCGCGCAGGGTCGCGGCCGCCACTGGCAGTGAGAACAGGGGCGACACCGGCCAATCACCCGTCTGAAACCAGATCACCGCCAGCAGCAGATAGGGGATGACGATACACGCGGCGTATTCGGCCTTCACGAAACCGGTTCCAAAGCGCACGGCGAGGGTCCGCTTGCCCGCCTTCACGTCGGTCGAGACATCGCGCACATTATTGACGGCGAGAATGGCGGTGGCCAGCAAACCCACGGCCAGCGCGGCGATCCATGCCGGCGGCGGAATATTCCCCACGCAAACCCAGGAGGTTCCGCACGCCGCCAC
This sequence comes from Myxococcota bacterium, assembly GCA_022072125.1. Taxonomy (GTDB): domain Bacteria; phylum Myxococcota; class JAJVIH01; order JAJVIH01; family JAJVIH01; genus JAJVIH01. The sequence continues at coordinate 32,694 of JAJVIH010000023.1, read as the reverse complement.
GAAGCCGAAAAACACCAGCACGAACAGGTCGCCGAGTCCGTTATATCCCAGCGGCCAGGGTCCGCCGGTATAGGCCAGCCCCGACAGGATGGACGCCACGCCGATCGCCACGATGGGCCACCCGCGAAAAAAGGTGAGAAACAGCCCCGCCGCAACCGCCAGTGCGAACGATGTCCATACGCCCGCCCAGGCCTGCCTGGGCGTGAGCAATCCGGAAGACACCGCGCGCGGCGGCCCCAGCCGCTCCTCCGTATCGGCGCCTTTCCGGTAATCGGATACATCGTTGGCGAAATTGGTTCCGATCTGGATGAACACCGCCCCCAGCAGCGCGGCGAAACATCCGGGCCAGGAAAACTCCGCGCCATCCGCCCTTCCGAATCGCCAGGCCGCCGCTCCGCCAACCAGCACCGGAGCAATGGCGGCGAACAGCGTGGGCGGGCGCGCGGCCAATATCCAGGCTGCAACCGAACCAGGCGCGGGAAGACCCGTGCGCGCGGCCTGCTCCAGGGATTGCGCTGATTCACCCATGGCTTCGGATGCAACGCCGATCCATCACGGCAGGCGCCGGAACTTCCGGAAATCCGGCTTGCGCTTCTCCAGGAAAGCGTTTTTGCCTTCCTTCCCCTCTTCCGTGAGATAGAACAGCAGCGTGGCGTCGCCCGCCAGTTGTTGCAGGCCCGCCTGGCCATCGCAGTCGGCGTTCATGGCCGCCTTGAGCAGACGCAGCGCGGTCGGGCTCAGTTGCAGCATCTCCCGGCACCACTGGATGGTTTCTTCCTCCAGCCGGTCCACGGGAACCACCGTATTGACGAGCCCCATCTCCAGCGCCTGACGGGCGTCGTACTGGCGGCACAGGAACCAGATTTCCCGCGCCTTCTTCTGCCCGACGATGCGGGCGAGAAACGACGATCCATACCCGCCGTCAAAGCTGCCCACGCGCGGGCCTGTCTGTCCAAAACGGGCGTTGTCCGCGGCGATGGTGAGATCGCATACCACATGCAGCACATGGCCGCCGCCGATCGCGTAGCCCGCCACCATGGCGACCACCGGCTTTGGCAGAGTGCGGATTTGCCGCTGCAGGTCCAGCACATTCAAGCGGGGAACGCCGTCGTCGCCGACATACCCACCCTCGCCGCGCACGCGCTGATCGCCCCCCGAACAGAAGGCTTCCTTTCCTTCGCCGGTCAGGATGATCACGCCCACGCCGGAGTCATCGCGGGCGTCGTCGAAAGCGCGCTGTAACTCCTTGATGGTGAGCGGGCGGAAGGCGTTGCGCACCCTGGGACGGTTGATGGTGATCTTCGCGATCCCCTCGTCGCATTTTTCATATTTAACATCCTTGAAATCGAACTCTTTCTGGGCTTTCCACTGCACGCTGCTCATGGCTTCTCCCTGGTTGAGGAAAACAGTTGGTCCAAACGCTCTTGAAGGTCTTCGCGGAAGCGGGTTTCCTCCCCGTCATGGACTATCGCTTCCAGAACAACGGGGCCATGGGCGTCCGCCGCTTCCGCCAGCGCCGCATCCAGTTCATGCGCGGTCAGGGCGGCGGCATGGCGCAGGCCGGCCATGCGGGCGGCGTCCGCGATGTTCAGGGGCTGCGGGGTCAGCCAGCACCGCTCGAAATCCTCGCGGGAGATCAGCGGAGAGCGCGCCGCCGGAAGTTCGTCGAAGATGCGTCCTCCGCCATTGTTGACGGCCAGAATGGTCAGGGGCGCCTGCTGTTCCGCCGCGGCCAGCAGGCCATGCAGGTCGTGGGACAGGCTGACATCACCCAGAATCACCAAGCCTCTGGCGCACCCATCCAGCACGGACGCCGCGCCGCACGCGGATGACACCAGCCCGTCAATGCCGCTGACGCCGCGCTGATGGATGAACCGGGGCGCCCCGCCGGCGGAGTCTCCATCCGGATCCGTCCACTGGTCGAACATGCGGACAGGCCGGCTGTTGCCCAGTTGCACAAATCCGCAACGGCGAATCGCGGACTGCACGCTCCGGGCGATCGCGGCCTCGCAAAGGGCTTCGCGGCCGCGCCGCGCCGCGCTCACGGCGGCCCAGTACAGTTGCGAGCGGCGGATCAGCTCCATTCCCCAGGCGGCGGCCGGGCGGCGGAAATCCGCAAGCCTGGGGACCAACTGTTTCAGAACTCCGGCAGGACTTTGACGGATGTGAAAATTCCCCAGTCCATCGGGATTGGCCCAATCGGAGGATATGATCATCCGCCGCGCGCCAGACGAGGCCAGCCAGCGCTGCACGGCGCTGCTGACAGGAACCATCCCCAACTGGATGATCAAGGGCGGCTTGTCCGGCGCAGGCGTCAACCCGCGCGCGGCAAGCGCTCCAAACGCATGGGCGCCGGACGCCTTGCCGTTCATCGCCCCGCGCACGCCGCTGGCGGCTTCCGCGTATACCGGATAACCGCTGGCGCCGGCCAAACGCTCCACCAGGTCCGCGGGCGCGGCGGCGCCATCCGCGGGACCGCAGAGGATCAACCCATCTTCATGGGCGCGGATTTCATCCCGGAGTTGCTGGAGGGTTTCTTCAGCCGGCGCGGCCTCCTGAACCGGAAATATGCGTTGCAGACCGCGCTGGCGAATGCGGCGCCGGGTTTCATTCAGGCCGGCCTCGAGATCGGGGGTCCACTCCACCGGCTCCAGCGGCTTGTGAAACGGCATGTTGAGATGGATGGGGCCCGCGTGCGCGCCGGAGGCCTCGGCCAGCAGTTGCATGGCGAGCCGCCGGAGGCCCAGCAAGGCGTCATCGCCGGGTTGCGGAATCCCCGCGTCCGCGAAGCGGCGGACAAAACCGCCAAACAACCTCGTCTGATCGGCGGACTGCGGTTCGCCGGCCCATTGTCCGGACGGCGGGCGGTCCGCCGAGATCACCAGCAACGGAATCCGCGCCGCGCTGGCCTCCATGATCGCCGGATAGGCATGGGCAGGCGCGGTTCCGGATGTGCAAACGAAAGCGGCGGGCTGGCGGGAAAACCGCGCCATGCCCAGCACATGGAAAGCGGCGGCTCGTTCGTCGGCGATCACTGCGGGGCGCAGGCCCGAAGTGCGTAACGCGGCCAGCACCAGCGGCGTCGAACGGGAGCCGGGGCTGATGGCCAACCGCCGCAACCCGGCGCCGGACAGGGCGTCGAACAGCACCTGCGACCACAGCAGATTGAGAAGTCCGGTATTCATGCCGCCGCGCCAAAAACGCGCATCATCGCCTGCAGCTTCCACTCCGTCTCTTCGTACTCATGCGAGGGATCGGATCCCTCCACGATTCCGGCTCCAGCGGCGATGACCACCACGTTGTTGTAGATGAGCGCGTTGCGGATGCCCACGGCGAATTCGCCATTGCCATCGGTGTCGAACCAGCCCACGCCGCCCGCGTACCAGCCGCGCGGCAGCGGCTCCAGTTGGGAAATCCATCGCGCCGCGCGTTCCGGCGGCGTTCCGCAAATGGCGGGGGTGGGATGAAGCGCGGCGGCCAGTTGCAGCACGTGGCCGGACCCGTCCAGACGGCCGAATATGGGCGTTTTCAAATGGCTGATGGCGCCGCTGGCGGCCCATGCGGGGGCCCCCGCCGCCTCGACATGGGAGCACCAGCGGGACAACGTCTTCGTGATGTGATCCACGACATGCTGGTGCTCCCGGGCCAGTTTGCCGTGGTCCCGCGCGGATGGATTGCGCGCCTCCGCGCGCACGGTGCCCGCCAGCGCCTCGGTTTCCACGAATCGCCCCGACCGCTTGATCAACCGCTCGGGAGAAGCGCCCACGATGGCGCACAATCCATCCGGCGACGGCAGCCTCAAAACATGAATATAGTGGCGCGGATACTGCTCGATCAGCCGGGCGGCCACTTCGGACAGGCGCGGCGAATCATCGAGGCGGAGGCGGCGCTGGCGGGCCAGGGTCACCTTGCTCAATTCGCTGGAGCGGAAGGCGCCCAACAGGGTTTCGACGGAGGATTTCCACCCGGCCTCGGTGGTTGCGTCCTCCACCATGAGCACGCGGGGAAACGGAAGGCGGGGATACGCGGACGCTTCCGATCCGGAGACCTGTTCCGCCGCTTCGCCCGCCGAGGCGAACAACGCCGGACCAAACAGCCGCCACGCCGAATCATCCGCCGCGCCGTCGAAAGCAAAGCCGCCGAAAAACCAGTTCGCGCGCGAACGCGAGGCCGCTTCCTTCGCCCAGGCCATGGAACGTTCAAAACGTTGTTCCGCGCCGGGAAAAACCGCCGTCTCCACGCCGGCCGCCGCGCGCTCCGCGCCATCGCGATCGCGGAAATAGAACAGCGTCCGCTCCGGGTGGAGGTCCAGCCATTGCAGGCGCTCGCGCAACTGGATTTTATCGTCCATGCCCGTCCCGGCCGGCGGATTCGTCCGGAAACAGCGGCGCCAGCCTGCGAATCTGACGGATCACCTGGCTCAGTTCTTCGAGGGGAAGCGCCTGCGGGCCATCGCTGAGCGCCATTCCCGGCGAGGGATGGGTTTCAATCAGCAATGCGCAGGCGCCCGCCGCCGCCGCGGCCAATGACAGGGGCGGAATGAGATCACGGCGGCCGGCGGCGTGCGAGGGGTCCACCGCGACCGGCAGCCCATGAACACGGCGCAGCAGGGCCACCGATCCCAGGTCCAGAAAATTGCGCGTATGGGCGTCGTAGCCGCGGATGCCGCGTTCGCAGAACAGCACGAACGGCGCGCCGGCAAGCAACAGGGTCTCCGCCGATCCCATCCATTCTTCAATGGTCGCGGAGACGCCGCGCTTGAGCAGGACCGGCTTGCCGGTTTTTCCCACCCGGCGCAGCAGATCATGGTTGTACATATTCCGCGAGCCGATCTGGATGATATCCGCGGCCTCCGCCACCGGAGAGACGGAATCCTCGCCCATGGTTTCGGTGATCAGCTTCAGGCCGTGGCGGTCCGCCGCGTCGCGCAGCCACTGAAGGGCCCGCGGCCCGTGCCCCTGAAAACTATGCGGGTTGGTTCTCGGCTTGTACGCCCCGCCCCGCAACACCTGCACGCCCATCGCGGCGAGGCGTTGCGCTGCCTCCATCACCAGTTCCGGGGTTTCCGCGCTGCACGGCCCCGCCATGACCAGCGGCGCGCCGCCGCCGCCGATCCGCACCTCCCCCAGGGAATAATCCCGGGGCATATTCCGCAACAGCGGATGCCCCGTGGTTTCCTCCAGCACCTGCCGGACGCCGGGAATGGCCGCCAGTTCCGCTGGATCCGCGGCTGCTGAATACGGCTCCACCGCCAGCGCGGCCACGCCCCCGGCGGCGGTCAGCGGCGAGGTCCAGATTCCACGCGCGGTCAATTCGGCGCGCACCCGGGCCGGGTCGGCGTTTTCATAGAGGATGATCACAACGGCGGACATGGTTTCACTCCGCCGGTTAATGTAGTTCAAAAGGTCTTAAACCACAACCTCCCCCGGCGGAAAACAGCCCTGAAAAACCGTTCCCTTGGGTGGGGATTACCCCGGCGCGCAAAATCCCGGCAAAATCAATCCCGTGGCCCGGGATATTTCGCGGCGGTTTGCTTGCAATGGATCGGGCGCCGCCCTTAACATGACCGTGCGGGCCAAGGTTTGATGATTCCGGTGCATACCGGCGACAATATATCGCCCCCATGGGCTGACCGAGGTGACAGATGTCCAAGCCAATGGCCGCCCCCTTCCTGCCGCGCACGCTTTTCGATACGGAATCCGTTGGCAAGGCCGCGGAACGCCTGGCGGAAGCCGCGGGCAAGGCCGCGCGGGCCGCGCTGAAGCTGGGCCGGGAAGCCGCGCTGGGCCCGCTGCCCCACCCCGAAGTCATGATCATGATGATCGGGAAGCGCTGCAACCTGAAATGCGAATTCTGCGAACTCTGGAAATACACCGATTTGATGCGCGCCAGCATGGCCTGCCATGTGATTGACCAGGCGCGCACCCTGGGCATTCCCAACCTGGTGATCACCGGCGGCGAACCCTTCGTTCACCCGGGAATTTTCGAGATCATCTCCCACGCCAAAAACGCCCACATGGGCCTGAATATCACCACCAACGGTTTTTTCCTGCGGCGCGACGCCCAGCGCATCACGGAACTGAAGGTAGACAGCCTGTCGGTGTCCATTGACGGACCCCGTGAAGTACACGACCACCTGCGCGGCCGGAAAGGCAGCTTCGATCGCATCCAGGATGGTTTCGCCGCGCTGCGCGAGGCGGGTTATCCTGGCATCGTCAATATCTACTTCGTCACCACCAACAAGAATGTCTTCCACCTCCGCGCCATGTATGAATTCGCGAAGGAACGCGGGTTCAAATTCAACTTCTGGCCGGTGAATGATGCGCCCGATCTGCATGTCCGCACGGAGGAGGAAAAAACGGCCTACCTCGATTTCTGCGACTGGGTGGTTGAAAACGATCCTGATTTTCACGGCCGCAAGGATTACTACCGGGCGGGCCTGCGTTATCATTCGGGCGCGCCGTTCAACGTGCGTTGCCTGGGCGTCGAGCAGCAGGTCGGCGTGTTTTACAATGGCGACGTGATCCCCTGCTGCATGTGGGGCGACCCTTCGCTGACCATCGGCAACGTGTTTTCCCAGCCGCTGGCCGACATCCTGCGCTCGCAGTCCTGCTCGCGCACGATGGAAGGCATGCAGACGCGCGGCTGCGACAACGGCTGCTTCAACCATTCGCTCTATGAATACAATGTCCGGACCGGCAAGCCCTTCATCATTGAAAAGGGAACGGTTGCTCAACGCTAACGGAAAGGCCCGCCATGTCCGCCGCCACTGACCTGACGCCGCCCATCAAGAAAGTCCGCCCGGGACACCACGCCGCCGAGGCCATCCGCACCGGCCTGCCGCAGGTGGTCCATTTCTCCATCACCGATGTCTGCAACATCTCCTGCAAGCAATGCGACATCTGGGCGAAGAAGAAAGGCCGCGAACTGCACCTGGAAGAGTGGAAAGGCATCGTGGACAAACTCCACGACTGGCTGGGGCCGTTCGTGCTGAAAATCGCCGGCGGCGAACCGTTCGTGAAGAAATGGCTTCCCGATCTGATAGGCCACGCCCGAAGCAAGAATATCTTCGTCGGGGTGTCGAGCAATGGCATCCTGATTGACCGCCCGCTGGCGTGGAAACTGCTCGATATCGGCCTGAACGAAATCAACCTCTCCCTCGACTCGCTGCGCCCCGAATGGCACGACTATGTGCGCAACTACAAGGGCACTTTCCAGCGCGTGATGGAGGCCATCCGCTATTTCAAGGAGGCTCCCCAAGGCTCCATTGATGTCAACCTGGCCTGCATCATCCACCACCAGAACCTCGACGAACTGGTGGACATCGCCTGGTGGGCCAAGGAAAACAAATTGCGCACCGTCACCTACCAGCCCCTGCTGCAGAATTTCGCGGAGTCCTATAACCCCTTCTGGTACAAGACCAGCGAGTTGTGGCCCCGCGACTACGCCAAGGTTTGCCGCACCCTGGATGACCTCTCCGCCTTCCGCCGCAAACATTGGACGGTCGGCAACCTGCCCGCCCAACTCAACACCATGAAGTACTACTTCAAGAATCCGGATCACGAGCCGGTTCAGCCCTGCACGGCGGGAACCAACGACGCGGCGGTGGACCCCTTCGGCAAGTTCTACCTGTGCTTCAACCTGGATTCGATCGGCGACCTCATGGTCCAGACGCCGGAAGAAGCCCATACCAGCCACCTGGCCAACCAGCGCCGCGCGGAAATCAGTGGATGCGGACGCAACTGCTACCTGCTCAACTGCGTCTTCGCCGAGGACAGCGAACACATGTCCTGAGCGGTTGACGCACGGCTTGCGGCGCCGCCATGCTGGCGGCATGGGCTCTCCGCTGCTGGATATTTACCTGGAAGCCGTCCGCGCCAATCATGCCGGGGAAGCGCTCAAACACTGGCTGAAAAATCATCCGCCGCCTTCATGGTCCGGGCGCGTGGCCGTCGCGGCGGTGGGAAAAGCGGCCTCCGCCATGGCGCGGGCATGGGAGCAGTCTGGAACGCCATACGCCGGAGGGTTGCTCGTTGCTCCATCCCCCGCGGAAGCGCCAGAGGGTTGGATACGGGTGCAATCGAGCCACCCGCTCCCCGATGAAAACAGCCTGCGCGCGGGCGAATGGCTCCTCGACATGGCGGCGCGCGCGGATATCCTGGTGTTGCTCCTGTCCGGCGGCGCTTCTTCTCTGTGCGAGGCGCCGCCGGCCCCGCTGACGCTGGATGATCTGCGGACCACGGGCTCCACCCTGCTCAACGGCGGACTTGCGATTGGCGAGATCAATACGGTGCGCCGCCACCTCTCCCGAATCAAAGGCGGTGGTTTACTGGAGTTCTGCCGCGGCGAGGTCCTCACCCTGGCGATTTCCGACGTTCCCGGCGACGCGCCGCAGGATATCGGTTCGGGGCCCGGAGTTCCCGATCCCTCCACGCTGGAGGATGCGCGCCGGATCATCGAACGCCGCGGGCTGATGGAATATCTGCCGGGGAGGGTGACGGCCATGCTGGAACAGGCAAACGGACGCGAAACCCTCAAACCCGGAACGCCGGCGGCCTCCCGCGCCCGCATTTCGATTCTGGCCAATCACCTGTCCCTGCGCTCCGCCGCCATGGATGCCGCGCGGCGCCGGTTTCCCGGCCTGACGGTGTCATTCGCCGGTGTTCCGGTTTCGGCGCCCGTGGAGAAATTCGTGGAGGCGTATGCGCCGCTGGTCAAAAGCAAAACAGGCCCATGTCTGTTCATTGGCGGCGGAGAGCCGCATGTGAGGGTCGCCGGGTCTGGAAAGGGCGGACGATCCTGCCACTTGGCGGCGTTGATGGCGCGGGCCATCGCTGGAACGGAATGCTGTTTTCTGGCGGCGGGATCCGATGGGCTGGACGGTGATTCCGGCCTGGCGGGCGCCCTGGTGAATGGCGAAAGCTGGAAACGGGTGGAAAAGGCCGGGCGCGACCCCGGCCATCTGATTGCGGAATACAGTTCCGCGGCGTTTCACCACCATGCCGGCGGCGGCGTTCCCGCCTGGCGCACGGACACCAACGTCATGGACCTGCACCTGTTGTGGGTGGGAAACAGCGGGCTTTTGACGCCGGTTGTCTGATTTCAGGGATGCCCCGTCCAGAGCGGTGTTGACGCGCCAGCCGGATCACGGGCGCAATGAATCCTTGCATGAGCAAGCGACCGGCGCCCGCTCCCCGAATATGGACACATCATCTGGTTGCCTTTGGCGGCGGCGATCACTATATCCACCCCTGAATCAACCGGAGCCAGACATGAGTCATTATGTGGACAACCAGCGCATCGAGCAGGTCGCGGCGGAATTGCTGCCCATCTGGACCGCCCCCTATTGCGAGGAGCGGGTGATGCAATATATCGCCGCTTTCGGCGAGAAGCTCCGCCTGCCGGTTGAACACGACCGCCACGGCAATATCATCATCACCTGCCGCAAGGGCAAACCCAAGGGGCGCATCGCCTTCGCCGCGCACATGGACCACCCGGGATTTGAAGTGGAGGGCGTATGGGAGGATCGCGTTCACGCGCGCTGGGGCGGCGGCGTTCCGCCCGAATATTTCCAGGGCGCCAAGGTGGCTTTCCATGCCGGCAAACACACGGTGCGCGGCGTCATCACGGAGGTGACCATGCGCCCGGATGGCAAGCGCGTGGACAAGGTCACCATCAGCGTGGATGGCTGGGCGCGCACGGGAGACACCGGCATGTGGGATGTCACCGTCTACGAACGCCAGGGCGACCTCATCGTCTCGCGGGTGGTGGATGATCTGGCGGGATGCGCGGCGCAACTGCTGGCGCTGGAGTATCTGTCAAAACAACGGGCGGCGGCGGAGATGTGGGCCATCTTCACCCGCGCCGAGGAAGTGGGTTTCGTGGGCGCCGCCCAGTTGGTGAAAACCCGCCGTCTCCCGAAAAAGCTGCCCATTGTCAGCATTGAATCGTCCATGGCGCTGCCCAACGCCGAGATTGGCAAGGGTCCGGTGGTCCGCCTGGGTGATCGCATGACCATGTTCAACCAGGCGGTGATCGATCTGCTGGAGCAGTCGGCCCAGCAACTGGCGAAGGAGGACCCCTCGTTCGCGTGGCAGCGGCGCGTCATGGATGGCGGGGCCTGCGAGGCCACGCTGTTCAACAGCTTTGGGTACAAGGCCGGGGGAATTTCGTTGCCGCTGGGCAACTACCACAACGTGGACCGCGAGAAGAAAACCATCGCGCCGGAGTATATCCACTTCAACGATCTGGCCCGCTGTGTGGACCTGGTGATTCGCGCTTCCCTCAACGCGGCCCAGTCGGAAGTCAGCCTGGATCGTCTCAAGGCGTCCCTGCTGGAAGGCGTCGAGGAGAAAGCCGCCAACCTCACCCGCCGCCGCGCCCGTTCCCACTGGAAGGACCTGGCTTGATGGTTATTTATACCGGAAATTCGTCCAATACCGCCGGATCCGCGCCGCCGGGAGCGGACGCATCTCCCTTGGTCCTGGAGAAATATCCCCGGCCGCGCCAGCGGCATCGGCGCTTCCACCCGCGGGCTCGCTGGAGCACGCTCAGCACAAACCGGCGATGATCATGGAAACAAGAACGGGTGATGAAAACCCTTCATGGTATCCCTTTGCATGGCGCCTCGATTGATTGGCCATGGCGTCCCCACGCCGCGCGCAGAACGCCATATCCGCTCCGTCCCGGAATGACAGGCGTCACGTACGCGCGTTGTCAGACGGGCTGCCTGACAACGCGCGCGCCGCCTGCATCACCGGAAATATCCCGAATGAATGATCTCCTCGAATTTGGTGAACGCGGACATGGGGTCAATGACCTTGTATTGCACCACCCCCACGGGCCGGCCGGAGACATTCTCCTCGTTCGGAACAGCCTTGCCGCTCCAGCGAATCGCCACATCGAGTTGGTATTGCCAACTGCATGATGCGACGGAGGTGGCCCCCCTCACGGTCAGCAGGGTCTTGACGCCGGTGAATCTGCCAATTGGGAACCCTTCTGTATTGAGCAGGGAAAAATCGGCTTTGGCGCCAATCTCCCAGTTTTGCGCGGTCCGCCAACACCCCCCATTGCCCAGCCGGAAACGAAGGACGCTCCGGTTTCTTTCTTTTGGAAGCAGATCCGCGATTGAAAACCATTCGGGGGCATTGGTTTGGGATCGGGGGAATTTCTTGATCTCCCGTTCGTTTCCATCGGTGATGTCATACACGAACAGATCATCGTCCACCTCGGAGATCCGCATGATGAAATCCTGCGTTTCGTGAATATAGACCCGGTCTTGAAACGTGGTTGACCGGCTGGCCCGCCACGATGCCTGAAAGACCATGCTGGCGGGTTCCCGGTTCTGCAGATAGTTCAGCGAGAACTGGATGGGCTTGACTTCTCCGCCGTTGGGAGAATCGGCCGCCAACTTCCGCATGAGCCCCAGCAGCGCGTCATAGCGGCTGGCGGGAGCCGCCTGCATCACGGGTTGAAAAACTTCCGGGTTCAGCCCGCGCGCGGAGAAAGACCATTCGGATTGAGCGGCGATATCCCGCGCCCTGGTGGTTCCTCCAATGAGCACGTCGCCGGAGAGACCGTTGTAAATGGCTTGCAGGACTTCACGGTTCATCCCGGCCTCGAAGGTGTTCTTCATCACCAGGAAGAGGTTCCGCCCGTAATTCACCCGCGACACATAAAGAGGAGGATTGCCCGCGCCAATCTCGTTGCTGGGGTCTTCAAATTTCTCCCCCGCCTTGAAAACGGAATGGCGGAACTCCGGATCCTCCATGCGCACGCTGTAGGCGTGCTGGGTGATTTGCAACACCCAATTGTTCTTGCGGTTGGTGGAATCCAGCGCGAGTTCCTTGATATCCGGGCCTGAAAACCGATCATCCAGTCCGGCCTGATAGGCCAGATGCGCGCCAGGCCAGGTCTGGAAGACCCGCCAGTTGGTCCGCCACCTGGATGGACGGTTTGCGTTGACGGCCTTGGCGACCGCCTCTCCAACCGCCTGGGCCGTGGTTTCGGCGATGGAGAATGTTTGCCGCCCGCCGCCTTCGCCTTCCATGACGAGGTTTGAGCCGGAACGGGAAATGGACACGGGCTTGAAGACGCCGCGGAGCAACTCCTTGCCTTGCAACAACGCCCCCGGAAAAATTTCCGGCCAGTCCCCCAGAACCGGGCGGTTGATCAGGAAACGGTTGTTGGTCCCGGCGTTGTCCGCCGAGATGATGCGGAGGCTGCCTGGGGTTTTTTCCGCTTCCTTGCAGGGCAGGGTTTTTCCATCCGCGCTCGTGCATACATCGGTCTCCGCGCCGCTGGTCTGGGTATCCCCCGCGACAGGCAGGCTGGAGGCGGCGGCCGCCTCCAGATTCTTCATGCCACCGCCGGCCTTCGCCAGTTCATCGGGTGTCAGCCGCTCGTCCCGGCCGTTGAAGATTTCCTCGACAAAGATCAGCGGTTGCGGCGGAGCCTCCTTGAGCGGCGCGCCATTGGCGTCCGTGCATTTGAGGTCCTTGAGCCGGGCGTAGACAAGCCAATATTCCACGCCGGAACGATCCGCCGTTCCTTCAATGACATTGGGCTCAACCGTCAACTCCCTGCTCAATGGCGTTTTCATCCCCGGATCCATCAGGACGAATTTTCCTCCCTTCAGGACGCCGCCGCCGAATTTGAGTTCCGGGTCACAGGCGCCGGCAATCTCAACCTTGTCCCCTGTCTGGGTGATCCGGACCAGTTGCTCGCCAACCTCGACATCGCCAGAAACCTCATCCCACGGCTCCACCTGCACGGTGAAGGTGGCGGGTTCGGTATACATGTACCAGAAGCCCGTCAGATCAACCGGGTTGGGGCCGGGGCCGCCATCTTCCGCGGGATCCGCGTCTCCGGAAGCGCCGCCATCGCCGGCCCCGGAATCACCGCCGCCGGTCTCCGCCGCGCCGCCATCCGCGGGCGGAGACACATCGCCGGGAGCGGACGCATCCTGCCCCGGTCCCGGAGAAATATCTCCGGCCGCGCCATCGGCAGGGCCCGCGCCAGCGGCATCGGCTGTTCCGCCCGCGGGCTCGCTGGAACAAGCCCAGCACAAACCAGCGACGATCAATGAAACAAGAACCAGGTGATGAAAACTCTTCATGCTATCCTCTGTTGATCCCGGCCATGGCGTCCCCACGCCGCGCGCAGAATGCCATATCCGCGCCGTCCTGGAATGACAAGCATCACGTGCGGGTATTGTCAGTGAAAACCGGCCGGGAGCGGAAAACCGGAAGACAGGGGGATCAAATGCCTTCCCCGGGGCCAAACCCGGGCGCGCTTCTGGATTGATCGCCCGCCGGGGCCGCCTCGGCGGAAAACACGCGGATATTCTTGGGGGCGAGAAAGACGCGGCTTCCCTCGGAAACATTCAGCGCTTCAAATTTCTGCGCCACCATCTCCGCCTCGAAGCGCGCGCCGTCGCCATCGCGTTCGCATTCCAGGCGGACCAACGGACCGATGGCGTATACGTAGGATATCCGCGCCGGAATGGATGCGCCGCCGTTGTTCTCCGTCCGCACATCCAGGTCAAAGGGCCGCACATATCCGACCGCCGGGGCGCGCTCGACGCGGGCGTATTCCAGCGCCGCCACCTCTATCTCGCCAAAACGGGCCCGGCCGCGTTCGATGAAACCATCCAGTTGGTTGGTATGGCCCAAGAACTCGTGAACAAACTGCGTGGCGGGCTTGTGGTACACCTCGTAGGGGGCGCCGTATTGCTCGACCCGGCCGCGGTTGAGCACGGCGACCTTGTCGCTGACCTCCAGCGCCTCTTCCTGATCGTGGGTGACGAAAACGCTGGTCACGTGGATTTCGTTGTGCAGCTTGCGCAGCCAGCGCCGCAACTCCCGCCGCACCTTGGCGTCCAGCGCGCCGAAGGGTTCGTCGAGCAGCAGCACCTTTGGCTCGACCGCCAATGCGCGGGCCAGGGCCACGCGCTGCCGCTGTCCGCCCGAAAGCTGGCTGGGAAAACGCTCGCCCGCCCAGTCAAGCTGCACCAGCCGGAGCAGCGCATGCACCCGTTCGCGGATTTCCTCCGCGTTTTTTCTGGACGCCTTCGGTTTGACGCGCAGCCCAAAAGCAACATTTTCGAAGACGGACATATGCCGGAACAGGGCGTAATGCTGAAACACAAAACCCACCCGCTGGTCGCGGACATCCCGGCTGGAGGCGTCCTCTCCGTCAAACAGGATGCGGCCCGAATCCGCCCGCTCCAGCCCGGCGATGATGCGCAGCAACGTGGTTTTTCCGCATCCGGACGGCCCCAGCAACGCCACCAGCCCGCCGCCGGGAATCTCCAGGCTGACATCATCGAGGGCGCGGAATCCGCCAAAATTCTTGGAAATATTCTGGATGCTGATGCTCATGAACCGCTTTCACCATACAACGGGGCGCGTTTCTGCTACCGTGGCCCCGCATCAATGTCCAGATTCCCACTCCCGGGCTGGGAAATTGCTGGACAGCCCGCGTCCGCCTGCCTACAGTTCCGCCTCATGAAGAAAATGATCGATCTGCGGAGCGACACCGTCACCCGCCCCACCCCCGGCATGCTCGCCGCCATGATGGCCGCCGCTGTTGGCGATGATGTGTATGGCGAGGATCCCACCGTCAACGCGCTCGAAGCCAAGGCCGCGGCGCTGCTGGGGAAAGAGGCCGCGCTGTTTGTTCCCTCGGGCACCATGGGCAACCAGATCGCCATCGCCTTCCATACCCGCCCCGGCGATGAAGTGGTGTGCGAGGCGATGTCCCATACCTACAATTTTGAAAGCGGCGCCGGGGCGCGCCTCGCCAGCGTGCAGTTCCGGCCGGTGCAGGGACAACGGGGCGTGCTGGACCCGGCGGCGTTCAAGGCCGCGCTGTGGCCCAAGGCGCTGTGGCTGCCGCGGCAGTCGCTCTACGTGCTGGAGAACACCCACAATTTTGGCGGCGGCGCCGTGGTTCCGCTGACCCGCGTGCGCGAACTGACGGCGATCGCGCGCGAACACGGGTTGCGCCGCCACCTGGATGGGGCGCGGCTGTTCAACGCCGCCGTGGCGTCGGGCGTGAGCGCGGCGGAATACGCATCCCATTTCGACACCGTGAATATCTGCCTGTCCAAGGGATTGGGCGCTCCGGTGGGTTCGGTCGTGGCCGGCCGCACGGAGGACGTGGCGGAGATGCGGCGGCTGCGCAAGATGTTCGGCGGCGGCATGCGCCAGGCCGGTTATCTCGCGGCGGCGGGAATTTACGCGCTGGATCACCATATTGAACGGCTGGCGGAGGATCACCGCAACGCCAGGCGGCTGGCGGAACTGCTGGCGGCCTCCCCGGCGCTGAGCCTGGATGTCTCCGTGGTGGAAACCAATATTTTCTTCGTGGACATGACCCCCTCCGCCAAAATTCCCGCCGCGGAGTGGACCCGGAAATGCCGTGAGCGCGGGCTGGTGATAGACCCGGTGGGAGAACGCCGCGTCCGCTTCGTCACCCATCTGGACGTGAACGCGGAAGACATGGAAACCGCGGCGCGTATCGCCCTGGAAAGCCTGGGGTGATTCCGCGCCGGTTCCGGCGGGGCGCGCCGTCGGGATGGAACCGCCCGGGAAACGCGCCGTCTTCACCCATCCATCAGCAGGCCCCAACGCAGGCCGCGATCAGAAACGATGAGTTCCGGGCAACCGGCCCGGATCATGGACTCCGCCGCAATCATCGCACCCGCCAGGATGACATCCGCGCGTCCTTTCGTCAGACCGGGAATCTCCAGCCGCTGCTCCGTGGAACGCGGCGTGTAGAGTTCGCGGATCTGCCGCTCCACCTCGGCCCGGGTCAACCGCGAACCATGGACCAGCGCGGGATTGTATTTCTTCATTCCCAGTTCCACCGCCTTCATGGTGGTGACGGTTCCGGCGATCCCGATCATTTCCGGCACCCCAAGCGGGAAGCGGATGGTTTCAAGCTGGCGGATGATCTCCGCGCGGGCGGCGGCTATCTCTTCCGCCGTGGGGGGATCATGGTGGAAAAACGTCTCGGTCAGCCGCACCGACCCCAGATTGAGCGATTGCACATCCTCCAGTGCTTCCCGGGAAGCGCGGATAAATTCCGTCGAGCCGCCGCCCACGTCCATGATCAGCACCGGATCGCCGGTCCGCGCGAAATCATGAACCGACGGCAGCGCGGTCAGGCGCGCCTCTTCCTCGCCGGGAAGAATCCGGACCTCGAAGCCGGTTTCCCGCTTGACGCGCGCGATGAAATCCGCGCCGTTCGCGGCGTCGCGGGCGGCGCTGGTGGCCGCCACCCCGGCCACCCGGGCGCCGTAGCTGTCTATGAGTTGCCGGTATTCCTTCAGCACATCCAGGGTGCGCTGGATGGCGGCTCCGGAAAGCACGCCGCTGGCGTTGACGCCTTCTCCGAGACGGGTGATTTCCGAACGCTGGTCCAGCGGCAGCGGCGGGTCGTCGCTGGTGGCGATCAGGAGCAATACCGTATTGGTTCCAATATCAATTGACGCACGGGCCATGGTTTACCTCAAACGGGCGCATGGGGCGTTGAAGCGGAGAACTTTTTCAATCACGCCCGCGCCCTGAATCTGCACTCCGATAATATGATCTCCGCCTCCAAGCTCCAGGTTGGTCAGCGGACTCTGACCTGTCTGATCGCCATTCACAAATATGGTGGACCACGGATTGGTGGACATGGTGATGCGCAGGCATTGCTCCATGCCCGGGCGGATTTCCATGCGGAAATCCGCCACCAGCGGCCCCAGCGAATCCCCCCCGTGGCGGCGGGTCAGGCTGAATTTCTGCTTGCCTTCCACCGAGGGCAGCAACTGCGGCTGGCCGGCGCGCGATTCGGCCTTGCCCGGAATCGCGAGCGAATATGCGCCCTGGGCTTCGATGCGGATCATCGGCGCATCCAGCGGAAGGGGACTCGCGGGCGGAGATTCCACGGGCGCGGACGCCAGCGCCGCCGCCAGATCGGAAGGCCGGACGCCGGCGCCCGCGCTGGCCGGGGGCTCCGCCATCCGCCCCACCAGCGAGGGATTGAGCACGGGCTTCCTCGCGGCCGGCTTGATCGCCGTTGCGGCGGGAATGGGCGGCGCAAGCGCCCCGGCGGGAGTGACGGGACGCTCCCCGGGCGCCGCCGGAGCGGGACGGGTGGCGACCGCGCCATGGGAAATCACCGCTCCCTCGGCGCCCGGTCTGCTCTCGTTCATCTCCTCCTGCCAGTAACGCAATCCAAAAACAACGGCCACCATGATCACGGAGAATACAACCATGGAAGCCACCCATCGCCAGCGCGGCTGGGTCTCTCCGGGTGCGGCGGGCAGGCTGGTGGAAATGCGCAGCCCGGCGGGCATGCCATCGGGAGGGGTCACGCCCGCCGGCAAAGGCGGGGGGGCGAGTCCCGGCGGCAAGGTGTCGGGCGTCAGCGAGGTTTCCGCGGCCGGCTGCTCCGGCGCGGACAAAATCGGCTTGGCGGCGACCTGGGTGCCATCGCCGCCGGGAAGGACCGGACGGCTGGCGCCGGGGAACAGCGAAGCCATCCACTGCGCCAGCGAAATGGTCGAGCCGGTGATCCCCAGGTTGTCGCAGGCGGATTCAACCGCGGCGCGAAATTCCCCGGCGCTCTGGTAACGATCCTCCGGGCCGGGGGCGATGGCCCTGCGCACCACCTCGCGGAGGGGATCGCCAATATCATGCAGCGCTTCATCCACGGCGTTCTGGCGGCCCGCGCAGATGGCTTCCGCCATGTCCACCAGCCCGGAGGCCAGCGGGAAAAGCTGCTGGCCGCCGAGCATTTCAAAGAACACCACGCCCAGGCTGTACAGATCCGTCCGGTGATCGAGATGCCGCATCGAAATCTGTTCGGGGGACATGTAGGAATATTTGCCCTTCAGCATGCCCGATTCCGATTCTTCTCCGGAGAGCGGGCGGGCCAGGCCAAAATCCGTGACCTTCACCTCGCCGGAAAAACCGATGAGGATATTGTGGGGTGAAATATCCCGGTGAATCACCGGATCCCTCACCGGTCCGGTGCGGTTGGGATTGTGCGCGTACTCCAGCGCCTTGCAGCAGTTGATGATCACCCGCGCCGCCAGGGCGGGCGTGAAACGCACATTCTGGTTGCGCGCCTGCAGCAGCGCTTCCCGCAGATCGCGGCCATGCACATATTCCATGGCGATGAACAGCGATCCGTTGATGGACCCGAAATCATAAACCGCGACGATGTTGCGGTGGTCCAGCGCGGCGGCCAGACGCGCTTCATTGGTGAACATCTCCACGAACCGCGGGTCGCTGGAGAACCACGGCAGGATGCGCTTGATCACAAGAATCTTCTCGAAACCGCCCTCGCGGCGCAGGCGCGCGAGGTACAACTCGCCCATGCCGCCCGCGGCGATGCGTTCCAGCAACTGGTATGGGCCGAAAGCCTCGCTCACGCGCCATCCAGATTGAAGCGGGATCGCTGCCGCGCGATCATCAGATTCGTGGAATGCGAAGCGGCGGGAAAACCGGCGGCGTCCGGAATCGCGCCGCCCGCCATGGTTTTCAACACGGCGCCGATGCTGTCGCGCAGGGCTTTCAAATCATAACCGCCTTCCAGAATGAACCCGATGCGCCCGCCGCAGCACTCACCAGCCAGGGATTTCAGCAGGCCGGCGGCGTGGGCGAATCCCCTTTCCGTGAATTCCAGTTGCGCCAGCGGATCCGCCGCGTGGGCGTCAAACCCCGCCGGAATCAGAATGATATCAGGAGCGAATTTCCGGATGGCCGGAACAACCGCGCGGCTGACCGCCGCCGCGAAATCGCCATCGTGACTGCCGGGGGACAGCGGCAGGTTGAGATTATATCCGGCGCCGGGGCCTTCTCCCGTCTCCTCCTCGGCGCCGGTTCCCGGATACAGCGGCGACTGGTGCGAACTGATGAACAGCACGCGCGGGTCGGCGTAGAAGATATCCTGGACGCCGTTTCCGTGATGGACATCCCAGTCGTAAATGGCGATGCGCTTCGCCAACCCCTCTTCCAGCAGCGCGGCGGACGCGGCGGCGATGTTGTTGAACAGGCAGAATCCCATGGTCTGGGCGCGTTCCGCGTGGTGGCCCGGCGGACGCGCGAACAGAAAGCCGGTGTCCGCCTCGCCGGACATGATCATCCGGGCCAGATCAATCGCTGACCCCGCGGCCAGCAGCGCCGCGTCCACGGATGCGGGCGAGATGTGGGTGTCGGCGTCAATCGAGCCGCGCCTCCCGCGAAAGGACAGCACATGGTCAATCAGCCCCTGGGTATGAACGCGCTGGAGTTCCGCCAGCTCCGCCGGGCGGGCGGCCCGCGCCACTACATCGAATAGGGGGGCCGCCTTCCGGAACGCCTGCTCCGCCGCGCCAATCCGCTCTGGGCGCTCGGGATGCCCCCGCCCCGGATCATGCTCGCGGAACAACGGGTGCGTGATGCGCCCAAACCGCATGCGGCGTGTCTCATTCATGATCTTGACGCTCCAGAGCCCCGGGGCTTACTTTCCCGGCGGAACCGCCCCCTTGGATGCGGGCGGATTCGCGAAAATGAACTTCGGCTTTCAGGAAATAATCCTCTTGCTGGTGGTGGCCTTGCTGATCTTCGGACCGCGCAAGCTGCCCGAACTGGCCACCAACCTTGGAAAAGCCCTGCGGGATTTCCGGAAGGTTTCTGAAGACTTCAAGTCTCAAATCCAGCGGGAGGTGGATTCCGTGCGCGAAGCTGCGGAGGCGGATGATAACAAATCCATATCCCCCCCTCAATTGAGCCAGAAAGCCGATGGCGCTCCGCCGGAAGAAACCGCCGGCCAGACCGGCGATCAGGCGCCGGAACAGGAAGCGGATGCACCCGCCGCATCAACGCCCAATCCGGATGAAACCCCGCCCTCGCCGCTGGGGGAACGCCATGACAGCGCCCAGCAGGAGCTTGCGGCGTTGCGGGTGAGCCACGGCAGCCTGGAAAAATCCGATCCGCCAAAACCGGCGGACGGCTGACACCCTCCATGAAAGAACCGCCGGAAGCCCGGGACAAGGGCGCGCCTGACCACGAGATGGGATTTTTCGACCACCTCGATGAGTTGCGCCGGCGCATCCTCCTCATGCTCTACGGGATCGTCGCGTGCATGCTGGCGACGTTCTATTTCGGGCGCGAACTCCGGGAATTTCTGCTGAAACCCATCGCCGATCAGCTTCCAAAGGGATCGGGGGCCATGATCACCATCGGCGTGATTGATCCCCTGCTGGTGGATTTGAAGGTCTCCTTCGTGGCCGCGTTTTTCCTGGCCTCTCCGTGGGTGTTCTACCAGGTCTGGCGTTTTGTCGCCCCGGGTTTGTACCCTTCGGAAAGGAAGCTGGTGATCCCGTTTGTGCTGATCGCCTCGGTGTTTTTTGTCCTGGGCGGCGTATTCGCCTACACCCTCGCCCTGCCGGCGATGTTCCGTTTCGCGGTGGAGTACATGTCGGGCAGCGTCACGCCGATGCTCGATATCCGTGAAAACATCGGTCTGGTCACCTTCATGTTGCTGGCGTTCGGCGCGATCTTTGAAACACCGGTAATCGTCTGGCTGCTGACCTGGATAGGCGTGGTCACGCCGGAATTTCTCGCATCCACCCGCCGCTACGCCGTCTTCGCCTGTTTCGTGCTGTCGGCGCTGGTGACGCCCACTCCCGACGCGGTGACCGCCACCATCGTCGCCCTGCCCATGATCGTGCTCTATGAAATGGGCATCCAGGGTTCGCGGCTGATTCACCGGACCCGGCGGCGTTAACCCCCGGCGCATCACCGGGATTTCTGAATCGCGGCCCGGTACGCCGCTTCGAGGCTCCCGGCCACCGCGTCCGCATGAAAACGCCGCCGGATGAAATCGCGGGCCTGAACCCATGCGTCATGAGGCGGAGGATTCTCAATCAACCCGGCCAGCGCGCCCGCAAGCTGATGGCTGTCGCCCGGGGTCACCTCGCATCCGAACGGTTGCTGGCGGAACCACTCTCCCATGCCGCAATCATTGGCCGCCGCCACCGGAACGCCCAGCGCCATGCTCTCGAAAGCGGCCAGCCCGAAGATTTCATGGACAGCCGGATACGCCATCACATTCGCGGCGCGGATGAGCGAACGTTTTTCCGCTCCATCCGCGAACCCGGCCCAGTGGATACGATCCCCGGCGCCCAGACGGCGGATCTGGGCGTGGTAGGGTCCGGTATTCTCCAGGGCGTCTCCGGCGATCGCCAGATGGGCGCGCGCCAGCCGCGGATCGGCCATGGCGCTGATCACGTCCGCCAGTCCCTTGCGCGGGGTGATCTTGGCGAGAAACAGCACCAGCGGCGCTCCCTCCGGAACGCCAAGCCTGGCCCGGACTCCCGCTGGATCGGCGGGCCCTTCCAGGTCATCCAGATTCACGGGGTTCGGGATCACCTCGATGAGGCGCGGATCGGCGCCCAGAGCCGTCAATTGATCCCGCTCCGCGCCGGACACCGCCAGCAGACGCGCCGCCAGGCGGATATCGCGGTTCCCGCCCGCAAGGTCGGCCAGCCGCTTGACGGCGATCTTGCCTTCGATCAACGGCGCGGTTCCATGGGCGCTGAACACCCACGGTATATCCAGGCGGCGGCAGAAGTTCATCGCCAGGGTATTGAAGAGATGGCGGCGGCCATGCAGATGGGCCAAATCAAAACGCTCGCCGCGGAGCGTTGTCTTGGGCGGCGGCCCGAGCGGGACTGGCGCCCCCATGCGGTGCGCGCGCCGGGACAATAACGGGACGCGAACCACCTCCACGCGGCCGGCCCCGTATTCCGCCAGCAGGCTCCGGCCCGGATCGGCGGCTCCGCCCGACCCCGTGTACACGGTGATGACATGCCCCCGCGCCGCCAGCGCGCGCGCCAGGTCCGAAGCCGCGCGGGGAATGCCGCCAAACTCAAACTCCGGCTCGAACCAGGGGGTGACAAACAGGATATTCATGCCTGGTTTTGACCCCCGATCATGCCTGTGCGATCATCCGGCTTCCATGCCCTGCAAGCCATTCCGCCGCCATCCATGAAAAAAGCGCCGCTGATTGTCTCCGCCGCGCTGCTGGCGCTGTGCCTCATCACTTACGCAAGCTCCCTGGGCATTCCCCATTTCTATTACGACGACTTCCATACCTTCGTGGATAATCTGCGGGTGCGCAATCCGGCGGATCCGCGGGCCATCGCCGAGGCCAACGGCCCGTCGCGTTTCATGGTGTCCCTGTCGTTCGCCCTGAATTTTCACTGGTTCGGACTGGACGCCGCGCGCTACCGCATCTTCAACCTGGCGTTTCACGCCATCGCCACGCTGCTGGCGTACGCCTTCTGCCGATCGCTATCCCGCGTGCTGGCGATGGAGAAAGAGGGGGACAAGGCCCAGCCGGACGAACTCTTCGCGGCCCTGACCGCCGCCATCTTCGCGGTCCACCCGCTGCTGAATATCGTGGTGGTCTATCTGACCAGCCGTTCGTCGTCGCTGATGACGATATTCTACTTGTCCTGTCTCCTCTGTTTCATGCGCTTCCGGCTGACGGACGGACGGCGCGGGGTTGAACGGGTCTTCTGGCTGCTCGCCGCCGGGCTGTTTTTCGGGCTGTCCGGTCTGACCAAGGAAGACGCGGCGACGCTGCCCATCACCCTGCTGCTGATTGACAAGGCGATCCTGCCGGCGGCGAAACGTCCGGCCCCCAACTGGCGCGGTCTGTGGATGCACGGACTGACTTTCGGCTCGGTCGCGGGCGCGGCGGTCTTCAGGGCGTACCGCCTGACCCTGGAGGAGGAAGCCTCCCCGCTGCCGCGCACGATTCCGGAGAATATCCTGACCCAGATCAACGCCGTGCTGAAATACCTGGCGCTGATGGCGGCGCCGGTGGACCTGAATATCGTCCATCATTTGCCCACGGTGCGCGGCATTCTCGAATCCATGACCATCCTCAAGCTGATCTTCCTGATCGTGCTGGTGGTGGGCGCCCTGATGTTCTGGCTGGATCACAAAATCATCACCATCGGCGTGTTGTGGTTCTTCATCATCCTCGCGCCGTCGTCGAGCTTCTATCCGCTGCAGGAGAACCTGGCGGAGCAACGGGCCTATCTGCCCGCCCTGGGAATTTTCATGGTGGCGGCCTACGCGCTGGCGGCGCTGGCCCGCTTCAAACCCATTCCGCTGACCACGGGCGTCCGCGCCGACGCCAAAACCGTGGTCTGCGCGTCCATCATCCTGCTGGTGCTGATGTTCATGAACTTCGAGCGCACGCGGCAATACACCGATCCATACCTGTTGTGGTCCGATTCCGTGGCCAAGGCGCCCAACGCCTGGGGCAACCACTACTGGCTGGGCGATATCTATCGCGACGCCAGTTCGCCCCATTACGATTGCGAAAAAGCCATCGCCGAATACGAGCAGGTGGTGTTGCTGCGCGGCGACTACGCGGACGCATGGATCAACATCGGCCTGTGCCATGTCCAGCTCAGCTCCGCGGCCAAGGACGACAGCGTCCGGAAGGACCGCATGATTCGCGCCCGCGACGCCTGGGAGCGCGGCGTCAAGGTGCTGGAAGCGGAATTGCGGATTTACCCCAACAACCCCGACCTGAAGGAGTCGCAACGCAAACTCTGGAACAACCTCGCCCACCTGTCCTTTCAGCTTGAAGATGATGACGCCGGGTTCCGCTACCTCGACAACACGTTCGTGGTTGACCCGCTCAATCCCATGGCGCACCGGATCGCGGGAACCCGCATGCTGGAAAAAGGCGATGCGGAGGGGTGTGTGTTCCATTTCGATCAGGCTCTGAAAAACTTTCCGCAGGAGCCGGAGGCCCACCTGAAACGCGGCAATTGCCTCGCCATGCTCAACCGCATGGACGATGCGTTTGAAGCCTGGAGGCAGGTCCCCATCAGCATTGACGAATACCTGCGCGGGGCGCCCAATGCGGACTTCACCGCCATCTACGTCAACGCCATGCTGAACATGGCTTCCTATCACGGGCTGAAGAATGAACATGACAAGGCCGCGTCCTACCTCATCGAACTGATCAAACGGGCGCCCGAAAACTGCGACGCGCTCACCCTGCTCGGGGAAATTTACCTGGATCGGGGGCGCCGGGATCTGTTCGCCGGCATGTACGAACGCTGCGCCCGGAATTTCCAGCTCACCAGCAAAATGGGGCGGCTGCTGGACGGGATTGTCCGGCTGGCGAAGGCGCCAGCCCAGGCCGCCAACGATTGCGACGTGCATTTCCGGCTGGCCGAATACCACCTGCTGGGGCGGAGCGATCCGCTGCGCGCGCAGAGCCACGCGCGGGCCTGCGAAGGCGTCATCAAGGAGGGCGACCCGGCATGGGCCGCCTACAACAACCTGCGTGCGTCCATCCATGAGTTGCGCAACCGCCTGCAGGGAGCGGGCGCCGCCCCCGCCACCCCAGCCGGAACCGCAACTCCGCCCACGGGTCCATGACCGGGCGCCCGCACTCACGCGCACGGCGCCGCGGATCTATTTCAGGCTGGCGAGCCAGGTCTTGTCGCTGGAAAGCCGCTGGAGCCCTTCATCGAATGAAATGGCCGGCGCGTAGCCAAAATCGCGGCGCGCGGCGCTGATATCGTACCAGTGCGGCGTGGAAAGCTGGTGCGCGAGAAAGCGCGTCATCATGGGTTCATCCTGCCGGCCCAGCAACGTGTAAACCGCTTCCATCAGGGCGCCCGCCGTCCACGCCACGGGCGCGGGAATGGATCGCAGGCGCTGGGGCATGCCCATGGCCGCCAACAGGCTTTCCAGAACCTGCCGGACCGGCCGCGGCTCGCCCTGCGTGATGAAATAGGCTTTCCCGGCGCAGCGGCCCCGCTCGCGCAGTTCATCCCACGCCTGCACATGGGCGCGTGCGGCGTTGTCAATGAAGACGGTGTCAATCAGGGTTTCGCCGCCGCCCACGATGCGCAGCTTTCCCGCCCGGGCGCGCGCCGCGAGCCGGGGCGACAACTGGTTGTCTCCCGGACCCCAGATGAGGTGCGGACGCAGCGCCACGGTCTTCAGGGTTTCGCTGTTCGCGGCGAGCACCGCGCGCTCCGCAATCGCCTTGGTGTGCGGGTAATGGGCCTCGAATTTCTCCGGATAGGGAATGGATTCATCCGCGCCGCTGACCCCGCGCGGGCTGTAGATCACGCTGGGCGTGCTGGTGTGGATCAGATGAGGAATGCGGTGGGCGCGGCAGGCCTCCAGCACGTGCTCCGTTCCCCGCACATTGATGGCGTGGTACTCGTTCCACGGACCCCAAATCCCCGGCTTCGCCGCCACGTGAAAGATCACGCCGCAGCCTTCCGCGGCGCGCAACACATCTTCCTTGCGGGTGATATCCCCGCGCTGGTGGCGCGCCCCGGTCTCATCCACATGCGGATGCGCCTGCCGGGACAGGCTGATCACCTCATGCCCGCGCGCGCGCAACTCCTTGACAATGGCGAAGCCCAGGAAGCCTCCGCCGCCTGTCACCAGGGCCTTCATCGCAGCCTTTCCGCCGCCCAGACGGCCAGCTTCTCCCGCCCGATCTTGGCGTTGTGGCGGATATCCACCGGGAAGCCTTCATGGAACAGCACGGTGGAAATGGCCGCGGTGTGGGGAAACTCCCGCGCCCGGTTCAGAATGCGCTCCCGCAGATCGATTTCCGTGTAGGCATGGCCGCGCTCCGGCTCCACGCATAAAACGGGTTTCTGGTTTCCGCGCGGGCCCACCCCTACCAGGGCGGTGCGCATCACCCCGGGCAGGGTGTTGAAGACCGCCTCGCAGGTCTCGGTGAACATGAGCCCCGCCGCGGTTTCCACGCGATGGCTTTTGCGTCCGCAGTACCAAAGCCGTCCGGCGGCGTCGAAATACCCCAGGTCGCCCATGCGGTGAATCACCCTGCCGTCCGGCGCGAGGATTTTGGCCAGGCGCGTGGCGGCGTCGCGGCGGAAATACTCCTTCGTCGTGGTGGGCCCCAACACGGTGATCTCGCCGGTCTGCCCCGCGGGCAGTTCCAGATCGCCGGACCAGCGTTCGATGGGTTCATCGGTGATGCGGATGACCCGCACCAGGTTGGGCTCGACGGGTTTTCCGACACATACGCCTTCGCCGCGTTCCGTGCGCTCACGGGCGTATCCGAGGATTTCGGCGCTGTCCACGGAGCACACCGGCAGGCATTCGGTGGCGCCGTAAGGGGTATGGATGCGCGCGCCCGCGGGCAGCATTTTCAGCATGCGTTCAATGACGGCGGGAGGCACCGGCGCGCCGGCGGAAATCACCCGGCGCAGGGTTTCCACGCGGATGCCGCGCGGCTCGGTATGGCGGCTGAGGGTATTCAGCAGGGCCGGCGAGCCGAACATGTTGGTGACGCCGAAGTTTTCAATGGCCTCCAGAATGCGCGGCGGATTGACCGACGCCGGCCGCGTGGCGTCCATGTCGGGGATGATGGTGGTCATTCCCAGCGCGGGATCAAACAGCGCGAACGGCGGAAAGGTCGGCAGGTCCACCTCGCCGGGCTGGATGCCGTAACAGTCGCGGATCATCTCCACCTGCGCGGCGAATACGCCGTGAGTGTACACGGCGCCCTTGGGCGTTCCCGTGCTGCCGCTGGTGAACAGGATGGCCGCCATTTCATCGGCCTGGGTGTCCGCGGCGGAGTCCGTTCCCTCGCCCATGCGGCGGAGTTCATCAAGCTCCAGCCCGCCCCAGAACAGGCGCCGTCCCACCGTCACCAAGGTGCGGATGCTTTCCTTCCCCCATCCCAGCACGGCGCGCGCCACATGCGCCTGCGGAATGCCGATGAACGCCTCGGGCGCCGCTTCCGCCAGGCATTCCCTCAACGGGCGGACGCCAATGCCCGGATCAATCAGCACCGGAACCGCCCCCGCCTTGAACAGCCCGAACATCAGCGAGAAAAATTCCAGGCTGGGCTTGACCATGAGCGCGGCCCGCACCCCGCGGCCAATCCCCGCGCGGACAAGCCCCCGCGCGATGCGCGAACTGTCGTCATCCAGTTGGCGGTAGGTCAGGTGCGCGTATGTGACACGGCCATCCCTCGTCCGCCCAGCCGGAAATACGATGGCCTGGGCGTGCGGCCTGGCTCCGGCGATCCGCGTGAGCGCATTGGCGATGTTGACCACCTGGCTCATATTCCCCGCAGAAAACCGGCGATCAGCGGCTCAATCCGGCCCGCCGCGTCTTCCAGCACATAATGTCCGCAGTCCGGATATTCCTGCACGCGGGCGTGGGGACAACGCCGTTTCCACTCGTCGAGGAAATGATGATCAAATACGAAATCCCGCATGCCCCAGGCGATCAGCATGGGGGTCTCGCCGAAAACATGCAGCCTTTCCGCCGTGCGCGCCACCACGGCGTATGACGGGTCTTGCGGAGAGAGGGGGATGTCCTGCACGAAACGCAGCGTGGCTATCCGGTCATCCCATGACTGGTAGGGAGCGGTGTAGCCCGCGCGCACCGCCGCGGGCATGGGCTTTTCGACCGCGAGAAAGGCCGCGCCCGCGCTGAAGGCGTTGAATCCGCGCACCAGAAAGGCGCCCAGGCGGGAATCCCGCGCGAGTTTGAGCGTGAAAGGAAGCCGTTTCGCCGCCGGCTTGGGAAACGCCGCGGTATTGAGGATGACAATCCGCTCGATCATCTCCGGATGTTCCGCCGCCCAAGCCATGCCAATCATGCCGCCCCAGTCATGAACCACCAGCGAGAGCCGCTGCAATCCCAGTCCCTGGATGAAGGCGCCAAAATCCGCCACGCGCTGATCCAGGCGGTAGGAATAATCCTTGTCGTCCGGCTTGCTGGAGAAGCCGCAACCGATATGGTCCGGCGCGATGGCCCGGAAATGCGGCGAAAGCGCGCGGATCAGGTTGCGGTAGTAAAAACTCCAGGTGGGATTGCCGTGGACCATCACCACGGGAAAGCCCGATCCCTCTTCAACCCAGGCCATCCGCCGCCCGGCGATATCCAGATATCGCGGCCGCCATGGATAAAGCTCCGGAGACAATCCGCGCATGGCCGGTCACCAGATCACTTCGGCCATCATGCAATTCAGGCCGCTGCCGATGCCCATCAGCGCGACGCGATGCCCGGGCTGGATGCGGCCTTCCTCCAGCGCCTTTGCGAGAACGATGGGAACGGAAGCCGGACCGACGTTTCCAAATTCGGGATAGAGCTTGTAAGCCTTGTCCATGTTGATATCCAGCAGCGAACAGAGCTGGGTGGTATGCACCTGGCTGACCTGGTGCAGCACCAGTTCGTTCAGCACGCTGTCGCTCCATCCCATTTCACTGCGCGCCTGCTCCCACGTTCCGGAAGCCAGTTGCAGGCCCGCGAGCAGCAGCGCCTTGGCGTCCGTGCGCATGATGTCGTTCTGTCCATAACACAAGCGGCTGTGTTCGGTGGCGGCGCGCTGCACGGAGCCGATGACCCGGTGTCCCGCGGGATACAGATCCGCGCGGGTGAGCACCATGGCCGCTCCGCCGGAGCCGAGGGTCAAGGTGGCGAACTGGGAGCGGAAATCCTTCGCATCAGTCTCCGGACGCAACAGGCGCTCGATGGTCTGCTCGGTGACAAAACGCGAACCTTCGCCATCCACGATCAGCGCGTAATCAATCTGCTCGCGTTCAATCATATGGCCCGCGATTTCCATGCCATTCATGAATGCGAGACAGGCGTTGCCAACATCGAAGTTCATGCATGACGCCGGCAGACCCAGGTTGCCATGCACGATGCACGCCGTGGATGGCTCCACGTAATCGCGGCACACGGAAGTGTTGATCAGCACGCCAATGCGATCGCGGGGGACGCCGGTTTGCTCCAGCACTTTTTCCGCCGCCATGGCCGCTGCGTCCGACGGCATGACCCCGGGGTCCCAAAAGCGCCGGGCTTCGATGCCGGTGAGCGAGGTCAGGATATCCGGCTTGATATCGAGCCGGGAGGTGACCGGCAGCAACTGGTCCTCGATGGACTTTGAAGGGATGCGGTGAGGGGCGTCCACGCAGGCCACGCCCGCAATCACCAGCTTCTCGAATTTCTGCATCTCGGGCTCCCTTGCGGAGGGAAGACTACTTGGTTAACCGGCGAACTTCTGAAAACGGGCGTGAGCTATATCACCACGCGGCGGCCGCGAAAAGGGCGGCCGCGAATTTCCATGCGGAAATTGCGAAGGAAGCGCCGCCGCCTTATTTCGCCGCGGGATCGGGCTGCATCATGCCGAAGAGATTGCCCTCGGTATCCCGCGCATAGGCCGCCCAGCCCACGCCGGGGACGGCGTGTTTCTCCAGTTCCACGGTTCCACCGGCGGCGCGGATTTCCCGGACGGCGGCCTCAAGGTCCTGAACCTCGATGATATTCGTCACCTGGGTCAGCGGTTTCTCCCGTTTCGTGATTGCGCCATTCACGCCCCCCGCAGCCTCGTCTCCCGCGTCCACGAGCCAGTAGGGGAAATCGCCCCAACTGCTGGTCTTCCAGCGGAAAACGCGGCTGTAGAACTCCGCGCAGCGTTTCAGGTCATCGGCGGGAATCTCAAAATGGATGACACGGTGGGCGCGTTCGCTTTCCAACCGCTGAAAATGGGGAAATATCCCCTGCGCTTCCGCGAGGTCCTTGAGCGGAACATAGTCGCTGAGTTCATGGAAACGATCCCACATCTTCTTCACCTCGGGGTGATCGTGGGCGGCGTCCACCGCCTCTTTTGAGGTCCACTCGAAGATTTCCAGGATGGTCCCGTCCGCCGCGGTCATCACCACCGCCTGTGTCCAGGAGGCAAGCCCCAGCTTGCGCAACGCCGGGGCATGTTCGCGCACCAGTTGTAACAGCGCCGCCCGGTCCGCTCCGGGTTTGGGACGATAAACCGCAATCACCATTTCCGCCGCCATGGGATTTCCTCCGTGTAGCCGTGACAACACCCGCAGCATGACCAAACTCCGGTGGCGACGCAAGCATGGTCCCCCTGCGAACCAGGGTGATGGACATGCTCATCTCCGGATGAAGCCTCGACGCGGCGGAAATGAATCCGGCGGCGCAACCCCGGATCAGGCCGCACGGCCGGCCTCATCCCTCCCATGCCTGGATTGATGCTCCAGGATGGACGCCGGCGCGCGGGTTCCCGGCTTCATCATCACAATGCGTCCCAGTTTCTCCTGGAATCCGGAGCCTGGGGCGCATATAGTTCCGGCGTTCGCTTCAACAAGGATATCCGCATGGAATTTTCGTTCACTCCCGAACAACTCCAGTTGCGCCAGGAAGCCTTCAAATTCGGCCGGGAAGAACTGGCCCCCACCGTCCGTGACCGCGACAACCGCGGCGAGTTCAACCGGGAACTCTGGAACAAAATGGGCGAGTTCGGCCTGTTCGCCCTGCCCTTTCCCGCGGAATATGGCGGCGGAGACGCGGGCTGCACCGGCGCCTGCATCGCCCACGAAGGGTTCGCCAAGGGCGCTCGCGACGGCGGCATGGTGCTGTCCATGGGCGCGCATACCATCCTGTGCGGCATCCCCATCTGGAAAATGGGCACGGATGAGCAGAAACAGAAGTACCTGCCGCGCATCTGTTCCGGCGAGCGGATTGGCGGCTTCTGCCTGACCGAATGGAGCAGCGGCTCGGACGCGGCGTCCATGAAGACCCGCGCCGTTCTCAAGGGCGGCAAATATATCCTCAACGGCTCGAAGATGTTCATCACCAACGGTCCGGTGGGCGATCAGTTCATCGTCACCGCGGTGACTGATCCGGGGCAGAAATCCCTGGGGATTTCCGCGTTCATCGTGGAATCGGGTTTCCCCGGCTTCCGCGTGGGACAGCACCTCGATAAACTGGGGATGCGCACCTCGCCGACCAGCGAACTGGTGTTTGAAGACTGCGAAGTTCCCGTGGAAAACCTGCTGGGCCCGGAGAACATGGGCTTCGTGCTGGTGGCCAAGCTGATCCTCGGCTGGGAGCGCTCGTGCCTGCTGGCGCCCAGCCTGGGCGGCCTGGAGGATCTGATCGAGACCTGCACCCAGTACGCCCTGGAGCGCAACCAGTTCCGGCGCCCCATCGCCCGTTTCGGGGCCATCCGCCGGAAAATCGCGGAGATGAAGCGCGATCTGGAAGTCGCGCGCCTGCTCCTCTACCGGGTGGCGTGGATGCTCGACAATGACAAGGATGAAATCCTCTCCGCCGCCGCCATGGCCAAGGTGTTCATCAGCGAGGCGATGGAGCGGCACACCAACCAGGCCATCCAGGTGCTGGGCGGATACGGCTTCATCAAGGATTACGAAGTCGAGCGCATGTTCCGCGACGCCAAGGTGGGCACCATCGGCGGGGGAACCAGCGAAATCCAGCGTTCCATCATCGCCCGCGGCTTCCTCAACATCTGATTCCGCACAGGAGCAACAACCATGGATTTTTCCCTGAACGAACAGCAGGAAGACATCCGCAAGCGCTTTGGCCGGTTCTGCCGCGAGGTGGTGGTCCCCAAGGCCGCCGGGATCGACCTGCTGGGCCGGCCCGATCCCGGCGTGGTGCGCGCGGCGGCGGAAATCGGCTACCACGGACTGGGCATGCCGGAAGAATACGGCGGCTCTCCGGTGGATTTTGTCACCTTCACCCTGGCGGCCGAGGAACTGGCGGCGGCCTGCGCTTCCACCGCGCTGTCAATCGGCGCTTCCATCGGACTGTGCGGGCGCGCCATTCTGTCGGCGGGAAACGAGGAACAACGCAGGAAATATCTGCCCAAACTCATTTCCGGCGAATGGTGGGGCGCATGGGGATTGACCGAACCGGGCTCCGGCTCCGACGCGGCCGGGCTGAAAACCCGTGCGCGGCGGGAGGGCGATCATTACATCCTCAACGGCGCCAAGATGTTCATCACCAACGGCCCCATCGCCGATGTGGCGGTGGTGTACGCCCGCACGGAGGGCGAGGAAGGCGGCACGCGCGGCATCAGCGCATTCATTGTCGAAAAGGGAACGCCGGGATTCACGGCGGGCAAGCCGCTGGACAAGCTGGGCTGTCGCGGCTCTCCCACCTCGGAGCTGTTTTTCGATGAATGCCGCATCCCCGCCGGCAATCTGCTGGGCGAGGAAGGACAAGCCTTCCTGCAGGCCATGAGCGTGCTGCAATTCGGGCGCATCGGCTTCGCCGTCTTCTGCCTGGGAATTGCCCGCGCCGCATTTGAAGAGGCCGTGAAATACGCCCAGCAGCGCAGCGCCTTCGGCAAGCCCATCGCCAAATTCCAGGAAATCCATTTCAAACTCGCGGACATGGCGACCGGCATCGAGGGCGCGCGCATGATGATCCAGCGGGCGGCCTGGGGCATCGAGACCGGCGACTCCGACTGGAGCCTGCCTTCCGTGGCCAAGCTCTTCGCCAGCGAGGTCTGCACCCGCACGGTCCATGACGCGCTGCAGATTCACGGCGGATACGGATATATCCGGGACTTCCCGATCGAACGCATCTACCGGGATGCGCGTCTGGCCGAGATTGGCGAGGGCTCCAGCGAAATACAGCGTGAACTCATCGCCCGCTACCTGACCAATATCCCCGGAGAAACCGGGTAAGGACACCCCCCCACCCCCTCTCCCCACCACCCTGCTCTCAACAACGGACGGGGATTTTTCCCCGCCCGCTTTCGCTGGATATTCGGTTGTCAAAGATCTTCCGCGGGATCGCCCGGGATTTTTCTCGCCCGCACGCGCGCTCATCCGCAGGCGCGCGC
>JAJVIH010000051.1 GCA_022072125.1 Myxococcota bacterium | reverse complement strand
GCCTCGCCTGGCGCGCGCGGCCGCGGACGGGTCGGTCCCCGTCAACCCGTACGGGTGCGGTGCGCGAATGGAGCCGGGCGGCCGGGGCAGGCGCCGGTGCGCGCATGAAGCGGGGACCGTGGGGGGCGGCGGCGGCGCGCGTTCCCGGGCCTTGCGCGGGGCGAGGCCGCCGCTGCCGCAAGGCAGCGGCGGCGGATCTCCATGCGATCATGGGCCGTGCAAGCCGCCCCGGCGGGGCGAACCCAAACCGATCATGACGGAGAATCAATGACCACGGGAACGCAGAATGAAAAAATGATTTTGGAACCAGGCCAGGTGTTTGTAGGGGCCCGTGGCCCCGAAGAGGTGTCCCACCTCCGCCATGTGATCGGCTTGATGGACGCCCAGGGATTCCCCCCACTCCGAACTGGTCACGGAGACCAGTCCGTCATTATCGCCCTCCAGCCGTTTGAGCAGTTCATAGGTGGGCCGCAGCACACGGATGACATCGTGAGGGCAGCCCAGGCCGGCGCAGGTTTTTCCCGTGATCGAGAAATATTTGACTCCAGGGGCGTCGGGCGTGGCGGGGTTGAAAGTCTCCCTGAGGTATTTCGTGGTGAGTTGGGATAGCGCCGCCTTGGCGTCCTGTTCGCGGGAGCCGCCCAGCGCAACGCCGAACAAATTCAGCATCGTTCCGAGAATATCCTTGCCCGTCTCGCCGGGAATCAGCCCCAGAACGGCGTCGGCCACTTTTGTGCCCTGGTGCGGCGTCGCGTAGGTGCTGATGGATGAAATATACGTCGCGTAGTTGAGTTGACTGGCCAGGGCCCGGCAATCCAGCCCGCCCATGCTGTGGCCAATCAGATTGAATTTTCTGTATCCCAGCCGCTTGCGGTAGCCTTCCAGTTGTTCGCGAAGCTGCTTCGCCCGTTCCTGGATGCTGTTGAAGGCGTCCTGCTGGGGCGTGAAAATGTCATAAACACCGCCGAATTCGTCCTTGAGCTTCCAGAAGTAATCCACCGGGCCGATATTCTCGAAACCGCTGAAGCCATGCACCAGCACCACCGGGTGGCGGGTGTAGCTGTTGCTGCATCCATCCACGCAATTCACCGAGAGCGAACCGTCAACTCCCTCCGTGCTGATCACCGCGACACGAAATTCTCCCGGACGGGTCGCCATCATGTTGATGCGGAGCGTCTCGTCCGGCGTGGAATTGCGATCCGCGATGATGGTTCCATCCAGTTGCTGAACGACGACCCGCGCGGGAGACCCATTCCAGAGGATATTCACCGAGGCGCCTTTGGCCTCCGCTGGATAATAATGCGCCTGGCTGCAAGGCGGCAGCTTCACCGCAACGGAAGCTTTCTTTTCCAGGTCAACCTCCAGCGCGGGACGGCGCAGGAAGGGGTCCTTGCACTCCGCGGGATTGGAGTCACCGGGGGTCGCATCCGCCGGAGCAGCGTCTGGCTGAATCACATCGGGAGGGGAGATGATATCGTCTCCGCCGCCGTCCTCCGGACCATCCACTTCGCTGGCGCTTCCATCCGTGGGCGCGGCCGGCTGGTCCGCCTCGCCGGAGTCCCGCGGACCCTCTCCAGCCGGAGACGCACCGTCAACACCGGATTCCGCAAGCTGGGTTCCGGCTTCTCCAGCGGAATCCGGGCTGCCCGGCGTATGGGGATCCGCTTTGCCGGCGTCGCCGCCGCAACCCGCAAGCAACAACAACAGGGCCGCGGATTTTGCTCTCCACATACGCATGGCATGAGCATAGCTCCGGCCGCCACACGAACGCCAGCTTGCCATTGCAAGACCGCCACGTTACCTGTGTGCGGTCATGAGCGTGGAAACCATTCCATCCGGCGCTCCAAGCCCGCCTGTGGCGGAGACGGCGCCGCTATTACGGCGGGAATCCATTCCAGACCAACTCTGGCGGGACTGGCGCTGGCAATTCCGCAACCGCATCACATCCCTCGACGAACTGGCCCGCTGGATTCGCGTGGCGCCGGAAGAAGTCCGGGGAGTGCGCGCCACCCAGGCGGAATCGCGCATGGCGGTGACCCCTTATTACGCCAGTCTGATGGATGCGGACGATCCCAATTGCCCCATTCGCATGCAGGCCATCCCGCGCGAGGCGGAGGTTCATGACAGCACCGCGCCCACAGATGATCCGCTGGCGGAAGAGGAACACCGCTTCGTTCCGGGGATTGTCCACCGCTACCCAGATCGCGCCCTGCTGCTCGTCAATGATACCTGCGCCGTCTATTGCCGCCACTGCATGCGCCGCCGCCTGACTTTCACCAGCGAGGCGGAGATCAACCGCGATGATGTGGACCAGGGTGTGGAATACATCGCCCACACCCCGGCCATTCGCGATGTGCTGCTGACCGGCGGCGACGCGCTGAGCCTATCCGACGAACGGCTGCTGGAATTGCTGGAGCGGCTGCGGCGCATTCCTCACCTGGAGATCATCCGTCTTTCCACCCGGGCGCCGGTGACGCTGCCCATGCGGGTCTCACCGGAACTGGCGAAGGAAGTGCGGGGCTTCGCTCCGGTTTACATGGTGACGCATTTCAATCATCCCGCCGAAGTCACCGCGGAAGCCGCGGAAGCCTGCGCCCATTTCATTGATCATGGGGTTCCGGTGCTCAACCAATCGGTCCTGCTGCGCGGCGTCAACACCAGCGCGCGGCTGATTCACCTGCTGTGCATGGACCTGATCCGCCAGCGCATCCTTCCCTATTACCTGCACCAGGGAGATCTGGTGAAAGGCAGTGAACATTTCCGCACCCCGCTCTCCGTGGGCGTGAGCATCATGGAGGAACTGCGCGGGCGCATCGGCGGCTTCGCCATACCACGGCTGGTGGTGGATCTGCCGGGCGGCGGCGGCAAGGTCCCCTTCGGCCCCGATTATGAAGTGCGGCGCGAGGGATCAGCCATCGTGTTCCGCAATTTCCAGGGCCGCGAATTCACCTATGTGGAGCCGCCCCACGGCGACGCCGCCGTCCCCTTCGAGGAAGTCTACCTGCGCAAACGCGGGATGGGGTGAAGAACACCATCCCTGTTCAGGAATAACCGCCAGTCCCCGGAATCCTACATATTGCAGCGGAGCAGCAGATCCTCCACCGCTTTCAGGTAATCCTGCGCGCCGTGGGAGTCCGCCGCGTATTCATAAATCGTCTTGCGCCAACTCGGCGCCTCCCGCAGCTTGGTGTTGACGCGGATGGGCGTCATCACCTTCTCGCCAAAATGCTGGGTGAGCACCCGCACCGCTTCCTGACTGACGCGCGTGCGGGCGTCATAAAACGTGGGCAGAATTCCAATGATGCGGACCGGCCGCACCAGCCGCCGGTTGACCGCCTCGATATTGGCGATGGTCTGCTTGATGGCGACCAGGCTCAGGTAATCGCACGCCACCGGAATCACCGCGTGTTCGGCGGCGTTCAATACGTTCTCCGTCAAAAGGGCCAGCGAGGGCGGGCAATCCATCACCATGAAATGATAATGATGATCGCCCAACAGGCGATCCCGCAGCACCACGGCGCCGTTGCGGGCGCGGATGAGTTGGGCCTCCTCCTCGTACAAACGCTCGTTGGTGGTGATGACATCCAGGTTGTCGCGGATGGGCACCGCGCATTCGGCGACCGTGCGCTCACCCCGGAGCAGGTGAGAAGTCTGAAATTCCCCCTGAATGCCCAGGGAAGTGCCGATGGCCCCCTGCGGATCCAGGTCCACCAGCAGGGTCTGGTAGCCTTTTTCCGCCAGACCAGCGGCGATATTCAGCGCCGAGGTGGTTTTCCCGGTGCCGCCCTTGTGGTTGACGATGGCTATTTTGCTTTGACGCCGCACGGCATTCACCTGGACGTTTGACCGCATTTGGCTCCGGACGGCCCCGCGGCGTCAACAGCATGGCGCTGGCGGCCCAGAGCCGGCGCCGCCAGTCTGGGATCAGGGGTTGTACAGCGTCGCCGCGGAGGTCAACTGGTTTTGGGCCGCCTGCCCTCCGACGGCCAGAATCTGGCCGCTCACGAAGCGTTCGACCGCGAAATCCCAGGACGGAGCCGGAAAATCCAGCGAAGTCAGCGTGGCCGAACAGCCGCCTCTCCGGTTCAGGGTCAGGATTTCCGCCTTTTTGACCGCATTGCCGGAGGTATCGTGTCCGCCAAAAACCAGCACCCGTCCGCTGTCCGCCGTGCTCGAGAGCGCGAACATGGCGTGCCGCGCCCGGGACTCTCCCAGATTAAAGGCGGAAGCCCCCGCCACCTTGCAGGACGCTTCAAACCGGCCAAGATTCCCGGCGCTCACATACAACTCCATGGAGGACAACGCGGAGTTTCGCGTCTCCGCATCGGTGGCGCCCACGGTTCCATATCCGCCAGAAATCAAAATGCTGCCGGCGACCAGGGTGGCGCGGTGACCATAACGCGCCTTGGCCAGCGGCTGCTGCGGGTCCTGAATCAGCGCCTGGCGCTGTGCAAGGGCCGACGGAACAAATACCTCGGTGGCGGCCACGGGAGCGGTCTTGTCGCGTCCGCCAATGATAATCACGTAATCCCGGATCAATACCGTGGCCGTATGGTAGGCGCGCGGATTCTTCATCTTCACCGGAAGGGATGCGAATTGCTCCGTATTCGGGTCGAAGATTTCCACCTCGGCCAGGTATTCGGCGCGGGTGAAGTCGTTCTTGGAGACATTCAATCCGCCGGTGATCACCACGTATCCGCTGGAGAGGCGCGCGGCGGCGAAATGGGCGCGCGGCACGGTCATGGAAGAGCCCAGCAGACTGAAGGTTTTGGTCTCCTCGTCGAAAATTTCCGCCGTGCGCACGGTTTCCTGGACATTGTTGATTTCCGAGATGCCGCCCATCAGCAGCACCCGCTTTTCATCAATGCGAACCGCCTGATGGAAGGCGCGCTTGGCCTTCATCTTACTATCCGCCGAATCCAGCGGCTCAAAAACCCCCGTGGCGGGATCAAACAGGAAGGCGTTATCCGTGGGCGGGGTGGCCCCATTGGACAACAACCGCGCGCCGCCGGCGATCAACACCTTGCCAGAGGCCAGGGCCGTGGCGCTGGCGCCAATGCGGCCATATTCATTGCCGCTGGAATCCTTGCCCAAATCCACGCATTCCCCCGAATCGAGGTTGGTCACCCGGGTGAATTTGCCGTTGGGCAGCGCCAGCACTTTAACGGTTTTCGGATCGGAGTCGGCGTCTTCGGGTTTCAGTTCCAGCGGAGGACTTTCTCCAGAAGCCACCACCTGACCGCCTTTCTTGCACTCAATCCGCAACCGGCGCCCCGCTCCCAGCGTGATGCCCGGAAGCTGGTTTTTTTCGTTTGGCAGGTCAACCTCCACCCCGCCGGTGTCATTGGGATTGTCTTCGGCCGGCGCCCACAGGGCCTGGGCGACGATCTCCTCACAATTGTCCTGGGTGATGGGGTTGTCCTGGTCACAGGGAGCAACGGTCTCCACCTTGAGTTGGACTATCTTTTCACCGCAGCCAGACGCTGCAATGGCCAGCATC
Organism: Myxococcota bacterium; assembly: GCA_022072125.1. Classification (GTDB taxonomy): domain Bacteria; phylum Myxococcota; class JAJVIH01; order JAJVIH01; family JAJVIH01; genus JAJVIH01. The sequence continues at coordinate 76,957 of JAJVIH010000051.1, read as the reverse complement.
ACCACCGCCGCGAAACCTGCGCCATACCGGAAAATCAGACGATTCATGGACATCCTGCGCCGTAACTGGATTGTCAGGGCAAACCCCGCGCTCTGGAACACCCTTCGCGCGTGTAAAGAAATTGAAGGAACCCTCTTAGCAAACACCTCCCGGCGATTCAACTTCCGGATGCCGTTTGCAGACCGGTCCCACCTGATCCGGCGTGCAGGCATTCACGCTTACTCGGGACCGGCGGCGGCGGCGCCGGTCGCGGGAACGGCCTCAATCCCGCGGATGCGCCGGTGCGCGGGGAACAATTCCGCCGCCGGTTCGCCGCCGGTTTCGCACGCCAACACGGAAATCCGCCATTCCAGCGCGCCGTTGCGGATCCATTCGATCTCGCGCGGAATCCAGTCGCCGAATCCGGTGGCTCCCCATCCGCGCATCAGCATATCGTTGGCGGCGCCGTCTTCATCGGTCCACAGCACGCGCACCGGCACGAAACGATCCTTGTCCATCCACACCTGGGGCGCGTTCCGGTCGCCCGCCCGCGCTCCCACGGCGATGGCGATTCGTCCTTCGTGCCGGACAAGGGAGCGCTCCTCGAATTTCACTCCATGATGCGCGAAGGTCTGCTCCAGATATCGCGGCTGGGCGGAAGGTCCCGCCAGCAGCGCGGTCACCGGATCAATCAGAATCGCGCGCGTGCGTCCAGGGCGCCCGGGCCCTTCCATCATCAGATGATCGGCGTTGCGCGCCCAAATCCAGGGACCGCCGGGCAACTCCACATCCAGCCGCAGACGCTCGGCGCGGGCCATGGTCAGGCGGCCAGGCGCGGAAACCGGCTGACCACCCGGTCCGGGCAGCGCCGCGTTGATCTCGCAGACCGCCGCGTTGACGCCCGATTGCACCAGACGCTCGCTGAATTTCCGGAAGAGAAAATATCCCGGAAGGATATACGCGGCTGCCGGAACCGCGACGGCGGCCAGCAGCAGCCCCAACAACCAGGCGAATCGCCTCCCCGGCTTTTGGATTGTCATGTGCCGTCCCCATGGCGGGCCAGCAGGCGCCGCATTTCCTCCCGCAGTTCCGGATCGCGCGCCGCCAGACGCAACTGGGTTTTCAGGTAACCGCGGTGATCCCCGGCGTCGTGGCGGTGACCATGGATTTCCCATCCAAAAAATCCGTGACTTTCCAGCAACAGATGCATGGAGTCGGTCAACTGGATTTCATTGCCCGCCCCGCGCGGGGTCCGCTCCAGACAGGTGAAAATCTCCGGCAGGAAAACATAGCGCCCGATAATCGCCATATTGCTGGGCGCATCTTCCACACGCGGCTTTTCCATCATCGCCGACACCTCGTACAGGCGTTCGTGGTGGTGGCGGAGTTTTTCCAGACCCGGAATGGGGCGGCTGGATGTGGCGCCGCCGATCACGCCGTAACGGCGGGTTTCTTCCCGTGGAACCTCCATCAATCCGGCGCAGGATTTTCCCGTCTCTTCAAACACGCGGATCAACTGCCCGATGGCTGGAAACTCTCCTTCCACGATATCATCCGGCAGGATAACCGCGAAGGGCTCGTTCCCCACCGCCTGCTTCGCCATCAGCACGGCGTGACCAAGCCCCAGGGGCTTCTCCTGCAAAACCGATATGACGCTGTCATGCAGGGCGGCGGCGCGCCGCACCGCTTCGAGTTCCCGCTCCTTGCCGGGAGACAACAGGCTTTGCTCCAGTTCGGCGTCCCGCTGGAAATACCGCAGCACGGCTTCCTTGCCAGGCGACAGCACCAGAATGATCTGTTCAATGCCGGATTGCAGCGCTTCGTCCACCACATGGTGGATGCCGGGCTTGTCAAGCACCGGCAGCAACTCCTTGGGCACGGCCTTGGAATGAGGCAGCAGGCGGGTGCCCAGACCGGCGGCGGGAATCACAACTTTGCGGACGCGCTGCATGGCAAACCCCTTCATTCTTCAAACGGGATTTCCTTGTAGGAAAATCAGCGCCCAACCGCAAGGAATGGGGATGGCTGGATGTGGGACTGTCTGAAAAGCAACAAGTTTTCATGGACAGGAGCGAGGACCGCAATGCGGGCGACTGGCGTGATCCAGGCCAGAGGGCAGGGCGCCCAGGAAGCGGATCGGCCACGGCCAAATACGGAACCATGCCAATTTCCGGGCGGATTGACCTGTTCAAAAACATATCGAAACAGCGATTGGAAATTGTTGGAGCCCATCCCTTGCCAGCAACGCGGCGCCAGACTATGACTTGCTCCGCTGAACGCAGTTTCAGAATGGGAGCATGTGTATGGACCGCGAAGTCTCCGAGTCCCAGGCCATCGTGATCAAGGGCGCCCGCGAGCACAATCTCCAGAATGTGAACGTGACCATCCCCAAACGCAGGCTGGTGGTGGTCACGGGGGTGTCAGGCTCCGGCAAGTCCTCGCTGGCCTTTGACACCCTTTACGCGGAAGGCCAGCGCCGCTACGTCGAGTCGCTTTCTTCCTACGCCCGCCAGTTCCTGGGGCAGATGGAAAAGCCCCACTACGATCACATCAAGGGGTTGTCGCCGACGATTTCCATTGAACAGAAAACAGCATCCAACAATCCGCGCTCGACCGTGGGAACCATCACTGAAATCGCCGATTACCTGCGCGTCCTCTACGCGCGCACGGGGGTGCAGCACTGCCACCAGTGCGGGGCGCGGGTCGGCAAGCTTTCGGCCCAGCAAATCGTGGATGAAATCCTCAAATTGCCCGCGGGCGCCCAGGTCCTGCTGATGGCCCCTATTTTCGAGAACCGCAAAGGGGAATACCGGGAGTTGATCAACGACTTCCGCAAGCGCGGCTTCGCACGGGCGCGCATCAACAAAGAGATTGTCAAACTCGAAAACCTCGAAGCGCTGGACAAGAAACGGAAACATTCCTTCGACTTGGTGGTGGACCGCATCACGGCGCGGCCGGACGCGCGCAGCCGCATCACCGACTCGGTGGAAACCGCGCTGCGTGAGGGCAAGGGCGTTTGCGCCATTGTTCCCGCCGATGGCGGACCGGAGCGGCGGCTCTCCGAGCACCTGTGGTGCCACAACTGCCAGATCGGTTTTCCGGACCTGAGTCCGCAGTCCTTTTCCTTCAACAGCCCGCTGGGCGCGTGCCCACAATGCAACGGCCTGGGCTCCCGCGTGGAAATGGACCCGGAGAAGGTAATCCCGGACCCCGGCCTGACCATCCGCGAAGGAGCAATCAAGCCCTTCTCCAGCGCCTTCGAGAATGGCGGATGGACCAACGAAATTTTCGCCAGCGTGGCGGACAGCATCGGCGTGGACATGGACACGCCCTGGAAAGAACTGACCCCGGAACAGCAGAAGGTTTTCCTGCACGGCGCCGGAACCCGCGAGGTCACCGTCAACTGGGAAGGAGCGCGCGGAAAGGGGAGCTTCCGCATCGCGTTTGAAGGCGTACTGCCCACGCTGATGCGCCGCTTCGAGCAGACCCAGAGCGAGGGACAGAAGGTCTACTATTCAAAATTCCTGTCCACGCGGCCCTGTACGGCCTGCGGCGGCAAGCGCCTGCGCCCGGAATCCGCCGCCGTGAAGGTGGGCGCCTCCACCCTGCCGGAAATCTCCGGCATGACCATTGACCGGGCGCTGGAACATTTCCGGACTCTCCCGCCTCACCTCAGCGAGAACCAGAACACGATCGCGGCGGAACTGCTCAAGGAGATCAATTCGCGCCTGATTTTTCTCCACAATGTCGGGCTGGGCTATCTGTCGCTGGACCGTCCCGGCCCCACGCTGTCCGGCGGCGAGTCGCAGCGCATCCGGCTGGCCTCGCAGATTGGCACCGAACTGACCGGCGTCACCTACGTGCTGGATGAGCCATCCATCGGGCTGCACCAACGGGACAACCGGAAACTGCTGCAGTCCCTCAAGTTCCTGCGCGACATTGGCAACACCGTGGTGGTGGTGGAGCACGACGCCGAGACCATGATGGAAGCCGACTGGATTCTCGACTTCGGCCCGGGCGCGGGACGCAACGGCGGTCATCTGGTGGCGGAAGGAACTCCGCCGGAAGTGGCGGCCAATGAATCCTCCCTGACGGGCGCATATCTTTCCGGACGGCGGAAAATCGGGGTTCCCGCCCAACGGCGCGCGCCCGGCAAGGAATGGATTGAGGTGATCGGCGCCCGCGAGAACAACCTGAAGAATATTGATGTCCGTTTTCCGCTGCATTGCCTGGTCGCGGTGACGGGAGTCTCCGGCGCGGGGAAATCCACGCTGGTGAACAATATCCTTTACCCGGCGCTGATGCGGGCGCTGTACGAAAGCGACCTGGTTCCGGGGATGCATGATCGCATCGAGGGACTCAAACTGATTGACAAGGTGGTGAATATTGATCAGGACCCGATTGGCCGCACGCCGCGATCCAATCCAGCCACCTACACCAAGGTATTCGATGAAATCCGCGGCCTGTTCGCGCAGACGCCGGAGGCGCGGGCGTGGGGATACGATCCAGGACGCTTCTCCTTTAACGTGAAAGGCGGACGGTGCGAAGCCTGTCAGGGCGACGGCGTAAAAAAGGTCGAGATGCATTTCCTGGCGGATGTCTACGTTCCCTGCGAGGTCTGCGAAGGCAAACGCTTCAACGACGCCACCCTGCGGGTCCGCTTCAAGGAGAAGAATATCCACGACGTGTTGCAGATGCAGGTCTCCGAGGCGCTGGAGTTCTTCGCCCAGCACAAGAATATCACCCGCATCCTGCAAACCCTGGATGACGTGGGCATGGGCTATGTGGCGCTGGGGCAGCCCTCCCCCACCCTGTCCGGCGGCGAGGCGCAGCGCATCAAGCTGTCGCGGGAATTGGCGCGGCCAGGAACCGGAAAGACGGTGTATATCCTCGACGAACCAACAACCGGGCTGCATTTTGAAGACGTGCGGCGATTGCTCGAAGTGCTGCAACGTCTGGCGGATAAGGGCAACACCGTGATCGTCATCGAGCACAACCTGGATGTCATCAAATGCGCCGACTGGATCGTGGATATAGGTCCCGAAGGCGGCGATGCGGGTGGACGTCTGGTGGCGGAAGGGACGCCGGAGCAGGTCGCCCGGATGGAGGTCTCGCATACGGGACGCTTCCTGCGCGAGATGGCGCTGTCCGGAGAACCGCCAGTACCGGCCAAACCCGTGGTGAAAGCCGCCGCCGCGCCAGAGAAGAAGAAAAAAGGCGCGCCTCCCATCCAGCCTTCCGGAAGCGCGGGAAAACAGACCCTGGACAACCGGAAAGCAGCTGGAAAAACCGCTGTGGGAAAAGCGTCCGCGAAACAAGCCCCACCCCGGAAGGCCGCAGGAAACACCTCGCGCGGCGCATCCCCACAACCAGCCCGGGAGCGGCGCTCCCGGCGGTAAGGCGGGAAGGACCGCACGGCGGCGGCCGGACGGCGAGCCGCTGACCCCCGGAACGGTTGCCTCAAGGCGCCGGTTCGTGGCACATTGCGTCAACATCATTTCCGTGGAGACCTCATCATGTCTGGCGTACCTGAAATTTCCGCCGGGGAAGCGCGGAAACTGCTCGACAGCCATTCCGCCGTATTCGTGGATATCCGGGATCCAGGATCCTACGGGGCGGCGCATATTCCCGGGGCGCAACACCTGAGCGACGACAATATCAACGAGTTCATCGCATCCACCCCCCGGGATGCGAAAATCGTGGTGGTCTGCTACCATGGCAACTCCAGCAAGGGCGCCACCATGTATTTGCAGGAGAACGGCTTCAGCAGCGCTGTCAGCCTGCGCGGCGGATTCGAAGGCTGGCGCCTGGAACACCCATTTGAAGGGAAGTGAGGAAACGATGGCTGAAAATCTGCATGATCGGGTGGCGATCATCACCGGGGCCTCGCGCGGCATTGGGCGCGAAACCGCGCTGACCCTGGCGCGCGCGGGCTGCCATCTGGTCATCGCGGCCAAGAGCACGGAAGAGAAGCCCAACCTTCCGGGCAGCATTCACACGGTCGCCAGGGAAGTGGAAGCGCTGGGACGCAAGGCCCTTCCCGTGCAGGTGGATGTGCGCAACGACGGCGATATCCAGTTCATGGTCGAAGAGACCATCAAGACCTTCGGACGGGTGGATATACTCGTCAACAACGCCGGGGCGCTGTGGTGGAAACCGGTGATGGAAACCCCCCTGCGGCGCCTGGATTTGATGTTCAGCGTCAATGCGCGCGCGGCGTTCGCCTGCGCCCAAGCGGTTCTGCCCCATATGCTGGAGCGCGGCTGGGGACATATCCTCACCGCCTCGCCGCCGATTGATCTCTCAGCGCTGCCCGGCAAGGTGGGGTACCTGATCACCAAATTCGGCATGACCATGCTGGTTCACGGCCTCGCGGAGGAAATCCGGGGCAGCGGAGTGGCCATCAACGCCATCTGGCCCGCCACCGCGATTGAGTCCCAGGCGACCATCAATTTCGGGTTGGGCGGACCGGCCATGTGGCGCAAAGCATCCATCATCGCCGACGCCACCCTGATGATCTGCCAGAAGGACCCCAAAACCTTCTCCGGCCGCGCGCTGATTGACGAGGATTTCATGCGCGAGGAAGGCGTCACTGATTTCGTGAAGTACCGCTGCGATCCGGATGTGGAGCCGCCAAGGCTCACTGCCGCCGATCTCCCCGAGGTGGGCATGGTTCCCGGCCGCGGCTGATTCCAACGTTTTTCCGGAGTATTGAATCATGCGGCTGCTCATCCAGCATCGCAGCCATTATGGCTATCCGCGACCGGCCGCGCTGGGCCCCCATCTGGTCCGGCTGCGGCCCGCGAACCACACCAAGGCGCGCATCGAGGCCTACAGCCTGACCTGTGAGCAGCCCTGCGAACTGCGCTGGCAGCAGGATCCCTATTCCAACCACGTGGCGCGCGTCAGCTTCCGCAAGGGAGTCGAGGTGGAATCCTTCGATCTCCTGGTGGAACTGGCGGTGGACATCAAACCGGTCAATCCATTCGATTTTTTTCTGGATGATCGCTGCCAGCATTTTCCGTGGGAATACCCCAGGGAATTGCAGACCGACCTGAAGCCGTTTTTTGATCTCCAGCATTCCTCCTACGACGAGGGACCGCTCTTCCATGAATTTCTCCACTCGCTTCCCGAGGAAGGACACACCAGCAGCCTGATCGTCGAACTGAACCGCCGCGTCTGCGAGCGCGTGCGTTATGTCATACGCGAGGAACTGGGCGTCTGGACGCCGGAGGAAACGCTGCGCAACGGCATGGGCAGTTGCCGCGACTCGGCCACCCTGCTGGTGGCGGTGTTGCGATCCCGCGGATTCGCCGCCCGCTTCGTCAGCGGTTATCTGGTTCAACTCACCGATGAAGGCATGATTCCAGGCGAGCCAAAAGGCGTCGGGCGGGATGTGGTGGATTTGCACGCCTGGGCGGAAGTCTACCTGCCAGGCGCCGGGTGGATTGGCCTCGACGCCACCAGCGGCCTGCTGTGCGGGGAGGGCCATATCCCGCTCGCGGCGACGGCCGTGCCGCAACTGGCGGCGCCCATCGAAGGCACCAGCAGCGTGGCGGCCGCCGAGGTCTCGTTCCAGATGACCGTGGGCCGGCTGGGACACGAACCGCGTCCCACCACGCCCTACACGGAAGAAGCGTACGCTGCGCTGCGCGAAGCGGGCCGCCGCGCCGACGAACGTCTCGAACTGGCGGGCGTGCGCATGACCATGGGCGGAGAGCCGACCTTCAACTCACGGGAATATCCGGAGGCGCCCGAATGGAATGGCGATGCGCTGGGTCCAACCAAATGGAATCAGGGACTGCGCCTCGCCCGCGAATTGCGCAAACGGCTGGCCCCCGGCGGCGTGCTGATGCTTCGCCAGGGGAAATGGTACCCGGGCGAGAGCCTGCCGCGCTGGGCGCTGGATTTGTACGCCCGCAAGGATGGCCTGCCCATCTGGCACGACGAGCCCGCGCTACAGGATGTCAACCTGGGCCTGCGCGAGTGCCGGTATTTCGCCAAGGCGCTGGCGCGCAGACTCAAGCAGGAAGACAACCTGATCCTCGCCTACGAAGACCCGTGGCGCTTTCTCCAGGATGAGGCCCGCCTGCCCGCCGACGCCGACCCGCTCAAGGCTGATCTGAATGACCCCGAGGAACGCCGGCGCCTCGCCCGCGTGCTGGAGCGCGGTCTCGCCAACGAAGCCGGATATGTCCTGCCGCTCTCCGGTTTTCATGGCCAGTGGACCAGCCAGAAATGGACCTTCCGGCGCGGCAATCTGTTCTTGATCCAGGGGGACAGCCCGCTGGGCCTGCGCCTTCCGCTCAACAGCATTGACGGCCCCCCTCCCCCGCCGCTTCCAGCGTTTGAAGAGGAGCCGTATGAGCCCCCCGATCCGCGCCAGTCCGCGGAGGAACAGGCGATGCAGCGCCGCTTCCAGCAACCTGGCGGATTCCCGCCGCCAGGGGGCGTCCGCACCGCTTTATGCGTCGAGGAGCGGGGCGGTCAGGTGTATGTCTTCCTGCCGCCCCTGTGGACCACGGAAGATTTCTTCCTGCTGGTGCAGGAGATAGACGAGGTCCGCCACGAAACCGGCCTCGATGTGCTGATCGAAGGCTACGCGCCTCCCCCTGGTCCGAACCTGTTCCGTCTCTCGGTGACTCCGGACCCGGGAGTGCTTGAGGTGAATATCCCGCCCGTGGATACGATGGAGGCCCACGCCGCGCTGATGGAGCCGGTCTTCGATGCGGCCCTGCACGCGGGTCTGCATGCCGAGAAGTATCTGCTGGATGGACGCATGGCGGGCAGCGGCGGCGGACACCATATCACTCTGGGCGGAGAATCCCCGCTGCGCAGCCCATTCCTGCAACGGCCCGATCTGCTCGCCAGCCTCGTGACCTTCGTCCAGCACCATCCTTCGCTGTCGTATATGTTCACGGGCCTGTTCGTGGGACCCACCTCGCAGGCGCCAAGGCCCGACGAGGCGCGGCACGATCAACTTTATGAGTTGGAAATCGCCCTGCGCCGCGCCTTCCAGAGCCGCAACCAGCCTGCGCCGCCGCCCTGGTTCACCGATCTGCTGTTCCGCAATCTGCTGACGGACATGACCGGCAACACCCACAGGGCGGAGATATCGCTGGACAAACTCTTTGATCCGCACAGCGCCCATGGACGCCAGGGTTTGATCGAACTGCGCGCCTTTGAGATGCCGCCCCATGTGCGGATGATTCACGCTCAGGTGCTGCTGGTGCGTTCGCTGATCGCCGCTTTCGCGGAGAAGCCATACCAGGGGCGGCTGGTGCGCTGGGGGCAAATGCTGCACGACCGGTTCCTGCTGCCGCACTGGCTGTGGCGGGATTTTGAAGACGTGCTGGAGTTTCTCGCTGATCGCGGGCTGCCCCTTCCCCCGGAAGGTTACCGGCCTTTTCTTGACCTGAGATGTCCGGTGATCGGCCAATTGAATGCGGGAGATGTCATCCTGGAAATCCGCAACGCCATCGAACCCTGGCATGTGCTGGGCGAGGAAAGCACGGCCTCGGGCGTTTCCCGGTACGTGGACTCCTCCATGGAGCGGGTGGAGGTGCGGGCGGATGGCTTGTTGCCCGAACGCCACCGGGTGCTGGTCAATGGCCACGAACTGCCGATGCGTCCTGCAGGAAAATCCGGAGAGGCGGTGGGCGGAGTGCGGTTCCGGGCCTGGGCCCCGCCGCACAGCCTGCACCCGCATATCGGCATTCACCACCCGCTGCGATTCGACGTGCTGGATACCTGGTCGAAACGCTCGCTCGGCGGCTGCGCATACCACGTGTGGCATCCGGAAGGGCGCGCGTTCAACGCCTCGCCGTTGACCCGCTTCGAAGCCGAGGCGCGGCGCCTGCAGCGTTTCACCATCGAAGGACCTTCACCCTGGCCGGTGCGCGCGGTTGCCACAGCCCCGCATCCCGATCAGCCATGGACATTCGACCTGCGCCGCTTCGATATCGATCGGCCCATGCCTGAACCTGAAGAAGAGGAGTAATCCGCCAGGCGTTGCTCCGCCCGGACCTGCTGACCGGTTATCTGCTCCAATCCGGGAGCGAAAAACCTTCCCGGCCCGTCCATCAAATGACATGGGCGAACAACCATCTCTTGCATAACCGAATAATATTCGATTAATCTGTTTTCATGCCGGAGATCGCTCCAGAAATAGCGGAAGCAACTCCCATCCGCAGGCTGTATTTTGAATTGGTGCGCTGGCGGCGGCGCCATCCCGGGGTCATGCCGCTTCAGGCGGCCGCCCGGCCGGAATTTCATTCCGTGTGGCGGATGCTGGCCCAACTTCATGATGGAACCGGCGTGCAACCGCGCATCGCCGTGCTGGTGGAATTGCCGGATCGGGAACATGACACCGCCGGCGCCATCGAGACGTTGATGTCCATGAAGGAACTCCGCCGCGGCGCGGTGGGGCTGGACCTGTGGCTTCATCTGGGTTGCAACCGCACCCGCTACCTCAACCACGCCACTGCGGGACAATACCTAGAACTGGCGGTTCCATTCGCCCGGCGGATATCCCGGCTGGTCCGCGGATCAAGTCCATCGCCTGGCGTTTGTCTCGACGCCGAACCCAGCCAGAATGTGCTGGCGGCGGCGAACGCGCTTCGCCAGGTCATGAACGGCCAGAGCCGCTTCTCGATGGCGGTGCTTCGCGATCTGAACACGGTGTTGATGGAATTGACCCGCAACGCCCGGATGGCGCGCCGTGGTCTTCACGCGATGAAGGAACTGCGCGATGGCGTTCTGGATGCGGGGCTGCCGCTGCATACCGCCGTCATTCCGCCGCTGGGAGACATGCGGCGTTACAGAATGCTGCGCAACTGGCTGCTGGGCGCCCCCGTATTGCTGGAGGATGATCAACACCTGTGGCCCCGGGCCTGTCCCATGACCTACGCGACGCTGCTGGGAATGATGCGGCCTGGCGTCACCGCCAGCGCGGAGGAGGAATACCTGCTGCGCTGGCTGCGCCTCGCCTGGGACGGCGTCAAGGACCAACCCGGCGGACCAGCCATCGGACTGGGGCAGACCAGCGAAGGCATCATCGGGAATGAGCCTGTGTATGGCAGCCTTTTCACCCTGCGCCGGCATGTGCTGCTGGCGGAGTCCATGGGTTTCCCCGATATTTCAATCTTTTCCCTGGAAGGGTTGCTGTATGGCCCCCCGGGCGAACCGGCTCCCGGCGGCTATGCGCCGCTGCTTCCCGGCTGGATGGACGGGTTGCGCGCCGCCTGCGCCACTGATCGGACGGCGGCAGCCGCTGTTTCCATCAAAGCGGCGGCGCCTTGATGGTTTCGGTTCCGGGCGGCGGCGTGAAGGTAAACAGCGAATCCGCCAGTCCGGTGTTGGGCGTGAGGTTGCGGAACTTCAGATGATTCTTGTTGCGCGCGGGATCAAACACAATCGCTTCCTTGACCCGGTAGGACTTCGGATCCACGACAAAAAACATGGCCGTCACGATCTTCTTGCCTTCCTTCGGCTTGAGTTTGATCAGCAGGTCGCCGGGTTCACCCAGCATGAATTCTCCCTGGATATAATCAATTTCAAATTCCTCCTTGAGCTTGCCCTCGCCCCACAGGAAGGAAATGCTGGCGGGCAACAATTCCGCACGGAAATTGTCGTTCACGGTGACTGTCCGCGCGTCGGGATCGTACATCCAGAGCTTGCGTCCGTCTGAAATGAACAGGCGGCGGTGCGGCGATGAATATTCCCACCGCATCTTCCCCTTTTTCTTGAACTGGATGACGCCTTTCTGCTCCACCCGCTCCGCCACATTCATCGCCCCCTTGAAGGCGCCGGAGGGCTTGTATTCCTGGACAAACTCCGCCCGGAAATCGCTGGTGGAGTCGTACACGCTCTGCATTTTCTCCACTACCTCGGTGATGGACGGGCGCGATTGCGCCACAGGGCTGGCGGTTTGCGCCGCCGCCAAGGCGGGCAGGACCATCGCCAGGAAGGAATATGCGATACACGGCAGGAGCTTCATCCCGTTCATGGCCTGTCTTTAACGCGCACCGCCTTCCGGCGCAACGGAGCCGCCGCCTCCACGGCGGGATTCCAGCGGAGATGTCATCCGCCCATGCTGGGCTTATCCTCTCCACGCCAACGCTGCGGGAATATCCGCTGGAGCACAGACAGGAAGGGATGAAAGGAACCGGACTGCCCAGCGGAGCGAACTCTGGACGCGGCCGTCAAGCCGGGGCGGGTACAGCAGCCAGTTCGCTGTTGTCTTCGGGAATGCGGCGGGTCCGCTCCTTCAGTAACGCGATGATCTCATCGCGGGTGCGCTGGCCGGTCAAATCCACGAAATGATCCGCTAGAAAATCGTAGTTGCGGATCATCAACGCTCCCCACACCACGAAGAAATCAATGCCGTCGAAGATGACGGCGTTGTTGTCCCGGTACTTGCCGATGTCGTTCTGGAACTCGATGGGCAACTCGGTCCAGTGGCGGGTCTGCTTGAGGTGATGGCCGATGTGGTAGCCGTCGTTGAAGCAGCGCCGGTTGTAGCGGGTATTGATGCAGGTGATGCTGTTCTTGTAGCTATTGCCGGGATCGCGGGCGTCCACGAAGGCATGTTGCGCCCAGTTGCCCGACATCATCAGAAAGCGGACCACGATCACCGGAATGATGAAGACCGCCAGCGTGGCCTCCAGGTTGACGAAACACAGAAGCACGCACGCCAGCATGAAACCCAATTCCCCCACCAGCGTGTTGCGAAACAGCTTGGCGCGGCCGCGCGCCCGGAAATAACGCGACAGTTCGATGGTGATGAAGAACAGGAAACGGAAGAAGTAACGGAGAAAATCCACGGCGCTGTCGCGCTGGAATCGCATGGTGCTGCTGAGATCCCCGGGCAGGTTGTTTTCCGCATGGTGCATGCCCAGGTGATGGCAAAAATATACCTCGGGCGGTTCGCCGTAAAAGGGACCCAGCACCCAGTGCATGCCCTTGTCGAGCCAGCGCCACGGATGCCGGAACAACGCCCGGTGGCTCGTGCAGTGCAGCATCAGGATGTATTTGTCCTGGAAAACCAGGAAGTTGATGGCCCAATAGATCACCGCGAGCCGCCAGGAAAACATTCCCGGCCAGTACAGCAGCGCCGCGAAGGGAATGGTCACCGCCGCCATCAGCAGCGCCAGATGGACAAAGAGCAGATCGCGCTCTTCGACCAGCATCGCCTTGAGTTTCCGGTTGAACCAGTGATCGCCATAAACAGGCGGCTGAACAGGGTCCGTGATGGCTGGCAGGGTTTTCATCGCGCGGCAAGGTAACGGCGGCTTGCCGGAGTGTCAATCCGCATCGCGGCGCGAAAAAGGCGATTGGACGAACCTGGTCCGCCGGACATGGAGACTAGCATCTGGTCAGCACACTCCCTTCCCCAATAAAATCCGTGAGCGGGGTGATCATCTATGATTACTCCAGATTTTCGCCCAATGGCTCCAGGAGATGGACCGCCCAAAACGGCCGGATGCTTCTTTTGGTCATATGATTCCGCTGAGTCAATTCAGGAATATTTGGCCATTCTGCTCTGGTGAACACCTTCGCAGGGCCGCCGGACGGGAAGCGCTTCTTGACTGCCTCCCCCGATCCTGCCCCCACATCTGGAACATGGCTGGATGACCCCTCCAGCGCGCTCCGGTTGACTTTCCCGTCCAAAAGCCCTTAACCCGGACAGGAATTGGCTAGGAGATCGCCCATGCGCATCCATATTCTGCTCCTCCTGTTCGCGGCCGCCCTGTCCGCATGCTCCTCCGGATCAACCGCCAGTGGAGACGCCGGCCTTTCCGCCAATGACGGCGAGGCGGCTGACACCGGCGCCGCTCCGCCAGATGGCGCCGCCAGTTCTGGAGACGCCGCGGCGGCCTGCATGGAAGTGAAACTGTTCAAGGATACCGACAGCGACGGCGTGGGGACCGATCCATCGGGAGCCTCCGCGTGCCTCAAGCCGGGGGACGCCCCGCCCGCGGGCCAGGCCGCCGCGCAGGGAGATTGCAAGCCCGATGATTCATCCGTGTATCCGGGCCGCGCCGAGGTATGCAGCGATCAACTCGACGACGATTGTGACGGCAAGGACCTGCCCTGTCCGGAAACCCGCCCCGGCATTGTGATTCCAGACTGGACCTGCGACGAAAGCCAGCCGGTTCCTTCCAGTGTGCTGGCGCATGCCCTGGTGACCGAAAAAGTGGACAAAATGCAGGAGGCCGCCTGTTTCCTGTTCTTTGAAGCGCTGCCCGGAGAGATCTACCTGGCCGCGAAGGCCTACATGAAAACCGGCGACTGCCAGAACGGCTTCGACGCCAACCGGCGCATGGCCTGGCTGACCGTGCAGGACCCCGATGCCTGCAAAATCATCCGCCTGGAGGATGCAGGCGAGTTGCGCCGCAAGCCGCAGCCCATGAGCAGCACATGCCGGAAATTTCTGCGGCTGATGGATGATTCGCTATCCAGCGACACCACGTACGTGGGCAAGGGCGCCGGGGAAATCCTCCGCCGGCTCAAGGAATTTCCCACCCTGCAGATTGGCTGCGCCGAGGTGAATTTTGGCGGCGCATTCCAGTACAAGGGCGAGTCGCTGGGCTACGGGCCGGTGAAAATCAACCCCAATTTCCAGGCGATGAAATAACTCCGCACATGTCTTTGCATCCGCATGAAGAAAGGCCGCTCCGGTCCGCCCGCACGCCGGATGGTTTCATTCTGGCGCGCCGGCGTTCATCCACTGGATGAAGGTTTCCTTCTCTTTCGCGGTGAAACCGCCGCCGCCCGGCGGCATGGTCCCCTGATCCACCGCCCTCACCTTCACGCGCGCCCGCATCTCGAATACGCCGTTGCGGAAACCATCGCTATTGTAGCGGTCCAGACGGAAATTGCCGGGCGCGCCGCCTGCCGTCCGCGCGCCGTGGCAGCCGATGCACCGGTTGGTCATGATGGGCTGAATATCGCTGGTATAGGTAACCGCGCGAACACAGGCGCTGTCATCGTAACCATCGCAACCAGGCTTGCATTTGGCGCTGCCGGAAACAAATGCGTTGTTGAGTTTGGAGCACTCGATGGCGTCGCCATCGCAGCTTTCGGCGCCGTCCTTGCGACCGTTCCCGCACAGGGTCTCCAGGCAAACGCCATTCTGGCAGTCTTTGGAGCAGATGATCACCCGGGGTTCGTATTCACATTGTCCGCTGGCGCCGCATACGCCGATGGGCTGATGATCCCTGACACGGGAGGCGTCCAGACATTCGCGCGCCGGCGGCTTGTCGCAGGCGCCGCAACCGAGCCCGCAAACCGGATCGGGCCCGCACTGGCGGGGACCACACGCCTTGTCGCGCGGACAAACCGGACCGCTGTCCGCTAGTCCCGCGTCCTGCGCTCCGGAGTCGGGGACCGCGGCGTCGCCTGCTCCATCGCCATCGGCGGTTCCTCCGTCGGGCGGCGGATCCAAGCAGGAATCCCGCTCGCAGCGGAAGGCGCAGACCATACGCTCCGTCACCATATCGCAGAGATTGCCCTTGCAACCGCGCACGCTGATGGACACCAGCGTTTTGCCGTCCTCGCAGCGGGGCGGCGGCGGATGCGGACATTCGCACATGGGCGGCCCAATATCATCGGGCCGCTGCTCCTCATCGCCGCTGTCCCGCGCATCAACCCCGCCGGAGTCCCCCTCTCCGCCGCCGCTGTCCGCCGCCGGAACATCGCCGGCATCGGCGATATCCGCATCTGGCGGTTGGAGACGATCCCCGCCTCCTCCGCGATCAGCCGCCGCCAAATCGCCGGCTCCCGTATCCGGAATGGGAGTCGCGGCGTTGTCCGGCGTGGAGAATCCCCCATCGCTGGAGCCGCTGGAACCGCAGGCCGCCAGCCCCATCGCCTGCAAGGTCAGGAAAAGGAACAGCACGCGGCGCGAAAGGTTGGGCGTATGCATGGGAGAGATTATTATCATACCGGAATTTTTTTGCGAGACACCACACAACCGGAGCACAGCCATGAAACTCACATCCGTCCGTTTCGCCATCCTGGCCGAGAAGGACTTTCAGGACATGGAAGTCATGTATCCCTATTACCGCCTGAAAGAAGAAGGCGCGGAGGTCCACGTGCTTGGCGCCGCGGGCGTACCCCAGTACAAGGGCAAATATGGGTATCCCGTCAATGTCACCCACGACGTGGCCGCGGTAAAAGCGCCAGACTACCATGGCGTGCTCGTCCCTGGCGGATGGGCGCCGGATTTCCTGCGCCGTTCGCGGGCGGTGCTGGATTTCGTGCGCGCCATCCACGCTGGAAACAAACCGGTGGCCTTCATCTGCCACGCCGGATGGGTGCTGATTTCCGCCGGCGTACTCAAGGGCCGCAAGGCGACCTCGTTCAGCGCCATCCGCGATGACATGGAAAACGCCGGCTGCATCTGGAGCGACGAACCCTGCGTGACGGACGGCAACCTGATCAGCGCGCGTACGCCCGATGACCTGCCTGTCTTCACACGCACCCTGATCGAGGCCCTGGCGAAAAACGCCGGCCGGTAAGCAATTGACGAACCTGAATCACCTTGCCGGACTTCGTTCCAGCGGGCTGCCGGACACGGCCAGCACTCGCATGGCGGCGGAATTGCTGCTCGATTGCGGAGCGCACGCGGCGCTGATCAATCACACCGCACGCACCTGGCTGCTGGCGCGCGCGTGGGCGGATCAACACCGCATCCGCCACGATGCGGAATGCCTGGCGGTGGCCGCGCTGCTGCATGATCTGGGGCTGTGTCCGGCCCGGAGCGGACGCCGGGGTCCCTTCACCTGGGCGGGCGCGGACGCAGCGCGGGAAATTCTCATCCGCGGCGGATGCGAAGTCCTGGCGCCCCCGGCCGCCCGGGCCATCGAGTTGCATATGCGGCCCTGGCCCACATGGTCCGCGGGAGCCGAAGCGGGGCTGTTGCATGTGGCCGCGTGGATGGACATCACCCGGGCGCGAAGCTGGCGCCTGCCGCGAGACCAGCGGACGGACATCGCCCGCGCCTGGCCGCGCGCGGGCATTGACTGGCGCTTTCCGTTCTGGCTCGCCTCATCCGTGGGGTCGCTGCAATCCGTGACGGGTCTGCTCGCCGCGCGCGAAACCACCAACCGGGGTGCGGCGCCCGATGGGACGAACACATGACCGCATCCCGCTCCAGAATCCAGCTTCCCGCCGGCTGCCGCGGCCTGATGGTGTCCGCCACTGGCACGGGCGTAGGCAAAACCCATGTCTCCACGCTGCTGGCGAAAGCGCTGCGGGAGCGCGGCGTCCCGATCGGCGTCATCAAACCCATCGAAACAGGCTGCGCCCTGCGCGATGGCGAACTGTTCCCCGCCGATGGCGATGCGCTGCGTCTCGCGGCGGGGGAGCGGCAAACGCTTGACGAGGCGTGCCCCCTGCGCTTCGCGCTGCCTGCGGCGCCATGGGTCTCCGCCAGATACGAAGGAACGGCGATCAACCCGGAAAATGTGCTGTCATCCATCCGGCGGGTGATGCAGCGTCATCCATTCACCATCGTGGAAGGCGCGGGCGGGCTGCTGGTTCCAATCTCCGCGGGGTTCGACATGGTGGATATCGCGCGCCGGCTGAACCTGCCGGTGCTGCTGGTGGCGCGCGCCCGGCTGGGAACCATCAATGACGCCCGGCTCGGCGTCGAGGCCTGCCGTTCGCGCGGAGTCACGGCGGCCGGGGTTATTCTCAACCAGAACGAACCGCCAACCGGCGGGGACCACCCCTACGTGCTGAAATCCAACGGCTGGATCATCGAACAGACCACTGGCGCGCCAATTCTCGCAGAGTTGCCGTGGAACCAGCCGGCTGAATGCCTGGCCCGGCTCTCTCCCATCGCCGGCGAAATCCATGGGCTGGCCGCGGGCGGCCCAGAATAAAATCCGGAAACGCCCGCGGGGAGGAACTTCCCGCATGAACCGTTGCATGGCGAGGAACGCATCCCCGCACATCCGGCGCCCTGGCGGCTCCAGCTTGTGTCCGCTGGCGATTGATCCTAGCTTCCCAGCGCTTCCAGAGCATGCGGAAGGAAAAGCATCATGGGCGTGTTTGATGAAGAACCGGATGATCAGGAGTCCCAGCTCAAAATTCCGGCGGGCCGCCTGCAGCGGTTGACCCGCGTCGCCGGGCTGGGAGCCTCGCTCGCCACCCAGGCGGCGGCCAAGGTCATCTCGCGCGGGAAGGAAACCGCCGCCCATGGAGACTCCATCATCTCCATCGAGCAGGCGGAAAAAATCGTCTCCACCCTGGGCGAGATGAAGGGCGTGGCCATGAAGCTGGGCCAGCAGCTTTCCATGGAGGTAGACCACATGCCGCCGGAAATCCGCGCGGTGATGGGCCGCCTGTACAACCAGGCCCCGGTGATGGAGCCCGGCATGATCATCGGCCAACTGGAAAACCAGCTTGGCCAGCCGCCGGACAAACTCTTCGCCGGATTTGACATGAAGCCATGGGCGGCCGCGTCGCTCGGGCAGGTGCATCGCGCCCACACCCATGATGGAACCCCCGTGGCGGTGAAAATCCAGTATCCCGGCGTGGACGAGGCCCTGTCGAACGACCTGAAAAACATCGGCATGATGGTCAAGTCGATCAGCGCCATCGCCCGCCAGGCGGACGGCGTGGAGTACTTCAATGAAGTCAACCGCGAACTGCACCACGAACTGGATTACCTTCGCGAGGCGCGCAGCGCGGACCTGATGGGCAAGGCGTTCGCCCTGTTTCCCGATCTGCATGCGCCAAGGGTGTTCCGGGAACTGTCCTGCCAGCGCGTGCTCACTACGGAATTTATCGAGGGCCAAACCCTGAGGCAGTTCGTTGAATCCAATCCCTCCATGGAAGAGCGGGTACGGGTGAGCCATCAGTTGATCCGCGCCACCTACGGGCCGTTCATGAGCGCGGGGTTGATTCACGCCGATCCCCATCCGGGCAACTATCTGATCCGTCCGGACGGCGGAATCACGATCATTGATTTCGGCAATGTCCGGATGTTCCGCCGCGAGTTCATCGAAGCCTATCGCCGCATGATCCTCGATGACATCAGCGAATCACCGCGGCTGCGCACGCTTCCCGAGTTGATCAAGGGCGGTTTCCGGATAATCGGCGAGGAGAACCGCCAGACCGCCGATGAGATCTGCGAGGACATCCGGATCATTTTCCGCCGTCAGGTTTCCGGCCCCTACGATTACTCCCGCTGCACCATGATCCCCGAGGTCAGGCAGTATATCCGCAAGCGGAAATTCGAGTTCATCCACTTCCGCCCGCCAGCGGACGCCACCTTCTTCTACCGGGCCGCCGGCGGGCTGATGCAGAATCTGCGCCTGCTGGGCGCGGCGGACGATTTCCGCCCCACGTTCCGGCAGTGCTGCGAACTGGAATACCGGTTCCTCGGCGAACCGGCGTAACCTCCCGTGCATGGCTTGCGCCAGCCGCCGACCCGTGAATAACATGCGCCGCTCGAACGGATGTCTGAAAGGGGAACGCCATGATTCGACGCTGTTGTGCGATGATGCTCGCCGCCATTGCCGTATGGACCGCGCAAGCCTGTGATTCCACCACGCTGGGCGGACTGGATGCGTCCGTCAAAACCGATGGCGGCTCTCCGGCGGCGAAGGATGCGGCTGGAGATCCGGCCGCTGGAAAATGCACGAAGGCGCTGGATTGCCGCACCAGCGAAGAGTGCGTCAATGGCGCATGCGTCCCATCCAAACCCGATGCGGGACCGGCGGGCGGCGGATGCAAGAGCACCGCGGATTGCAAACCAGGGCAATCCTGCATCGCCGGACAGTGCAGTTCAGCGGGCAAGGTCTGCGCCAGCGACGATGACTGCCCCGGCGAGGAAATCTGCGAGGCCGGCAACTGCGTGGCCCCGGCGGCCGATTGCGCCACGGACGCCGATTGTGGAAAAGGAGAAGCCTGCGTGGAGGGACAGTGCGCCTCCACCTGCATCCAGAAATCCGATTGCCCGCTGGGAGCGGATTGCGTCTCCGGCGTGTGCATCGAGGCGCCCGCCGATCGCTGCACCTCCACGCTGGACTGCGGTCCCGGCGAAGTCTGCAAGGACGGGACATGTGTGGAGGCCCAAGAGGACGCGGGCGCGGCCGACGCCTCTCGCGCCTGCAAGGCCGATTCCGATTGCAAACCAGGCGAGTCCTGCCAGTCTGGAAAATGCCTCGCGGCGGCTTCCGACGGCGGAACAGCCTGCTCCGCCAACGTGGACTGCGGCGCCGGCCTGATGTGCGTCAATGGCGCATGCAAACCCGCCGCCACGGACGCCGGTCAGGCGTGCAAGGCCGATGCGGATTGCTCCGCGGGAATGGCGTGCATCAATGGCGCATGCATGAAACCGGCCGCTGACGGCGGAACGAATGACGCCGGAACAGCCGCCTGCAAGGCCTCCTCTGACTGCAAGCCCGGCGAAACCTGCCAGTCCGGAAAATGTATGGCCGGTTCGGCCGATGGCGGAGCCAAATGCGGCTCCGATGGCGAATGCGCCGCGGGACAGGTCTGCCGCAACGGTTTGTGTTCTGCTCCCTGAGCGGTTCAAGGGCGAATCCTCACCTCCGGCGGCGTCAGCCGCCGGAGGTTTTTTCCTTGTGGCGATTTCCGCCTCCCCCGTGGGGGAGTTGACCTTCTGGTGAGCCATGAACATACGCAACGGCGTCATCGGCATGGGGTCGGCATTGCCAGAGGAGCGGGTGTCCAGCGCCAGTCTGGAAGCGCGGTATGGACTGGAGGCCGGGTGGATATTCAGCCGCACCGGCATCGCTGAAAGGCGCGTGGCGGGCGATGGCGTCCATACCCTCACCCTGGCGCTGGAAGCATCGCGCAACGCCCTCTCCACGGCGGGGCTGGAGGCGAAAGACCTCGATCTGATCATCGCCGCAACGGTTACGCCATCCCAGCCCCTGCCCGCGACCGCCGCGCAACTGCAACACGCCCTTGGCGCACGCCCCATCCCCGCTTTTGACATCGCCGCCGCGTGCAGCGGATTCATCCACGCCTGCGCCGCCGCCAGCGCCATGCTCGATTCCGGGTACGGGCGGCGCGCCCTGGTGGTCGGCGCGGATCTGATTTCCCGCATCGTCAACTGGGAGGACCACAAAAGCAGCATCCTGTTCGCCGATGGCGCGGGCGCGGCGATCATCGGCCCCGTGGAGGAGCCGCGCGGCTTTCATGGTTTCGTGCTGGGAACCCGCGGCGATCTGTCGGCGCTGATCCAGATTCCCGGCGGCGGGACCGCGGAGCCGCTGAACGCCGGAGGGCTGGCCGCCCATCGCGGCAAGGTGCGCATGAACGGCCAGGAAGTCTTCAAACAGTCGCTGCTGCTGTTCAGCGCCACCGCCCAGGAAGTGCTGGAAAAAACCGGCCTGACGTGGGACCGGGTGGACTGGTTTCTGCCCCATCAGGCCAACCGGCGCATCATGGATGGCGTGGCGCAGCGGCTTGGCCTGCCCGCCCGCAAATTGATCAGCAATATCGAGACGCGGGGAAACACCTCGTCAGCGTCCATCCCCATCGCCCTGGACGAAGCAATTCGCGGCGGTATTGTGAAGCAGGGAGAAACCCTGGTGTCGGTTTCCATGGGCGCCGGAGTCGCCTATGGCGGATTCGCCCTGACGATTTGAATCACGAGAAATCCGGGGGTTTGTCCGGCTTTCCGCACGCCACGGAGGAGTCGCGCCGGCAGGTCCGTCACCGCGGCGGGCTGGAAGCCTCGCGGCGCATGAGTCCCCAAACCATGTGCGGAGAATATCCTCCCGCCCGGACCATTCTGACCCAAAGCAGGGTCATATGCTCCAGGTGCAAGGCCTGCGCCAGCGGGCCCACATCGAACGGTTCAAACCCGCAATCCGCTATCAGGGTGGAAACGGACTGTTTGGCGGAAATATCATCTCCGCAAAACATCATCACGGGTTTCTGGGGATAATCCGGATACGCCGGATCCTCCAGGTTTTCGTAACCATAAATGGAGAACGCCTTGATCACGCGCGCGGCGGGAACCAGCGACTGGATGGCTTCGCTTCCCGATCGAACGCTCTTCAGGCCGTGGGACAATCCTGGTCCCACCGGATTGGTGCAATCCACCAGGATTTTTCCGGACAGTTTGTCCGCCATATCCGGCAGAAGCCCCTCCACCGCCTGAAAAGGAATGGCGAGGAATACCGCCTCCGCATGTTCCAGGGCTTCTTTCATGGGAAGGGCTGAAAGCCTGGAACTGCGCTGGAGAGCCGCCTCCAGACTGGACGACGGTTCATCCGCGCGGGCGAGGCATACGTCATGACCGGCTTCCGCCAGCCGCCTTGCGAGCGGAGAGCCCACTCTTCCGGTTCCGGTGAATGCAATTTTCATACGACTTCCTTTCGGGGATAGATCCATCCGGCAAGCCACCGCGTGAGCCGCGGCATGAGGACGTAAGTCATGAGAAAAATCTCGATGACAATGGTGAGGAACAGCCTCAATGGGGGCGGCGTTCCGGCGAAAATCACGGAGACGAGCGTACCAAGAGACAGCACAAGCGCATAAACGACCGCAATCATCACCAGGGCCATCCGGAAGCGGGAGGGCTGCGGCGCCACGGTCCCCGGGGGCGGGGTGAACCACAATTCCAGCCCGGTGAAGCGGCTCCAGATCGCATCGGCCTCCACCAGCCCGGCCACGCCGGCGAGAGCGCGGCGGCGCAGATCGCTCTCCTCGAAAGCGCGCAGGTTTTCAACGCTGTCGAAGCGGAAGACGCTCGTGTAAACGCCCGGCTCTCCTTCGCGCGGCCGCAACATTTTGGCGCCAAGGAATCCGCGCAACGGGGCCGCGTCCCGGATGAGTTGACCCAACCAGGCCTCGTAGGCCGCCTCGCGGCCTGGTTTTACGCGGCGGGTGACCACCACGGTGACCGGTTCGTTGTCGCTTGCACTTGTCATGCATCACCAGAACGCCGGACGCTCCGGCAATGGCGCATGGCACTGGCTGCAGGCCCGGTGGTCATCCGAAACATCTTCAAGTGATCCGCACGAAGGACACCGGACCCAGATCCGGTTGATGCGCGTGGGCGTCCATACGCTTGTCCAGACCGACGCGACGAAGTTTCCGCCGAAAAGCTCCTTCATCGCGGCGGCATGATGCCCGGCAAGCGCCCGCTTCAGCGAGGCCTCGTCCTCCCAGGCGGTGACGGTGAAACCACGCAGCCCCGTGAAACCCGTGACGATGGAGATAAACCCGGGCTCCGCCAGAAAGTCCTTCACATTCTCCCGCGAATGCGCGCGGATGCGCTCCTTTTCCGCCTCGTTCGCGCCCTGAATCCACGTCAACGCGATCACGCCGGGCGGCTTGGAGTTCCCGGATGGGACGCGCATTGAATATCCGAACTTCGCGGGACCCTGCTCGATCGGCTGCACAAGCGCCATCAGGCCGAAGCTCTCGAAGAACGCCTTCTGATCAAAGTAGCCGCGGACCGCGTGTATCCCGTCCACATCCACCTCGAATAGGCTGGCGCCCCGCAGCACGGCCTTTTGACCGGTGGGGCTGATCCCCGGGCGAAGGGCGCCCTGGTTATGCCCGCGCATGGCCCACTCAACCACGTAGCGCCCGTTGTCTCCGGCCGCCGCCGAACGCTCGAAGACGAGATCGGGGAACGCCGCGCAGAGCGGTCCGATGACGCGGCCGATCTCCGCTCCTGGAATGGATCCATCCGTGGCCGGGTCCGAGTATACGCCGCCCGGAGCGAAGGTCCGGGCGGCGGCGCTGGCGTCGTGCGCGTTCCAGCCATCGAAATAATCGTCCAAAATCGCCTGGGCTTTGGTTCTGTCGTGGGTCATGCGCGAACTCCCCGGGGTGATGTTGTCCGGACCTCAGCGGCCAAGGGTTTCGATGATGAGCCGGGCGGTTTCGGCTCCGGAGAAATTCTGCTGTCCGGTGATCAGATTGCCGTCGCGGACGGCGAAACCACGCCACATGCCGGCCTGCACGAAGTTGGCGCCGATCTTTTTGAGTTCGTCCTCGATGCGCCAGGGCATCAGGTGCTTGCCCCTGGGCAGCGCGCCCATTTCCCACACGGCGTTGTCGGCGAAGTCCTCCTCGACATTGGCGAAACCGGTGACTGTCTTGCCCTTCGCCAGCAACTCGCCGTTGGAGAGCTTCGCGTAACGGAGCAGGGCCACGCCATGGCACAGCGCGCAGGCGATCTTTCCGGCCTCGTGAAACTCCACGAACTTCTTCTGCAACTCCAACGCCTTGTCAAAGGCGAACATCGGCGCCTGGCCGCCGGCGACCACGATCGCATCGAAGCGCGCGGCGTTGATCTCGACAACGGGCTTCGTCTTCTCGACAAGCGCGGCGAGACCCGGGGTTGAAATAAAACCCATGCTGATCAAATCCGAGGCGGAATATCCGCTGGCGTCCCGCGGATCGCTCATGCCATCCGCCTCGCACCTGCCGCCCGCGGGACTGAAAACCTCGACCTCGTAGCCCGCCTCGTGGAACGCATGGTAGGGATGCGTCAATTCCGACCACCAGAAACCAACGGGCCACCCCGTGGTGCTGGAGGTCGCGGGATTCGCAATAACAATCGCGACGCGCTTGGGCTTGTTTTTGTTCGATGGGTTCGGGTCTCTGAGGCTCATGCTGTTTTCTCCTTGGGGACGCTTCATGCGCCGCTTCCGGGAGATGATTAACAGCACGGCATGGATTTCATCAATACACAATGGTTCAATTCATGATTTCATTCCATGCAACTATGAATTCCGCAGGCGCGGCCGCTTCCGCAACTGTCCTGACGCCGGATCCCCCGCGTCCAGCCTGGTGCGGGGAGAATCGTGCCGGTCGCCCGCCGCCTTCGCCGCCGCCCGCACGAACACATCCCGCAGGAACCGGTGGCCGGAATCGTTGTCAAAACGCGGATGCCAAATCAGGCTCAGGGCGTAAGGCCGCAGCCGGGCGGGAAACTCGCGGATTTCAAGCCCCCAGCGGCTGGCGAACGCGGACGCGATGCGTTCCGGAACGGTCAGCACGTAATCCGTCCCGGAAACCAGTTGCAGCGCCGAGTGAAAAAAGGGGACCGCGCGCATGACCCGGCGTTTCAGGCCCTTCTGCCGCAGGATGTCGTCAATATATCCGCCCGGGCGCCCCCGCGGCGCGACCTGCACATGGGGAAGCGCCACGTATTTCTCCAAGGTCAGTTTCGGCGCGGCGGCGGGATGTCCCTTGCGGAGCAGACATACGAAACGATCGGTCAGCAACACCCGGCTCCGCATTTCCTGCGGCAGATCGCCGTAAATCCCTATCGCCAGGTCGGAAGCCCCCTCCCGGACCATGAGGGCGTCATCGGCGCCGTTGGGCAATATGCGCAGGCTCGCGCCTGGGGCTTCAGCCCGCATGATCCTGTCAGCTTCCTGCCCGATGACGGCCAGCACGTAATCGCTGGCGTGAACCTGAAAGGTCCGGTCCAGTTCCTGGAGATTGATGGGGGTTTCCGGCTCCAGCAGGTTGCGGGCGCCGGAGACCACCTCATGCACGCGGGCCCTGATTTCCCGGGCCCGCGGAGTCAGCACCATTCCCCGCCCCGAGCGGACCAGCACCGGATCGCCCACGCGGCTCCGGATGCGCGCCAGGGTATGGCTCATCGCCGGGGTGGAAAGACCAAGACGCCGGGCCGCGCCGGTGACGCTCCCTTCCTGCAGCAGGGCGTCGAGGGCGGCGAGCAGATTCAAATCCGGATGTTCCATGAACCATTCCTCTTTGCCAGGCCGGAAGCAGACCGCGGACCAGCCACGCCGGAGGGTTATCATGGCGCGGCCAATCTTTCCCAAATACGCCATCTCGCGGGCTGGAAAACCGGGGGATTCAGCAAAGTCTGGAATACCGCCAAGGTGATTCCCCGGGATACCGCCCGGTCCGCATCCCGCCAACCCCCGGTATGGGAACAGACGGGATTTTGTCCTCACCGCGTCCGGGCGTATCCGGATATGGATTGGTTTTCCGGGTGCGGATGGCGGGGCGTACGCTCCACGGATCGCATGAAGGGCCGCCCCCCGCACAGGCCCGGGCGTCGGCGCGACCCTCCATTTTGATGTGAGATGAGGTTGACAGCCCCCCGGACATCCACTATAGCTTGCGGCCCCCGACAGGGCAGGGAGGCCATCCCGGCGCGATGGTGCGCTGATCGCCGCCGCCCAAGGTTGTTCGGCGGATTCCAGCGAATGCGCCCGTGCAAACCTCTTTCAATATTCGTCTCGCGCAAATCCAGCGGCCCATGACCAACGCGCCGATGAAAATTTTCGCAGGAAACTCCAACCGCCAGTTGGCGGAGGAGATTTGCGCGCACGTGGAAAAGCCCCTCGGGGACGCCAAGGTCGGCTCCTTCAGCGATGGCGAAACCCTGGTGGAAATCCGCGAGAATGTCCGCGGGCATGACGTATACATCATCCAGTCCACCTGCCAGCCCGCCAACCATCACCTGATGGAGCTTCTGGTGATGGTGGACGCCGTGCGCCGGGCCTCGGCCGCCAGCATCTGCACGGTCATCCCCTATTTTGGTTACGCCCGGCAGGATCGCAAGGTCGCTCCCCGCACGCCGATTTCCGCCAAGCTGGTCGCGGAATTGCTGCAGGCGGCGGGCGCCACCCGCGCCATTTCCATGGACCTGCACACGGGCCAGCTCCAGGGTTTTTTCGAGGTGCCTTTTGATCACCTTTACTCCCTGCCCATCGCGCTGGAATACATGAAGGAGCGGTATGACCCGGCCACCACGGTCGTGGTCAGCCCCGACGCCGGCGGCGTCGAGCGCGCGCGGGCCTATTCCAAGCGGCTGGGCGCCTCGCTGGCCATCATTGACAAGCGGCGCACGGGGGTGAACGAGGCGCAGGTCATGAATATCATCGGCGATGTGGCGGGCATGGACGCCATCATCGTGGACGACATCATTGACACCGCGGGCACCCTTTGCAACGCCGCGCAGGCGGTGATGGACCACGGCGCCCGGAAGGTCTCCGCCTACGCCACCCATCCGGTGTTCAGCGGGCCGGCCATTTCCCGCATCGCCGAGTCGGTGCTGGATGAAGTGATTGTCACCAACACGATTCCCCTCAGCGCCGAGGCGAGAAAGCCGCGCAAGATTAAGCAGCTTTCCGTGGCCAAGGTGCTGGGCGAAGCCATCCGCCGCATTCACGACGCCGAATCGGTGAGCGAACTGTTTATCTGATTGGAGCAACCGCCATGAGCGAACAAATTCTGAAAGTCCAACCCCGGAGCGAGACCGGCAAGGGTCCCAACCGCCGCCTGAGAGCGAGTGGACAGGTTCCCGCCGTGCTCTACGCCCGCGGAACCGCAAGCGTCCATTTTTCCTTCGTCGAAAAGGACCTTCGCGCCGCTCTCAAGACCCCCCGCCGCCGTAACACGGTGGTGACGCTGCAGTTTCCCGACGGCCGCAATTTCGAGGTCCTGCTCAAGGATTACCAGGTCGAGCCGGTGAGCCGCGCGGTCATCCACGCCGATTTCATGGGCGTGCATGAAGGCACGGCCATCCGCGTGGATGTCCCGGTCCGTCTGACCGGCAAGGCCAAGGGCGTGGTGGACGGCGGTATCCTGGGACAGCCCGCCCGCTTCATCACGGTGGAATGCAACCCGAAGGATATCCCCGACGAAATCGTCGTGGATGTCACCCCGATTACGCTGGGTCATTCGATCCACGTGTCGGAACTGACCCCCCCGGCGGGCGTCAAATACGTCTACTCGGCGGACTACCCGGTGGCGCTGGTCAGCGTGGCGGCGGAAGAAACCGCCGCCGCGACGGCCGCCGCGGCCCCCGCTGGCGAGGTTCCGGTGGTGGAGAAGGGCAAGAAAGCGGCGGAAGGCGCTGCCGGCGCCGCCGCGGCTCCCGCGAAGGACGCCAAGAAGAAGTAATTTTCTTCCCGGGAACTGGAACGGCGGATGTATCTGGTGGCGGGGCTGGGAAATCCCGGTCCAAAATACGAAAAAACCAGGCACAACGCCGGTTTCCGGGTGGCGGACCGGCTCTCCACGCGGTGGAAAATATCGCTGGACTCCGGAAAATTCGAGGCGATGGCTGGCAAAGGCGAAGCGGTGGGCCAACCGGTTCTGCTCTGCAAGCCGCAGACCTTCATGAATCTTTCCGGAACCGCGGTCGCGGGGCTGCAACGATTCTACCGGATCAATCCTGGTGACGTGATCGTCATCCACGATGATCTGGACCTGGAAACCGGGCGGCTGCGCATCCGGCAGGGCGGATCGGCGGGGGGACAGAACGGAATCAAGGACATCATCGGCAAGATGGGTCCGGGATTCGTGCGGGTGAAGGTGGGCATTGGACGCCCGCCGCCTGGAATGGACGCCGCGGCGTACGTATTGCAGGCCCCCCGCGGTGAAGAGGAACAGAAACTGGAGACGGCCTGTGATCAGGCCGCGCTGGCGGTGGAAGCCATCATTGAAAAAGGGGTCGCGCAAGCGATGAACCTGTTCAACCGGCGCTGAAACAAGAGGAGCGGGACAAGACCCATGGACACCAATATCCTGACGATGATCATTCCGGGCTTCGCCGTTGTCGGCCTGCTCTACGCCTTCTGGCGGGCGGGCTGGATCGCGAGGCAGGACGCGGGCACCGACGAAATGAAGAAGATCGCCGAGGCGATTTCCGAAGGCGCCATGGCGTTCCTCAAACAGGAATACAAGGTCATCGCCATGTTCGTGGCGGTGGTGGCCGTGCTGCTGGTGATTTCCAACGCCGGCAACGCCCAGTCGCACTGGACCATCGCCGTGTCGTTCGTGGTGGGAGCGGTGATGTCCGCCTCGTCGGGATGGTTCGGCATGAAGGTCGCCACCAAGGCCAACGTGCGCACCACTTCCGCCGCACGGACAGGCCTGCCCTCCGCGTTGCAGGTGGCGTTCTCCGGCGGTTCGGTCATGGGCATGACCGTGGTGGGGCTGGGCCTGCTGGGTCTTTCCGTTCTTTATATCATCTATAGCAAAACCCTGTTCACCAACCTGGACGACCTCGCGACGCTGGCGCGCCTGCTGCAGGTGCTCTCGGGTTATTCGCTGGGGGCATCCTCCATCGCCCTGTTCGCGCGCGTCGGCGGCGGCATTTACACCAAGGCGGCGGATGTGGGCGCCGATCTGGTGGGCAAGGTGGAAGCCGGCATTCCGGAAGACGACCCCCGCAACCCCGCGGTCATCGCCGACAACGTGGGCGACAATGTGGGCGACGTGGCGGGCATGGGCGCCGACCTGTTCGAGTCCTATGTCGGCGCGATCATCGGCTGCATGGTGCTGGCGACCACTTACGCAACATCCAGCGGCACTCCCCTGAATCTGGTGCTGCTGCCCATGGCGCTGGCGGGTGTAGGCATTGTCGTATCCGTGATTTTCACCTTCTTCGTGCGCACCTCGGAAGGCGGCAGCCCGCAGGCCGCCCTCAATATCGGCAGTTTTGGCGCGGCAGGGGCCATGGCCGCCGCTTCCTATGTCATCATCAAAATGATGATCGGCGACGTCACCTTCACCGGCGACATATCGCTCACCACCAACGGCCTGTTCATGGCCATGGTCGCTGGTCTGGCGGCTGGATCGGCCATCGGCTTGCTGACGGAATACTACACCTCGGGCGACAAGGCGCCCGTCAAAAGCGTGGCCGATAGCTGCCGTACCGGCGCCGCCACCAATATCATCGCGGGCCTGGGAATCGGGATGAAGTCCACCGCCCTGCCCGTCATTGTGCTGGCCATCGGCACCGTGATGGCGTTCAAATTCGCGGGGCTGTATGGCGTGGCCATCGCCGCCCTCGGCATGCTTTCCACCACCGGCATCCAACTCGCCGTGGACGCCTACGGCCCCATCGCCGACAACGCCGGCGGCATCGCGGAAATGGCCCATCTGGACAAAAGCGTGCGCGGCCGCACCGACAAACTCGACGCCGTGGGCAACACCACCGCGGCCATTGGCAAGGGCTTCGCCATCGGTTCGGCGGCGTTGACCGCGCTGGCCCTGTTCTCCGCCTTCCGCACCACGGTGGAAACGCACAACAAAGGCAAGCTGGATCTGACCCTCACCGATCCCTACGTCATCGCCGGCCTGTTGATTGGCGGCATGCTGGCGTTCCTGTTCAGCGCCATGGCCATGCAGGCGGTGGGCCGCGCGGCCCTCTCCATGGTCGAGGAAGTCCGCCGCCAGTTCCGCGAGATCAAGGGTCTCATGGAAGGCACGGCGCGCGCCGACTACCAGCGCTGCGTGCAGATTTCCACCCAGGCGGCCCTGCGCGAGATGATCGCTCCGGGAGCCATGGCGATCGCTGCTCCGGTTGTCGTCGGCTTCATCAGCACCAAGATGCTGGGAGGTCTGCTGGCCGGCACCACGGTGGCCGGCGTGCTCATGGCGCTGTTCATGGCCAACGCCGGCGGCGCCTGGGACAACGCCAAGAAGTACATCGAAGGCGGCGAACACGGCGGCAAAGGTTCCGACGCCCACAAGGCGGCGGTGGTTGGCGATACGGTTGGCGATCCCTTCAAGGACACCGCCGGCCCCGCCATCAATATTCTCATCAAGCTGATGTGCGTGGTGGCCTTGGTCATCGCGCCATTGTTGAAAATCAACTAACCCCCCAATCCTCGCTCCCGCCTTTGAGCGGGGGCCTTATGTCCAGGAGGAAATATGTCCGCGAAGACCACGACCCTCACCCGCGAATACGAACTGGTGTACATCACCAAGGTGGAAGCGGGAGAGGAAAGCCTGACCAAAATCCAGGACCGCATCCGCAAGGTGCTTGACGAGGCGGGCGGCCGCCTGCTCAAGATCAACGTGTGGGGACGGCGCAAGCTGGCCTACGAAATCAACCGCAACTCCAAGGGCATCTACTACCACTTGGTGTTCCTTTCCCCCGCCGCCGCCATCAAGGAACTGGAACGCAACCTGCGCCTGCTGGATGACGTGTTGCGCTTCCTCGTGGTGCTGATTGACAATGACGTGGATCCCAACGTGAAACCCACGGAAGTTGAAATCTCGGGCAATCCCAATTCCGGTGAACCCGCGGTCCCCCCGGCCGATGAGTCCGCCGGCGCCGGAAAATCCGGAGACGATGACGCCGGGGACGAAGGCGATGACGGCGACGACGCCGGAGACAAAAACTGACCGGTTCGCCTTGGAGATCAAGCCATGAAAGTGATTCTGACTGAAAACGTGCATCATCTGGGCGAGATCGGCGACATCGTGGAGGTGAAGCCAGGTTACGCCCGGAATTTCCTGTTCCCCCGCAGCCTCGCCCTGCTGGCCGATGATTCCAACATCCGCCAGTTGGAGAACCAGAAGAAGCAGATCGCCAAAAAACGCGAGAAGATGCTCGTGGGCGCCCGCGATCTCGCCTCGAAGGTTCAGGGCCAGGAATTGCTCATCCAGGTCGCCGTGGGCGAGGGCGGCAAACTCTATGGCTCCGTGACGAATATGGACATCCAGGCCGCCCTCAAGGACAAGGGCGTGGAAGTCGAACGCCGCGCGGTGCTGCTGACCGAGCCCATCAAGGCCCTGGGCGAATACGAAGTGGCCGTGCGCCTGGCCAAGGGCGTCGAGGCCATGGTGAAGTTGACGGTCGCCGCGCAAGGCGGATGATCGCGGCCCGCGGGCCAATCCATCTTCACCGGCGGCCAGCGGGCTACTGCTGGCCGCCGGTGTTTTTTTTTCCGGCCGGGCCTGCTTCCAATTGAGTTGGATACAGGGTTCACACCGCCTCATGCCCGCCTGTTGCGCCATCCCCACCCCGCGTCTTGCGCCGCAGGAACATTGATCTTCCCGCTGATTCGATCTGGATTGCTCAACCACGAAGGTTGGGATGAAACCGTGAAATTGCAATGGGCGGCGGCGGTTTATACCGCCCGGTTTTCGCCCGAGGGACGGCCAAGCCAGTTTTCCGTGTAGATGCGGTTGATGTCGAAGCGCCCGGCGTAGCGCTGAAAACGGGCGTGCATGGTCGCCGCCACGTTGAGCAGGCGGCGGCGCTCGGCGGGATTGGAGGGGTCGCATCCCTTGAAGAGTTCCGTCAGGTATTTCTTCACGCCCTTGGGGTGATAAAAAGTTCCGGTCGAGAGCACATAGTCGCCGTTGTACAACAACAGCCGCGATTCAAATATCTCCCCGCGTTTCAGAGCGGGAATCTGCCTGCGCTCCACCACCTCGTATTCAAAGCCATCCAGCAGGTTGCGGGCGCGCAGGAGATGGCGCCGGTTGGGCATGCGCGTCAGTTCAAAAACCCCGGTGACTGAATGACGGAAGGCCGCGGCGCGCTGCAATACCTCACTCGCTTCGCCGGCGGCGGAGGTGAGGAAAACATCCAGTGGGAGGCGTCCGTCGCCTTCGAGGAGGCGCTCCAGCACAAACCATTCGAGGAAGGCCTGCACCCGGTTTTCAAACGACGGCTCGTTGTCCTGCACGTTGCCGGTCATGGAGAAATACTGTTTGCGCGCGGAACTAAGCTCCGCGCCAACAGGGTGACCGGCGAGAAACGCCGTGATGCGCTCGAAATCAGCCTGATACATGACCGTCCCGGTGCGCATCCACCATCGCCCGGAATTTCTGGAAGAGGTATTCGGCGTCGTGGGGGCCAGGGCACGCTTCGGGATGATACTGCACGCTGAACGCGAAGGCGTTCTTCACCTCGATGCCTTCCACGGTATGATCATAGAGATTGATGTGGCTGACCACGCCCTTGCCGGACAGGGTATCCGGATTCACGGCGAATCCGTGGTTCTGGCTGGTGATTTCCACCTCGCGCTTGTCCAGGTTCATCACCGGGTGATTGCCGCCATGATGGCCAAAACGCAGTTTGTAGGTTTGTCCCCCCAGCGCCAGCGCGAGAATCTGATGGCCCAGGCAGATGCCGAAAACAGGAACCTTGCCCAGCAGTTCACGGGTATTGGCGATGGCGTAATCCACCACTTCCGGATCGCCGGGACCGTTGGACAAGAACACCCCGCTGGGATTCATCGCCAGCACATCCTTCGCCGGGGTGGAGGCGGGAACCACGGTGACCTCGAAACCCAGATCCGTCAGCGTGCGCAGGATATTCAACTTGATGCCGAAGTCGTAGGCCACCAGTTTGCGGCGGGAGGCGGACGAGGGCTTCTTCATCCCCCGCGACGCCAGCATCTCCGGCCGCCCCTCTGTCCATTGGTAGGCGCGCGGCGTGGTGACGCCGTCCACCAGGTTTTTGCCGGCCATTCCCGGCAGGCCGGCCGCTTCCTTGCGCAAGGCTTCGATATCCGCCTCGCCGGTCTGGATGATTCCCATCTGGGCGCCATGGGTGCGCAGTTCCCGCACCAGGGCGCGGGTGTCAATTCCGGATATCCCCGCCACGCCATGCTGCCTGAGGTAGCTGTCCAGGTCCTGCCGGGAGCGGAAATTGGACGGCGTGGGGCACAAGTGCTTGACCACGAATCCGGAGAGGAAAACCCCTCGCGATTCGGCGTCCTCGCTGTTGACGCCGGTGTTTCCGATCTCCGGATAGGTCATGACCACGATCTGGCCGCTGTAGCTGGGGTCGGTCAGGATTTCCTGATAGCCGGTCAGGCCGGTGTGAAAGACCACTTCTCCCGCGCGTTTGCCATCGGCGCCAAAGGCTTCGCCGTGAAACACCCGCCCCCCCGCCAGCACGAGCACCGCCGGTTTGAAATCAAGAATCGCCATGCCAGACCACCTTTCCGTTACACAGGGTCAGCAGAATTTTCCCCTTCATGGGGCGGCCCTCAAATACGCTGTTGCGGCCCTTTGATGCAAAGTCCTGCGCACGCACGGTCCAATCCGCGTTGATCCGGGCCAGGCACAGGTTCGCCTTCTCACCTTCCGCAATCATATTGGGCTTGATTCCCAGCACGCGGGCGGGGCCCGTGCAGAGCAGACCGGCGGCGGCCGGCAGATCAATCACCTTGTGGTGGACCAGGTCCATCACCGCTCCGAAAACCGTTTCCAGACCGGCGGATCCCGGTTCGGCCTCTTCAAATGACACCTGCTTCTCCACGGAGGACTGCGGGCTGTGATCACTGACCACGGCGGCGATGGTCCCATCGGACAGCGCCTTCTGCATGGCGTCCCGGTCCTTGGGCGAGCGCAGCGGCGGATTCAGACGCGCATTGGTGTCGAAGTCCTCCGCATCACGTTCGGACAGCACCGCGTGGTGGGCGGTCACGGCGGCGGTGACGGGCAATTCGCGCTTCAGCGCCTGACGCAACTGCCGGATCGCCCCGGCGGTGCTGATGGGCTCGATATGCACCCGCGCACCCGTGAGTTCGGCCAGCGCAATATAGCGCGCGACGGCGATCTCCTCCGAGGCGGCGGGATCGCCGCGCATTCCCAGCCGCGCGGAGACCTCGCCTTCCGACACCAGAGCGCCCCGGGACAAATCCGGATCGCGCGGAGTCAGAAAAACCGTCAACCCCCACGTCTTGGCGTATTCCAGGATGCGCCGCAGCAGCAGGGTGTTCTGAACCGGCCTCCCGCCGTCGCTGAGCGCCACCGCGCCGGCGGACCGCAAATCCGCGGCTTCGGTCATGGTTTCGCCCTTCAGACCCAGCGTGGCCCCGGCGATGGGGTAGACCTCGACAACGGAATGCGCGGCCGCCAGCTTCAGCACATCGCGCACCATTGGCGCGGAATCGGTGACCGGACGAACCCACGGAACCACGGCGACGCCGGTAAAACCGCCCGCGGCGGCGGCGCGAGAAACCGTGGCGAAGCTTTCCTTGTATTCGTACCCCGGCTCGCCGGCGAAAGTCCGCAGGTCCAGGAACCCCGGGAAGAGGTGCATGCCCGAGGCGTTGATAATCTCGCCGTACTCCGCCCGTTCCTGGGCGGGCGGCGGAGACTTCAGCACGCGCCGGATGCGGCCGCGATCCACCTCGATCGAACGCACCCCATCAAGCTGCCCAGCGGGATCAACCACATGGGCGTTTTCGATCAGGAGCATCTCAGGCGTCCCCTCTTGGACGATCGCCGCCGCCCAACAACATCATCATCAGGGCCGCCCGCACCGATACGCCGTTTTCGACCTGCCGCAGGATCAGGCTGTGCGCCCCGTCGGCGACGGAAGGATCAATTTCGACGCCCCGGTTCATCGGTCCTGGGTGCATGACCACCGCATCCTTGCGGGCCCATTTGAGTTTTTCGGAATTGAGGCCGTAGCGCTGGGAATATTCCCGCGCCGTGGGGAAAAAAGCGCTGTTCATCCGCTCCGCCTGCACCCGCAGCAGGATGATCACATGAGCGCCGGTCAGGGCTTCTTCCAGGTTGTACGTCATGCGCGCGCCAAAGCGGGCGAACTCGGGCGGCAACAGGGTGGGCGGCCCGCACAACCAGACCTCGGCGCCGCATTTCTGGAAGCCGATCAGATCCGATCGCGCCACCCGCGAGTGCAGGATATCCCCCACGATGGCGACCTTCAGCCCTTCGATCTGGCCGAAGCGCTGGCGCACCGTCATCAAATCCAGCAGGCCCTGGGTGGGATGCTGGTGCTGGCCGTCGCCGGCGTTGATGACATGGGCGCCCACGTGCCGGGCCATCAGGTGGGGCGCACCCGCGTGGGAATGCCTCACCACGACGATATCCGGATTCATCGAGCGCAGGGTGAGCGCGGTGTCCACCAGTGATTCGCCCTTGACCACGCTGGAACTGGAGCCGGACAGGTTGAGCATGTCGGCGGACAGGCGCTTGCCGGCGATTTCAAACGAGGTGCGCGTGCGCGTGCTCGGTTCAAAGAAGAAATTGATGACCGCACGGCCGCGCAGGGTGGGAACTTTCTTGATCTCGCGGGAGTTCAGTTCAAGAAAATTTTCCGCCGTGTCCAGCACCGCGTGGATATCCGCGGCGCTGAACTGCTCCATGGACAGGACATGGCGATGGTTGAATTTCATTTTTTGCGCTTTGACCGCTCTTTCGCCGGCGGGGGAAGCACCGCCACGGGCAATGTCCGCGGGCGCGGAGGCTCAATCCACACGCCATCCTCCTCGCCCAGTTCCTTCATCCGGACCTTGACGTTTTCGCTGCGGGTGGTCTGCGCCACGATGCCGGTGTAATCGGGCTGAATGGGCAGTTCGCGGTGCCCGCGATCGCACATCACCACCAGTTGGACGCGGGTGGGGCGGCCGTGATCCATCAGCGCATCCATGGCGGCGCGGACCGTGCGGCCCGTGAACAGGACATCGTCCACCAGCACCACTTTTTTTCCGGCGAGGCTGAAATCAATCTCGGTCGGACCCATCACCGGGTTGGACAGGCCGTTGGCGAAATCATCGCGGTACAGGGTGATGTCAATAATGCCCAGCAGCGGCTTGACGCCCTCGATTTTGCCGATCTGTTTCTGCAGGCGTTCGGCCAGGAAGGCGCCGCCCGTGCGGATGCCAATCAACGCCAGATTTTCGACGCCCTGGTTGCGCTCCACGATTTCATGGGCCAGGCGGTCAAGGGCGCGGCCGAAATCGCGCCGGTTCATGACCTGCACGGGTTCACGAACGCCAGCGCTCATTTATCCCCGGGGTGGATATCCGCCGTATAGGAAGAGGTGGTGCGGTGCTGGATGATCTTGTTGCTGAACGGAAACTGCACGGGCAGGGTGTATTCCATATTGACCACGCAGTGCAGCCGTCCGCTGGCGGTGGTCGTGATGTCCACCTTGATGTCCCGCCGGTCGAAGATGGCGAGGGTTTTCGCCTTGGCGCCTCCAGTATCCACGGCGTTTTTCAGAAGCGCCCGGAAATCCGCGTCCGGAAGGATGCCCGATGGGTATTTGCCCTTCAGCGTGGGCTCTTCCACATAGGCTTCGCCAGCCATGGTGTTTTTGACCAGGCGATGCACGATATCGGCCTGGGCGTCTTCGGGACTGTGAAACTTGTGGCATTCGTTCATGGAATCCGCGAGCGTGCGGCGGACATCGTATTTCGTGGAGGCGGGATCCTTGATGGTCCAGATCCCATAGGCAATCGCAAGGACCAGCAACGCGACAAAAATATACCCGCCTGATCCGTCCCCCCGCTCGCTCAACAGGGCTGAAGGAAATTCACGCTTGTTCATGAAAATTCTCCCCGCTGGAACCGGCGGATGCCTACCATACCGCCGGTTTTCTGTCACCATGCATCACTCATTTGACTCCCTTGAACATGCGCTCGAAACGCGGACTGAAATCATACCGGAGCGACAGCCAGATGAACATGGCCTTGCCCTTGATATGGGTGAGCGGAACGAACCCCCACTCACGGCTGTCGGAAGAATCATCCCGGTTGTCGCCCATCACGAACACATGACCCGCCGGGACGGTGGTTTTGGCGTAGGGAAAATTCAGGATATCCGCGCCCGGGATGGAAGGGTTCCTGCAGATTTGATGCAGCACTCCGCCTTCGCAAACCGGTTCGGGAACGCTGGCCTGGGCGCTCAGCTTGCCGCCCAGGCATTCCCAGAACATGTCGCGGGAGTATTGCTTGCCCTCGTAGCCTTCGTGGATATGCTCGCCCATCGCCTGGGTCTGTTGCTGAACGCCATTGACATACACATCCTTCACCCGGATTTCGATCTCGTCGCCGGGCAGGCCCACCACGCGCTTGATGAAATCCTTGCCCGCGTTCATGGGATCGTCGCCGGGATACACAAAGACCACGATATCTCCCCGCTCCGGCAACAGGGACTCATGAAAGAACTTGATGTTGCCGCCAATGAAGGGCGTGGGAATCCGGACGCCATAAATGAACTTGTTGACAAACAACTGGTCGCCCACCAGCAGGGTCGGCACCATGGATGTGGATGGAATCTTGAACGCCTCGAAAACAAACGAACGCAGAAACAGCGCCAGCAGGACCGCGATGGCGATATTGTCGAAATACTCCCGGAAGGCGCTTTTGCGCGCGAAGGCGAGGTGTTGTTCTTCCAGTTTTTTCAGCACCTCGTAGCGGGCTTCCGCCTCCGAGCGCTTGGGTTCCGGCTGATCCAGCACGGAGACCAATGCATCCGCCGCGGTCTCGATTTCATTGAAGGCGCTGGCCCCCAGACGCTGTTCGTGTTTGGCGGCGAGTTTGCGGATGCGTTTGACAATCCCCCGGACTTCCCTGGACTCCGCGCGTGAGAGCTTTTCATCCATATCGGGCGCCCCCCCTTATTCCTCGGTCGCCAAAACCGCCAGGAACGCCTCTTGGGGCACCTCGACGGAGCCCACCTGCTTCATCCGCTTCTTGCCTTCTTTCTGTTTCTCCAGAAGCTTGCGCTTGCGGGTGATATCACCGCCGTAACATTTGGCGGTCACGTTCTTGCGCAGCGCCTTGATGGTCTCGCGCGAGATGACCTTGTTGCCAATCGCCGCCTGCACCGCTACTTCGTATTGCTGTTTGGGAATCAGTTCGCGCAGCTTGGAGACAATCACACGGCCGCGGTGATAGGCGGTCTCCCGGTGAACAATCACCGACAGCGCGTCCACCTTGTCGCCGTTGAGCAGGATATCCAGCAGGACCAGGTTGGAAGGACGGTATTCCTTCAGTTCATAGTCCATGCTGGCGTAGCCCTTGCTGACGGATTTCAGCTTGTCGAAGAAGTCGTAGGCGATCTCCGCCATCGGCAGTTCGTACTCGATGATTACCCGGGCGCCGGATGTATACTGGATGTTCTTCTGCTGGCCGCGCCGCTCCTCGCATAGCTTGATGACCATGCCGACGTACTGCTCGGGTACATGAATCTGAGCGGCGATGTAGGGCTCCCGCAGTTCCTTGATGGCGCCCAGCGACGGCAGGCTGGAAGGATTGTCAATGCGCACCACCCGCCCGTCCAGGGTCTCGACTTCATACACCACGGTTGGCGCGGTGGAGACCAGCGTCAGGTTGAATTCCCGCTCCAGCCGCTCCTGGACAATATCCATGTGGAGCAACCCCAGGAATCCACAGCGGAATCCGAATCCCAGCGCCTGCGAGGTCTCCTTTTCGAAGGAAAACGCGGAGTCATTGAGCTTCAGCTTCTCCAGCGCCTCCCGCAGCGGAATATACTCCGCCGAATCCGCCGGAAAGATGCCGCAGAACACCATCGGCTTGGCTTCCTTGAAGCCTGGCAACGGCTCGCTCGCCGGATTCTCCACGCTGGTCACGGTGTCGCCGATGCGGGTTTCGCTGACGTTCTTGACCCCCGCCGCGAAGAATCCCACCTCTCCCGCGAATAAGCCCTGGCACTGGACGGGATGGGGATTGAAATAGCCCGTCGTGGTGACCTCATGGGGCAGGTTCTGGGACATCATTTTGACTTGCATGCCGGGAACCAGCTTGCCATCCACGATGCGCACCAGGGCCACCACGCCCAGGTAGTTGTCGAACCAGGAATCAATGATGAGGGCGCGCAGGGAGCCATCCGGATCGCCGCTG
The DNA here is from genome assembly GCA_022072125.1 of Myxococcota bacterium. Lineage (GTDB taxonomy): Bacteria > Myxococcota > JAJVIH01 > JAJVIH01 > JAJVIH01 > JAJVIH01. The sequence continues at coordinate 37,604 of JAJVIH010000051.1, read as the reverse complement.
GGCGCGGGGATGGTGTTGATCACCGCATCCACGATCCTGTCGCAGCCCAAACCGGTTTTAGCCGACACCGGCAGCGCGCTGGAGGCGTCGAGTCCGATGTCCTCCTCAATCTGTTTGCGCACCGCGTCCACATCGGCCGATGGCAGATCAATCTTGTTGATGATCGGCACCAGTTCGAGGTTGTTCGACATGGCCAGATAGACATTGGCGAGGGTTTGCGCCTCCACGCCCTGGGAAGCATCCACCACCAGCAGCGCGCCCTCGCAGGCCGCGAGCGAACGGGACACCTCGTAGGCGAAGTCCACATGCCCCGGAGTGTCAATCAGGTTGAAAATATACCGTTCGCCGGCGGATGAACGGGCCTGCAGGCGCACCGCGCTGGCCTTGATGGTGATGCCGCGCTCACGCTCCAGGTCCATCTTGTCGAGCATCTGATCGCGCTTCTCGCGCTCGCTGATCGCCTCGGTGATTTCCAGAATGCGATCGGCAAGGGTTGATTTGCCGTGATCGATATGCGCGATGATGCAAAAATTGCGGATATGGGCCTGGTCCACGCCTTACCCCTCGCCCCCCGCGTCGCTGGAGCCGCCATCGGGTTTGGCAGGGACCTTTCCACCGCCATCCAGGCTGTCGGTGTCTTTTTCCTTGAGCCTGAACACCGCCTGATCACAGGCCAGCAGATCGAGTTTGCCGCTTTTGAATTCCGCGCAGGCGGCGGCGTTGATTTTGTCCACGCAAGCCTTCGCCGAGGCGGCGTCGTAGAGCAGTTCCTTGCTTTCCACCCGCGGCGCATCGGCCATGCAGGAACTGGTCAACTGTTTGACGCAGGTCTCTTCATCCGCCTTGGCGGCGGATGTGTTGGCGGCGCATTCCGACCGGAGTTTCTTCTCGCATTCCTCCGCCCGCCGGTCGAGGCACTCGGTATCGCCGGCCGTGCAGTCCTTCGCCGCCTGTTCCTTGCACTGGACGTCCGCCAGCTTCTGGAAACAGATGAATTCGGCCTGCTCCTTGAAATCAAAGCAGCCGCCGTTGAACACCTGGCGGCACAGCGCCTCCGCCTTGCCGGAGCAATACGACTCAAAACCCATGGCGCAGCCCTGGGCGAACAACCCCAGCGCAAGCACCAGAACGGATGGAAACAACCTATGCGTCATGTCGTGGATTGGGCCCGGATGGCGGCCCTGCAAACCCGCTGGCATTTAGCACCCGACCCCCCATGGGTCAAGCAGTTCTCCGGAGTTCAAGGGCCACGCCCGTTCCATCATCATTGCAGATTTATGATGACCTTCGCTCTCATGAAAAGAATTCCGGAGCTTTCGCCGCCTGACATCACAATACCGGTGAAACACACTCCAAATTCCCCAATGCCGCCGGTCCCGGCCCTTGAAAAATTCGCCGCCCTACTCGCCCAGGCCGGCCATCCACGAGATCAGGTGGAGCATGCCTCCGGCGAGATTGCCGGGGCCGGGAGCAGGAAAACCCTCCGGGGCCGGCTCCAGTTCCCGGGGAATGTGAACAAACAACACGGGCAATCCGGGCGGGGCGTTGTGCAGCGCCAGATAATAGGACTGGTTGCAGATATAGGTTCCGGCGTCCTGACTGACAAAGGCGGGAACACCCAGCGCGGTCAACTCCGCCGCCCATTGTTCCGCCGGGACCACGGTCATCAAAGCCGGAGCCGCATCCGCGATCACCGGTTCTTCCTCGCGGACCTGTCCGGCGTTGTCCGGCTGGATGGAATGCTGGCGGTTGCGCGCGGTGGTCTCCAGTCTCAGCCCCCAGCCCCGATCATATTCGCCGGTGAGGATCAGGGCGGACGGCGCGAAATCTCCCCGGGAAGCGAGCAACCCGGGAACCTGCTCCCTCACTCCTTGCCAGGTGACCGGGAGCACGCGGGTTTGCAGGTGCAGATATCCATCCGCGCGTTCGCGCACCTGCTCCATCAACTCCAGGGAGCGGTTGGAAGGCCGTCCGCCGAAAGGTTCAAATGCTGTATAAAGGATACGCACCGGGTCAACTTACCCCGGAAAAAAGCATGGACGCCAGCAGGAACCGGAGGAGTAGCCAGCCTGGAGGGGGAAAGGCTGGAAACTGTTCATGCTGGCGTCCGGGGGACGCTGATCAATTGCCAAACGCAGGGAGGATGCGCGCCAGTTCGCGGGTGCGCTCCACCCACCGCAACGCGGTGATGGCGTAGAAAACCGACAGCGGCGCCGCCACGGCGAGCAGCACCCAGCCGGAAACGCCGACATGCACCAGGGCGGCCGCAATCTGAACCACATGCCCCAGCGGCAACAGCAGGGTCATGCGGGTTTTGTAGGCCTGGCGCAGGCGCATCGCCAACAGCAGGGAAACAACCCCCGCGATGGTGGTGCTGACCGCTGGAAGCCAAGAGTCAAAAACCGGAGACACCTTGGCCATCCACACGCCTTCAATCCCCGTAAAGAGGGTGATCAGGGTGGCGGCCGCGGCCAGCACCATGATTCTCCGGGCATGAAGCAAAGGTGAGTTCATTGTTGACACCCCATGGTTGTTACAGGCGAGGGAATCAAAGCAAACAGCATGCCAACCCCGACACCCGGAATGGATCACATAAATTGTTGAAATAAAAAGATTTTATTCATCGGATTCATGAACTAACACCTTTGCCATGGGTAAAGAATTACGCATCTGGGCGGCCAAACCGGCCTGATCTGCGAAACCCGGTTTGCACGCACCGTGTCAAAACAGGGCGCGATCCCCTGCCCTGCAAATGGCGGCCGACTCTAAAGTCAGGAAGAGTCCTGCGCCCCACCTCGTTCCCAGCGACGGAAGATGATGCAACAATTTGCATACCAATACACCTGTTTGCATAGTTCACAGGGCCAAAATCCGGGTCGGGAATGAATCTCCGTCCGCAAATTCAAATAAAATTCATAAAAAACAATGATTTATAAAATATTGTGATGGAAATCATCTTTTGGCATGGCGGTTGCTAATTCATCCCACAGAGAGAAAGCTCTCGCGGATTCGAACAAAGCCCGGACTGAACCACATGTCGGGCCCGCGACTGGCGGGGATGTTCAGGCAGCGTTCGTGGTTCGCACCGCAAGGTGTGAACCAGTTACTTCCGGGGATCAACCCTTTTGGCTGAACCCGTCTACCCTCCTGTGATGGGTTGATTTCCGGCAGCACCGGCGCCTTCGCCCAAAGGCGCCGGTTTTTTTTTGCGCCCCTCCCAAGGGTTGGCTTGACTGCTGGCGCCAGCCGCGAAAACCATGGCATAATCGCCAATTCGCGGGCCAGTGAGGAGAACCACGTGGGGCGACAGAATTCCGGCCGCCGCCGGTATGACGATCAGGATCAGTTCGGGCACACCGCCGTGGAACGCGGCTGGGCGCTCGCCCGTCCCGCCATCAAACTCGCGGTCAGCCGGGCCCTGGGACGGAAAGCCCCGTATCAGATGAGCCTGTCGCTGACCAACCGCTGCAACTTCCGCTGCGATTATTGTGAAATCCCCGAGCAGCAACGGCCGGAAATGGACACCCAGGAGTGGCGGGACTGCATTGACGCCCTGGCCGGCGCCGGCATGGGACGCGCAAGCCTGATGGGCGGCGAGCCCATGGTGCGCAAGGATGTGGGAGAGATCATCCGCCACCTGAAGAAACGCGGCGTCTACGCCACCATGAACACCAACGGATGGTTCGTCGCCGATCGCTTCGACGAAGTGGCGCCGCTGGACCTCGCCTGCGTCACCCTCGACGGACCGCGCGAGGTGCATGACGCCCAGCGCCAGGAGGGCAGTTACAGCCGCGCCATCGCGGCCATCGAAAAATTCCAGTCCGCGGGCGTCAAGGTGGTCACCATGTCGGTCATGACCCCGCGCGGCGCCGCCACCGTGGATCATGTGCTGGAACTGGCCCGGGACATGGGCTTCACCGCATTTTTCCAGATCGAGCATGACCAGACCATGGATGTATTCGCGCCGGTCGGCGCATCGTTCAGCCAGCAATCCATCGCCAGCCTGGCGGAAACCCTGATGGCGCGGAAACGCGAGGGCTGGCCCATCGGCAATTCATACGCCGTGCTGGAACTGCAACGGCGGGATGGCCGCCGCCTGGGCGGCGACTGCAGCCATTGCTACGCAGGCCGCTACTTCGGCTATGTGATGAGCGACGGCACCGTCGCGCCCTGCCTGTTCACGCAGCAACAGCAGACACAGGGCAATGGCCGGGCCTGGGGCTTCGTCGAAGCCTGGAACCGCATGAATCCGCCGCGCGGCCCTGGCTGCGCCTGCGTGCCGATTCACGAGGTCAACCATATCCTTTCGCTCGACCCCCGGGTGTTGTGGAACGCGGTGGAGATGGCGGTCTCCGATCGCAATGTGGGCATCCGCCGGCTATAGGGTCCTGAACCGCCGTCCCCGCCATGACCGACAACCATTCCAGACCGGCGCGCATCGCCCTCGTCACCGGCGCCAACCGCGGCATCGGACGCGAGGTCTGCCGCCAGCTTGCGCAAAAGGGCGCAGCCACGGTGTTGATGACCGCACGCAATGCGGAGTTGGGAGAAGCGGCGGCAGCGGAACTGCGCAAGGAAGGGCTGGATGTGCGGTTTCATCCGCTGGACGTGACGGATGACAACTCCGCGAAGGCCCTTGCCGCGTGGGTCAGGGAGACCTCCGGGAAGCTGGACATCCTCGTGAATAACGCCGGAGGCGATTTCGACGACGATCAGTTCACCCTCTCACCAGACATGGATCGCGTGCGCGCGCTGATGGAACTGCACCTCTACGGACCATGGAGGCTGATCGCCGTCCTGCTGCCGTTGCTGCGGCAGGCCGAAAGCCCGCGCATCGTCAATGTCTCCAGCGAGGCGGGCTCATTCGGCGCCGGATATGGCATGAGAAAACGCGGGCTGGTGCTGCCGGGATATTGCATCAGCAAGGCGGCGCTCAACGCCCTCACGGTGAAAACCGCGGTGGCGCTGAAAAACGAGGGTTTTCTGGTCAACGCGGTCTGCCCGGGATTCACCGCGACCTATCCGGGCCTGGATGCGCTGGGCGCAAGACCGGTGGCGGAAGGCGCGGCGGGCGTGGTCTGGGCCGCCCTGCTGCCGGACGCCGGACCCACCGGCGGTTTTTTCCGCGACGGCCAGCCGCTGGAATGGTGAACGCCCCAATTCCCTGCATTCACACGGACCTTGAGCAGTTTGACATTCATGATCCTTGATTGATCCGCGGGCGATGTGATTCTTGGGCTCGGGTTATCATCCCGATCCCCGATTGATGAGACGATGCCGCAACCGCTGATGATCACGGTTCGCAACGGACCTGTTTTCGATTTGAAGCCGCGCGCCCAGGCCGTGGAAACGCCGGTTTTCCACCGCCGGCTGATGGCCGCGCGGTTGTCGCTGCGGGCGGAGGGCGCTCATGGCCTGGCGGACCCGCTGGCTCCGGCGGGTATTGACCTGAACCCGCACCAGGTGGAGGCGGCGGCTTTCGCGCTCGACGCCCTGCCGCGCGGCGGCTGTATCCTCGCCGACGAGGTGGGGCTTGGAAAAACCATCGAGGCGGGGCTGGTGCTGGCGCAACTGCGCTGCGATGGAAAAAACCGCGCGCTGGTCATCGCTCCGGCTTCCGTGCGCAAGCAGTGGGCCTCCGAACTACAGGAAAAATTCGGCGTCCCCTCTTCGCTGCCTGGCGGTGGGAACGATGCGTTTTCCCTGGAGGAAGGGCCGGTTCATATCGTTTCCTACGCCTGGGCCTACCGGCGCGCGCACCAGATTGAAAGCATGCCCTTCGATGTGGTGATCATTGACGAGGCGCACCGCCTGCGCAACGCCGCCCAGAAAGGCGCGCGCATGGCCTCGGCCATCGCTGGCGCGCTGCGCGGCAAGCCAAAGGTGCTGTTGACCGCCACGCCGCTGCAGAACAGCCTGAATGAACTGTTTGGGCTGGTCTCCATCATAGACGAAAAGCTGCTGGGAACCCCCTGGTCATTCCGCGAGCGGTTCTTCGGCGACCCGCAGGGACTGACCATCCGCGGAGAAAACGATCTGCGCGAGCGCATTCAACCGGTGCTGCGCCGCACCCTGCGCGCGCAGGTGGAGGGCATGATCCAGTTCACGCGGCGGCGCTGCCTGACCGCCGATTTCCAGCCGGGGCCGGATGAAACCGCGCTGTACGATGACGTCACCGCTTTCCTCGCGCGGGAACGGCTGGCCTGCCTGAACGCCTCGCAGCGTCCGTTGATGACGATGGTGCTGCGCAAGCTGCTGGCGTCATCCTCGTTCGCGGTGGCGGCGGCGCTGCGCCGGCTGTGCATCAGCCTGGAAGGCATGATGGCGGAGGAAGCGGCCCGCGTGGCGGCGCTGCGGGATCAGGGCGCGTTTTTCGACGAGGCTGAACTGGAAGACCTGGGCCTGGAAGCGGAGTTTGACGGGGGAGAAGGCGCTTCCGCCGCTGAAGAACCAATGACCTGGGACGAGATGGCCGAAGAGCGTGAACTGCTGCACGAACTCGCCGGACGCGCCGCGCTCATCACTTCCAACGCCAAGGGAGACGCCCTGCTGGCGGTGCTCGGCAAGGCCATGCGCGAGGCCGAACGCTGCCTCAACAACCCGCGCCTGGCGCCGAAGGCGGTCATCTTCACCGAATCGCGGCATACCCAGCGCTACCTGGTCGAATTGCTGGAGGCCAATGGCTACGCCGATCTGGTCACGCCGTTCAGCGGAACCAACACCGGCCCCCACGCCATGCGCGCTTACCGCGCCTGGGTGGACAGCCTGGACCCCGCGGAGTGGGAGAAGGTCAAGACCCTGTCGCGGGATCAACTCATGCGCGCGGCGCTGCTGCATGAATTCCGCTGCCGAAGCCGCATCCTGGTGGCGACCGAGGCGGCGGCGGAAGGACTGAACCTGCAGTTCTGCAACCTCGTCATCAACTACGACCTGCCGTGGAACCCGCAACGCATCGAACAGCGGGTGGGCCGCTGCCATCGCTATGGCCAGCAACACGACGTGGTGGTGCTGAATCTGCTCAACAGCGGCAACGAAGCGGATGCGCGCGTATACGATTTGCTCTCGCACAAATTCCAGTTGTTCGAGGGCGCCTTCGGCGCGTCGGACGAGGTGCTGGGGCAACTGGGATCGGGGGCGGGATTCGAGCGCCGGGTCTTCGATATCCTGAACCAGTGCCGCGGGCAGGATCAGATCCGCTCGGCTTTCGAGCAGTTGACCCGCGAACTCGACGAGATGATCGGCCGCCGCATGCAGGAGGCCGGCGCGCTGTTGTCGGAACGCTTCGACGGCGAAGTGCGCGACCGCCTGCGCGCGAAACGCCGTCAGTTGAGCGAGGCGCTCGACGCGCGCGCCGCCCAGGTGCGCGATTACGTTCTCGCGGAAGCCGGACATTCCAACCTGGCCGAACTGGTGCACGGCCGCCAGTACCGGCTGGACGGCTTGCCAGGGGAAATCGCCGCCCTGAATGGCGCGCCGCCGCGCGGCCGGATCATCCATTTCCACCGTGGAGACGCCGCCAGCGGGGCCAGCGAATTTCTGCACGCACGGCATCCCTGGGTGGAGGCGATGCTCCATCATCGCCTGACCCCGGAAGCGCGCTGGCGCGAACTGAGGCTTCACCTGACCAGCAACGGATCCGCGCCGGTCTATCAGCGGCTGTCGCCCTGCCGCGGCCTGCCCGGCCTGTGGTTCGCGGCGATTTTCTCCACCGGCGCTTCCGGCGAAAAACGGCTTTTCCAGCACGCCTCGGTGTTCATGAACGGCGCCTTCCGCGCGCTGGACGCCCAGGAACTGCAGTTGATCGAACGCCTGGGCGCGTCCAACGGCGAGGATACCCCCCTGGATCCCGCCGCGTGCGAGGCGGCGCTGCAAGGCGAACTGCGGCGCGAGCAGGCGGCGTTTGAAGCCTGGGTGCGGGAACGCCGCGAGGAGCGGGTGCGGCAGGAGGAGTCGCGTCTGGAGCAGTACTTCCTGGACCGGTCGCTGGAAGGGGAAAAAACGCTGGAGCGCCTGCGCCGCGGACTGGAGGAGAACCGGCGGAAACGCGATGGCCTGAAAGACCCGGCCCGCATCAATGAATTGCGCGCCGGATACCGCCTCCTGGAGGATCAATACCGCCGGGAACTGCGCTTGTTCCTGGAGTCATCCATGCTGGCGGTGGATGAAAAGCAGGCGGAAACCGCGGCCCTGCGATCCCTGCTCGATTTCGAAACCAGCCATCTGGTGGTCGCCCGCGCCCGCTTTGTCATGGAATAATCCGGATTATTTCCCGGAAGGCTTGCGCGCGGCCTTCTCGGCGTGCCCGGAAACGCCAAACCGCCGTTCCAGTTCGCCGTAAATGCGATCCAGCGGCACGCCATGAAATCCCAACAACACCCAGAGGTGGAAAATCAGATCCGCCGCCTCGCGGACCAAGTGCTCTTCTCCACCCTCTTCCATGGCGCGGATGGTTTCGTGCGCCTCTTCGATGATCTTTTCGTGGATGCGCGCCGGGCCTTTATCCATCAGGCTTTTGACGTAGCTTTTCGACCCGTCCGAATGGCGCCGCTCCAGGATGATCTCATAGAGCCCGCGCAGAATGGCGGCGCCGCCGTCCGGACGCGGCGGGGCGATATCCTCTTCCGGCGGCGGAACCGCGCAGCCGGGCCGCGCGGGAACCCCGTGGGCCTGCAGATGCGCGCGCACCTGGGCCAGCGTGAATTCGCCATAATGGAATACGCTTGCGGCCAGCACCGCGTCGGCGCCGGCGCCGAAGGCTTCCACGAAATGGTTCAGCGAGCCCGCCCCGCCGCTGGCGATCAGCGGAACCGGCGCGGCGCGGCTGACCGCGCGCAACAATTCCAGATCGTAGCCGGCCTTGCCGCCATCCCGATCCATGCTGGTGAGAAGGATTTCTCCCGCGCCGCTGGCGGCCATGCGTGCGCACCAGTCCACGGCGTCAAGGCCTGTGGCCTTGCGTCCGCCATGGGTGAACACCTCCCAGCCATTCCCGGATCGCCGGGCGTCCACAGCAACCACGATGCACTGGTCGCCAAAGGCGCGCGCCGCCTCCGCCACGAATTCCGGCCGGGCGACCGCGGCGGAGTTGATGCTGACCTTGTCCGCCCCGCAGCGCAGCAACCTGGCGATGTCGTCGAGGGTGCGAACCCCGCCGCCCACGGTCAGCGGAACGAATACCCGGGAGGCGGCGCGTTCGATCAAATCAAACAGCGTGGCGCGGTTTTCATGGGTGGCGGTAATGTCGAGAAAGCAGATTTCGTCGGCGCCCTGGCCGTCATAGGCGGCCGCGGCCTCCACGGGGTCGCCCGCGTCGCGCAGGTTCTCGAACTGCACGCCCTTGACCACCCGGCCATCCTTGATGTCCAGACAGGGTATGATGCGCCGGAACGGCATGGTCAGAACTCGGGAACCCAGACGGCTCCGTTGATATTGCCATCCGGCGCCTTTTTCAGGCTGTCCTTGATGACGGTTCCCACGCCTTCATCGAGATGCCACAGCGAGAGGGTGGAAGGCGACGCTCCAAACCGCCGCTCCGGAGTGAAATCGCGCTGGTACAGGGCGGCGGAACTGACCCGTACTTCATCCAGCAGGCCGTCCCATCCCTGGGTGGGAGTGGAGGAATTGTTGCCAAGCTGGATATTCAACCCATCAATTTTGGAAAATTCATCCTTGTTGAAGTTGCGGGGACCCTCAACCTTGCCATTGACCGCGCACCAGAACTGGCCGTTTCTCCAGGACACCGCGAGATGGGAATGCCCCTTGGTCAAATCGCTGGACACCTCGATGCGCGAGGAACTGTCCGGCGTGGCGCCGCCGCCGATCAGGCAGGTCACTTTTTTATCCCTGACCGAATAGTAGATATACAGGCGATGCCCCGGCGGGCGGTTGAGATGGGAGAAGGCGTACATCCGATCCACCAGACGCAGGGGATCATCAATAATCGGCCCGGCCCAGAGTTCCACGGTTCCCTCGGCCGCCTGCAATCCGGGGTTGAAGCCGACGGAATCGCGGCGGGCGCTCGCAAATTTGAGCGAAAACCGGGGTCCCAGCACTTCGCACTGGCCAGAGGAATTGCACTGCTGGCCCGGGGCGCAGGTTCCGCAGGTTCCCGTGCAGCCATCGCTGCCGCAGTTCCGGCCCGTGCAGGATGGCGTGCAGGCGGACGTGCATTTGCCCGCCGCGTTGCAGCTTTGTCCCCCGGAACAGGTTCCGCAGCTTCCGCCGCAACCATTGGGACCGCACTGCTTGCCGGTGCAACCGGGGGTGCAGCCGGCGGGTTCGCAGCGGCCGGCCGGATTGCATCGCTCGTCCGCCTTGCAGGTTCCGCAAAAGCCATTGCATCCATTGGGACCGCATTGTTTGCCTTCGCAACTGGGGGTGCAGCCGCCGCAGGCGCCGTTTGAACAGACTGAAGGCGCCTTGCAGTCATTGGGGTTGTCATCCACCGCGCCGTTGCAGTTGTCGTCCTGGCCGTTGCACAGTTCTTCCTGGGGGCGGTTCAGGGCTTCGCACCGGAGTTCTCCCCGCACGCATACCAGCCTGCCGAGAGCGCATTTTCCCATCACCCCGTCAATCGTGCAGTTGCCGCCCAGCTTGGGATCGGAAGCGCCATCGCGGGTGGCGGGATTGCAGTCGTCATCCACGTTGTTGCACAACTCCACCCCGCCGGCGCCGGGCGTGCAGGAAGTGGATTCACAGCCGTTCTCCGCCTGTTTGTCGGTGTTGAAGCGCCCGGGCTGACACACCAGATCACATACGCCCGCCGTGCAGACCGGGGTGGCGCCGGGAGCGGGCTTGCATTCGTTGTTGCAGCGTCCGCAGTGCTTGAGTTCGCGCTGCAGATCAAAATCCTCGTCCGCCACGCCATCGCAATCGTTGTCCTTGCCATCGCAGGCTTCAATGGTTGGAGAGGCGCAGGCGCTGGATTCGCAACCATCCAGCGGATCATTGTTGGCGTCGGTGAAACCCGGCAGGCAAGTAGACACCAGGCATTTTCCGCCGCTGCACACCGAACGGGCGTTGGGCAGCACGCAGGCGACCCCCAGACAGGCGGGGTCCACGGCACTGTCATTCGAGGGGCCGGAGGAATCATCCACTCCGGCATCTTCCGGCGCTGGTCCCGCCGCCACGCAGGCGCCCGCGGAGCAGGAGGTCCCCGGCGGGCAATCCGGATTGCCGTTGCATTTGGATGGGGCGCATACCCCGCTGACGCATACCAGGCCGGAAGGGCAGCCGCCGCCCGGTTCGCACCGGTAAAAGCCGGTCAGTTCGGAGCCGGGAAAACAGCCCGTCAGTCCAGACAAGACAACAGCCGCGCCGAGCGCGGCGGTCCAGATATTCCAGGATTTCACGATGGATCGTTCCAGATGGATTTGTTCTCACACCCGCCACGGTATTCTGTCACGGCCCGCCATTTTTTGCCAAACCAGAGCCAGGACTGGAGGCTTCATCCGGAAACCGGGACCCCGGCTCTTGGATCCCTGGTTGCGGGGAACGGCGGGGGCTCCGGATCGCCGCCGTTGTTCCGCCGGAGCAAGGCGGATAGAGTGCGGCGAACCACCAGAAAGGAAGCAGCATGAAATTCTGGATCATCATCGCCTGCGCCACCCTGGCCCTTGGGGCGGCTGCTTGCACATCGGATAATAACAATACCTCAGCCGATGCTGCTCCGGACGCCAGTGCGCCAGACGGCGGCGCGGGCGACGCCCCGACCGGCGGACCCGGCGGCGCGCAGCCGGGTGGCGGGTTCAAATACAGCGCCTGCGCCGATCCGGCGGCGGTGATCCAATTTCCCACGCCCGCCTGGGAGACCCCGGGACCATCCGCCTCCGGCGTCTGGCTCAAGCCGCCCGCCAACGACGCCGCGGCGGCGCTGCTGCGCAAGGTCCGCCGCTCCTGGTTCGACCGCTTCAACGCCGTGGATGGCGTCTCCCTGAATGGCGCGTTCTTCGTGGCCCTGGAAGGACCCGGCGGAACGGCGGCGCCGGAAAAAATCCGCTTTTTCGCATGGGATGGCGCCAAACTGGAGGACATGAAATTGCGGATCTCCACCGCCCCGTCCGATGACAGGAAGACGCTGGTGATCCGCCACGAACAGTTTCCCGCTCCCAAAAAGGGCATGAAGTACCTGCTGGTCATTGAATCCGGCGCCGTGGAGCAGACGCGGGCGCTGCCCGCCTGCAACCCGGGTTCGGGCGACCCCCACCCCGCCTATGTGGATGGCGCGGCGCTCGCCCTACGGAACGTGGCGAAGGACAATCTGGAATACGCCATGCTGTTCACTCCCTCGCGCGCCAGCGTGGAGTTGCCATCGCTCTACAACCGCCTGGAAAACGCCCCCGTGCTCAAGGTGGAGAAGGTGGAAAAACTCGATATCGCCACGCTCGACAAAAAATTCGCCCCGCCGGAGCCAGGCAAGGACCTGCTGGGCCCGGCGTTCCGGGGGATTTTCGATTTACCGGCCTATCAAAATGACAAAAAAGTGTTTGAAGGCGACCCGGAAACCAATCTCCCCGTGGAGAAGGGACGCACCAGGCCCGGCTTTGTCGTGGCGTTGCCTAAAAACGCCAACGGCCCCGCGCCCGTGGTGATTTTCCAGCACGGCGGGGGGCGCTTCAAGGAAGACCTGTTCCCGCTGGCGGCGCCCTATCACGCGGCCGGATTCGCCATGGTGGGAATTGATTTGCCCTATCACGGCGATCGATCCAGCACGCCAGGGAAAAACGGCAGCGACGTGGAGATGGCCGATTTCTCCGATCCGGCAAAAAGCCGGGACAACTTCCGCCAGGCCGCCGCGGACCATATCGCCGTCATCACCGGCGTCGCGGCGCTGAACGAGGCGCTCAAGCCGCTCAGCGGCATGGACAAATCCCTTGATCCGGACAAGGTCTTTTACGTGGGCCACTCCATGGGATCCATCAGCGGAACCATCTCCAGCGGATCGGCGCACAAACTGCTGTCCGTCAGCCTGGTGGGCGGCGGCGCGCCGTACAAACAACTGGTGGCCGAGGGAGTGTTCTCCGTGCCGGTGGCCGATCTGCTCCGCGACCGGGCGCCCTGGGAAAGCGAATTGCTTCTGACCTTCGCCCAGACCATGCTGGACGCGGGCGACCCCATCAACTACCCGCGCAAGCACGAAGCGATCAGCCGTCCGGCCAAGGACGTGCTGATCTGGGAGGCGGTGGGCGATCCCGTCGCCAACAACAAGTCCACGGACTGGCAGGCGCTGCAATGGGGCGCGCAACTGCTCAAGCCGTTTGACCACGAGGTCCCCGGAATGCAGGCCGCGGACGCCCCCGTCCTCAACAATTTCGGCTTTGGCGACGGCGTGGGCAAGGCCACCCGGGTGTTGATCCAGCACAAATTCAGCGATGTGCAGGGGGCCGCGCTGCACATGGCGATCTTTGAACTCAAGCGCACCCACGAGGTTTCCGCGAAATGTTTCGCGGGACGCCTCAAGGGCGCGGGCTGCGCCGTCGAGTAGGAAGCTTGCGAACCGTCATGCCCCAGCATCTGATCTGGCGGGAGAGGCTGGCGAGATTGCGCCAGTTGTCCGGATACGGTTTGGGGGCGCTTTTTGTGCTGCCGCTGGTTCTGGGACTGCGGGACCTGTATGTCTCCGCCGCCCAGTCGCGCGCCCAGATTGACGCCGCGCCGGACCTGAAAGGCCGCCGCGCCGCCGCTTACCGGGTGGTCACCGGAAAGCATCTGTTCGCGGGAATGATGTCCGAGGCGGCCTGGCAAACCGGGGCCCTGCTCAATACGGACCTCACCCGTCACGCCGCCATTCTGCTGGTGGACGCCATTCCGGCCCACGCCGCAATCCTGCGCTATGAGATGTACCCGCGCCCCATCGAGGTGCTGAATCCGTCCGCGAATCCATCCGCCGCGGATATCCAGGCCCGGGCGGACAAGGCGGGCTTCATCATGGTGGTGCGCGGCGCCATGCCGGAAAGCGCTTTCCCCGGATTCAGCGCCTACCGCCGCGGCGAGGGACTGGTGCTGCTGGCGCGGAGGACCCGCTGATGGTGGACCTGCTGTCTGGCGCGGCGGCCATGATCCTGATGGGCGGCGGCCTGTCGGCGCTGATCGGGGAGCGGGGCTGGCTGCGCGCCGATGTGCTGCTCGCCTGGCCGGTGCTGGGCTTCTGGCTTTCGGTGCTGACCGCCGTCTGGCGTATCCGCATGAATGGCGAACCGCCCGCCTCATGGATGATGGCGTTGGGGGGGCTGATCTTCGCCGCTGGAATCGCCGCGCACCGCTTTCTTCACCGGCGATGGTGCTGGACCGGCGAACCCGGATCCATTACCCCCCTGACTCCCTGGTGGGGAACGGGGTTGGGCGTCCTCGCGGCGATCTGGGTTGTGGAGCATTTCAGCCTGTCCCTGCCAGCGCTTCCGATCTTCGAGGACGCCGCCTGGATGAACCTTTCCCGGCACCGGCTGCTGGGACGCGGCGTCCCCACCACCGGTTATGGAGCGGCGGACTTGCAGACCCTGGCCTCCACCTGGCCTTTCTCCGCCGCTGGAAGCTGGGATGAAAGCCGGGTCAAGGCGCCCGCGGTCATCGCTTTCGCCTCGGCGTCATGCTGGTGGATGCTGCGGCTGTCCCGGCTGGTGCGGCTTCCCTGGTTCTCGCTGGCCGCCGCCGGCGCGCTGCTCACCCCGGCGGTGCTGTTGGCGCTGCGCGGATCAGTCAGCCGCACAATGGATTTGTCTCTCGGGTTTTTCGCGGCCGCCCTGATTTTGGGGGATGGCCGGAAATCCGCGGCCCCGCGCGGGGCCTGGGCGGTGCTGATCGCTTCCCTGGGCTGGCGGGGTCCGGGCGGACTGATTTTCGCCGGCTGCGCGCTGGCGGCGGTGCTGGCGATCGAAACCGCCCCTGCCGGAAACCCCGGCTTCAGGGGGGGCTCATGGCTGGAACGCCTGCATCCCTGGCCCCTGTATGTGCTGGCCGGAGCCACGATTGGATTGGGGCTATTCTTTCATCCGGACTGGTGGAACTGGTCCGCGGTGGCTGGCGTGGGCGGCCCTTCCCCCTTTGAAGACCCGGAACTCTGGGGCATGGGGGCGTGGATCGCCTGCATCGCGGGAACCGTGAATTTTCTGCGCCTGTGGAAGGAAGGATGGGCCCCGCTGGTCCTGCTGTCCGCGGGTTGGCTGGCCATGTCCATGGCGTTTGAATCACAGGCGGGCCCGCAAGGCTACTACCTGGCCCTGCCATTGTTGATCACACTCTCCGCGGCCGCCCTGAACATGATGACCGGGGAAGCGAAGCCGCCGCAGGCTCCCTGACTCCCCCATGCGCGGGAGAGGAACGGAAGCCCCCCCCGCGGGGAAAAAAACGGACCGGTCAGGGACCCTGGGAACCGCCGAAGAACTCCGATAGCTTTTGATTCCGGTAATCAAAAATACGCTCCAGATTCCGGCGGACCAGCAACCGGTTGACCAACGGCCCGCCGATCATCCCGTAGCGCACTTCATCCAGGCAGGAGGTTCCTCCCTCCTTCTCTTCAAACACATGGGTATGCTCCCACAAGGAATAAGGCCCCTTGATCTGTACATCCTGAAAGCGGAATGGCGGCTCCCACAGGCGGATGAGCGTCCGCCAGCCGAGAGGAAAGCCGTGCAGGCGCAGGCGGTAATCAATCAGCGTTCCGGCCTTCATCTCGATGGGACGCGGCGTGATCACCCGGAAATGCAGAAATGGCGGCGTGATCCTCTCCAGGTTGAAGGCGTCCGCGAAAAACCGGAAGAGATCTTCGCGCGGGCGGGGCAGCCACAGTTCCCGGTGCAGGGTGAAAACCTTCATGATCTTTCTCCGCGCCGTGTTTAGGCGGCGCCAGGGGATTGTCCAGCCGGAATTGACGCGCGGCGTTACGATCCTGGCGCATCGGTCAGTTGACGGGTGGTTATCCTGGCGGTTCAAGATACAATGGCTCGATCCGCCCGGATGGGGTGATTCCGGGGAGGAGACAAATCCGGGGGATGACGTCTCACCAGCCGCGACCGGATTGGGTTGACCGGCAAAAAGTGAGCCGCTACACTCCCCGCTTTGTCAGGCTACCGGAAACACAAACTTGTGCGTCCTTTGGAGAATTGTACATGCGCCGCATTCATGCCCGCATCCTTCTCGCCGCCGCCATCCTGTCCGCCGGCTCCTTTTACAATTGTGATTGCGAAGAAGCTCCGGTTGATCAGTTGAGGCCCAATATTGTCATCAGCCTCAAGGAAGAAATCGATCCGGGAACCAAAAAACCCGCAAACCGGGAAGATTTGTCCAGTGGCGAGGTGGTGCTCAATTTCGGCAAGGTGGCCAAGGGCGCCACCAAGACCCTGAGCCTGCATATCTGGAATGACGGCAGCATTGAATTGAATATCTCCAAATCGGAGATCACGGAGAATACTCCGCTGCAGGAGTTCCAGGTTCTTGATACGGATAGAAAAATCTCGACCTCCGGAAAGGGCGAAATCACGGTGGCCTACGCTCCCGCGGACCTGGGCCCTGATCAGGGAACCATGATCATCGAGTCCAACTCGGGGGTGAATCAAAAAATCGCCGTCAGGTTGATCGCGGAAGGCGTGGCGCGGCCGGTGCCGGAAATCGAAGTCTGCGTGGGCAAGGACTGCAACAACGACGGCGCAAAGGAACTCAATATTGATTTTGGCACGGTGGCGCTGGGCCAAACCGTCGAAAAAGAGTTTGTCATCAAGAATGTCGGCACCCTGCCCCTCGACCTCAAGCCGCTGGCCCTGACCCAGAAAGATCTCAAGGGAGATTACCTGAAGGCGCTGGAGTTCAAGCTGCTGGCGCCGGTCTCGCCCGATCCTGCTTCGTTGCCGCTGCACACGGTTCCGCCCGAGGGTGAAATCACGGTCAAGGTTCAGTACAAGCCCATTGACGGCGGAGATGACGCCGGCCGCGCGGAAATCTTCTCCAACGACGAGCCCGAGGAAGGTCAGACCGAAAACAAGGAAAATCCGGCTTATGTCAATTTCACCGCCAAGGGCATCGCCCCCAAGGTCTGCCCCAAGCCGCTGGAAGTGGACTTCGGCGAGGTGTTGCTGAGCCAGTCCAAGGATGAAACCCTGGAGTTGTGCTCGTGCGGCACCGAACCGCTCAAGATTTCCGATCTCCGGTTTGAAACCTCCTCGGGCGACCTGCGCGCCGCGCCGCCCGAGCCGGCCATTGGCGGCGAACTGAAGCCCGGGGAGTGCGTGAAGGTGAAAATCACCTACACGCCCTCCGACGCCGGCAGCGACGGCGGCAAGGTGATCGTCACCTCCAACGACCCCGGCGCGCCGCAGGGCGAAATCCCGGTGATTGGCGTGGGCAAGGAGCCGCCCTCGTGCAAGCTGCGCGTCACTCCTTCTCCGCTGAATTTCGGCCAGGCGCCCCAGGGCGTTCCCACCGAGCGCAAATTCCTGATCGCCAACCTGGGGGAATCGGAATGCACCATCACCGCCATCACCGATCCCACCAAACCCGAGTTCGCCATTCCGGCGAAGCCCGCCACCCCCTTCAATCTGAAGCAGGGAGAAACCAAGGAAGTCACGGTCGTCTTCACGCCGAAGAACCTGGGCAAATACTCCGACAAGGTGGTGGTGAAGGAGTCCGCCACGGGCAAGGACTACGAGGTGCTTCTCGAAGCCGAGGCGGTGGAAAAAGGCGATTGCAAACTGCAGATTTCTCCTCCGCCCACCACCAGCGGCATTGGCGGAACCTACTCGCTGCTGCAGTTCGGTAACGTGGCGGTGGGGCAGAACCGGCAGCTTCCGGCGCGCTTCACCAACGTGGGCCGCAACAACTGCACCCTCAAGGACGCCAAATTCGGAGCCCAGACCGGCAAGGAATTTGGACTGGTCAATCCCAAGATGTTCCCCGCCCAGGTCGGCGTGGGACAAACGGTTGACGTGCAGGTTTTCTTCCGCCCGACCAAGGTGGGCGCGCCCGGCAGCAGCCTGATCCCGGGTCAGGAAGGCTGCTCCCTGCCCTCCACCCGCAACTGCATGATTGTGAACACGGACGATCCCAAGCAGCCCAATACGGTGGGCGGCGGATTCCCGGGCTCCTGCACCGGACCGGGCTTCCCGGTTGTCTTCCGCGGCTGCGGCACCAAGTCCAAGCTGGAAGTGTTGCCCAAGGAAGTGGATTTCGGCCTGGTCACCCTGGGCTGCAACTCGCAGGATGTCACCGTCACCGTCTACAACAACGGCACCGCTCCGTTTAACATCATCGGCCTGAAGACGGTTTCCGACCCGCCCTTCAAGATCGTCAAGACCAACCCCGCCACGCCCCTGCCCATCACCGTCAATGGCGGCACGACGATGCAGGTGGTCCTGCGCTACAAGCCGACCAAGATTGGCAAGGAGCAGGGCGAACTGATCATCACCACCGACGCCTCCAACGCCGGAACCAATGGCGAAACCAAGGTTCCGCTCCTTGGCGAAGGCACCAACCAGTCCGGTCAGACGGACGTGTTCAGCCAGTTGAGCGAGCCCAAGGTGGACGTGCTCTGGGTGATTGACAACTCGGGATCCATGGGCGACGAGCAGGCGTCGGTGATCAGCAACCTGTCCACCTTCACCAGCTACGCCATCAACCTGAAGGTCAGCTACCAGATTGGCGTGGTCAGCACCGACGTGGAAGGCCGCAGCGCGGTTCTGGGCGGCGCCGCCATCGTTCCGGGAAATCTGATCTCCCGCGGCGGCTACCCGAAAATCGTTTCCAACACCACGCCCAACCCCACCCAGGCGCTGGCCTCGAACATGAACCTGGGCACCAGCGGTTCGGGCAACGAGCAGGGGCTGGAATCGGCCAACCTGGCGCTGTCCGATCCCATCATCAACGACCCCGCGGCCAACAAGGGCTTCCTGCGCGAGGACGCCAAACTGGTCGTCATCATCCTGTCCGATGAGGAAGACTCGTCGCCATCCCCGGTCAACTACTACGTGGACTTCTTCCGCTCCATCAAGGGCGTGCGGAATACCGATCTGTTCTCGCTCAGCATCATCGTGGGACTGGATGAAAACACCCTCAAGCCCGCCAACTGCGGGTGCCAGGGAGCGGGCGGCGACTGCGCGGCCGTGGCCGGACGCCGCTACTATGAGGCCTATACCCAGATCGGCAACGGCCTGGCGCTGTCCATCTGCTCGGCCGCCTGGGGCAAAAAGATGAACGCCCTCGCGCTGGACGCTTTCGTTTCCCGCGTGCAATTCGGTCTGACCCGCCCCGCGGACGCCAACTCCGCCAAGGTCAAGGTCAACGGACGCGAGGTGCCGCGCGATCCGAAAAACGGCTGGGATTATGACGCCGGCACCAACTCGATCATTTTCGGTGAAGGCGCGGTGCCGCCCCGCGGCGCCAAAATCGAGGTGTCTTACCAGGCGGTGTGTTACTGACGCCGTCTGAACGGAACGCCGGAAACTGCGGCGAAGGGGCGTGATATCACTCACGTCCCTTCTGCTTTTTCACCGGCAGTATGAATTTCACCATGGCGAATAAACCCGTAGTAGTTGTGATTGGCGCGGGGTTCGCGGGCGCGGCCACGGCCTGGCGGCTCGCCCTGGAGGGCGCGCGCGTCATTGTGCTGGAACGCGAACCCGGGCCCGGCAGCCACGCCTCCAGCCAGAACGCAAGCATGCTCCGCCATTCCCTGTACGAACCGGAAGTCGTGGCGCTGTGCCGGGAGACCTCCGCGTTCCTTCGCCAGGCGCTGGAGGAAGGCAAAGACCCGCACCTCTTCCGCCCCATCGGTTCGCTGATTCTGGGAGACAAGGCGCAAGAGGAAAAACTCATGCGCATCGGGAAATCCCTGCGCGAACAGGGGTTGCCCTTCGCGGTGCTGGGTCCGCGGGACGCCGCGCGCATCGTCCCCGCACTGGATGGGGCCCGGTTTGATCTGGCCGTGCATGGCTCCGCCGATGGCCTGGTGGATATTCACCAGTTGGTCCGGCTGTATTTGCGCAAGGCCGCGGAACTGGGCGCGGAAATCCGGCTTGGAACGGCGGTGCAAGGCTTCGCCGCCGAGGACGGCGTGATTCTGGCGGTGCAAACGGCCCGGGAAGAAATTCCCTGCGACAGCGTCGTCAACGCGGCGGGCGCCTGGTGCGGGGTCATTGGCGCCATGGCCGGCGCCGGGCGGTTTCATATCGAACCCCGGCGGCGGCACCTGTTCGTGACCAAACCGCTGGCGATGGTCAATCCGGACTGGCCCTTTGTCTGGCATGTGGGGCGGAAGGTCTATTTCCGCCCGGATGGCCAGGCGCTGATGATCTCCCCCTGCGATGAAACCGTGGTGTCGCCCGGTTCGCCCCGGCTTGTGGATGAACTGGGCGAGATAGCGATCAAGCGGGTGGCGGAGGTCTTCCCCGCCATTGGACACGCGGTGATTGACCATGGATGGGCGGGGCTGCGCACCTTCACCGACGGAGAGCATTTCCTGGTGGGGCCGGACCCGGACCTGAAAAACTTCATCTGGTGCGCCTGCCTGGGGGGGCATGGCATGTCCACCAGCGCCGGGGTGGGCCGCCTGGCCGCCGCCCATTCGCTTGGCTTGCCGGTGGATGAAGCCCTCGCCAAGCCGTTTCTGCCCGGCCGTTTCGCCAGCGCGGTGTAAAAACTCCGCCGCACGCCGTCTGTATCCGCCGGCCTCCACCGCAATCGCCGGTCAAGCCCCCATGCGGGATGACTTGCAGACCATCCGCCAGTGGTTATTCTTGCCGGTCTGAAAGAAAGGATTCGTCATGCCGGACAATCGCGTACCCGTCACCATCCTTACTGGCTTCCTGGGCTCGGGGAAAACCACGCTGCTGAATTATATCCTCACCGCCCAGCACGGAAAGCGCATCGCGGTCATCGAAAACGAATTCGGCGAGGTGGGAATTGACAACGCCCTCGTCATCGGCGCCGACGAGGAAATCTTCGAGATGAACAACGGCTGCATCTGCTGCACCGTGCGCGGCGACCTGATCCGCATCCTGGGCCAACTCATGAAGCGCCGCGACAAATTCGACCATATCCTGGTCGAAACCACGGGCATGGCCGATCCTTCTCCGGTCGCCCAGACCTTCTTCGCCGACGACGAGGTGAAAGCCGCCGTTCGCCTGGACGCCATTGTCACCGTCGTGGACTCCAAACATGTGTGGCGTCATATTGACACCAGCGGCGAATGCCGCGAACAGATCGCCTTTGGTGATGTCATCCTCCTCAACAAGACCGATCTGGCGGATGAACACACCCTCGACAGGCTGGAAGAACGCATCCGGTCCATCAACGCCGCCGCCAAGCTGTACCGTACCCGCAATTCGGTGGTGGACCTGGACAAAATCCTCAATATCGGCGGCTTTGACCTGGAGCGCGCGGTCTCCATCAAGCCTTCCTTTCTGGAGCCGGAATACCCGTTTGAATGCGCCGAGGTTTATCACCTGCGCGAAGGGTCTTATACCCTCAAGCTGCCTGCCGGCGATGACCCTTCCATGCAACTGGTGGTGGTCCCCGCCAATGGCGCGGACAACAACGCCCTGTTCGAACTGGAGAAACAGGTTCTGATCGCCTGGTCCGCCAACAGGAAGACCGTGACGGCGGGCGGGACCGTGGAGCCTGATGGTTCGTCCCATGTCCTTGATCTGCCGGGCGGGCGCGAGTTCGAACTGCGCATTCCCAGGGATGGCCACTACGCCGTCTTCCTCCAGCATGATCCCCACGAATTTCACTTCGCCTTGCACGACGCCCGGGGCCGGGTCCGCGCCGCCGCCCACCATCACTACGAAGGCGGACATGATCACGAAGACGATGTAACCAGCGTGGGCATCGAGATGAAGGGCGATCTCGATGAAAACCGGCTCAACAAATGGCTGGGTAACCTGCTGCGGGAAAAAGGCGCGGATATCTACCGGTCAAAAGGCGTGCTGAGCATCAAGGGCAGCGATCAGCGCCTGATTTTCCAGGGCGTCCACATGCTGTTCGACGCCAAACCGGACCGCCCATGGAAGCCGGGCGAACGCGGCAACCAGGTGGTGTTCATCGGCAAGAACCTGAACCGCAAGGAACTGGAAGACGGATTCCGCAAATGTTTGGCGTGAACAAGGGCCCCGTGAAACCCGAACCCTTCTGGACGATTGACGCGGGCGATTACGTCAACGCCCTGGCGTGGTCGCCGGACAGCCAGTATCTGGCGGCCGCCGCGGCGTCCGGCGAGGTGGTGGTGGCGCGCACGGAATCCGGCGTGATCACCGGCCGCTATCCCGGCCACGCCATGGGGGCGCTTTGCCTGGCCTGGTCCGCCGATGGCGAATTGCTGGCCTCGGGCGGGCAGGATGGTTTCCTGCGGGTGTGGAACAACGCCTCGGGACAACAAGCCTGGGCGATGAAAACCGCCGGCGCATGGGTCGAGCACCTGGACTGGAACCACCGGTCGGACGTCATCGCCGCCGCTTCGGGCAAACACCTGCAGTTCTGGAAATCCAGCGGGGAATTGCAGCAGGCCCTGCCGCCCAACAACAGCACCATCGCGGCCATCCAGTGGCAGCCGGGCGGCAACGCCATCGCCTTCGCGGGCTACAAACGCGCGGTGCTGTGGCGGCTCGGGCAGGAAAAACCCGAAAAGGAATATCCCTGGGGCAGTTCGATGATCTCCCTGCGCTGGAGCCCCAATGGCAAATGGATAGCCTGCGGTTGCCAGGATGCGGCGGTGCATGTCTGGAACGCCCGCACCGGCGAGGACATGGAGATGTCCGGGTACCCCACCAAGCTGCGCGAACTGTCATGGGATCGGGAATCCCGCTATCTCGCCACCGGCGGCGGCGTCGAGAGCATCGTATGGGATTTCTCCGGCAAGGGTCCGGTGGGGTCGCGTCCGCGCACCCTGAGCGGACACCAGGATTTGTTGACCGATCTCGCCTTTCAGCCCACCGGCGATCTGCTGGCCACCGGCGGCCGGGACGGCATGGTCATCTGGTGGAACCCGCGCAAAAACGCCCAGCCCGCGGCCCTGGCGGGTGGAAGCGGCGTGGTCACGCGGGTGGCGTGGAATCCGGGCGGACAGTTGCTCGCCGCCAGCCACGACGACGGCCGCGTGCTGCTCTACAAAACCCCCGTGTGACGCCGCGGCGCCTCTTCCATCCCCCGCGCCCAGCCAACCTCGCCCATGTCGCCGCGCGGCTTTCCCCTCCCCACACCTTGCGGCGCGGAGGGAGAACCCCACCAGTTCATTGCCGGGCGGCTGGAATGGAGGGGAACGGGGCGCCAGGAACAAGGTTCATTGCTGCGAGATGATCACCCGCTGCATGACCACGGGAGTATTGGGCCGGTCATTGCCGCCGCGCGGCGTGTTGGCGATGCGGTTCACCACGTCCAAGCCTTCCACCACCTCGCCGAAGATGCTGTGCCGGTTGTTGAGGTGCGAAGGCAGGCTGTCCTTGTCGGTGATGAAGAACTGGCTGCCGTTGGTGGCGGGGCCGGAATTGGCCATCGCCAGCAGACCCGGCTTGTTGAAGCTCAGCGACGGATGAAATTCATCCGCGAAGGTATATCCGGGACCGCCCATCCCAACGCCCAGCGGGTCGCCGCCCTGGATCATGAAACCG
The DNA here is from genome assembly GCA_022072125.1 of Myxococcota bacterium. Classification (GTDB taxonomy): domain Bacteria; phylum Myxococcota; class JAJVIH01; order JAJVIH01; family JAJVIH01; genus JAJVIH01. The sequence goes on along the minus strand of JAJVIH010000051.1, from coordinate 14,019 downwards.
GGAATCACGCGGTGGAAAATCACCCCATCGTAAAAACGCTTGTCTTTCATCATCTGGCCCGTGCGCGGGTCTTTCCACTCCTTCACGCCGCTGGCCAGGCCAATGAAATTGGCGACGGTCAGGGGGGCCTTGTCGTGGTACAGCTTGAGCTTGATGTCGCCCAGGTTGGTCTTGATCAGCGCATACACCGTTCCCTTGAAGTTCTTCAGCTTGCCGGGCGGCATCTTCGCCACTTCGGGAACCCCGGGAAGCGGTTCGGAAGCGATGGCGGAGGAGGATTTCACGCGGTCCAATTCCGCCTTCAGGTCCTCCGCTTCCTTGGTTTTCGCGGAGAGTTGTTCCGCCAGGCGCTTGAGTTCGCCGTCCAGGCGGATGCGCTCGCCCTGCAGTTCGGAGAGGGATCGTTTGGTGGTCTCCAGTTCCGCCTGCGCCTTCTTCAGCGCCTCGCGGGTCTCCTTGTCTTCGCAGGCGGACAAAACAACGGCCATCAACAACACGGGAAACAGCCAGAATGAACGCATGGTGGATTCTCCAGTAATGCGGTTCGCGGCGCCGGAACGGCGGAAAATCGCGGCGGAAATATGATCAAAGCCCCGTGCGGTCAAGCGCGGGCTTTCAGTCCGCGATCACTTCACCCAGCACGCCCTCGCGGGAGAGCGCGGTCAGGCGGGCGCGCACGCGGCTTCCCGGCGCGGGCAGGACCGGGCCCATGAAGCGCACCGGGATATAATTGGAAGTGCACCCTTGCCGCCAGAGCGGGCTGGTTTCGCGTTCGATGACCGTTTCCGCCGCCTGGCCCAGTTGGGAGCGGTAAAACTCCCTGCGGCGGCGCAAGGATAGTTTTCGCAACACCTCCGCCCGGCGGGAGATGACCGTGGGGTCCACCTGATTGGGCATCTCCGCCGCGCTGGTTCCAGGGCGCGGACTGAAACTGAACACATGCAGGTAGGCCCAGGGAATCTCCTCCAGCAGACGCAGGGTGGATTCAAACGCCGCCTCGTCCTCGCCGGGAAAGCCCGCGATCACGTCAATCCCCGCGCACAAGCCGGGAATGCGTTCGTGAAGCTGAAACATCAGGCGGCGGTAATCCTCGCGGCGGTAGGGGCGGCGCATGGCGCGCAGCACGCCGTCGCCGCCGCTCTGCAAGGGGATATGCAGGTGGTTGCACACGCGCGGATGATCAGCCGCCAGGTCAATCAGTTCGCGGGGAAATTCCATCGGCTCGATGGACGACAACCGGACCCGGAAACGGGTGGTGGAATCCTCCACGATCTCGCGCAGCAGGCCGGCCAGGCGCGGACGGTCTGGCAAGTCCCTTCCCCAGGTTCCCATGTGGATGCCGGTCAACACCACTTCCGGCGCGCCCTGGGCGTCAATGGCGCGCAATTGCCGGAGAATGGACTCCGCCGGGCGGCTGCGCGAAGGGCCGCGCGTGGTGGGAATGATGCAGTAGGAACACAGCGAGTTGCAGCCGTCCTGGATTTTGATGAAGGGCCGCGTATGTCCCAACTGGTTGAGCAGCGGCGCATCGAAATCGAAGGTGTCCACTGCGGGCAGCGGGTCCTCGCCCAGCAGTTCGGCCACCAGTTGCGCGGCGCGCCCTTTGTCCTCGTTGGAGACCACCGCATCCACGCCTGCGATGGCCGCCGCTTCCGCCGGATAACCGGAAGCGAAACATCCGGTGAGGATGACGCGCCCATGGGGATTGAGCCGGCGGAAACGCCGGACGATCTGCCCCGCATCGGCGCCGGCGCGGTGGGTGACCGTGCAGGTGTTGAGCACCAGCGCATCGGCGGAGCCGGCGTCTTCCACCACCTGGTAGCGCGACGCCTCCAGGTGCGAGGCCAGCACCGCGGAGTCGTACTGGTTGACCTTGCAGCCCAATGTATGAACGGCCACGCGCCACCGGCCGTCAGCCGGAGATGGATGATCCAGCGGGGAATTCACGCGGCGGTCTCCGCCTGGGCCGGCCGCCGGCCCGCGCCCGCGCTTTCGCGGACGGTGAAGGCGACATCAATCACGCCGCCGCCAACCACCGCATCGCCATCGTGGAGCACCGCGATCTGGCCGGGCGTGACCGCGCGCACCGGGGAGGAGAGGCGAACCAGCGTCCCGCCGCCGGCCATGCGCTCCACCGTGGCGGGCGCGCCGGCGTGGCGGTGCCGGACCCGCACGGACAGCACGCGATCCGGCGGCGGCGGGCCATCCAGCCAGTGGGGATCGCGGATGGTGAACGAACCATGCAGGATGCTTTCCGGCCCGCCCAGGGTGACCGCGCCGGTCTCCGCATTGATGTCCGACACGTACAGGCGCTCGCCCGCGGCGACCTGCAATCCACGCCGCTGCCCGATGGTGAAATGATGCACGCCCGCGTGTTCGCCGAGCACGCGGCCGCTTTCATCCGTGATGACGCCCGGGCGGGTCTGGTCCGAATGCTTCCCGATGAACTCTCCGTGCCTGTGATCGGGGACGAAGCAGATTTCCTGGCTGTCGGGCTTGGCGGCGGTGACGAATCCCAGCCGGGCCGCGAGGGCGCGCACATCCGCCTTGTTCATCGCGCCGACGGGAAAAAGGGTGTGGCGAAGCTGGTCGCGGCTCATCCGGTAGAGGAAATACGACTGGTCGCGATCGGCCTCGGCGCCGCGCAGCAGCACCGGCCCGCGTTCATCCTGGCCGATGCGCGCATAATGGCCGGTGACCACGAACTCCGCGCCGATCTCCTGGGCGCGGGTCCACAGGCGGCCAAACTTGACCTTCTCGTTGCACAACACGCAGGGATTGGGCGTGCGTCCGTGCAGGTAGGCGTCCACGAAGGGTTCGATGACATCGCGGCGGAATTCGTCCTCGTAATTCACGACGAAGAATGGAATGCCGATTGCGCCGGCCACCGCGCGGGCGTCGTACATATCCTCGGGGGAACAGCAGGTCTTGCTGAACCCCTTCCCGCCGCCTGGATACGAATAAACCTTCATCGCCATGCCGACGGCGTCGAGCCCCGCCTCGGCGCAGAGGGCGGCCGCCACGCTGGAGTCCACGCCGCCGCTCATGGCGACAACCACGCGCTTGCCGCGATGCCGCGACAGTTCCTCCAGGGTGCGGGTCAACGATTCCATGGGGAAAGCGGACGGTTCAGAGATGGTCGCGGTTGAGCGTGAACTCCGCCTTGCCCGCGGCGCCGTTGCCGGAATGCGCGGCGCTCAGCGCCTCTTCCAGGCGGGTGATGCGTTCGTTGAGATCGTTGAACAACCGCTTGAGCGGATCGGGCATTTCCTCCGGCGCGATGCCGTACTGCGCGAACGACACCTTGCCGTGCGAACTGACCACGCTGGCGGGCAGGCCGACGACGGTGGCGTTGTCGGGGATGGGACGCACCACCACGGAACCAGAGCCAATCTTGGCGTGGTCGCCCACGGTGATCGGGCCAAGAATGGCGGCCCCGGCGCCCACGACCACATGGTTGCGCAGGGTGGGATGGCGCTTCTCCTTCGCCCAACTCGTGCCGCCCAGGGTGACCCCGTGGTACATGGTGCAGTCATCGCCGATCTCAGCGGTCTCGCCGATGACCACGCCCATGCCATGGTCAATGAAAAACCGCCTTCCAATGGTCGCCCCGGGGTGGATTTCCACGCCCGTGGCCATGCGTGAGACATGGCTGATCATTCGTGCGGGCAAATGGGCGCCGCGCCGCCACAACTTGTGGGCGATGCGATGGGCCCATACCGCATGCATGCCAGGATAACAGGTCATCACCTCCACGGCGCTGCGGGCCGCCGGGTCACGCTCGAATACGGTCTGAATGTCTTCCCGAAGGGTTTCTATCGCCTGGCCTATCATCTGGACACCTCTTCGCCGGGGCCGCCTCTAACATCCCCTCCGGCGCTTGTCACGCCCCCCCAAACATATACATTGCGGGCGATGTTGCAAAACACGGCGTCATTGGGACCAGTGACCGGCTGGACAGGCGGGCAGTTCAGCCTGGCGCGCGCGGGATTCGCCATCGCCGCGTTGCTGGTCTTCCTGGCCGGTTCAGGCGGCGGACCATGGACGCATGAGGGCCTGGGGCCGCGAATCATTCCGGACGCGGTGGCGCAATGGACCGCAATGGGCCGCCAATCGGGCTGGTCCGCTCCCCTCCTCTCGCTGGTGATGATCGCCGACACCACGATCGCGATCCTGCTGGCGGCGGCCGCCGCCGCGGGGATGTGGTCCCGGGCGGCGCCGCTCCTGCTTTCCGCATGGATCATCAAAACCTGGTTGATCCGCGGCCTGGCCGCCCCGGTGGAGGCCGCCAGCGGGCCAACCGCCGGCATACCCGGGTGGATGATGACGATGTGCGGATTCATGGCCAGCCTGCTCCTTGCCGGGGTGTTTTTCGCTTCACCCCGGATTCCGCCCTACGGCTCCTGGGACGCCCGGGAAAGGCCCGACCCGCAGGGCGGTTTCCAGATCACCCCCACAGGCGGGGTCATCCATATCCTCGCCCTGTTGATCATGATCGCCGTGTCCATGGCGGCCGGCCCAACCCCGCCGTGGTGGATTTCCGCTGGCGTCATTGGCGCGGCCATCGCCTCGCAGACGGCAGGACAATCGTACGCCATCGCCTGGGCGGGAGTGACGATGTTCCTGCTGCCGGGGGCGTTGATCCCGGCGGCGTTCCTGTTGTCCGGGCCGTCCAGGCTAACGCCCGGACGGCCCGCGCCCAGCCCGGAATCCCCGGACCTGCTGCTCTATGACGGCGGCTGCGGATTGTGCCACCGCACCGTCCGCTTCGTGCTGGCGGAACAGCGGGCGAGATTATTCCGGTTCGCCCCGCTGGGCGGCCCCACGTTTGAAGAGCGTATCCCGCTGGAACAGCGATCCAGCCTGCCGGACAGCGTGGTGGTGGTGAAACCGGATGGAGAATTGCTCACCCGCTCCCGCGCCGTGGTTCATATTCTCAAGGCGCTGGGCGGCCCGTGGTGGTGGTTTGGCCTGCTGATTGGGCTGCTTCCGGCGCCTGTGAGCGATTGGGGCTATGACCGGGTGGCGTCGGTGCGGCGGATGCTCTTCGCCAAACCCAAGGATGCCTGTCCGCTGCTGCCGCCGGACCTCCGCAAGAATTATTTTCTGCCGTGAAGGCGGCGGATGACGGTGTTCTTGCTTTCCTGCAAACGGATGGCTACGCTCACCCCGGACAAGAGATATCAACGGAGGGGTTTTCCATGAAATTCGTGGTGGCATTGATGATGGTGATTGGTTTGGCGGCCTGCTCCTGCAAGGAGACCCGCAAGGACGACTCCCTGGGCGGCGCTCAACCGGCGGCCCCATCCACCCAATCGGTCGCCGGCGACGCGGAACCGGCGGGTCAGCTCAACCTCGAAACCGAAAAGAAGGAATACGAGGCGCGCAGCAAGCCCGACAGCGTTCCCACCGGAATGCTTTCCGGCTCTCCATCGAACAACGCCGCGCCCAAATAATTCCAAAAGAATCCGGCGGCATCCATGACGCAGAAGCAACGCGCCATCCGGACGCCTCGCAACATGACGGATACCTGCATCCAGGAAAACATGCGCCCCCGCGCGCGTCAGCCGCTGCATGCCCTGACGTGGCTGCTGGCCGCCCTGGCCCTACTTCCGGGATGCGCGGAGCGGAAACCCCAGGCCGGCGGCGACGCGGAAATTCTGCGTTTGAACGGAGACCGCGAACGCGATCGCATGGCCGCCGAGGCGGCGGTGACGGAGTGGCTGTCGGACCTGCGCGCGGGACGGGGCGCCGGAATGCTGCGCCGCCTCTCGCCGGCGAGCCTGAAGGCCCTGGGCCTGGAGGATTCCGCCTCCCCCGCCGCGTGGAATGACCCCGAACGCCTCATGACCGCGGCGGCGCGCAAATGGTTTGAAATGACCCGCATCAATATCCGCGGCAATACCGGGGCCAAATCCCGCTTTGATTTCCAGCTTGAAGCGCAGGGTCCAGACCCCGCCGCCCTGCGTGGAGAGAACCCGCGTTCTCCAGACGATCTGCTCAAGGCGCTGGAGTCTGACCCCGCGACCTCCACCCGCATCATGGAAGTTTCGGCCGTGCTTACGGACGGAGAATGGCGGGTGGAGCTTTCCCCGGCCGATGTGGAAGGATTGTCCGCACTGCTGAAACCGGCGCCGCCGCCGCAAGCCAGCCCCCCGGATGAAGTTCCCCCACAGCCGCCATCTCCCTGACTGGCCGCCGGCGATCGCGCTGGCGTTGCTGCTGTTCGCCGCGCCCGCCCTTGCGGCGGGGGACTCTCCCGCGCAACGGAAGCTGCGCGAAGTGACCGGCGTCTATCTGGACGCGCTCAAGACCGGCGATGCGGGCATGATGTGGGACACCTTCTCGGCGGCCACCCGTCAAGCCCTGGGCGGAGACCGCGACAACTTCGCCAAAGCCATCCAGCAGGCGCGCGTCCGGGGCGATATCTTCCAGTCCTTCGGGCGATGGACCTTGACTGAAATTGGCGATCTGCGCTTCCTGCTGGCCACGGGCGAGGCGGAGGCGGTGGTGAACCTCACTTGGCCGAACTTCAGGGAAGCGGAATTTCTGATTCTGGCCGATCCGCTGTTGTCCGCGTGGCTGCGCGCCCTGCCGCCGCAAGACGGCATGGAGTTGCTGCGCCGGGAGGTTCCGCCGCTATTGATCGCCAACCCTTCGGCGCCCCGCATCCGCCGGGAGGAAAAACTGACCTTCGTCCGCGAGGGCTCCTCCTACCGCATCACGCTGGATCGCCAGACCGTGGACCAGTTGCGGCGGGCCATGCAACCGCGCGAAACGCCCGCCAGGGAAAATCCCGGCGATCAGAAGACGGTGCTGTCTCCCGCTGAACGGGACGCCACGCGCGCGCGCATCATCCAGCGGTTGAAAACCGTTCTCGGCGCGCCCGCCACCGGCGCCGCCGCCGCCGCGCCGGAATAACCGCCCGCGATATGGATAAAAAAACACCCCCGCGGGGCGGGGGTGTTTGGCTTTCCGGAACCGTCCTGGAATCAGGACTTGATTTCCTTATGAACCGTGGTTTTGCGCTCGTACCGGCAGTACTTGCGGAGTTCCAGCTTGTCGGTGGTGGTGCGCTTGTTCTTCTGGGTGGTGTAACGGGACACTCCCGGCACGCCGCTCTTGGCGCATCCAGTGCATTCCAGATGAATGGTGACGCGATTGCCCTTGGCCATGGCTTAACCCTCCACCACGACGTATGGCAGCAACGCCACCTGCCGGGCCCGCTTGACCGCCAGGGCCAGCTTGCGCTGGTTGGCCGCGCTCACGCCGGAAATCCGGCGGGGCACGATCTTGCCGCGCTCGGAGATGAACTTCTTCAGCAGCTCGGGATCCTTGTAGTCAATCTTCAGGTTTTTGTCGGCGACAAAAGGATCGACCTTGCGGCGTTTGGTCCCCCGGCTGAACCGGGAGGAATTGGTTGTCGTGGACATGATTTCCTCGCTTGCCCGCGGCCCTTTGGTCCGGCGGGGGCGCGGAATATGGCACGCACCCCAATCGCCCGTCAAGAAGTTTTTGCAGCCGGGAAAACCGTTTCAACTTCCCGCCCGTCCGGATGTCTCCCCATGGCCATATGATGCAAGAGGAGACAATCCGGATCAGGGCAAGGCGGCCCGTCCTGGACGCCAGATCGCGCCCCTTTCACCCGCCTGTGGTGGGGCGGAAACCCCGCCGGGCGGTGTGGGCGAAACCACCGCGGCCGGAAACGCGGTCCGGGTCCGCGGCGTTCCCCGGAAATCTATCGCGGCATCCATTTCATCGGCGCCGACATGGTTTGAAAATCCCAGCTTGCCCGATCAATGATCATGCCGCCCAGGTCTGTCACGTTGGGCTTGCCCTTTTCGGGAGCCCACCGGAACTCGAAATCCTTCTGGGTCTGCCAGCCGCATCCGGCGATCCGGGCGAAGGATACCGCTTGATAATAAATGACTCGATCCCGCCGGATTGACAACGTGCCGTTCCAGTATTTGTCCCACATGTCTCCCTCGATGGCGAGCGTCCAACGTTGCCCGGTCCCCCAACATCCGCCATTGCCGAGTTTGAGGCGAAGCCGGGTGAATTCCTTGTCTTTTGGAATGTATTTCGTCAAATCCAAGCCGGCACGGCTTTCTTTTATCACTTCCAGTTCCCGCTCATTGCCATCGGTGATGTCGTAGATGAATAGATCGTCATCCACCGAGAACAAATTCATGTAAAACCGGGAGATGGACATGACCTCCGTCATTGCCGCGTCGCTGAAAACCTGACTGGCCCGGAAACGGGTCCGGAAAGCCATGCTGGCGGTTTCGCGGTTCTGCAGATAACTCAGCGAGAACTGGATGGGCGCGATTTCAGCGGGCGGGATTGTGGCGTTGGCGGAGATACGCCGCATCAGCGCCAGCAGGGAATCGTAACGGACCCCTGGAGCCGCCTTGCGGATATCCTCTAGCAACGCGGCCGGAATCCCGCGGCCGGAAATGCTTATCTCCGACTGGGCGGCGACCTCGCTGAACTTGATCGCACCATTGGCCAGGGCGTCGCCGGAAACGCCATTGTAGATCGCGTTCAGGGTTTCGGTGTTGATCCGCGAATCAAACCGGTTCTTCAGCACGATGAACAGGTTGCGTCCGTAATTGACCCGCGAAACATACAGCGGCGGGTTGCCCGCGCCGATTTCATTCGCCGGGTCTTCAAATTTGTCGCCTGCCTTGAAGACCGAGTGCCGGAACTCCGGCGTCTCCATCGAAATGCTGAAGGCGTGCTGGGTGATCTGAAGCACCCAATGGCTCCGGCTCCCCCCGGCGTCAATTCCAAGAGACGTGATGTCGCCGCCGGCGAAGCGGTCATCCAGACCCGCCGTGTAAGCAAGATGATCGCTGGACCACGTCCGGAACACCCGCCATTCCGTGCGAATTTTACCCGCCGGCGTTTCGTTCGCGATTTTCACCGCCGCCTCGCCCACCGCCGCCGCCGTGGTTTCCGGAACTTCCACGGTCCGTTCGCCGCCGCCTTCATACTCGGCCTGGAATTTGGCTCCCGCACGCGCGATGGACACGGGTTTGAACGCGCCCTTGGCCAGTTCCCCACCTTGCAGCAGCGCGCCCGCGAATACCTGCGGCCAGTTGTCCAGCACCGGACGGTTGTCGAGGGCGCGCGTATTGACCACCTCGTTGTCCGCGGAGGTGATGCGCAGGTTGCCGGGGTCTTTTTCCACCCCCTCGCAGGGAATGGTTTTGCCATCCACGGAAGCGCAGGCGACGCTCTCCTTGCCCATCTCCACATCGTCCGCGCCGGCGGACAGGCCGCTTGCCGCGGCGGCCTCCAGGTTTTTCATGCCGCTGCCGGCCTTGGCCAGTTCATCGGGCGTCAGCCGTTCATCGGGGCTGATGAACATCTGTCCGGCGAATTCGATTGGCTGCGGCGGCGCCTCCTTGACTGGCGCTCCCTTGTCATCCACGCATTTCAAGTCCTTGAGCCGGGCGTATAGCAGGGCGTACCTGGTTCCCTTGATCAGGTGTTCGCCCTTGATGATGCCGGGCTCGACGCTCAATTTCTCCGCGATGGGCGTTTTCATGTCCGGCGTGAACAGCGTGAGCTGGCCATCCTTCAACCGGCCGGCTCCCAATTTCATCGCGGAGTCACAGGCCTGGGTGAGTTCAACCTGGTCTCCCGTCTGGGTGATCCGCACGAGCATTTCGACGGCCGCGATTCCCGTGGTTTCGCCATCCCATGGCTCCGCCCGCGCGGTGAAGGTCGCCGGTTCGCTGTACATGAACCAGAAACCCGTCAGTTCCGGCGAGCCGGGTCCCGTATCACCCGGAGAAACATCTTCCGTTCCGCCATCGCCTGGAACACCGGCGTCATCCCCAGGGCCCTTGTCATCGGGCTGACCCGTATCCGCGCCGGCATCCGCCGCAGGCCCCGTATCCGCGGGTGGAACGGCGTCCGGCGGCGTGGCTCCATCGGGAGCGCCCGCCGCGGCGTCCGCGGGCGAGCCGGAATCGTTGGATTGGGTATTGCCGCTGGAGCAGGCCGCCAGTCCCATGACAAACAGGATGGCAAGAAAGAAACGCTTTTTCATGACTCTCCGGGTTGGGTAAATCGTAATCCCCGCCTGTGACTCCAACACCTGCCGTTATCGTGTGATTCGCCGGGAGAACGCCCCATGCGGCGTCCGCCAAGGCGTGGTGGTTATTTCACGTGCAACCAAAAAAGAAAATTGATCCGGATCACGGGCCGCGCTTGTCACCAGGAAGAGCGAAAGCCCAGCGCATCATCCCTTGCCGCCCAGTTCCGTCAGACAGGCGCGGATCACTTCGTCCAGTTCCGCGCCGGAACCCAGGCGTTTCAGAACCGGCGGCAACACGCGATCAATCTCCGCCGGCTTGAATCCCAGATTGGCCAGCACGCTGCGGGCGTCGCCCTCCAGGCCGCCGGGCCGGGAAACCGGCGCGGGCGCGGCCATTCCGCCCATCGCCCAGGGCAGTTTCTCCACCTTGTCCTTCAGTTCCAGCACCATGCGCTCGGCGGTCTTCTTGCCAATGCCCGGCGCCCGCGAAATCGCGCGGATATCCCCCGCCGCGATGGCATGGGCGAGGTCCCCCGCGCCAATGCCCGACAGCGCGTTGAGGGCGAGGCGATGGCCGATGCCCTTGACCAGCAGCAGCAACTCGAACAATTCCTGTTCCTCCGCCGTGGCGAATCCGTAAAGCTGGATGGCGTCCTCGCGCACCATCGTATGGATGCGCAGCACCGCTTCATGGCCCGGCGGCGGAAGCGCGCCAAAGGTCGCCAGGGAATGATGAACGGCGTACCCCACCCCGCCCGCCTCGACGATGCTGAGGTTGGGGGTCTTCTCGATGACCAGTCCGCGCAACCGGGCGATCATGGCCGCGCCTCGCGCGGCGGATCGAAGATGGCCCGCGCGCGCAGGCGGTGCAGCCCGCAAATCGCCGCCGCCATGGCGTCCGCGGCGTCGGCGGGGGCCTGCTGGGGCAGCGCCAGCAACATCCGGGTCATGAACTGCACCTGTTCCTTGCCGCCCCGTCCGCTCCCCATCACCGCCTGTTTGACCTGGAGCGGCGCGAATTCCTCCACGGGCACCCGGTGTTGCGCCGCCAGCAGCATGACCACCCCCCGCGCGCACCCCAGCTTCAGCGAACTGCGGGCGTTCCGGGCGACGAAAACATCCTCCAGCGCCAAGAGCGCCGGACGATGGCGCCGGAAAACGCCATCCAGATCGAGGTGAATGGCCAACAGGCGGTCTGGCAAGGGCGTTCCGCCATCCATGCGGATGACGCCGTGATCCACGTGGCGCAGCACGCCGTCGCGTTCTTCAATCACCGCCCAGCCCAGCCGCAGGGTGCCGGGGTCCACGCCCATCAGCCGGATGACTCCGGAATGCCGCTCAACAGACATGCGCGAAAGGCTATCAAAGGACGGCTGCAAAACCCATCCCAACTGACCCTTTTGAGGTTGGCGAAACTCCGGATGCGCGCGGAACGGAAGAAAATCCTGGCGCGGAACGGTGAGGACATCCGGCGAATCCCCCCTTGACAAGGCATCCACGGGCCGATAAACCCCCAATGAATGAATCATCATTCATAACCCCATGGCTGTGAAATCCTCCGTCAAAACCCGCGACAACAAACACGACCGCATCCTGCGGGCGGCCATCGACACCTTCGCGGAAAAGGGGTTCTTCAACTCCCGCGTCAGCGATATCGCCGGGGCCGCCGGGGTCGCCGACGGCACCATCTATCTCTATTTCAAGAACAAGGATGACCTGCTGATTCAACTCTTCGAGGAACGCATGGACTGGTTCTTGCGCCAGGTCCGGGAGCGCACGGCGGATATCCAGAATCCGCTGGAACGGCTGAAGGCCATCTGCCTCTATCAGATGGAAGTGTTTGAGTCGGACAAGGCGCTGGCCGAGGTGGTGTCCGTGGAGTTGCGCCAGTCGGCCAAGTTCATGCGCGAATATTCCAACCGGAAGTTTTCCGAATACCTGCAATTGTTGGGCGAATGCGTGTCGCAGGCGAAGGCGCGGGGACTGGTGCGCGCCGATGTGTCGCCAGTGGTGGTGAAAAAACTGATATTCGGTTCGCTGGACGAACTGGCCGCCGAATGGTCGCTCACCGGCGGCAAGCCCGGCGTGCTGAAACGATCGGCGGGCGAAGTGCTCGACATCATCATCCGCGGCATCGCCGCCCATCCGGAGAAACCCGGATGAACCGGAGTCATGCGGCGGCCTGTCCGGCCATTGTTTTCGCGGACGTGCTGGGCTATAAGCGCCCGGTTTTCCCCTCCCCCTTTTCCGGGCTTCAACGACAATCGAATAACCAATGGAGCAAGCCATGAAAATCCTGGTGACGGCCAAGCGGGTGATCGACCCTGAAGTCAAAATCAAGGTGCTGGGCGACGGATCGGGCATTGACAAGTCCGGCCTGAATTACAAGATGAACTATTTCGATGAAATCGCCATCGAGGAGGCCCTGCGCATCAAGGAAAAGAACAACGCCGAAGTGGTCACCGTGACCATTGGCCCGGCGGACAGCCAGTCCGTCATTCGCGGCGGCCTGGCCATGGGCGCCGACCGGGCCATCCTGGTCTCCCACGAGGGGGAAGACCTGGATCCCGACACCATCGCGCGCCTGCTGCGGAAGGTGGTGGAATCCGAAAATCCGGACCTGGTGCTGATGGGCAAGCAGGCCACCGACGACGACTCCAACCAGGTGGGACAATTGCTGGCCGAATATCTGGGCTGGGGACAGGCCTGCTTCGCCAGCAAGGTCGAACTGGGAGACGGCGCCGCGAAGGTCAGCCGCGAGGTGGACGGCGGCATCGAAACATTGGAGGTCAAACTGCCGGCCATTGTCACGGCGGACCTGCGCCTGAACGAGCCGCGCTACGCCAGCCTGAAGAACATCATGGCGGCGAAGAAGAAGGAACTGAAGGAAATTCCGGCGGACAGCCTGGGCGTGGACCTGACGCCGCGCATCGTGATGAAGAATTTCCGTCTTCCCCCGGCGCGCGGCGGCGGCAAGAAGGTTCCCGACGTGGCCTCGCTGGTCAAGGCCCTGCGCGAGGAAGCCAAGGCGCTTTAATCCAACCTTTGACGTATCGAGGAGAACTTCCATGAGCAAGATTCTGGTGGTCGCCGAACAGCGCGATGGCGAACTGAAGAAAGTCACCCTCTCCGCCGTCACCTTCGCCCGCCGCATGGTGGAAAAACAGGGCGGGTCCTTTGACATCGTGGTGATCGGCTCCGGCGTGGGCGCGGCCGCCAACGCCCTGGCGGAATATGGCGCGGAGAAAATCCATGTGGCGGACAACCCCGCGCTGGAAAAATATCTGGGACAAAGCTGGGCCGCCGCCGCGGCTTCGGTTGCGGAGTCCATCGGCGCGGATATCGTCTGCGCCACCGCCGACGCCTTTGGCAAGGATATCCTGCCGCGCGTGGCCGCCCGCCTGAACGCCGGGATGGCGAGCGACGTGGTGGATATCGGCGAGGGCGAGAAGACCTACACCCGCTCGCTGTTCGCCGGAAACCTGCTGGCCGACGTGGAAATCCAGACAGACCGGCAGGTGGTCAGCGTGCGCGGCTCCAACTTCCCGGCGGCGCAGCCCCAGGGCGGCAAGAGCGTCATCGAGACCGCCGGCGTGGACCTGCCGGAACTCCGCATGTCGTTCGTGGATCTGGCCGAGGTGAAAAGCGAGCGCCCGGAACTGACCGAGGCCAAGATCGTCATCTCCGGCGGACGCGGCCTCAAGGAAGGGGCCAACTTCGTGCTGCTGGAGCCGATCGCCGACCTGCTGGGCGCCGCCATTGGCGCCTCGCGCGCCGCCGTGGACGCCGGCTGGGTGCCCAACGATTACCAGGTCGGCCAGACCGGCAAGATCGTCGCGCCGGATCTCTACATCGCCGTCGGCATCTCCGGCGCCATCCAGCACCTGGCGGGCATGAAGAGCAGCAAATGCATCGTCGCCATCAACAAGGATGAAGAAGCGCCGATCTTCCAGGTGGCGGATTACGGCCTG
>JAJVIH010000047.1 GCA_022072125.1 Myxococcota bacterium | reverse complement strand
CCGCCGCGGCGCCCGCCGCCCAGCCGGCGCCGGCGGAAACGCCCAAACCCGTGGCGGCGGCGCCCGTTCCCGCGCCCGCTCCGGAAAAACCGGTGGAAAAACCCGCTCCCGCACCCGCCGTCAGGGAAGAACCGCGTCCATCGCAACCGGTTCCAGAGGCGGCTCCGGCGCCCAAACCATCGCCAACACCGGCGGCCATGGCTCCTGTTCAACCATCCACGCCTTCCCAACCTCCAGCGCCCAAGCCCGAGGCGATTCCCACTCCGGCGCCCGAAACCAAACCGGAAGCCCTGGCCGCCGCGCCCGCGCCTTCCGGCAAGGTCGCCTGCCCCGAGGGCATGCGCGCCATTCAGGGCGGGTCTTTCAAGGCGGGATCGGCCGCATCCGATCCCATGCGCAACCACGACGAGCAGATGCTGACGCCGATGACGCTCAAGCCCTTTTGCGTGGATCGTTACGAATATCCCAATTCCGCCGGTTCTACGCCCACCACCGGCGTCAGTCTCAACAAGGCGAAGGAGTTGTGCGCCAAGCAGAAGAAACGCCTGTGCAACGAATTTGAATGGGAAATGGCCTGCAAGGGACCCGCGCAGTACCGTTTTCCCTATGGCGATCAGTTCAACGCGGATGCCTGCAACACCGAGGACGCCGGCGAAAATGATCGCGCCATCGTCCCGTCGGGCACTTTCCAGCAATGCCGCAGCGGTTATGGCGTCATGGATATGAGCGGCAATGTGGCGGAATGGACCTCGACCGGCAAGGATGGCGTGGTGCGCGGCGGCTCCTCGGACCAGCCGAACTGGCGGAGCCGTTGCGCCAACCGCCGGCCCATGCCCGCCAACAGCGCGCAGCCGTCCGTCGGATTCCGCTGCTGTGCCGATCCGTTGTGAATATTCTCCCATTTGGGGCGATCTTTCTCCCGGATGGGCGCAACTTGGCTGTACCTCCCGCTGGACAATATTCCATGCCGGTTGATTACAATCGCATTGTGAATTGCCTGCTCTTCCGCACGATCTGGAGCAAGCTGGCGTTGCCGGCCCTGGTTTTTTGCGTTCTTGCGCCCGCCCCGGCGGAAGCGGGCGTGCATTTCCAGCAGGGCGATTTCCGGCTGTCGGGCGGAATGGGTTTCTCGGTGAGCAACCAAGCGAGCCAGGTCAGCATCAGTCTGGGCGGCGGTTATTTCGTGCTGGATTTTCTCGAACTGGGACTGGACAACACCCTCACCATCGAAAGCGATTTTCCGCTGCGTTACCACCTGCAAACCGGATTGCGCGTTGTGCCGATTGATACGGAAAATTTCGCCCCCTTCATCACCGGAAGGTTTGGCAGGCTCTTTATTTTTGACCAGAATTACCCTGACGCCTGGTCGGTGTTCGGCGGGGGCGGAGCTTTCATATTTTTCGGATCGGGGGTCTATTTTATGCTGGAAATTCTCTACGGAACCTATATAGTGCCCGCGAATCCCATCTGGTCTTCGGATCCGTTTCCAGTCATCAACGGCGGAATCGGTTTCGTTTTTTAACGGAGAGCGCCTTGGCGGTGTTGCATGTCGTGCAACTGGGACATCCGGTGCTTCGCAGAAAAGCGGAGCTGGTCCCCGCAGCCGCGATCGCCGATCCGTTTTTCCAGAAGTTCATTGATGACATGATTGAAACCATGGACTACCTCGATGGGGTGGGTCTGGCAGGCAATCAGGTGGCCCAGCCGCTCCGCATCGCGGTGGTCCGCTTTCCCGGCCTGGATGACGACGGCGGCGATGAAACCTTGTCCAATCCGGTGGTCTTCATCAATCCGGTGATGGCGGTGCTCGATGAAACCAGCGAGGAAGGCTGGGAAGGCTGCCTGAGCCTGGGGCCTTTGCGCGGCATGGTTCCGCGCCGCCGCGCGGTGGGAGTGGATTATCTCGATCGCCAGGGAAGGCCCCGCCGGGTGGAATTGCAGGGCTTCGCCGCGCGTATTGTCCAGCACGAATTTGATCACCTCGATGGCGTGGTATTCGCCGACCGGATGACCAGCCTGGCCACCCTTGGCTTTGAATCGGAATTCGCCCGCAATCATTCCGGCCCTGAAGATCAGAGCGGAACTGCATCGGATGAATGGCCAACACCGGACACACAATGAGCGTTCTTTGTCGTATTTCAGAATTTGCAGAGACTGTGCGTTTGACAAATTCCGCGCAACACCTTAATTTTTCGATATTGTCAGCCGGGCATGAGGGGTATGCGAACCGGCGGCAATGCGAAAACCGCGAAAGCGGAGTCCGCACCACCACAACAGCCACAATCCGAAAAGCATTACCATCCAGGGGAGGACCACATGCTGATTTCCAAAGATCCGCTCACCTACACCATGCAAGTGTCCGCTGACTGCCCGTTTCCCACTTCCAAGGCGCTGTTCGAGTTCGCCGTCAAGGTGCATGCGCACCGCATCGGTCTGGCGAGCGAGCGCGACGTCAACATCATGGAGATTTACCGCGGCGCTGGATATTCCGGGAGTTTTTCGCGGTTCTGGCGGCAGGGCAAGGAGAACTTCAACAGCATCGTCAAGCTGTTCCAACTCTCCGAGTTTCTGGGCGTCGATCCCATGATCCTGATTGACATTCTTCGCGGAGACCTGACCGTGGACAAGGCGTTCAAGCTGGTCTCCGACCCCAAGAAGAAGGACTACCGGAAGGAACGCGGCCTGATTGACGTCAACACCAGGAAAGTAGTCGTCAACTTCTCCGACCGCCTGCGCCTTAAGATACTCAAGATCCTGCAGGAAGGGCATCTGGACGAAGGCGACTACTTCGACACCCGCGAAGTGGCGGAGTTGTTCAAGGTCTCGCAGCGCACGGTGCAATGGTGGATCGACACCAAGAAACTGACATGCGCCAAAACCTCGGGCGGTCACAGCCGCGTGCGCTACGAGGACATCATCAAGTTCGTGGAGGAGCGGGGCGTCTACAATCCGCTCACCATGTTCGTCAACCGCAAACTGCTGGTGATTGACTCCAAGGCCAACTACGCCAAATACGAGCAGCGTCTGCAGTCCCACAAGGCGCTGGATCTGTTCCACGCGGAATCCCTGGATGATGCCCTGTTGGCCGCGGGCAAGCTGCAGCCGGACTTCGTGCTCATCTCCGATGGCGTGGACGGCGTGGATTTCAAGCGCCTGGCGGACGTTCTGGAAAAGAACGTGTCCACGCTGGATTCCCTCATGGCAGTCGGCAAGTTCCAGGGCGGGGAGGTCGAAAAGCTCAAGGAGGCCGGGTACGACTACGTCTACACCCGTCCGCTGAAATACGAACAACTGCTGGAGGACCTCATCACGGTGGACAAGAACATGCTCAGCCGCCCACGCCGGGTTCGCCGCCCATTGTGGTAGTCCGCGGCTGACAGGGAGTTGAAAAGGGAACCCCGGAATTTTCCCATCCGGTAAATCAGGGGTTCAATATCCGTCCGGCGCGGACGGAAACCCATCGCCAGCCCAGCACCGGGCCCCCGCATTCCAGAAGGGATGACGGGGGCGCGTCTTTTTCTGGCGGGAGTGCATCAATTTGCGTGTTAAACCCCCTGCCTCTGCTCCCCGCGCCAGGCCAGGAGTGAGGACCGGGGAAATTGGATTGAACGTGAAATCAATCAACAAAAACCGGGCTTTCGCGATTCGCGAAACCACGGCTTGCCGCATGTGGATGATACGAGTCCCGTGATCGGGGGAGGGACATCCGGTTTATCTCTCCTCCATTGACCGGGATGGCGGGCTGAACTATCGTTCCCAGCGGCCCGGACAGGACAAAACCAGTTCGCCGTGCGCGGAGACACCCCCCCGCGCATGACAGGAACCCAACCATCTCCATCATTGGGATAGTCCATGCTTCGATCATCGAATTTCCGCCGCGCCCGCCTGTTCGCCCTGTTGACCCTGATGGCGGCGATCGTTCCCATGTACAACTGCGGTTGCGAGGAGGAGCCCATCGCAACGGTCACCCTCCGCGTGTCCCTGGACCCGGACCCCCTGAACTTCGGCAAATACAGTTTGAACCGGACGTTGACCAAGACCTTCGCCATCGTCAACGACACCCAGGGCATTGATCTCGAAATCACCAATATCGCCATGTCGGAAGGGTCCGACCCGGCGTTCAAGCTGGCGGGGCCCACGTCCGTGAAAGTGGGTCCGCAGTCCCGCAAGGATATCTCCGTCCAGTTCACCCCCACCGTGAAAAAATCCCATACCGGCCTGATCGTCATCACGCCGAAGGATAAGGTGAAATTCCGTGTCCGCGGCGAGGGCGACGGCGGTTTTCAGGAGATTGACACCGGGCGTATTGAATTGCGGATTTTCGGCGAGGGGACCGACCTGCCCATCGCCAAGCTGCAGATCAAGGACAATCTGACCGCGATTGATTTCGGGGATGTTCCCGTCAACACCAGCAAAAACGGAACCGCGGTGATGCAGAGCGTGGGCATTGGTCCGCTGACCATTTCCAGCGTTGAATTTGACGCGAAAGCGAAGGCGGCGGGCGTTTTCGCGGTGGTGTCGCCCGCGGGCGGCGTGGTGACCATGGACCCCGGGACCGAGAAAGACCTCACCATTTCCTGCACCCCCAAGGAAACCACGGTGTATTCCGGACAGGTGATCATCAAGAGCGACGACGCGCAGAACCCCGCACGTTCGCTGACCCTGCTGTGCGTGGGCGTCACCGCCAACCTGATTTTCAGCCCGCAATTGCTGGAGTTCGGAAACGTCAACGCCGGACAAACCAAAACCCTGGATGTGGAAGTTTCCAACACCGGCGGCGCCGCGATCCAGGTGACGGACCTGTTGATTGAGAACAACAATCCGGAGTTCACCTTCAATTCCCCGCGCGGCAAGGCGTTCACCTTCGCGCCCACGGGATCGCCGGATTCAAAAGCGACAATCGCCGTCACCTACTCGCCGAAGGACGCCATTCCCGATCGCGATCACCTGGTGTTCAAGACCTCGGCGGGTGATTTCCGGCTGCCGTTGATCGGCGGTTCCCCGCCCCGTCTGGTGATCACGCCGGAAGGTCTGCTGTTTTCCGTTCCCGCCGGCAAGAGCGGCGCGCAGGAAGTCACCATCACCAATGGCGGATTCAGCGACCTGGTGATCACCACGGCGGATTTCGACACCAAATTCGGCACGCCGCAGTTCTTCAAGGTGGTGAATTCGCCCGCGGGCAAGACCATCAAGCCGGGCGACGAGGTGAAATTCAGCGTGGAGTTCACCAACAATCCGTCGGTGGAAGGCGAACTGGCCCAGCTCAACATCGGCCACAACGACCCGGACAACCAGAATCCCTTCCCCTTCCAGATGGGCTCCAAGGACGATGTGGCCGACCTGCCGCCGACCGCCAAGATCGTGGCGAAGGAAGGCGACACCATCCGCTCGGCGCTGCCCGCCACGGTCACGCTGGATGGCAAGGGTTCGACCGACGACAAGGGACCCATCGCCAGCTACCTGTGGGAGGTCATTGTCAAACCGGATCCCGGCGCCAAGCCGGTGTTTTCCGATCCCACCGCCGCGGAAACCACCCTGACGTTTGATCGCCATGGCGTGTACCGCGTGCGGCTGACCGTCACCGACTCGCTGGGCCAGGCCGGACCTCCGGCGGTGATCCGGCTTTCGGTCAATCCGGCCAACTGACGCCGTCCGGCTCCGGCGCCGGGGGCGAAAACCGCTCCGGCGCCGGTTTTTCCGGACCCGCACGGCGATGGATTCATGGCGCGCGGATACACACTCAAAACCACCTCCACCCAGGTCGAGGCGCCAGAGCGGATCAAATACAGGTCCGAACTCAATGGCGAGCAATACGCCGTGGTCACCGCCGGCGCGGGCCCCATCCTGGTGCTGGCGGGCGCCGGCTCCGGAAAAACCCGCGCGCTGACCTACCGGGTGGCCCGGCTCATCGAGAAGGGCGTGTCTCCGCAGTCCATCATCCTGTTGACCTTCACCAACAAGGCCGCGCGGGAAATGACGGGACGGGTCGAGGCGCTGATCCCGGGCGCGGGCCGGCGCATCCTGAGCGGCACCTTTCACCATGCGGCCAATGTTATTTTGCGGGAGTCGGCGGAGGCGCTGGGTTACCGCCCCAACTACTCCATCATGGATGGCGAGGATGTGCGCGATCTGATGTCCGCCGCCATCGCCGCCAACCGCGCGGACACAGGCCGCGAGCGTTTTCCGCAGGCCGATGTGCTGGCCGCCATGGTGTCCTTCGCCATCAACACCCAGCAGACGCTGGAGCAGGTGATCGAGCGGAAGTATCCGTATTTCTGGAACCCGCGGGAGGCGATC
This sequence comes from Myxococcota bacterium, assembly GCA_022072125.1. GTDB lineage: Bacteria > Myxococcota > JAJVIH01 > JAJVIH01 > JAJVIH01 > JAJVIH01. The sequence goes on along the minus strand of JAJVIH010000047.1, from coordinate 80,704 downwards.
ATCCAGACCGCGCGGACCTTCGTCGCCCGCAAGGCTGAAATGAACCTGATGGATTTTGATGATCTGCTGCTCAACCTGAAGGCGTTGCTGCGCGATCATCCGGAAACCGGCGGCCTGTACGCCGATCGTTTCCAGCATGTGCTGGTGGATGAATACCAGGATTTGAACCGGCTGCAGTCGGACATCGTGGATTTGCTCGCGGCGAAGCACCGCAACCTGACCGTGGTGGGCGACGACTGCCAGTCCATCTACAGCTTCCGCGGCGCCGACTTCAACCACATCATGGATTTTCCCCAGCGTTATCCGGACGCCAAGGTGTTCCGGCTGGAGGTCAATTTCCGTTCGACGCCGCAGATTCTGGCGGTCGCCAACGCCGCGATCGCGCGCAACCAGCGGCAGTTCAAAAAAGAATTGCGGGCGGTCCGGGAACCGGGCGCCTTGCCCGCCCTGGTCAGCCTGTCCAGCGGCGACATGCAGGCGCGGTTTGTCGCCCAGCGGGTCCTTGAACTGCGCGACGAGGGCGTTCCGCTCGACGGCATGGCGGTGTTGTACCGGGCTCATTCCCATGCGCTGGAACTGCAACTCGAATTGTCGCGCCGGGGCATTCCCTATCTGGTGCGATCGGGAGTCCGGTTTTTCGAGCAGGCGCATATCAAGGATGTGCTGGCCTTCCTGCGCATCGTGTACAACCCGCTGGAGGAATTGTCGTGGCTGCGCGTGCTCCGGCTATATTCCGGCGTGGGGAACATGGCCGCGAAGCGGTTGTGGGAGGCGCTTTCGGCGGCCGGTGCGCCGATGGATCACCTGTTTGATCCGGCGGTCGAGTCCGCGGTGAACAAACGCGCGCGCGAGGGCTGGGGACGGTGCCGCCTGCTGCTGCGCGAACTGAATCAGCCGGAACTGCGGCGCGCGCCGGGAACCAGCATCACCCGCATTCTGGACGAGGGTTATCGCGCCTTCGCCGAGGGCAAATTCCAGAACACTTCCGCCCGGCTGGATGACATCAGGCAACTGGCGGATTTCGCCTCGCGCTTCGCATCCGTGGATGACTTCTTGGCGGAACTGGCGCTGATCCAGAGCATCTCGGCCGAAGATGTGGCGGCGGGCAAGGAGCCCGATGAAATGCTGACGCTGTCCTCCGTGCATCAGGCCAAGGGGCTGGAATGGCGGGCCGTGTTCGTCATCCACCTTGCCGACGGGCGTTTTCCCAGCGCCAATTCCCTCGCCACCGTGGAAGGCGAGGAAGAGGAGCGCCGCCTGTTCTACGTCGCGGTGACCCGCGCGAAAGACGAACTATACCTGACCTGGCCGATCATGCATCAGGGCCGCGACTATGAGTTGATTCAGATGAAGCCTTCGCGATTCATTACCGAGGTGCTGGACGCGCAGCCGCCCGATCACCCGTTGGTGGAGACCTGGGAGGTCACCCAGTCCATTGAAGAGGAAAGCGGCGCGGGACAACTTCCCGGCGGTCCGCCGCCGCTGCTGGAATAGCGGGCCGGGCAGGGGCGCGGCGGAATCCTTGTAAATGCGCGGCCGGAGAGCCGCCCGGCCGGGGCGTGGCTGCAATCCAGCGCGTGCCGCGCGGGCTATTTCCGGGGTTTGCGGCGGCGGGGGGAGGACGGCGAACCGGTGATTTGGGTGTAGGCGCCGCTGTCCTCGCGCAACCAATAGACGCCGTCGCACAGATCGCCCTGGTGCGTGAACTTCCGGTCCTGGAAGGCGAAGCGAAAGCGCCCTTCCAGGAATAACGCCTCGCCCCCGTCGTGACAGGCCTGATCCAGCCGGTGGTTTTTCATGAAATTGTCCGTCCGGAATTCGCGCAGGCGGTGGGCGGGGGACAGTTCAAACATGGGCGGCTGCAAGACCTGGACCTCTCCCGCCGCGCGCAGGGAGACGGTGTAGCGATCCTGCACGGAAAATCCGTTGTCCCGGGCCGGTTCCAGGCACAGGGTGATTTCCACGGATCCGCCCTTGACCGCACCGGGCCGCAGCGTCAGCACGCCCAATCCCACGCGGGCGGCGCCGCCGTTGCGATCCATGGTTTTCACCGCGCATTGGCTCGCCGGCCTTTCCCCGGGCGCGGCGGCGTCCGCCGGTTGCGCGTGGCTGGTTTCCGTCGCCAGGGCTGGCGGGGAATACAGGATCAAGGCCGCGGACAGGGAAATTCCAGTCAAACGCCGGGAGACCATGGTGTTTCGCCTTTCTCCGCGGCAAGGGCATGCCCGGTCTCCGCGCAAACCCATGCCCGGAGCGGCCTGCATTCCTGCCGCGGTTGGTGCTCGCCAGTTCCAACGCGGCGAGGGCGAGATGTGTCCAACCGGCGGTTCACGGGAATGGTCCAGCCGGACGCCTGTGGCGGCGGCGCGACGGTGGCGCAAACGCGGCACACCCGGCTCCGGTTTGGCTGGAAGGCGTTCCGTCTGGCCGGAAGAAGCGGAAGCCCGCGCTGTTCCGGGGTTTCCGGCGCTTTTCCGCCCGGGCGTGCGGAAAGTGGTTTCACGCTGGCCCGGGTTTTGCTTTCAGACCTGATCGTGAAAACGTTGCTCCTGTTCCCCGTTGTTTTGATGGCCTGGCTCGCGGCGCCGGGGGAGGCCCGGGCCGGTCATTTTTTCCTGGAAGCCAGCAGCGGCGTGGCCGCGCCGCTGGGTGACTCCATTTACGGCGTTGGTCTGGACAACGGCATGGCGTTCGGCGTGGGAGGCGGATGGAAACGCTTTCCCCTGAAATTTTTTGGGGTGTTCCATTACCGCTGGATCAACCAACTCGAAAACCGCGTCTGGCTGGGCAAAAACGGCCAGGTGGATTTCGAGCGGGAGGAGCATGGCCTGCGCACCGGCCTGCGCCTGATCGCCCCCTTCAATGATGTCTTCCGCATGCAGGGCGAGGTGCTGTTCGGATGGGCCTGGCTGCAATCCTCCGGACGGCCATCGCACGTCCCGCCGCTGCTGGCCCGGACGGACACCGCCCTGTGGTCCCTGCTGCTGGAGCCCAATTTCCGGCTCAATCCCTGGATCAGCGTGGGCGCCGCCCTGCGGTTCGATTTTTTGAGCGGCGGCGGGGTGGATTTGGTGGAGTTCTGGGCGCGCCGCCGTCCGGGAAACAGCGATACCCGCCTTTCCACGCTGGCGGCCCTGACCTTTCATTTCTGACCGCCATGGCTGGGGGATTCCGCATTCTGTTCTTCCACGCCGCCCTGGCCGCGGCGGCGGCATGGGAGAATCCCGCGCACGCGGACATGAATTTTCACTCCGCCGGAGAGGTGTCGTTCGACTGGGCCGGGTGGGAATCTCTCCATGCTCCGCCAGGATTTCCACCGGACGAGACGCTGCCGGAGCCCAAACACCTCGCGGCGCAAGCAGTTTTTTCCAGCGCCCATGCGCGGGCTGGCGGCCAGGTGCGTATTCACACCCAGACCGCCATTCCAGGGGGGCCGTGGATCGGCGTGCTGGTGATCGATCTGGACCTGACGAACGCAACCGGCTCCGCTTCATGGATTGAGCGCAATGGCGAGGTCATTGGATTTCAAGGTGTTCCGTTGGTGTCTGAATTTGAAATCCATCAGGTGGAATTTGAAGGCGAACAGGGCGCCCTGCACGCCACCTTCCGCCTGATGTTCCGCGATCGTTTCAAGCCCCAGTACCGCGTACTCGCCAATGGGTTGATTCTCACTCTGCCCACCCCACGCCAGATGGAGGGCGCCGGGGAGTTGCAATCCCATGCCATCAACCACGGTTGCGGCGGGGCGCACTTCATTTATGTGGACAACCCCGGTCCGGTGTACGCCCCGGCCCCGCCGCCGTCTTCCGGGGGCGGCGGCTGCGATGGCGACAGTTCCGGCGGGTGTGATGGCGGCGAAGCGGTGGGGGACGCGGCGTCAGGCTGCGGTTCTGCGGCGTCAGGCGGCTGCGGCGGTGGAGATTGCGGAGGCGGCGGCTGCGGCGACTGTGCGGGAGACGCCGTCGCCTCGGCGCCCGGGAGGGGAGGGTATTGCCCCTGGCGGTCCCGCCAACCCCCGTGGGCGCGGCTGCTGGGTTCCGCGTTCACGCATCTTCCCCATGCGGGAATCTTCTTGTTCCTCCTGTTGTTGAGACGCCGGCGCAAACAACAACGCCCTGCTTCTTGCAAAGCAGGGCGTTGCGGAGGAACGGAAGCGGCGGTCTAGAACAGAACGCCCAGCATCAGGCGCAGGCGGTGCGCCATCGAGGCGCGCAGCCACGAGTTGGGGCCCACCAGTTCTTCCTGCTTGGGGTCCTGGCCCTGGGCGCGCAAGTCGCTGGTGATGCGGTTGGCTTCTGAATGCGGATCCACCGGCGTTTTGTCGTCGGTATTGCGGATGCGCGTTCCGTCGTCATCCGCAGGGTTGTCAAACGGGCTCTTGCGGTTCGGGCTGCCCGGTCCGCCGAGGTTGTCCATGCCCGCGAACGGAATCAGGAAACCGTACTGCAGGCTGGTGTAGAACCCGTCGCCCGACTTGTAGTTGACGCCGAAGTCAAATTCGAGGCCCAGGTTGGCGTCCAGGCCCGGAGTGGATTCGGCGTACATGGCGCGGCTGTAGATCACATCCAGGCCGACCGTGAAGTCGGGGAGGATCATGTATTCAATGCCGGGCTTGAAATACATGGCGTCCGTCACGGTGCCGATCAGTTCGCGCCACAGGATCATATCCACGCGGTAGTCGGGGTTGAAGCGGAAGTTGTTGATCTCCAAGTTCTGCCTCTTGTCGCCCGCCTTCAGGCCCTGGGTGTACTGGATGTCATCCGCTCCCAGCGGGCGCACGCCAAAGCCCGGCGCCGGGTCGCCCGAGGCGAGGCCATATTCCATCTTCACTTTCAGGGTTTTCTGCAGGAAGGCGTAGTCGGTCTGCACCACGCCGCCGAACTGGGTGATGTCCACGCTGTCGCGCAGGGACTGACGGCCTTTCTGGCTGGCGTCAATCGGATCGTTGCCAATTTCGCCCTTGATGACGATCGCTTCCAGTTCGAAGCGGAAGTGTTCGTACAGGAACTTCAGCCACAGGTCGCCGATGTACAGCTTGACGTTGCGGATGATCATATCCGCCGCGGTGGTGGCCGGGTAGGAACCGCCGCCGTCAAAGGAGTATACCGCCAGCTTGGAAGGCAGCAGCACGTCGTGGGACTGGTTGCGGAAGACGTTGTAGATGCCGCCTTCAAACACCAGCTTGCCGTTTTCCAGCAGGTCCTTCTTGTCTTCCTCGTTCAGGTAGCGGCGTGCGATTGCGAGAATCCACTGGTTCACGTCATCCAACTGGTCTTCATCATAGGGCTGGCCCAGGTAGCCAAACTGCGAGGTGTTGGTCGAGGCGACGCCTTCGGACACGAAATCGAGAATGGGCACGATCCACAACTGCAGGCTGGGAATGCCGGTCAGGAACATGATGCGGTCCGCGGTGGAGCCGTTGTCCTGATCAAACCCGTTGCCGTCGTTGGCCAGCACGCCAAGACCCCAGTGGGAGCCCATGCGGCCGAAGCGCAACTGCCCGACGGGAGTCTTTACTTCCGCCCACAGGCGGCGCACCAGGATGCTGTCCTTGTTGGAGTTGCGGCCATCGGAGGGCGGCACCTGCGCGGTGGAGAACGGGGACAGCGGGAAGAAGGTGTTCACGCCGCCGGTGGAGATCAGGCCGGTGTAGGTATCGGGGGTGGAACCCAGCACCAGGTTGTCGAGGGCGTCAATCTGCATCTTGATCTTGACATCCTCGGAGACGTTGAACACCGGGTTCATGCGCAGGCGCATGTTGGTGAACGCCTGGGTGTCGGCGAACTGGGTGCGGAGTTGATCGGGATTCTTGGTTCCCACCGGAACGCGCTCGGAGATCGGCGGCGGGATCTGGGTGCTCTGGCGCCCCGTGGTGTAGTTGTAGGTGTCGAGATCGAAATTGTGCCACAGTTCGCCGCGCAGGCGGAAGTAACCGTGCAGATCAACAAAGGGCTCCTTGGGCTTGTCTTCCTCGAACCATTCTTCATCGGCTTTTCCAGCCAGAGCCATGGCGGGAATGCTGCAAGCCAGGAATACCCAAGCGGCAAAGAAACGCTTCATTCTCCCCTCCCGGAAAGCGGAAGTTAAACAGCGGTGATCTGTCCTGTGAATCGCACGCATGGGTATCAATACACCGCGGCATCGTCAAGCAGAACCGATGACGCGGTGCGGCGTAATGGCGGCGTTGATTTTCCATCCGGATCATCGTGGGCGGCGGGGGTTTTCCGGACCGTATGAAACAAAATGGCGGCTCACCCTGCCGATACCGGACGTCAATCCTGTCGCGCCGCCGCCACACCACTTCCCTGGGGATTGCGCCTGTTCTAATCAGACGGGAATTTTCACCACGAAAAACTGAATTTTCCCGGATACCCACTTCCGGATTGAACCGGAATAAAAAAACAAAAAATCATTATAAATAAATAGGTTATGTGTTTCCCGGCGGCCGGGATGGGATGTTGGCACAGCTTTTGATGTGAACCGGTCAGACCACCTGTGATGTGTCTGGCGCGAGGCTGGTTCGGCTTGATTCGTGCGGAGCCTGTTCAGGGAAACGATGTTGGATGACTGGAACGCGGAAAGGAGCGTGATTCTTCATGCAATTCCCATCTCTTCAGCGGAACATCCGTGGAACGGCGGCTGGAAGCGCTGTGTTCCATGTGTTGGTCATGCTGCTCCTGGCCGGGTGCATCGAGGAAAAAAAGGGCCGGAATGAAAGCCCTGCGCCGTCTGACACCACGGCGGGAGCCGCCGGAGATATTGGCTTTTCCTACCGCTGTTTCAACTGGCAAAGCGACGCCTGGTGCTCGTACCTCATGCGCGAGGACTACACCACCCGCGGCACGCCCCTGGCCATCGCTGTTGGCGCGCCATTCAATCTGCAAGCGATCCGCGAAACCTCCCGTGGAAGCGTCATCACCGGAGTTGTGGAGCCCGCCGCCAGCGCGCCGTTCGAGCGCCGCGCGAATCTGGGCTGGATTGGTCTGACCCCGGGGCGCTTCTCCTTCGTGGCCAGATTTCCCGGTTCCCGGCATTCCGGCGTGAACATGCCGGACGCTGGATACGGCGGCGGTTACACGCCAATGGAAGACTATTTGGATCTGGACTTCGTCATTCCCACGGAGGTTCTGGTTTTCGCTTCCCGGATGAGCGAAACCTCGCCCAAAACCTGGGCCCTGCGCGATCAAAAGGACGCCGGGGATTTCCCCCCCGTGGAGAGCGTTCCCGCCTCCATCCGCGTGGGAGACACCTGGCTGTTGCGCGCCGCGCCGGGCCGCAACCGCCGCCCGCTCGCCGGAACCGATCCGGCGAAATGGACCATCAGTCCGCCCGGGCGGGCCGAGTTGGCGCTGGATATTCACACCGCGGAAAATTTCCTGCGCGCGTTGACCCCGGGAACCATCGAAATCACCGTGCAAATCCGCAATGTTGACGCGCGCCATGTCATTGCCGTCACCGAATGAGGATCGCCATGAAACAGAATCTGATCGCGTTTCTGCTCCTGTTGGCGGCCGTTCCCGGGTTCGTCTCCTGCGGCGGCTACAACGGAGCGCAGGTTGTTCCCAACAGCCTTTCCCTGGGGCTGGTGACCCGCATCCGCGTGATGGACAAACCGGCGAATGGGGAGGCGGAACCCTACCTGTTTGATGACGTGAGCCTCGAATCGCGCACGCCCCAGTTGCTGGAACTGGTCCCGCCGGACAATGCGGATCAATACGATCCGGTGGAATATTTCGCCGTGCCGCGCGCCCAGGGAAACGCCGAGGTGGCGGTTTGGCGCCGGGATCGGCTGAAGACCGTATTGACCATCCCCATCGGTCCGCCGGCGGCTCATCACATGGCCCTGACCTGGGAACTGGACGGGGCCACGCGGCAGGCGTTGATGTCCGGCGCCGCGTCCATTCCTGTTTCCATCCAGAACCTGCTGGGCGAACCGGTGGAGGAGTAGTCCCATGAACGCCATCCGCTCCTTCATTCGTGAGATGAAAAACTCCGGGAATCCCTTCGCCGCGCCTTCCGTGATTTTGATCCTGCTGGGAATGGCTTTCGCCGCGGGCGGTTGCGACGTCAGGGTGACCGATCCGGACTCTTCGTTTCAGGTCTGTGGCAATACCTACAATTGCCCCACCGGTGAGTTCTGCCAGGACGGGCGCTGCATCAAAACCACCGTCTGTCCGGCGGGAGAACAATGCGATGACTCGTCATTCCTTTCCTGCGCCGATTCCAGTGTGTGCCCGTTGGGAGAATTTTGTGACAGCAACCGGGGCAGGTGCGTCAACTCCCAGGCCCCCGCCAATCCTCCCGGCGATGAACCGTGCAAGCCCGGAATGGAACTGGCCGCCAATATCTGCGCGCCCGCCTGCGCCGCCGGACATTCCAGGGATCGCTTTGGCTTTTGCGTTCCCGATAGCAATCTTCCCTCGCCAGACTGCGGGAAACCATGTAGTCCCGGGCGGCTGTGCCAGCATGTGAAAGACGTTCCCACCTGCGTGGAGAGATGCGCTTCCAGCAATATCAGGCGCGACCCCGCAACGGGGGTATGCCTGCAGCCCAAACCCTGCGGCGCCGCCGTCTGCAAGAGCACGGAACTCTGCGTGCTCACCGTCAATGGCGACAAATGCATGCCGCCCTGCCCGCCGGGAATGGAACACAACAAACAGGGAGAATGCGCGCGGACCTGCGGGGACGCCGCGTGCAAGGCGGGCGAAACCTGCGAACCGGACATGCGCACCGGCAAAATGGCTTGTTTTTCCTGTCCGGCAGGACAATATTTCAACGCCATGAAAGGCGCGTGCGAGCCTCCCTTCATCTGCGGAGAGCAGTTCTGCGCGGGCGCCGGCGCCTGCGTGGTCCGTCAGGGACAATACGAATGCATTCCGCAATGCCCGCCGGGATTTGAGTTTCGCGGCGGACAATGCGCCCCGCGCGCCCGGTGCGAAATCCTCGCCTGCGCTGACAATGGCCAGTGCCTGACCACGTATAACGGCGTCAACGACACCATCGCCTGCACCAGGGAGTCCCGCTGTGTGGTGGTGGAGGGCGGGCGGATGTGTTTCACGCCGTGCAAGGCCGGGGAGTTTCCGGGCGCCAGGGGCGAATGCGGCCCTCCCTGTCCCACCGGATTTCAGTTCAGCGGGGACCAATGCGCGCAGGAATGTGGCGGAGAAAAATGCTCCGCCGCCCAGACCTGCCTGATGCTTCCAGGGGACAAGTCCGCGAAATGCGTCCAGCGTTGTCCAGATGGACAGCTGCACAATCCGGACACGGGAGAATGCGGCGCCGCGGTTCCCTGCGGCGCGGCGTTCTGTCCTCCCGGCCGTGTGTGCAAGGACCCGGCTGGGCCGGATTGCGCGAAGCAGTAATCCGGAACCGGCCGTTTTCCTTGGGATCGGAGAGCTTCGCCGTTGAAACCACCCGCCTGCACGGGCGATGGCGGCAGACCATGAACCGGGAACGTTTCGCCGCTGCTTTTGGGGCGGCGGGCTAGAGGATCGCCCGGACGGATTCGGTCAGCGAATACTGCGGCTTGAAGCCCAGTTCTTTTTCCGCGCGGGAGCCGTCCACGGTGCACAGGTAGCGGATATAATCCAGTTCCGGCGGGGGGAAATTGGTGATGCGGGTTTTCCAGGCGAATTTCATCCACTGGTCAAACAGCGGTCCAGGGACGGGCAACGTGCGGCGGCCGGTGATCGCGATGATCTTGGACAACGGCGCCGCGGTGGGACCGGCGATGTTGAAGACGCCGCGGGTTTTGGCCTGCAGGCAGCAGATCATGGCGCGCACCAGATCTTCCGCGTGGATGACCTGCACCATGGGGTCGAAGCCCATCACGGTGGGAATGGGATCGAGCCGCAGGTAATTGGATGGCGCGTTCCGGATTTCCCGGCCGACGATATGGACAGGCCGCAGGATGATGGTGTCCACGTGCGGATTCCGCCAGAAGAAAGACTGCGCCACCATGTCCATTTCGATCAGGTCGCGGATTTCGCTGAAGCGGGCGCCCGCCATCAGCGGCGCCTCCTCGCCGAGGTAGGTGTCGTTGTCCGGCGAGGGTCCATATACGTTGGCGCTGCTCAGGATCACCACCTTGGGGATGTTGTAGCGGTTGCAGTACTCCAGCAGCTTGGTGGTGCCGGTGATGTTCCATTCGTGGTGCTCGCGCGTCTTGGCGCGCGGGTCATGCATGATGCCGATGTGAAAGACCGCCTTGATGGGGTGCGCGCGAAACACCTTTTCACAGGCCTTGCGCCTCAGGTCGAGGCGGTAATGTTCGATGTCCTTGGGCTTGCCCTTGAAGGGACGCCTGTCAATGCCGATGATTTTTTCGGTCTTGTGCAGCGCGCGTGCGAGGTGGCGCCCGAGGTTTCCGCAAATGCCGGTGATGACGACATATCCTTCCTTTTCGTGCTCCTCGCGGGTGCGTTCGGTCGGACGCTTGCGTCCGCGGGTCCCCTTCGCGGCGGCGGCGGCCGCTTCCAGGTCCAGTTCGGCCAGTCCCGGGGGCGTGGGTTTGGATTTTTTCTCGCTCATCGGCGGCGCCTCACCAGAAGATATGCTTGCGCTGCTTCAGTCCCTTGTGCAGCAGGCCCGAGATGGCGGATTTCACCAGGTCCACCTTCTCGCCGATTACGTCGTCGTCGTCTTCGGGATCGCCGTCGAAGAGCAGCGGTTCGCCAAAGTGGATGTGATATTTGGTGGGATAGGGCAGCAGGCCAAGCACCGGCACCAGCGGAAACGTCGGCGTGATGGGCAGCGCGGGCATGCCCAACAGTTTGGCCATTCCCTTGGCGTTGTACAGGGCGGGCGCCTGTTCCTCGGCGCCCACCACGCCCACGGGAATGATGGGGGCCTTCGTCTCCAGCGCCAGGCGCATGAAGCCGTAACCAAACTCCTGCAACTGGTAGCGCTGGCTGTAGAGTTTGCTGATGCCGCGCACTCCTTCTGGAAAGACGAGAATGCATTCGTCCCACTCCAGCAGGCGGCGGCAGTTTTCCGGCGTGCCGGTGACCTGCCCGCAGCGCACGAAAAACGGCCCCACGAAGGGGATCGTGGGCACCCATTTCTCCACCATGGCCCGGACGATGCGCGGCTGCGGCGAATCCAGCATCAGCGCCATGGCGATCATCGCGCCGTCGAGGGGGATTTGTCCGGAATGGTTGGCGATGAGCATACAGCGTCCGGCGGCCGGAATATTTTCGATGCCATAGGTCTGCACCCGGAAATATTTGCGGTATACCGGCGAGGTCACCGCCAGCGCCTCTTTCAGGAAAGCAGGCTCCAGGCCGAAGGGGTCAATCCCGAATTCATTGAGGCGCGGAGAAGTCAGGTTCCGCAGGCGTTCCCGCCACTCATGGTTGGCGTTCCGCGCCAGGCGATCCCCCGGCGCGCCGCGGGTCTGTTCGCCGCGCGGTTCCGGATGTGCGCGTGAAGGGATTTTGTTCATGCCGGCACTATAGCAGATTCCCCGCCCAAACAGGAAAAACCCGGTTTTCCGCATGTCCCGCGGGTCTCCCCCCCCATGACAGGTCCCGCGCCGTTGGGTTAACTTTCCGTCCATGAAGAAATCCGGCGGTATTCATTTCAGCATCTGGCGGCGGGGCGGCGGGATGCTGCTGCTTGCGGCGGCGCTGGCTCCGGGGTTCCCGGGCTGTTCATCCAAAGGCGGAGAGCCGGACGAGCCCGCTCTTCCGGCGCTGGACGCCGCGGCCGCGGAAGGAGACAGCGGCGCGGCCGCGGACACCGGCGTTGCGGATATTTCCCCGGGCGGAGGCCCGGACGGCGCCGGCGCCCCGGATGGAAGTATCAGTCCCGGCAATGGGGGAACGGCCCGGCCGCCGCCGGAAATGCATCCGGAAGGCGGGTTGAGCGGCGAGGTTGGGGGTCAGCGTTTTCACCGGGCCGCCGCTGAAATCCTGCTGGATGAAAACGGGCGCCCGCGCCGCTACCTGATCACGGGCAAGGACTGCGCGGAGTCCGTTGCTCCGCCCGCCGCCCGCTCCCATTACGATTTGCAAGGAAAGGCATACGCCTGCTCCGCCGCTGGTCTGGGTCTGCGCTGGACGGCGGTGCGTCACGCGCCCACCGGGGCGCTGCTGTTCTGGCTGGATGTGAAAAACACGACGGACCGGCCGGTGCGGTTGCTGCGCTCCACGCCGTTCCTGATGGATTCGCGGACGGGCGGTTATTTGCCCTGGCGGGGCAAGGCGGCGGACCTGCGCGCCGTGGACAATGGATCGAATGTCTTCGCCGATGTCACCGCCAGCATCTGGACCGGGTCGGCCAAACGCGACCTCATCGCGTCGGGGTCTCCCATCGAGGTGCGCGGCGACATCGTCTCCAACTGGAATGTGTCCCTGCGGGACCGTGCGAATACGGGCGATTTTCTCGTCGCGGGTTTCGCCGGCGTGGACGAGGCGTTCCAGACCGTGGGCCTGCGCAAAACCGCCTGTCCCGCCGGTGACGCCGGCTGTGTCTCCGCCTGGGAAATGTTCGCGGACGCCCCGCTGTTGTTCAGCGGCCGTCCGATCAGTCCGGGAGAGGAATACCAGGGCGATGTTTTCGCCCTGCTGGGCCCGGAGCGGGAACGCACGGTTTTCGACGCGCTGGAAACCCTGGCGGACCTGATCCGGGAATCGTATTCCAGCAGCCGCGAACCGCTGGTGACGCCGGAGCGTCCCGCCGCCACCGGCTGGAACAGTTGGACCGGCGGCGGCGGGACCGGCGGTTACGGGCAGGGAATCAACGAATCCGTCATGGCCGCCAATCTGCAGGTGATGAAACAGGAATTCCGGAATTTTGGTTTCGCCCGTTTTCAGATTGACGACGGCTGGCAGCAGCGCACGGGAGACTGGATTTTCGATGCGAAAAAATTTCCGCGCGGCATTCAGGGATATGTGGGCGGCGTGGAGGCCGCGGGCCTGAAACCCGGCATATGGATGGCGCCCTTCCTCGCCCATCCGGAAAGCGCGATTGCGAGGAATGCTCCCGCCGCCAAACCGGTGGACGGGGTGGCGGGAGCCGTGGTTCCCAGGGACACGGCGGTGCTCGACATCACCAGCCCGCAAACGCTGGATTTTCTGCATTTCATCTACAGCCTGGCGCGGCGGGAGCGGATTGACTGGTTCAAGGTGGATTTCACCTACTTCGCCGCGTTCACCCGCTTCAGCGCGGATATCCCCGCCATGAAGGCTTTGCGCAACGCCTACCGGAAAATCCGCGAGGGCGCCGGTGAGGACGCCTGGCTACTGGGCATCGGCGTCATGGGCGCCAATATCGGCATCATGGATGGCATGCGCCTGACCAGCGACAACGGTCCGCGCTGGGACGCCAGCGATCCCAACACGTTGCTGGGCACGCCGCGATCCTTCAAGACCACCGTGCGCACGGGCGCCAAGCGGTATTTCTACGGCAACCGGGTCTGGCAGATAGACAACGATCTGCTGTTTTTCCGGAACAGCAGGGAAGAAGGCGCTCCGCCGCTGACTTTCAATGAATCGCGCGCTTTCCTGAGCTTTCTGGGACTGAGCGGCAGCGTGATGATCCTGGGCGACAAACTGGTGGATCTGAGACCGGAAGCCATCACGGCCATCCGCAAATTTGTTCCGGTCTGGCATGGCCCCGGCCGCCCGCTGGATTTGTTCGAGCGCCAGTACCCGGAAAAATGGCTGCTGCGGAACCAGCGCAACGGCCTGGTATTTCATACCCTGGGGCTGATCAACTGGGGGGATAACCCGGATTTCTCCACCGAACCGCCTTCCATGGCGCCGCACTCCCCGCGGGAGTGGCGCATCAGCGCCGGGGAGTTGGGGCTCGATCCGGCGGCCAGCTACGCCGTGCATGAACTCTGGAATGGCGAGGCGCGGGTGTGGAACGCCTCCACCGCCTTTGAAACCACGATTCCCACGCGCGACTGCCGGATTTATACCTTCCGCAGGATTGAAAGCGGACGCCCGCTGTTTCTGGCCTCCAACCGCCACTTCACCCAGGGATTCACCGATTTCGTTTCGGAGAACTGGGATCCAGCGACCAGGATTTACACCCTGACCATGGATGTGGAAGGCCCCGAAGAGGGTGGAGTCGAACACCTGTTGCGTTACGCCGTCCATATCCCCGATGGGTTCCGCTACAAGTCATTCCGGCTGGAGGGCATGGAACTGCAATTCCCCGCGTTCTCCAACCAGGGGAACCTGCTGACCATCGAATTTTACGGGCGGAAAAAAGGCCGCGTCAGCTTCGTGATCCAGTTTTGATTGGCGTCCGGCGTCTTGTAATGGCCCCAACTTCCGGGCTGGTTGGGCAAGGAAGAAGAGGAAGGGACGGGCAGTTGGAACCGGCGCCTTTCCATCCCGGCGCTTCCGCCATGGGGAAATCACCCGGGCGGCCGGCGCGGCCGGACTTTCGCCGTCCGCTGGTTGCGCCTACACTACCGCCATGCCGAGGGTGACCTTCATGCCAGGCGGTGAAAGCATCGAGGCGGCGTCAGGAACCCGCCTGCTCGACGCGGCTTTCGACGCAGGCGCGCTCGTTCCAACCATCTGCGGCGGCAAGGGCGAATGCCTCGCCTGCGTGGTCACGCGGGTCACGCCGTACGGGGCGCTGTCCCCCCCGGACAGGCTGGAGAAAAAAGCCTTGGGGTCCGCCTTGATTTTACGGGGCGAACGGCTATCGTGCCAAGCCAAGATTGAAGCGGGTTGTGTGGTGACCATCCCGGCGAAACCGGGTGGTCCGGGAGCGGCTGCATCACCCGGCAATGACATCGAGTCCTCCAGCGAGTTGTGATCAGCCCAGTCCACATGATCCGGAAATCCGCGGCGGGAACCGTTTTGTTCCTGCTGGCGGCGTTGCTCCCCCGGCTGACCTTCGGCTGGGCGGTCAAGCCTCCCCCGCCGCCGCCGCCGGAAGCCACCGTTGAGGACAAAATCAACCATTTCACGGATCAGCTTGAGGAGATTGAAATCAATCTCAGACGGCTGGAACGCTATTATGGGACCGGGTTTGAAAGCTTTGGCGGCCGGGTCATCGCCTACCAGATATTCACCGGACAAATGGCGCTGAACGAAGGCCGTTTCACCGACGCCGCCCAGGCGCTCGGCTCGGTCGCGCTGGATGATCGCTACGCCGGGCAACCCGGGCTGGCCCAGGCCCGCGCCCTATACGCCCAGGCGCTGATCCATTCGGACATGCCGCGCACCGCCAAGCAAATCGCCCTGCTGGTCGTGCAGGACAAAAACGCCAGCATCTACGGCGCCGACGGGTTGAGCGCCTATGTCTCCGCCTGCGTCCGGCTGAACGACACGCCCTGTCTGGTCCAGATTCTCCCGCGGGTCGAGTGGAGCCTGAAATACATGAACCTGCAGGGCGACCGCATGGATGAACTGCGGTATGAATATGGCCGGGCCCTCGTGGTTCTCAAGCGCCATGAAGAAGCCGTCGCCCAACTCAAAATGGTCCCCCTGGAAAGCCGCTGGTGGCCGCGCGCGCGTTATCTGATTGGCGCGGCGCATGCGCTGCGCAAGGATTATGGTCCCGCGCTCGGGGAACTCCTGAAGGTGGCGGATTTTCGCGTGGCCTACAAACGCAAGGAAATGTTCAACCAGGCTGGAGAATGGCTGGAACGCAAGGCCCCCGCTCCGCCATCCCGCGATGATGGGGAGGATGATCGGGAAGACACGGGCGGCGGCCTCAAAATGGGCGGGGGAGGAGACATTCCCGCCCCCCAGTCCGCGGGCGCGAAAGGCAAATCGTCCGCCGGCGCGCCGCTTCCCAAGGAAGCCCTGAAGATGACCGGGCTGGAATATTGGCCCGAGCCCGACATGAGCGACATGGAAGCCAATTATCTGGCAGGCGCGCGGAAAAATCCGGAAATGCGGTTTGTCACCGAAGTGGCCGAACAGGCCAATCTGACCCGGGGGCGCATCCACCAGGCCCTGGGCAATTTCCGGAACGCCTGGGATGCTTACAGCATGATTCCGCCGGACTCGCCCAACTATCTGCAGGCGAGTTTCGAGACCCTTTGGCTGCTGGTGGATTTCGAACTGTTTGACGACGCCCTGACCGCCCTCGACGGCTATATCAAACTGGCCCCCGGGTACGCCGTCAGCGGAACCACGCCGTTTATCCGGGGCGCCATTCTGGCGCGTGCGGAACGGGTGGATGAAGTGGAAAGCTGGTACGCCCGGGTGCGCGAGGAATACGCATCGCTGAAACGCGATCTGGATGACGCCGCCGTCCGGGAGGGGTCCTTCGCCAACTTCATGATGTCAACCTACAACGACACCGCCAAATCCGGCACGGCGGTGACGGAAGCCCTGCCCAAAGGCATTGGCCTGGTCCCGGGCGCGCGCCCTCTGATTGGCGCGGCGGCGCAGGCGCACGCCCTCTCCATCGAACGCGATGAGATGGACAAACTGCGGCTGCAGATCGAGGAAATTGAAAAGTTGCTGCAGGAATCAGTCAAGGGGGAGTTTTTTGAGGGATTGAACCAGGGCAAGGCCGATTGCGCCCGCGCCCGCCTGGGATTGGATGCGCTGGCGAAGGAGATCGGCAAAGCCCTCGCCGAGGCCGAGGATCAGCTTGCCCGGGCGGGCGAGGACGATGACCGGGCGCCGGCTCCGGAGGACATCAAGGAATTGAAACTGTTGCTGCGCGACGTCAACAACGCCAAGGGCATGGTGGATAACCTGGAGCGGCTGATTGACGACAAGGTCTCCCGGCTCAAGAGCAATGTCGCCAACGAACTGGAGAAGCAGAAAAAATTCCTCACCGTGATCGCCGCCGAAGCGGACGCGCACGAAGCTTCCCTGAAAAAGCTGGCTGGAGATATTTCCACCTTTGGAGAGCAGAATCTGGATGTCTGGCTCGCCGCCATGGTTGTCCGCGCCTACAAGGGGCCGGCCGAAGCCGCGTGGTCCCGCTTTCTCCATATCCGCGACGCCCTTGACACCCTGGCCAGGGAACACAAGGCGAATCTGGAATCCATGGAGTCCTCCTGGACCGACATGCAGGCAGGCTTGCTGGATGACGACGGCCCACGCCTCACGGACTTCATCCGCCTGCTGGGTTACGCCATTGCGGGCGAACGCAAGGCTGACGCCATTCCCGATTTTCTGCGCGAACTGATTCCCTCGCTGGGCGGCATGAAAATGGGCGACGAGGGCGCGCCGCCCGAAGATGACGGCGGCAGCCTGAAAATGGGGAAATAGCCCCCCTGCAACGTTCCGGCGCGATATTCCGGGCGTGGCCATGTGGTCCGGACCAAATTGAACTTGGTCCGGTTTGACCGGAGACCCAGGGGCGCGGAATACTGGCGCATCCCCAACCGGAAGCCCGGACTCCGAAGACCGATGCGCCAACTCCTTCCGCCATTGTTCAGTTTTCTGGCTGTCGCCGCCTGCGTCGCGGAAACACCGCCCGGGTCGGACCTGCCCAATCCCGCGCCCAGGGAAGTGCTCGGTCCCGTGGCGGCCGTGGAGCGTCCCGATGGCCAGGCCAGCGAAGGCGCCAATATCACCGGTTCGTTCGTGATTACGGGGGAGATCGTCAACCCCACCGATCCCCAGGCGCCGATTCCGGCGAAATTCCTGGGATTGATGACCCAAAGCGGCGAGATTTCCTCCGGCTCCGCCACCGTGGACGCGGAGTTGCGCGATCCGTCCCAGCCATCGGCTTCCGGCCCGCGTTTCGCCCAGCCCGCGGCGGTTTCCGCCTCCGGCGCGTTCAAGGGATCGGCCATCGGGCTGAAGATACCCAAAAGCTTCTCCGCCATGCTCGCCGGGGACGCTGACGCGGACATCACCCTCGACGCGCAGATTCTGACCAGCAACTGCTTTCGCGGCCTGATTGGACTCGCGCTGAAAGAGGCCAGAATCACCGGCCTGGATGGCCCCATTTCCATTGAGTTGCAGGGAACCTTCGGTGCGGTGCGGGAAGGAACACGCTGCGATTTTTCCGCCGCGGACGCGGGCGCCGGCGATGGAGCCGCCGCGACGCCCGCCGGAGACGCCTCGCCATGAAGGTCCGGGTGTTGCAATCCCTGCTGATCTGCTGCGCGCTGACGTCCGCCGTTCCCGCCCGCGCCAGCGGCTTTTTGATATCGAAAATCGGCGGCGACACCGCCGGGCCCACCGCCAATTCGCCTTCATCCCTGTTCTGGAATCCCGCCGCGATCGGACGCATTTCCGGAACTTCCCTCTACCTCGACAACAACACCATCCTGCGTTCGGCGTCGTTCACCCGCGACACCACCGCGGAATACGCCGCCCCCCTGGGCCGCCGTTTCGCCAGGGAAACCCTGACCACCCTGAGCGTGCAGCCCATGCTGGCGGCGACCAGCGATTTCGGCCTGCCCTGGCTGACCGCCGGCATCGGGGTTTATTTTCCCTTCGGCTCGCGCGCGGCGTGGGAAAACCCCAACGGCGCGCAGCGCTGGCAATCCATCTGGGGCGGCATCACGGGGATGTACATCACGCCGGCGCTGGTGATCACTCCCGTGGAATGGCTGCACGCCGGCGGTTCGTTCAGCATCATCCAATGCGGGGTGAAATCCTACCGCGCGGTGGATTTCGGCGAATTCGTGCCCGGTTTCACCAACGGTCCGCCTCCTCCTCCCGAGGAGCCGGGCAACGAGGGGCGCGTCGAACTGGATTTCAGCGGCTGGGCGTATAGCTGGGCGGTGGGCGTGGTGGCCGAGCCGCTCAAGACCCTGCAAATCGGCCTGTCCTTCACCTCCTGGGTGGATGTGGATCTGGATGGCCAGATCAAACTCTATCCGCCGCGCAACCAGTTCCGCACCCTGCTGGGCGGCGAGGATCCGGCCCGTCCGGCGCGGCTCAACATGACCTGGCCCGCGGCCATCCGCGCGGGAGTGACCTGGTCGCCATGGGAGAAATGGACCTTCAGGCTGATTTCCGAATACGCGACCTGGCGGCAGTACAAGGAGGTCAGGATCACGGTGGACAACAGCGGCGGCGGCTTCGCCATTCCGGACGTGGTGCAGCGCGCCGATTGGCATGACGCCGTCAATATCCGCGCCGGCGGCCGCTACCGGATTCTGGAAAGCCTGTCCATCTTCCTGGGCGCGGGGGCGGAGAACGGCGCCATTCCCGATGGGCGGATGGGGCCCGATCTCTTCGACAGTTTCAAGATTGGCGTGGCGGGCGGCGCGATTTGGCGGATGACGGAAATGCTGGAACTGAACGCGGGCTACAACCACATTTTCTTCCTGCCCAAAACCATCGCCACGAGCGAAAACTCCCCGCCCGCCAGCGGCGATTATTCCTCGCACGTGGGATTCCTCAACACCAACGTCACCGTGTTTTTCTGAGCGGATGGCGGCCGCCCGCCCGAACCTCCATCGCGCCGCTCCGCGATATCTTTTTGTTGGGGATGGTTTCGTTGGAGCCGCCCTGCCGCCTGATCGCGGCTTCTCCTTCTCCTCGGCAAGGCCGGGAGAGGGATGCATGAGATCGTCATGGGGCGATCAAGATCAAATCAGCATGAAAATCCCTTCCCTGTTGTTTGCGCAACAAAGCGGACGGGCCATCGCGGCGGGGTTGACGCCGCGCAGGGGGAGGGCGCTCATGCGGCGTGACACGGATCCAATCGCCCTGCTGGCGGCGGAAGACCGTCAATCGCTGTCGCGGGCGCCAGGCTTCTGGACGCCGTGCGCGTGCAGGTGCTGGAGTTTGGCGCGCATGCCGCCGAAATGGCGGCGCAAAAATTCCGTGATGCGCAGGTTCATCAACTCCGGAAACTCCACCGGCGCCACATGGCTGCCGCCGGGAAGAATCAGCATCTCGGAGTTGCGGATGCTCTGGTGCATTTCCTCCGATAGCGCCAGCGGGGTGAATTTATCCTGCTCGGCGGCGATGATCAGCGTGGGCGCGTCCACTTCGGGCAGGTGATCGCGGGCGCTGTGCTTTTGCGCGCCTTCCAGCGAGCGGAAAAACGCCCGCGGATCCATGCGCGCCAAATGATCGAAATAGGGCATGATGTCTTCGCGCTTGACCAGGTTGGGGTTGGCCTCGCTCATCAGCGTCGCGTGGTAGGCGAGGCTGGTGGGAAACACCTGTCTCGCCAGCGCCGCCAGCGGCTTGTGAAAACGCAGGCCCACCCGCTTGACGAAGGGAAACGCCAGTTCGGCCAGGTGGGTGCCCTGAAAGGTATGCAACGGCGTTTCAAAGGGTCCGCAGCATAGAATGAGACCCAGCACCCGATCGGGATACAGGCGGTGAAACTCCAGGCAGACCTGCACGCCCATGCTGTGGCCGATCAGCACCGATTTGCGCAGTTTCGCCGCGTCCATCACCGACAGGATATCGCGGGCGAAATCGGGGATGTTGAAATGGGAATGGTCCTCGGGCATGCCCGACAGGCCATGCCCGCGATAATGCGGGTGGATGATGCGGTGGTGGGGAGACAGCTCCGGCTTCAGGTATTTCCAGGCGAAGCCGTCGCAGGCGAGACCGTCGCACAACACCAGGGCGGGCTCCCCATGGCCCTGCACCGAGTAGCGCAGCCGGACGCCGTCGTAACCGCGGACGTAATCCTCGACCCAGCCGTTCATTCGGCGGCGGATGGATAGGTATTCGCCAGCGCTTCGATGGCTGTCCGCTGGGTACGGTACAGGAAGGAATCGTCAATCTCCGGGAACTCGCGCAGTTCATTGACCAGACAACGCGGTCCGCCGCCGCCCTTGCCCAGCAGTTCGTCAAAATGCAGGCGCTGAACGGCGATGCCGCGCGCGCGCACCTGATCGGCCAGGGATTCAGACACGCCCGAAGGCAACAACAGGGTTCCGTTCACGCACAGGGCGTTGCCCGCGTATTCCAGCGCGTCGGCCTTGGACATTTCCAGCACCTCCACGAACCCTTCGCAGAATTCCCGCACCGTTTCGCAGCCATCGCCGTCGAAGGCGTCCGGGCAAATCAGAACGAGCGCGCTTCCATCCTTGCGGGTGAGGCAGTTGAGAGCCAGATCGCCGTGAAAAAACGGATCCACCAGGGGAACCCGGATGGCGTTGTTGCCCTTGAGATGCGGCGCCACCTCGTTGCAGAAGGCTTCCTCCGAGCGGGGGCCGTAAGTGTACACAAGACCGTGAGGCAGGCGGCAGATATCGGCCTGCCCCTCCCAGATGCTTTCTATCCGCCAGACCGGAACTCCCGCCCGTTTCCAAAAGGCTTCGATGACATCCGCCTCGGCCTTGCGGTGCGCCACGCTCATGTTCGAGATCAGGAACAGCGGCTGATCGCGGAACATGGAAAACTCGCCCGCGTTCGCCGTGTACATCATGCCCGTCAGGGTTTGTCCTTCCGGCGGCGCCATGACGATGATCTCTCCGCCCAGGGCCTGGATGGAGCCGGCCAGCGCCATCCATTCGCGCAGGGCCCCGGCGGGGCTGGGTGATTTGCGTCCGGCCGAACGGAAATTCTTGCCGCCGGTGATGCGCCATCCGCGCGGCGGGTAACTCATCAGGAATACGGGAGTGTCTTTCAGGTTCATGGCGTTGCTTCAGAAAGTCTGCATCCAGGCCGACAGGTCGAGGCGCAGGCCCGCCTGCAGGTCCACGCGGTGGGCGAAGCGTCCGACCTCGTCAATATCCTGCATCTCCGCCCACGGCCCCAGGGCCCGCAGGCCAAAGTAGTCGAAAGCAGTGAACAACTCCAGCGGGCCAAACAGCGTCACGCCCAGGCTGGTGATGGAGATGATCTCGTGCCGGTCGTCACCACCAGGATCTTTCCAGCGGTAGTCGGCTTCGGACTGCAGGTAGACCTGGGAACTCAGGAACAATGGCTGCGAAAGCCGGAACAGGCGCGCGTTGGCGGCGAGCAGCAGGCGGTAACGCGCGTCCGGATTGAACACCTCGCGGTCAATGCCGGCGCCGATACGCAGGTTGGCGATGGTTCCAAACTCCCAGAGCACGCCGCCGATGGCGTTGATGATGAACTGCCGGAAAACCTCTTCTCCCTCCACGAAGGGCTCGCGCTCGGTGAACTCGGTCTGGATGCGGCTTTCCGCCACCAGAACCGGAATCTGCCACCGGCCGTCTCCCAGCGTGTCGCGGAAATAGCGGAACTGGTACGCCGTATCATACTGGATGACATCGGAGGTTTCGATCAGGATGTCTTCTTCCTCGCCCTCCTCGTTGACGCCCGGGGTGATGGTGGTGGCGTAACGCAGCACCAAGCGGTTGGTCCAGCCATGGGCGCGGGTGTTCATGTTGAGCGAGGTGTCGAGGGTTCCCTCGATGGTGGTGCTTTCCGATGGCGGTATGCGGATATCCCGGTATCCCGCCAGATTGGAGAATTTCACCGTGCTGTAGGAGGCGTCCACGATGGAAGCAAAGGTCCAGTGGGGGAGGTTCCAGTAGTCGGGAAATTCATCCCGGACGCGGGTGAAGGGGGCCTGGTCCCGGACGGTGAAATAGTCAATCACCAGATCGCGCAGGAATTTTCCTTCTCCGGCGGTTTCATACCCGGAAACGGAGCCAAAGGCGCTGTCGCCGCCGCGGGCGAGATAGTCAATCGTGGTGATCGAATAGGTCTGGTCATCGTTGAGCGGACGGCCATTGACCACCAGCGCGCCGTTGCGCTCGGAGAGACCCGCGAACAGCAGATCGCGCTTACCGGATTCCTTGCCCTTGTCCGCGGCCCAGTAGCCCCGCAAATCGGATCCCAGCGCCCGGTAGCGCACCACCTGGTTCGGAAACGGCAGCGCGCGGAAGATGTCGTCGTAGCGGAGGGCGTCAGTCACCGGGAAAACATCGGAACTGCTGAGCACCCCGCGATTCACCACGGCGACTTCCGCCCTGGCTTCCGTGCGCATGACCTCCAGCAGGAGGTTGAGGAAGCGTTCGCGCGTCATTGGTTTGCCAACCGCGCTGTTGGGCAGGTTTTTGCCGTACAGCCCGCAGTAACTGGCGCGGACCTCCTGCACGGCCTTTTCCACCTGGGGGTCGCGGGGGAGATCGCTTTCCACCTTTTGCTGGGTCACCAGAACGTCGTGCAGGATGGCCCGCGGGCCGCTCTTGGACACCATCAAACCCAGGGTGAACCAGGTATCGTAATTGACGGGCGCTCCGACCACCAGGATGGGGCCTTCAGGGCGGGAGATGCGCGCCTGCACGTAGGTGGCGGCGTCGGGCGCCAGGGTGTCGGTGAAGATCGCATCCACATCGGGACCCAGCTTGCGCGCCAGGCTGATCAGGTTTGAATCGGCGCCGGGTTCATTGCCCTGGTGGACCACGGCGATGACCAGGCTGGCGCCCATTTTGCGCAGGCGGGCGGCGGTTCTGTCGCCCGCTTTGGCGGGATCGGCGAACTGGATTCCCTCCAGATAGGCGGGATCAATCTTCTCATGCAGATCCTCCGCCTGCAGGGCGAAAAACCCGACGTTGATGCCGGGGTAATTCACCAGCACATGGGAGTGGTATTCCTCCCCGCACAGGTTTTTCCGCTCCTGGTCGCATTCCATGTTCGCCGAGCCGTAATGGATTTTCCGCGCCCGCAGCGCCTGGGCGAAACGGGTGATGGCGCGGGGACGGATGAGCAAATCCTTGTTTCCCACCCCAACCAGGGTCGGCAACATGCGGGCCACCGCCGTGGCCAGCAGGTCCGGACCCGCATCCATTTCATTGAGTCCATAGCGGGAAATGCTTCCCGGCCCGCCGAGATCGCCGGTGATGATCACCGGAGCGGCGGTTCCATATGACTTGATGGTGGTCTTCTGGCGGTTGCGGATGTCCACCACGAGTTGGGAGAAATCCGTGTATTTGTCCCGGGAGGCGCGGCAGGTGGAGTCGCCGAAAGAACCCGAAACGCCGCCCGCGAGAAATACCGGCAACGAAAAATATTTGGTCGGCTCCCTGGGCGCGGCGGCGGCGGACGGAGTGGCCGCGCTGGCCGGGCTGGCGGGGGATAACGCAATCGCCGGCGGCGGCGGCGCGGCGGCTTCATCCACCGGCGGCTGTTGCGCGCGCGCGGCGGCGGCGAACGCCAGCGTCAGCGCCAGCGCGAGGCCCATCTGCTTGTGGAAGTCGCCGGTCTGGTTCTGTTTCATTCGGGATACCGCAGGTAATGCCGCCGTTCGGCCTCCAGCAACGGCAGATCGGACTGAAAACGATCCACGATACGATCCAGGGGTTCTCCGGCGTCAATCATGGCGCGGCACCAGGAATTGCCCGCCAGCAAATCAAAGGCGGGGATATCCTCCACGAATTCATATCTCGCGGTGCGCCAGCGGAACTGATCGGGCCACATCTGGCGCGCCTGGCGGATGAGCGCCAGCCCCGCCGCGAAAGGACGGAATTTCTCCCGGTCCGTGACGTGAAGCTGCACGCCCCCGCACAACTCGCCCGCATGCTTCTGGAAGGTGGGCGAAAATGAAAGCGGGCGGAAAAACACGCCCGGCAAATTCAGTTCGTTGAGTCCCCTCGCCAGCAGTTCTCCGTTGATCCAGGGCGCGCCCGTGATTTCAAATGGGCGGGTGGTTCCGCGGCCTTCCGACAGGTTCGTGCCTTCCACGAGGCACATGCCCGGATAGACCAGGGCGGTGTCCGGCGTGGGCATGTTGGGTGAAGGCATGACCCACGGCAGCCCGGTGTCGCCAAAGAACATCCGCCGGCGGTATCCCTCCATTTCCACCACAGTCAGGCGGCATTGCGGCGTCTTGCGGTCGCGGAACAGGGATGCGATTTCACCCGCCGTCATGGCGTGGCGCTGGGCGATGCTCACATACCCCACGAAGGACTCGAAACCGGTCTCGATTTTTCCGCCTTCCGGGTACAGTCCCGAAACCGGGTTGGGGCGATCGCAGACGATCACCTCCGCGCCGGTTTTCTGGGCGATTTCCATGGTCATCAGCAGGCTGGCGACAAAGGTGTAGTAACGGCTTCCCACGTCCTGGATGTCATAGACCACGGCGTGGACCCGCTTCATCCATTCTTCCGGCGGATAACATTTCTCCAGCGAGTCGCCGTACAGCGACACCACCGGGGCATGGGCCTGCTCGCCCTCCACCGGAATCATGTCCTGCGCGGTGGCGAATGCGCCGTGCTCCGGCCCGAAGATCACCTCCAGCCCGAGATCGGAAGAGCGCCGCCAGAGATCCGCCGCATGTTCAAACCGCCGTGTGATGGCCGTGGGATTGACGAGCAGGGCCACGCGCTTGCCCGCCACCAAGCCGCGCTGACGTTCGAGCAGGCATTCGAGTCCAGGAACCACCATCATGAATTCCATCCGGAGGAGAGTTCGCCGACTATGCCCATTCCACCGCATCCATTCAAATGACAGGTATCACATTCCGGCGAAGTGTGGCGTGGCAGGGGCGTTTTCAGTCAGGTCCCGGGTCCCCGGACGGGACATGGGATTTCCGCCGGTCGAGCGGCCGCCCGGCGGCATGGCGCATCTGCTTGAGCACGCCATACAGCACATCCAGTTCGTAACGGTCTGGACCCAGCCGGAAGACCAGGTCCCGCAGTTTGCGCAGGTATCCCTGCTCCCGTTTGGAACGCAGATAGCCGATGGCGAACAGGGTTTCCTCCAGCCGCTGGATAAAACGCAACTGTTCCCCCGCCGGCGCGGGGGGATCCCACCCGGGAAAGGGCGCTGGGGCCGGGGCGGCGGCGCGCTGGATTTCGTGCAGATAAATGCACGCGGCCTGGGACAGGTTCAGGCTGGGTTGCGCGCTGGCGGCGGGGATGGCGCTGATCATTCCGCACAAATCCAGTTCCTCGTCGCTCAGACCGCGGAATTCCGGTCCCAGCACCAGGGCCGCGTCGCCGTGCGCCAGCGCCTCCGCAAGAGCGCGGGCGGCTTCTTCCGGAGGGCGTGCGGGAGAACGGTGTTTGACGAGTCTGCTGGTGGTTCCCACCGACAGGATGCAGCCGTTGACCGCCTCCTCCAGCGAGGAGGCTTCGGCGCGGGATTCAACGATGTCGGCGGCGGCGACGGCCATGCGCAACATTTCCGCGTGGCGGAAATCCTCATGCGCGCCCACCAGGGTGAGGCGGCTGAATCCGAAGTTCTTCATGGCGCGGGCGATCGCCCCCACATTCCCGCCATGGTGGGGCTCCACAACCACCACGCGCAGGTGTTTCAGGAGCGCGGGCGGCTCGAAGGCGTAGCCATGAACCGGGCCAGAGGGCTGTCCGGGCCGCTGGGGCATCAGCGGAGTTTTCGCAGCTCTTCCTGGGCCTCGGGCGCGCGGAAATCCTCCGGTGCGAGGGTGAGGAAGTTCTGGAAGCTTTTCCTGGCGTTGGCGATGTCCTTCCGGCGTTTGAAGATGAATCCCAGGTGGTAATACACCTCGGCGATATTGGGGTTCAGCTTCAGCGAACGCTGCAGATAGTCATAGGACTCCTCGTATTTCTCCAGGGTGAAATAGGCGGCGCCAATGCGCGCGTTCAGGTTGCCCTTGCGCTCGTCGGTCCATGCGCTGTTCATTTTGTAGGCGCGCTGGTAGTAGTCGAGGGATTCCTGTGCGTTGCTGGCGTCGCGGGCCAGATCGCCCAGCTTCACCCAGATATCCACGCGCTCGGGCTGCAGTTCCGCCACGCGCAGGTAGGATTTCGCCGCCAGCCGGATTTCCGCCGGCTTACCCACCAGCACCAGCGCATCGCCGTAATGCTCGTGGTAAAATGCGTTGGCGTCGTTGATCTGCAGGGCTTTCTGGAACGAAGCCAGGGCGGTGGGCATGTCGCGCATCTCTTCGTACGCGCGCCCGCGCTCAAAATGGTATTTGGCGATTTTGCCGTTGAACTGGATGGCCGTCTCCAGCGATTCGGCGGCGCTTTTGTAATCCTTCTTGCGGATGTACATCACGCCCTGCCAGTACAGGTTTTCCGTGTTGGTCTTGTCGAGGGTGACCGCCTTGGTGATCAGATCTTCGGCGGTGGGGATATCGCCTTTTTCGATGTAGGCGCGGGCGATCAGCCCATAGACCACCGCTTCTTCCTTGCCGGGGTTGGTCTTTTTGAGGGACGCGGTCAGCACCTCGACGGCCTTGTCGTATTCCTTCAGGCCGATCAGGGACTCGCCCTTCATGCGCTCGATCCCGGGGAACTGCGGGTCCAGCTTTTCCACGGTGATGAATGCATCGTGGGCGTTTTTGTAGTCCTGTTTCTCCAGCAACAGGCGGCCCAGGGTATAACGTCCGCGGGTGTTGTAGGGGTTGCTCTTGAGCGCCTTCTTGACCTCGGCCAGGGCGGCGTCAATGCGTCCTTCGCCCTGACCGCGCAGCAGGATTTCCGCCTGCATGACCTGCACCAGGGGAGAATCGGGAGAGATTTCCCGCGCCTTGTTGAGGGCGGCGACCGCCTTTTCGAAATCTTCCACCTCCAGATACAGTTCGATCAGGTTGATTCGCGGCCGCATGGCCTTCGGATTGAGTTCGATGGCCTTTTCGTAGTCGAGGATGGCGTTGCTGCGCTTGCCCCAGCGCGACTGCAGGGCGGCGCGGGCGCGGTACAACCGCCAGTCCTTGGGATTTTTGGCGAGGGCGGTCTCCACCAGCGCCGAGGCCTCGTCGAGTTTGTTCAGTTCAATGGCCGATTCGACCTTGCCCACCTGCGCTGTCACGTCATCGCCCTTGAGGGTGGCGGCCCGGGTGAACTGATTGGACGCCTCCTGGTAACGGCGCAGGGACATGTAGGTTTTGCCCAACGAATTGAGGATGCGCACGTCGCGGGGATCCGCCTGGGCGGCCTCTTCCAGCACCTTCAGGGCGCCCTCGTTGTCGTTGGTGCGCCGCAGCACCTTGTAAAGCGCCAGCCGGATGTCGTTGGCCTCGCGCAGGGAAAGCTCCTTCGATTTGCTCAACAACTCGCCCGAAAGCTTGACCGCGTCCTCCACCTTGCCATTCATCGCCAAAACGTTGATCAGCGCGGTGACGGAAGTGATGTGGCGCGGACTGGCGGAGACGATGCGGCGGTATTCCTTTTCGGCTTCCTCGAAGCGCTTCTGGGAGGCCAGGAAGCTGGCGTAACGGGAGCCGGCGGCCAGGGAATCGGGCTTGGCCTTGAGAGCGCGTTTGAACGCCGCATCCGCTTCGTTGGGCTTTCCGGCGGCCGCGAGGGTTTCCGCCATGACCAGCGCGGGCTCGACCAGGGAGGAATCGGCTTTTTCCGCGGCGGCGGCGAATTGCTCCGCCTCCGCCAGCGATCCCTTGAACAGCAGATAATGAGCCAGCGCCGACACCGCGAAGGCGTCCGGCTGCTGCTCGCCTTTGAGGGCGTTGAACAAACCTTCCGCCGAGTTGAGGGAGTCCTTGTCCTGCTCGTTGAAGTGGCGGGCGAGAAACAGGCGGGCATGCAACAGCAGGGCCTTTTCGGGAACGCCCGCCGGCTTCAGCTTTTCGGTGAGGGTCTTGTACGCCGCGAATTCATCCCTGCCATAGAGGGTCCGCGCTTCCTCCAGGCCAAAGGGCTTTTCCGTCTTGACCGGGGCTGGGGGCGGCTCGTCCGGCGTATCCGGAATCAGGCTCATCACCACCGGAACCGCGATGGCCGCCACGACGATGCCGCCGCCGATGATCAGGAATTTTTTCGGGATGTCGCGGACCTTGTCCAGCAGGGCGGCCATATCCAGGCCGCCGCTTTTCGCGGAACTGGCGGCCATCTCTTCCTGAATGCCGCCGGCGGCGGCCACCGCCTGCGCCAACTCGGGGATCAGCGCCAGCGGTTGCCAGGTGCTGCCGTTGAGCGAGGCGTCTTCATTTCCCGACAGTTCGCCCTTTTTGAGCATCTCGCGGATGGTGTTCAAATCGAACGGACCGTACACCTTCCCGTTGCGGCGCCGGATTTGATACCGTTTGGAAGCGCCGCCCGGCATGGACACCGGCCGTTCGGCCGAACCAGGAGCGGCGGCGGGGGCGCCGGCGGGTGGAACCGGCGGAACCATGCCCACGGCGGTGGCGTCGTCAGAGCCCGCGATGTTGAGCGGGGCGGCGCCCTTGGGGATATCCAGGGTGAAGGAGTCCGGGGAGGTATTCATGCCGGACGCCGTCGCGGCGTTGCCGGCCGCGGTGTTGCCCGCGTCAAAATCGAAATCGAAATCAAACGAACCGCCCGCCTTATTCACGCTGGGCAGGGATGACGCCGTCATGTTCGGCGCGGGCATATTCATCTGCGACATGGTCGGTGCGGATGCTTGCGGCGGCGGCGGGGGGGGCGGTGGGGGAGGGGGCTCCCCGGGCTGCGCATCCTTCATCACCATGAATGAGGTGAGGCATTTGGGACACTTGATGGTGATCCCCGATGCACTGATGCGGTTGGTGTCAATATTGTATTCGGCGCTACAGCCGGGACATTTGATTTTCATCGCGAACCTGCGATTGGATTTGGCGGCAACCGTAGCACCCCCGCCCCCAGCAAGTAAAATTTGCCGATGAAAGGTTTCAAATGACCACAACCGCCCCGTTCGCCGTTGCTTCCCCCGTGGATGGACATCCCCTGCCGGAGGTCCGCGCCACCCCCCTGGAAGGGCTTACCGCCCAAATCACCGCCAGCCGCCAGGCGGCGGCAGGGTGGGCGTCCGCGCCATTGGACCAGCGCGCCAGCCAGGTCACCGCCATGGCGGAGGCCATCCTGCGGCGGCGGGAGGAGATCGCGGCCATTATTCACGAGGAAACCGGCCGCGGCCCCGTGCAAAGCCAGATGGCCGAGGTCATTTTTGTGCTGGAATACGCCCGCGACGCGGTCAAGGTCGCCAGAAAGGCCCTGGCGCCGGAAAAGCTTCCGCTGTCCAGGCTCAATTTTCCCGGCAAGAGCGGGGTGACGGAGGCGGTTCCGCGGGGGGTGGTGGGGATCATCGCGCCGTGGAATTACCCGCTGTCCAATTTTTACAAGTCGCTGTTTCCGGCCCTGCTGTCCGGAAACGGCGTGATCATGAAACCGTCCGAATATACGCCGCGCACCGGGGCATGGCTGTACGAACGTTGCGTGGAGTTTCTGCCCGGCGGGCTGGTGCAACTGCTTCAGGGCGGTGGAGAGGCGGGGGCCGCGCTGCTGGAATCCGACATTGACGCGATTGTTTTCACGGGTTCCGTCGCCACCGGCCGCAAGGTCGCCGCCGCCGCCGGAAAGCGCCTCATCCCCTGTTCGGTGGAGTTGGGCGGCAAGGACCCCGCCATTGTTCTGGCCGATTGCAACCTGGACCGCACGGTGATCGGCGTCGCCCAGTGGTCCATGTTCAACACCGGACAGGACTGTTCCAGCATTGAGCGCATCTACGTGGAGGACGCCATCGCGGACGAATTTGTCCGCCGGCTGACCGTGGTGGCGTCCTCGTTGACCGTGGCGGGCGCCGCCGCCGAACCCACCGACATGGGGCCGCTGCAGAACGAGCGCCAGGTTCGCATCGTCGAGGAGCATGTGGCGGACGCGATGGCCAAGGGCGCCAAACTGCTGTGCGGAGGCAAGCGGACCGGCAAGGGCTGCGGCTTTGAACCCACGGTTCTCGATCACTGCACTCACGAGATGAGGATCATCACCGATGAAACCTTTGGCCCCGTCGCGGCGGTGATAAGGGTCAAGGATGCGGAACAGGCCATCGCCCACGCCAATTCCACGGTTTACGGGCTGAACGGCAGCGTCTGGACCAGCAACCTGGAGCGCGGCGCGGCTCTGGCCCGCCGGATTCACGCGGGCGTGGTCTATGTCAACAACCATTCTTTTCTGGGGACCAACGCCTTCACGCCATGGACAGGGGTGCGCGACACGGGCCCGGGCGTGGCGGCGAGCGTGCATGCCTACCATACCTTTGTCCGGCGGCGGACTGTGCTGATGGATTCCAACAACCAGCCGGATCCCTGGTGGTTTCCGGCCAACGCCGATCTGGCGGAATTCGCGGGTCTGGTGGCGGAGAAATCCCGCGGCAGCTTGATGGTGATTCCGAAGCTGCTGGGCGTCCTGTCCCGCCGGACCAAGGCCGTGCAGGAACTCGCCCGCAAGGGTGGGAAATAGCCGGAAAGGATAGGGAAGCCGGAGGGCTGGTTTCCACCTCCGGGTTTCCCTTCGCGCCTTCCCGGATCAGCGGCCCGCAACCGCCGCGGAAAGCCTTCTCCCATGGGCGTGATTCCCGCCACGGGCGAATCCGGCCGTTTCCCGGCCCCTTCCGTTGCTGGATAAGCGGGCGCGAATTATAACCAGTGGCGATGAAGCGCAGGGAATTTTTGGGCGCAGCCGCGCTCTCGCTGGGACTTGCCGCCGCTCCGGGAAGCGCCCGGGCTTTTGGAAACAAAAACCGGCTGGTGCTGGCGCGACTGATGTACCGGGGCGGCGATCCGGGCTCCCGGCCTTCCGCGCTGCGGCGGCTGGCGGCCGAACTGATCCACCGCACCAGCGTGGACCCGGCAGGCGACTATCTCGACGCCGCGCCGGATTCGCCGCGGTTGTTCCAGAGCGCCCTGGCCTTCGCCACCGGCTCCATGGATATCCAGCCCTTCAACGACGAGGAAATCCGCAACCTGAGGCGCTGGCTTGGCGGCGGCGGACTGCTGGTGGTGGATGGCGCCGCCGATGTCTTCGTGGGGGCGATGAAACGCGAAATGGCCCGTGTGTTGCCGGATATTCCCATCACGGAACTCAAGCGCGAGCATGTGCTGTACAAGACCTTCTACCTGATTTCGACCCAGCCGGGCCGCACCCTGCGCAAACCCTGGATGGAGTGCATGGAGGCCGACGGCCGCCTGGCGGTGCTGTTCAGCCACAACGACATGACGGGGGCCTGGGAGCGCGATGAATTTGGCGTGTGGCGTTACGATGTCAGTCCCGGCGGCCAGGCCCAGCGTGAAATGGCCTTCCGCATGGGCGTGAACGTGGTGATGTACACAACCTGCCTGCACTACAAGGACGACCAGGTTCACCTGCCCTTCATTCTGCGGCGGAGACGCTAGCCCCGCGCCATGCAGTTCTTCACCGATCATCCGGAACTGTACAACGACTGGAAGTTCAGCCTGCTGTCGGAACTGCCGCCCTGGGCGCTGTTCTTCGTGGCGGCCGCCGGTCTTGCGGCCATTGTCTGGTCGTTGCGCGGCGTTCGCGATTTGCGTACGCCCCGGCGCTTCGCGGGCCTCGCCGCCCTGCGGATCGCCGCGATTGTCTTGCTGGTGCTGGCCGTATGCGAGCCGGCGCTGACCCTTCAGCGCATCACCCACATCAAAAACCGGCTGGTGGTGCTGCTGGATGAATCCCGCAGCATGGAACTGCCCGCGGCGGCGGGTCAGGCCTCGCGCATCGCCCAGGTGCGCGATCACTTCGACCGGAACGCCAGCCAGTGGGATGCACTGCGCAACCGCTTCGTGGTGGAAACCTGGCGTTTCTCCTCGCGTCCGGTGAAAAGCTCCAGCGGGAATCCGGAAGTCAATCCCGCCGGCAACACCACGGATCTTCTCGCTGGGCTGGCCGAAGCCGCCAACGACACCTCAGGACGGAAGCTGTCCGGCGTGATCATCTACAGCGACGGGGCCGACAACGAAAAACTGGCCGCGTGGGAGCCCTCGCCCAACGGCGAATTGCCGGGAGAACTGAAAGGCGTCCTGGATCGCCTGAAGGCTCCGGTGTCGTCATTTGGCGCGGGCGCGGGCGGGGTGTTCACCGATCTGGCCATCTCCCGGGTGGCGGCCGATGACTTCGCCTTCGTGCGCAACACCATGGAGATCGAGGCGGAGATCGAGGCCCACGGCGCCATCCGCGGCCAGATACCCGTTGAACTGCTGGAGGATGGCGCGCTGCTGGCCACCCGCGAGGTGTTGCTGGGAGAAGGACGGCGCAAGGAAACCGTGAAGTTCAGCGTGGCCCCGCAGCGCGCGGGCAAGTTTGTCTATACGGTGCGCACGCCGGTGGTCAGCGGCGATGCGGTTCCCGGCAACAACGTGCGGAACTTCAGCATCAAGATCATCCGCGACAAGGTGCGGGTGCTGCACGTGGCGGGCGCGACCTCGCTGGACACCCGGTTTTTGCGCCAGCACCTGACCCGCAACCCCAACGTGGACCTGATCTCGTTCTACATCCTGCGCACCACCGACGACGACTTCAGCATTCCCGAGCGGGAGATTTCGCTCATCCAGTTTCCGACCCGCGAACTGTTCACCCAGCAACTCAAAACCTTCGATCTGGTGATCTTCCACAACTTTGATTACGGCCCGTACCAGATGAAGCAGTACCTCGCGAACGTGGCCCGGTTCGTGCGCGAGGATGGGGGAGGATTCGTCATGATCGGCGGGCCGCGCAGCTTCGCCAACGGCCAATACGCCATGACCGCCGTGGGCGATCTGTTGCCGGTCGAGTTGCCCTTCAGCGCCGCCGACACCGACGCGGATTTCCACCCGCGGCCCACCCAGGCCGGGCGCAATCACCCCATCACCAACCTGAATATCCCCGGCGGTCCGGATGGTTGGATGAAATTGCCCGCCATGCCGGGAGTCAATATCGTGGGCGCGCTGCGTCCGGGCGGAATCGCGCTGCTCGAACACCCCACCCTGCAGGCGGGCGGAGCGCCCATGCCGGTGGTGTCGGTGCGCGAGGCGGGAAAAGGCCGTGTGCTGGCCATCGGCATGGATGCTCTCTGGCGCTGGGCCTTCAACGGGGACAACGCCGCCGCCGAGGCGCGCCTCTACGACGCCTTCTGGGCCAACGCCATCCGCTGGCTGATCCGCGATCCCGATCTGGCGCCCGTGGTCATCTCCCTCGACAAACCCGAGGTGGATATCAACGAGCCCGCCGGAGTGGATATTCTCGCGCTGGATCGCAGCTATCACCCCGCCCCGGGCGCGGATATCCGCCTCACCATCACGCCGCCGGAGGGAGATCCCTTCGTCAAGGAATTGCAAACCGGTCCCGATGGACGCGCCCGCCTGTCGTGGGAAGCCAAATCACCTGGCGCGGCGCGCATCCGCGCCGCGGCTTCGCTCAAGGGCGAGGCGCTGGGCGAAGCCGAGGATGTGCTGATCGTACGCCCGGCTTCCCGGGAGATGCAGCGGGTGGCGCCGCGCCCAGATGTGCTGGAGGCCATCGCCCGCGCCAGCGGCGGGGTGTATCAGCCGTTGCCGGATGGTTCGCTGGATCGCCTGCCGCTTCTGGATCCGGAGATCGCCCGCGTGGATCGCAAGGAGCATCATCCCCTGTGGAATACGTGGATATTCCTCGCGCTGATCGCTGCGTGCCTTGGCGTGGAGTGGTTTCTCCGCCGCAAATGGGGGTATTTATAGGATCGTGGAAGACCTCGAATGAAACTCCGGCCTGGACGCCAGCAGGAATCCAATCTCTTCGACGCCGCGGCTGACGGACGGCGCGACGATATTCCGCTGGCCGAACGCATGCGCCCGCGCACCCTGGAAGCCGTGGCCGGGCAGGATCACCTGACGGGCCACGATGGCTTTCTCGCCCGCGCCGTCGCATCCGGAACTCTGCCCAGTCTGATTCTGTGGGGGCCGCCGGGAACCGGAAAAACCACCATCGCATCCCTGCTGGCCGCCAGCGCCGGCTACCAGTTGGTCACCCTCTCCGCCGTCAACGCGGGAGTGGCGGAGATTCGCGCCGCCGTGCAGGACGCCGCCGATCGCCGCCGCTACCACCAGCAGCGTACGCTCCTCTTTATTGATGAAATCCACCGGTTCAACAAGGGCCAGCAGGACGCCCTTCTCCCCCACGTCGAGCGGGGGACGGTCACCCTCGCGGGCGCGACCACGGAGAATCCGTCCTTCTATGTAAACGGTGCGTTGCTGTCGCGGGCGCGGGTGCTGGTGCTCAACCCGCTGACGCCGGAGGCCATCCGCATGCTGATCGAGCGCGCCCTCGCCGATGAAGCCAACGGCCTGGGGACGTGGGGCGTCACGCTTTCTCCGGAGGGACTGGATGCGCTGGTGCAACTGGCCGGCTGCGATGGCCGCCGCGCCCTGAACGCGCTGGAGACCGCCGCCCGCTTCGCGCGGGGGCGCAAAAACCCCGTGATCGGGCCGGAAGAGGCGCGCTTCGCCGCGCAAAAACAGTCGCTGCTCTACGACAAAAGCGGCGAGGAGCACTACAACACCATCAGCGCCTTCATCAAAAGCATGCGCGGTTCGGACCCGGACGCCGCCATCTACTATATGGTCCGCATGCTTGAGGCGGGAGAAGACCCGCTTTTCCTGATCCGCCGCATGGTGATCTTCGCCGCCGAGGATATCGGCAACGCCGATCCGCGCGCGTTGACGCTGGCGGTTTCGACCCTGCAGGCCTTCGAGTTTGTTGGAATGCCCGAGGGCGTGTTGCCCATGAGCCAATGCGCCGCGTTTCTCGCCACCGCCCCCAAATCCAACACCACCATCGCCTCCTACAAGGCCGCGCGCGAAATCGTGAAGGAACATGGCGCGCTGCCTGTCCCCAAACACCTGCGCAACGCCCCCACCTCGCTCATGAAAGACCTTGGTTATGGCGCGGGATACAAATATCCGCACAACTACAGCGGCCACTATGTGAAGGAAAACCACCTGCCCGATCCGCTCCAGCCGGGCTGCATTTACCAGCCTTCGGAAAGCGGGGAGGAGCAGGCCATCCGCCGGCGCATGGCCGGGTTGCAGTCCCCTCCGCCTGAGGAGCAACCCGGAACCGGTGAAGACTGATCCCGCATGGAGACGGCCCCGCTCCCGCAGGACAAGCCCGTGAACCGGCGGCGGAGATTCTGGTTCCGTTTCATCCTGATCGCCTTGATTCCCTTGTGGTTTGTTCTCGCCGGCGAACTGGCCTTCCGTTTCGCGGGCGTGGACCGTCCAGCGTATATCGAATTGACCGAGCCGGAATGCGTCGAGGTGCTGGAGAACCAGCCGGCCGGCTGGCGCTGGAAAGCCAACGCCTGCGGGGTCAACCGCCGCGGCCTGTTCGATGTGGATATCCCCGTCGAAGACGATCCGCCCCAAGGCGTGTTCCGCATTCTGTGGTCCGGTGATTCCGTCGCCGCCGGGGCGGGAGTGCGCCGCACGGAAACCTACGAAAATCTGGTCGAGGACCGGTTGCGCCGGGATGGTCTGGCGGTGGAATCCATCAACCTCGGGCAGCCGGGCTCCAATCCGCAGCAATGGCTGGCGGCATGGCGATCTTCGGGATTGAAAGGCCACGCCGCCGTATTCAGCCTGTGTCCCAACGACGCTGATCCCGCCCTCATGCTGGTGGCGGGAGAAAACGCCGTCTGGCGTCCGGTGGATTCCCCGGATGGTCCGCTGTACCGGCCAATGCCGTTGACCGGTCTGTGGTGGCGATCGCGTTTTCTGCAAACCCTGATCAGCCGCGCGGTCATGCCTGGTGACGTGGATGAATGGGATGTCTCCGCGCGATCGGTGGACGCCGCCATCCATGCTCCGGCCGCCATGCGCGCCGCCGGGATGCGCGTGCTGGTGATTCTGCTGCCGTTTTTCGGGCGTCCGCATCCGGAGCAGATCCGCGATCTGGATCGCTGCCGGCGCTTCCAGCAGCGCGTGAGCGAAGGCTTGATCCGCGAGGGCGTTCCGCTTGTCGTGCTGGGCCGCGATTGCCTGGCGGAAAATCCGGATTTCCAGCTTCATCCGGACGACCATTATCACCCCAACCCGGCAGGCCATGTGTGGATAGCCGATCACCTCACGGCGCCGGTGTCCCGCCTGGCGCAAAACCCGGCGGAGAAACCCTGAATGCCGGGGAGGGGGAGAACCCCGGATTACTTCTCCAGCACGCCGGAAAAGTCCGGGCGGCGTGAGAACGCCCAATGCGCGTAGGAGCATACGGGGACCAATTTTTTGTTTTCGCGGCGCGCCCAGTCCACCGCGGCCTCGATCAGCAGCATGCCCACTCCGCCGCCGCGCAGGGAGGGATCCACGAAGGTATGCAGGAGCAGGGCCGCGCCGCCATCCATGCGATAGTTCAGTTCCGCCACGCGCACCCCATTTTCCGCGATGAAAAAACTGCCGTGATTGTGACCATGCTGGTGTTGGATCTGATGTTGCATGATGCGGATGCTACGTTTGGAGAGCTGCGTTCTCAACCACCCCCATGAGCAGGGATTTCTCCGCTGGAAATCACCCGCCAACCCCGGCCGCCTGCCCGACCAGGTTCAGTCCCATGACATACGCATCCTCGCCGGTGGCTGAATAATAATTCCTGCGCATGCCCATACGCTGAAATCCCGCGTTTTCGTACAGGGAAATCGCCGGTGCGCTGCCGGTGCGAACCTCCAGAATCGCCTGGCGCGCGCCCGATTCCCGGGCGGCCGAGATAAAACGCCTCAGCAATTCCCGTCCCAGCCCCTTGCGCCGGAATTCCGGAGACACCGCCAGTTCCAGCAGCCAGGCTTCCTCGGGATTCAGGCGATAGACCACGTATCCTGCGATGACGCCGCCGGTCTCCGCCACCAGAAAATATCCATCGCCGGCTTCGAGTTCCATTTCGAACATGACCGGCGACCATCCGCCCACGAACACCCGCGATTCAATCGCCGCCACGGACGGCACGTCTTCCCGGGCAGCGGGACGGATGATGAAGCCAGGGGCGCCCTCTGGGGTCAATGCGGCGTCTCCTTCTGATCGCGCACCAGGCCGCGCTGCAGGAAGTCCACGAAGTATTCGGGCGGATTCTTCTCGCGCAGCCGCGACAGGATTTCCTCGCGCGCGCGGGACTTTCGCTCCATCACGATGCGGTTGGCCACGACTTTTTGGATAAACTGGGTGTTGGTATTGCCGCGAAAGGCTTCCGGATTGCGCCGCAGGTATTCGTCAATGTCCTCGCGGGTCACGCGCAGCCGCGAGCGCAGGTAATGGATCGAGTAATTCTCCACTGTCAGATCGCGCGAGATGATGTTGCGCAGTTCGGCTCTGGAAAGCCCTGATCGCGCGAGAAAATTCCGGTATTCCACCGCGCCGCCGAACAGGCCCTGAAACTGTTTCATTCGTTCATCCACCGCGTCGCTGGAGCCCGGGGATATCTTGAGCCGCGTGGCCTGATCGTAAATCAGGTGCTGATCGGTCAGCCAGCGCAGCGTTTTGTCGAGAATTTTCGGTTTGGGCTCCGCCAGCGCTTTCGCGGGCTTCTCCCAGGCGATGAGCACGCGCGCCTCGGCCTCCACCTCCCGTACGGTAATGACCTGTCCGGCCACGCGGGCCGCCATCCGGTCGAGCACAATCCCCTCGCCATTTTGCGCGGCGGCGGGGGCGGAAACAGCCCACATCGCCGCCAGCGGAAAGGCGGCGGCCAGGGCGGCGCTCCTCCGGAGGAAAGGCGTCCGGCGCGGCGTCAGCGGGCGGAGCATGTTGTCTTTTCCTGCGCCGGGGC
Source organism: Myxococcota bacterium (assembly GCA_022072125.1). Lineage (GTDB taxonomy): Bacteria > Myxococcota > JAJVIH01 > JAJVIH01 > JAJVIH01 > JAJVIH01. The sequence goes on along the minus strand of JAJVIH010000047.1, from coordinate 42,438 downwards.
GTGCGAACCATGCAACCGGATCATCCTGAACCGGGTCCGGCGTCGCGGGGCTAGACGGTTGGATGAATGCAGCCAGAAAGATGATCATCGCCCCCGTCCTTGAGCTTCAACGTCCGCGGCTCAGTTTGACCCCGCACTGATCGAGGATGACGCCCCAGAGGTCGTCCACGCCCTCGCGGTTCTGCGCCGACACGGGGATGATGGTGTCCGGCTCCAGTTCCAGCAGCTTTTCAAAGCGGCGCACCTCGTTGTCACGCCGGTTTTTGGGCAGTTTGTCCATCTTGGTCAGCACGATGGCGGTGGGAATTTCGCTTTCCGTCAGCCAGTCAAGCACCGCACGGTCCCGTTCCGCTGGGGGGCGGCGGCAGTCCATCAGCAGGCAGGCCAGCTTCAGGTTTTCACGGCCTTTGAAATAGGACTGGATCAGGCGGTCCCAGTCGTCGCGTGTCTCGCGGGAGACCTGTGCGAAGCCGAAACCGGGCAAATCCACCAGGCAGAGCTTCCCCTCGACGGCGTAGAAGGCGATGTCCTGGGTGCGTCCGGGGGTGGCGGAGACGCGGGCGGCGTTTTTGCGCAGACCGGTCAACGCATTGAGCAGGGAGGATTTGCCCACATTGGAAGCGCCGGCGAACGCCACTTCCGGCAGGGCGTGCCGCGGAAACTGTCCGGGATGATGGGCGCGGGCGATATTGTCTATCTTGTATGCGGGCATCACCCGTTGCCATATACGTGCAGGCCCTCGCCGGTCAAACCCAGGTTGACGCCCATGTAGGTGAACACCACCACAGCGAAGCCCGCGATGGCGATGAGCGCCGAGGGTTTGCCCACCCAGCCATGGGTGATGCGCGCGTGCAGGTAGATGGCGTACACAAACCAGGTGATGAGCGCCCAGGTTTCCTTGGGGTCCCAGCCCCAATAACGCCCCCACGACACATGGGCCCAGACCGCGCCGGTGGCCAGCAGCATGGCCATCAGCGGAAACGCCGCCAGGATGATCTTGTACGACATGACATCGAGCTTTTTGGCGTCGGGCAGGGCGGCTTCCACCTTCTCCGGCCGGTACTGGTAATAGACAAAGAAGGCGAGGAAAACCCAGGTCAGCAGCAGCAGCGCCAGATCATAGGGATTGGACTGCAACGACAGGTACACCCGCTTCACGAAATCCATGTTGTGGACGGAGAAATCGAGACCGGCGGCGTTGAATTTGCGGGCGCTGTCCTCGGCGATGAATTCGGGCAGTTTGGCGCGGTTGACATTGGGGTTGCCGAACGCGCGCGCGACGATCATCCCCAACACGCCGGTGAACAGCGCCGACGCGGCGGCGAAGGCGTGTCTTCCCCACGCCGCCAGTTTTTCCGCGCCTGAACGCCGCGCCGCGAAAAACAGGCCGATGGCGGCGGCGAAGCCCGCCAGTGATCCGCCGATCAGCCAGGGAACGCCGCTGACCTTGACCGCCAGGGGAATGTCCTTGTCAATTTTGCCCTGGCCGCTGGCGTGGGGAGCCTTGACGGTGTAGCGGAACTTGTCGGCGATGGTTTTGACCTCGCGCACTTCCTTCTCCACGAAACGCCCGTCTGGGAGGCGCTCGCGCACCATGCGAAACTGCGGAACCTCGTAATCGGCCCGCAGGGTCATGTAATACCCATCGGTGACGAAGGTGGTTCCCCGCCCCACGGCCAGGAGGATGCCCACCGCGATCAGCGCCAGCACAATGCCCTGGGCCTCCCGGGAGACCCGGGTTTTGATGATGTAGAAGAAGCTGAACACCGCGGCGGTCAGGAACAGCGGATAGGCCAGCGAGGCGAACAGGACGTGAATCAGCAGCCAACCCGAGCGCAGCGCCCGCACCAGCGGCTGGATTTCCCGTCCCGGGGCGATGAAGGCCAGCCCCAGCGCGGTGATGGCCACGCCGGTGGAGAACAAACCGCTGATCTTGACCTGGAATTTCCGGTCCAGCACCGCCCAGACGATCATCATGCCGAAGCAGAAAAACACCAGGCTTTCAAACAGGTTGGTCCACGGAGGGTGGCCGATCCAGCGCCAGAACAACTCCGGACCCTCGGGGGCATGGCCGCGCGCCAGCGTGTACTCATGCACCACGTCGGCGCCGGCCTCGTACCAGCGGCGCAGCAGGCCCAGACCGTGCGCGGCGACGCCGCCCCATGCGGCGAAGGTGGCGGCCTTCGCCAGCCAGCCCCGGCCCTCGCGGGTGATCAAGGCCAGGTAGAAGCAGAACGCCAGCACATAAAACCCCAGCGCCGCCGCGAAAAATCCCATGCTGACATCACTGGAGGGAAGGGAAGTCATGCCGTTTTCTCCGGGGTCTCCGCGGAAACGGCGGCGGGCTTGCCGCCCAAGGCCGCCAGTTCGTCGCACAGACCATCAAACCATTCGCCAAACGCGCCCGGATACCGGTGCGTATTGCCGGACACGAATACCTGATCCCCTTCGATGCGCAACCAGACCCGGCGGTGCGACATCAGCCAGGTCACCGCCAAGCCAACCATGAACATGACAAAACCCACCAGCACAATGCGCGCCCCCGGCTCCCGCGCCATCTGGATGCCAGTGGCGAAGGCCTGGTCCTGCGTCATCGCCAGCCCGGCGAAGCTCCAAGGCGAAGCGGTCTCTTCCCGGCCATGAAAGACAAAACGCAGTTTGCTGTCCGGATGCGCCAGGGCGTCCAGTCTGGGGTGGTTCTGGTAAATCCAGCGCATGGTCATTTCGCCGCCGGGCTCGCGCGCCGCCAGCCGGACCGCGGGTCCCAGGCCCTCGCGATCCTCTTTATAGGCGTAAACCACCCATTCCACATCGCCGTCCTTCGCGATCACGCCGTCCAGCGCCGCCGATTTGGTTTCGCCGGTGTTGGCGGCGGTATTGATGACCTCGATCTTCAGCTTGTCCCGTGAAGTGAAGCCGTCGAAGACCGTCCAAGTCCCGGACTCCCCGCCATCGGCGTTGACGGTGAACATCAGGGCCGGCCCCATCTGCCGGTAATCGGGGCTGAATCCGGTCACCCGCGACAGGCGTTCATCCCCTGGCAGGTGGAACAGCGAGTTGGCGAAGAGACGGTATTGCTGAAGTTCTCCAGAGCCATTCCTGGCGGTGAACTCCATGGCCGGCCGGGCCCCCAATTCCACGTAGGACGACTGGTAAAAGGTCATGCCGCCCCATTCCAGGGGTTCGTTGACATCAATCACCTGCTCCTTGACCTTCTGACCGTTCTGAAAGACCGACAGGCTGGATTTGAAGGCCATTGGCGAGCCGTTGGAGAAACGCTGCAAGTCAAAGTCGTTGCAGCGGATTTCAAAGCCCAGCTTGCGCTCGATCTCGTTGCCTATCCGCGAAATCAGCACGAAGTTGTCCACGGTCGAACCTTCGGGGATGGAGATCAGACCCTCGAATCCCCACAGATTTCCCACCAGCGCTCCATAAAAGATCACAAGCAGGGAGACATGGATGCCATATACGCCCGTCCGGCCCCAGCGGTGTTTCTCGAACGAGACGATGGTCACGCCATCCTCGCGGCGCGTGATCACCGGATCGCGGTCGAACCGTTGCCTGCCAAGCGCGGCCAGTTCCTCCACCCGCAGGGCGGCGTCCGGCACGGTGACTTCGGCGGTGAATTTCTGGCGGCGCAAATCCTTTTCGGAAGGATTGTCGCCGTACAGGTGCATCAGCCTCCAGATCAGCGGAAAACGTTCGATGGAGCAGGCGATCAGGTTGAGCGCCAGCAACACCACGAGGAATACGAACCAGGTGGAATGAAAGATGTCGAACAGGCCCAGTTGCCGGAAGATGAAATAGGCCTGTCCGGAATAAACCGCCTTGAGTTCTTCAATGGGTTTGTTCTGCAGGATGAAGGTCGAGGCCACGCTGGCGGCGGCAATGGCGGCGATCAGGAAGATCGCCAGCTTCAGCGAACAGAAAATGCGCCAGATGACGTCCACGGCGGATTCGCGGCGGCGAACCGGAAGCGCGGTCTGGTTGTCCAGCGCGGGCGAACTCATGGTGCGGACTCACTTGCCGGCGGGCGCCTGGCTTTTTTTGCCGTGTGCGATTTGACGCCAGGCCTTGTCATAGTCGAAGGGCTCCAGCGACGGCGCATCCGCGGTGTGGCAGGTCTTGCAGGTCTCCGGGGATTGATCCCGGAGACCCACCAGACGCGACAGTTCGCGGTCGCGCATCACGTAGCTGGGCCAATAGTATTTTCCCGCCCCGTGGCAAGCCTCGCACGAAACCCCCAGCAGGTTCTGTTCCACCGAAGTGGCGTGGCAGCGCAGGCAGCGGGGATCGCGCCGGGCGTTCTCCGGCAGGCTGTTGGTGGCGCGGGCATGGGGGCTGCGCGCCCAGGACTCGTACTCCGCCTGGTGGCAGGAACGGCAGGTCTCCGGACCGGCGAATTCATCCTGGCTCAGGCCGGAGGCGCCCGATTCGCGCGCGCCCATCCACGCCACCGCCCCAAAAACCAGGGCGGAGATAGCGAATCCAAGCGGTGCGGTGATACGGCCTGTCCAGTTCACGGCGCGCAGGGAACTAGCACAGCGCCCCATCCCGGGCAAACTCCGCAGGGGGGGGACCGGACGCCGGATTTGTGCTTTTCGCCGTTCACGGCATGAGGTCATCCGCCCGTGCGCCGCTGGTTGCGGCCATCCCGGCTCACCCGCGTTCGCGGCAGGTTCGCAATCCCCCATTGTGGGTATCCGGCATGGGAAAAGCGGAAGCCGCTCCGGCGGTGGAAGCGGCGATCAGATTTCCCGCAGCATTTGGGCGAGAGCGCGCACCCAGGACGGATGATCGTTCAGCGAAGGCGTGAGCATCAGGTCCTCCCCCCCCGCCGCGCGGAAATCGTCGCGGGCGCGCATGCCGATCTCCTCCAGCGTCTCCAGGCAGTCGGCGACAAAGGCCGGGCACAACACGGCGAGGCGTTTCACTCCGCGCGCGGGCAACTCCTCCAGCACCTTGTCGGTGAAGGGGGTCAGCCATGGGTCGCGGGTCAGCCGGGACTGGAAGCATACCGTCACCTTCGCCGCCTCCAGTTCCAGGGCGCGTTTGAGCGCGCGGCTGGTGGAGAAACACTGCGCCCGGTAACAGTACTGGTTGTCCGCCGTGATGGCGTCGCAGCAGCCGCCCCGCACCAGGCAATGTCCCCGGGTGGGATCGCTTTTCCTGACATGGCGCTCGGGCAGACCGTGGTAGCTGAGCAGCACATGATCGGGCTGGAAGGAATGCAGCAGCGGCCCGGCGATATCCTTCCAGGCGGCGATGAAGGCCGGATGGTCGTAAAAAGGCGGCAGGACCGAGATGGCGGGGATATTCCATTCGCCGCGGATGAGGTCCATCACCCTTTCCAGCGAGGAGCCCGTGGAGGCCGACGAATACTGGGGATACAGCGGGGCCACGATCAGCCGGTCAATCCGCTCCCGCATCAGCCGTTCCATCACGCTGGGAATGGAGGGCTGGCCGTAGCGCATCGCCAGTTCTATGCTGGTGTTGGGCATTTCCCTGCGCAGCGCCCGGGTCAGCTTGTGTCCTTCCACCAGCAAGGGGGAGCCCAGCGGCGTCCAGATTTTCCGGTACGCCTCCGCCGAGGCCGCCGGTCTGCGCGGCAGGATGACCAGATTGAGCAGGGCCCAGCGCGCCGGCGCGGGAATATCCAGCACCCGCGGATCGCTGAGAAACTCCTCCAGGTAGGCGCGCACGGGACCGCTTTCCGGGGCCGTGGGCGTGCCCAGGTTGAGCAGCAGGATGGCTGTTCTGAAATGCGGCTGCGTCATCTCGGCGAGTATAGGAGGCGGTTGTTCATCCGCAATTCAGCCAGGTCATTCCACTGCTCCGGCGGGAGACGATCCGGCGCCGCCGGGACAGAAGCGGCGCCAGTGTGAATCACCCGCCCAACGCCGTTTTGAGGCCGCGCACCGCCTGGCGGACGCGCTGCTCGTTTTCCACCAGGGCGAAGCGGACATATTCGTCCCCCGCCATGCCGAAACCAACGCCCGGCGCCACCGCTACCTTGGCCTTTTCCACCAGCATTTTCGAAAACTCCAGCGAGCCCATGGCGCGGAAGGGTTCCGGGATTTTCGCCCAGACAAACATGGTGGCCTTGGGCGGCGGAACCGTCCAGCCGATGCGGCGCAGGCCGTCAATCAGCACGTCGCGGCGCTCCTGGTACAGGCGGCTGATCTTGGGAGGTTCCTCGTCCATCTCATTCAGCGCCACCGTGGAGGCGATTTGGATGGGCTGGAACATTCCGTAGTCCAGGTAACTCTTGAGCCGCGACAGCGCGTGAACCATGCGCGCGTTGCCGCAGACAAAGCCCACGCGCCATCCCGGCATATTGTAGGATTTGGACAGGGTGAAACACTCCACTCCTACGTCGCGCGCGTGCGGCGCCGCGAGGAACGACGGCGGCGAGTAGCCGTCGAAAGCGATGTCGGCGTAGGCGAGATCGTGAATCACCAGCAGATCATTCTCCCTGGCGAAGGCGACCACCTGTTCAAAGAACCCGGCCTCCACCGTCGCGGTGGTGGGGTTGTGGGGGAAATTCAGGATGAGCAGCCGGGGCCTGGGCCAGGTCCGCAGGTAGGCGGACTTGAGTTCGGCGAAGAAATCCACTTCCTCCTTGTGGAAGACGTTGATGACATCGCCGCCCGCCAGCACCACGCCATAGGCGTGAATGGGATAGGTCGGGTTGGGAACCAGCACCGCTTCGCCGGGACCAATCACCGCCATCAGCAGGTGTGACAGGCCTTCCTTGGAGCCGAGGGTCACGACCACTTCGGTCTCCGGGTCCAGTTCGACGTTGAAGCGGCGCTGATACCAGCCCGCCATGGCCTTGCGCAGCCCGCGGATGCCTTTCGACTGGGAATACCGGTGGTTGCGCGGGTCCTGCGCGGCGGCCACCAGCTTGTCCACGATGGGCTGCGGGGTGGCCCCGTCGGGATTGCCCATGCCAAAGTCAATGATGTCCTCGCCGCGCACGCGGGCGCGATATTTCATTTCATTGACCGCTGCGAAGACATAGGGAGGAAGACGTTTGATTCTGTAGAACTCGTCCATGGGCGGGAGCTATCATAACCAGCCGCCGGGAGCCAGACCGCCCCGCGGCGCCGCGGTGTAGATGGCGGACAGGCATCGCCGGATACATACGGATATATCCCCATGTGTTCTGGATGGCCTGGCGCGCGGCGCCGGATGGGGCGGATTACACGTTCCATGCGGCCTGGCCCATGTGATCCGCCCCGTCAGACGAACGGGCCGGATCAACCGGAACAGGCGCGGGTTGGGATTTGAGCGCCGGCGGCGCCGGATGCGTATTGTGGTGATGGAACGGCGGAGGGGGCGGGAAGCGGTCGCCGCGCAACGCCGCCGTGAGCATGGAGCGGCCCATCCACGGGCAGGCGATGCGTCCGGCGGCCCGTTAATACGCCGTATCCTGATCCAGTTCCTCGGGCTCCCAGGCGGAGGGATTGGCGGCTGCGGTGTCGCGGGCGTCGCCAAACTTCAAATCCTTGATTTTGAGCTGAACGGTGACGTTGCCCCGGAAACGGTTCAACTCCGGGTAGTAGGCGACGGAGACCGGACCATCAATGCGATCCAGGTGACGCGCGAGTTTGAATCCAATGGCGTCGTGGCTGCCGGTGCCGTCATCCAGCGTCAGCTTGAGGTGACGGCCATTGGAAACCAGCCATTTGTTGCGCACGTTGGCGTCCGCGATTCCAAAAGTCGGTTCGCGGTTGCCAGGGCCATGAGGACCCAATTGCAACAATTCCTCCACCCAGGGAATGTCAATCTCGGCGCAGGTCACGTGGCCGTCCAGCTTCAGCACCTGCTGGGGCGGATTGCGTCCCAGTTCGCGCTGGGCGAAATACTCAAAGGCCTTGCGGAAGTCCTCAATCGAATCGCTGTCAATGCTGAGCCCCGCCGCCATTTCGTGGCCGCCGTATTGGGTCAGCAGATCGTCGCAGTTGCGCAGCGCCTTGTAGAGATGGAAACCGGGTATGGAGCGTCCGCTGCCTTTTCCCGATCTCCCGTCATCGCTGATCACGAACACCGGGCGGTGGTAGCGCTCCACCAGGCGGGCGGCGACAATCCCAATCACGCCCTGGTGCCAATCCTGTCCGGAGACCACCAGCGCGGGAGCGTTCAGGTACTCTTCGCTGGAATCAATCTGCCGGATGGCGCGGAAGACGATGTCCTGCTCGATAGCCTGGCGGCGGCGGTTGTCTTCGTCCAGTTCGCGGGCGATGCGCAGCGCCTCCGGATAACTGTCGGTGGTGAGCAGGCGCACGGCCCGCTCGGCCTCGCCCATGCGGCCCGCCGCATTGATGCGCGGCGCCAGTTTGAACGCGACGGTTCCCGTATTTACTCCCTGCATGGGGTATCCGGCCACGTCCATCAGCGCGCGCACGCCAGGGCGGGTGGATTTGGCGATCTCGCGCAATCCGTATTTCACGAAGATGCGGTTGTCGCCGATCATGGGAACCACGTCGCCGATGGTTCCCAGGCCCACCAGGTCCATGTAGTCGCGCAGGCGAGGCTCCTGGCCCTCGGTGAAGTGGCCAATCTCGCGGAGTTGTTTGCGCAGTTCCGTGATCAGGCAGAAGGCGATGCCCGCGGAGCACAGGTCCTTGGTCGGGAATTTGCAATCCGGGCGGTGTGGATTCATCACCGCGACGCATTTCGGCAGCACCTCGGGAAGCTGGTGGTGATCCAGCACGATGGTCTCCATCCCCAATTCGGCGGCCAGCGCGATTTCCGCGTGGCTGGAGATGCCGCAGTCGGCGGTGATCATCAGGCGGGTTCCCCGCGAGGCGATATCCTTCACGCGGTCGCGGTTCAGCCCGTATCCCTCGGTCAGGCGCCGGGGAATGCAATAATCCGTCCGTCCGCCGACCGAGCGGATGAACAGGGTCAGGATGGCGGTGGAGGTGACCCCATCCACGTCGTAGTCGCCGTAGATGGCGATCAATTCCTTGTTGCGGATGGCCCTGACGATACGGGCGGCGGCGGGTCCGATGTCGCACATCAGGCCGGGATTGCTCATTTTGTCGAGCCCGGCGTTGAGGAAATGGGAGGCTGCGTCGGGATGGCGGATGCCGCGGTTGATCAGAACCCGGGCGGTGGCCCGCCGCAGCTTCAGTTCATTGCAGAGAAGATCAACGTCATGGCCGGGAATGGAATCAACTTCCCACGTTTTTCTCATAAGGAACACGCCTCATCATGTCGCCGCCTTGCCCTGCGCACCGCCTGCCTTCACTCCAGCGGACTTTTGTTCGCCAAACTGCTCTTCCAGATAGATAATAACCGGGCTTGCAATATAGATTGAACTATATGTACCCACAATTATCCCAAAAGTCATGGCGAAGCCAAATCCGAACAGGGTTTCGCCGCCGAAAAACATCAGGGCGAAGGTGGCGACCAGGGTCGTGCAGCCGGTCATGATGGTCCGGCTCAGGGTTTCGTTGATGCTGCGGTTGATCACCTCGGCGATTCCCATGGAGCCGAAACGCTGGAGGTTTTCACGGATACGGTCAAACACCACAATGGTGTCGTTGATGGAATACCCGACGATGGTCAACATGGCGGCGAGCACCGTCATGTTGAATTCGACCCGCGAGATCACAAGGATGCCCAGGGTCATCAGGGTGTCATGGACGGTCGCCACCACGGCGCCAGGCGCGAACCGCATGTCGAAGCGGATCAGGATATAAATCAGGATGCCAATGACCGAGAACACCACCGCCCAGAAACCATCCTGGATCAGTTGCTGGCCAATCTGGGCGCTGACCGATTCAACGCCCTCGCTGATCACCCCGGGATCGCCCAGATCCTTGCGCAGGTGTTCGATGAGCTTTTCCGGCAGGCCGGGCAGTTCCGCTTTGCAGGTCACCGACGGGGCCGATCCCAAACACTCCACCCGCGCGTTGGTGACGCCCGCGGCGGTGAAAATGCTGTTGAATTCATCGGGGGTGGCGTCGCGCCGCAGTTTGGCCTCGTATTTCTCTCCCGATTCCTCGTTGATATCCAGGCGGGTCAGATCAGACTGGTATTTCCCGCGGATGCCTTCCTTGATTTTGCCGATGGTCGCCGCGTCCACCGTGGAATAGCTCTCCATGCGGACAACGTAGCGGGTGTTGTTGCTGCCATCCACCGTGACGGGGTCCGCCTTCTGCAGGCCAAACCGGGTCAGGCTGGCGCGCAACTGGTCGGTTTCGACGGATTTGCCGAAACGGATCTGCATTTCGGTGCCGCCCTCGAAATCAATGCCGTAGTTCATTCCGGGATAGAACAGCAGCACAAAGGAGATGACCGCCCCCACCACGGAGAAGGCGGCGAAAAACCGGCGCTTGCCGACAAAATCGAAATTGGTGTTGGTCAGTAATTGCATGGCCGGATTCCGTCAGATGCTCAGAGGCTTATCGCCCCGGTTGTTCGCCATGTAGTCCATGAACAGGCGGGAAGCTGAAACCCCCGTGAACATGGTGGTGAAAATGCCGATGGACAGGGTCACCGCGAACCCGCGGATGGGACCGGTGCCGTACTGGTAAAGGATGATGGCTGCAAGCAGGGTGGTGATGTTGGCGTCGAAAATGGCGCTGAAGGCCTTTTCATACCCCAGGGTCACCGCTTGTCTGGGACCGCGGCCCGCCGCGATCTCCTCGCGGATGCGCTCGTTGATGATGATGCTGGCGTCCACCGCCATGCCCAGGGTGAGCAGCAGTCCCGCCATGCCGGGGAGAGTCAGCGTGGCTTCAAACAGCGCCATGCAGGCGAGAATCAACCCGATGTTGAGGATGAGCATCAGCACCGCCACCATCCCGCTGAGCTTGTAGTAAATCACCGTGAAGATGAAGACCAGCGCCGCGCCCACCACGATTGATTGTATGCCCGCTTTGATGGAGTCGTCGCCCAGCGAGGGACCGACTTCGCGCTTGAAGATGACCTCCACGTCCGCCGGCAGCGAGCCCGCGCGCAGCACCGCGGCCAGGTCCTGGGCGTCCTGCAGGGAGCGTTCCAGCGAGATGTCGCTGTTCAGGGTGATGCGAGCCTGTCCGCCGCCAATGCGCGCCTGGAAAACCGGGGCGGACTGCACGGTGTTGTCCAGGATGATCGCCATGCGTTTGCCGATATTCCTGCCTGACAGTTCTTCAAACACCCGCGCGCCCGTGGCGTCGAAGGAGAGACTGACGAAATATCCCCCCATGTTGTCGGTGTCCTGCGCCACCCGGGCGTCGTTGATGGTGTCGCCGGTCAGCGCGACGGTTTTGGTCACCAGCACGCTGCGGTACACCGTTTCGCCGATATTGTCCTTGTCGGTTTCAACCAGATATTCGTAACCGTCCGGCGGCTTGACCAGCGCGCTGTCGCGCAGAAAGCTCTCCAGGACATCCCGGTTTTTGGCGGTGACGTATTCGTAGGATGTGGATCCGCCGTCGGGCTTTTGATAACGGCCCATTGCGTATTCGACGCCCGCCGGCAGCTTGCCTTCCAGGTCCTTGAGCGGCGTCGCCTCGTCATTCACCATGCGGAACTCCAGGCGGGCGGTCGTGCCGAAGCGCTTTTTCGCCAGCGATTGCAGCATCAGGGTGCAGGCGTAGTTGTCATCGGGCCCCGTGCAGGTGACATCCGAAAGGCCGATGCGCGTGCGGTTGAACACCGCCTGGATTTCCGCGCGGGTCACCTTGCGGGTGAAGTAGCCCATCGCCTTGTCGCCGCCTTCGCCCAGCAGACCGTAGCGGGTCAGGGCGGGGCCGAAGGTTTTCTTCATTTCTTCTTCAACCTGAAGCAGGTCCTTCGTTTCGGAAATGCCCGGCAACTCCACGATGATCTGATCGCGGCCCCGGCGGCCGACCTTGGACTCCTTCACGTTGAACTCATCAATGCGGTTGTTCAGGGTTTCGACGATCTTCTTCATCACGTCTTCGCCGTAGGCGTTGCGCTCGTCGTCGGTGAAGCCGATTTTGAAACTGGTGGCGGTCTCCTCGTATTTGTTGACGCGGCCGTACCTCGGCATCAGTTCCTTGATCGCGTAGTCCTTGGCCTCCGCGGTGGGGAAATCAATCCGCCGGAAGTTGTCCACGGCGGACCATTTGACTCCCTCGCCCTTTTTGGCGGCCTTCAGATCCTCGACAATGGTGTCGGCGATGGCGTCCAGCTTGTCGTTGATGGCCTTGTCAATCTTGGCTTGCAGGATGAGGTGCATGCCGCCCTGCAGGTCCAGCCCCAGTGAGATTTTCCGGTGGAAGACCTCGGGCAGCCAGCCGGGCATTTCCTCGGCGCTTTTGTCGCCGAACGCAAAGGTGGCGATGAGCGCCATGACGGCGAAGAACACCGATGCGACAACAATTGAAAACCGGTACCACCAGGCGCCTGGCATGGTCTGCTACTCCCTTGGGGTTTCTGGACGGAGGGCGTGTCCGGCCTTTCCCGGATCACGATCCACAATGGATGGATCAGGCGGATTTGGCCTTCTCGTCCTTCTTGTCCTTGTCCGTTGATTTTTCGGCGGCGTCCTTCTTGCCGCTGCTGTCCTGTGACTCCATTTCCTTGGTCACCGCCTCGGCCGATTGCAAACCGGCGATTTTGCTGCGCAGCACGCTGATTTTCACCTTGTCCGCGACTTCCAGCACGGCGATGGCGTTGGAGATGGAGACGATCTTTCCCAGAATCCCCGACTCCGTCACCACCGCGTCGCCCTTTTTCAGCCCGGCCAGCAGCTTCTCATGCTCCTGGCGGCGCTTGTTCTCCGGACGGATCAGGAAGAACCAGAAGACCACGCCGATGAGCACAAACAGGATGAGGTCTTCGGGTCTGCCGCAGCCAGTGGCAGGCGATGGGCTCTGCGCGACAACAATTTGTAGAATCAAATGCTGCACAATGGTCAATCAAAACGCCGGTTTGGGCGGTAAAGCCGGGAAGCCATACCAGAGTCCCTCCACACAGGCAAGCAATTTCCCGGTGGGAAACACCCGCGCCGGTTTCGCCAGACTTCCGGCCTTTTTCCTGAATAAACAGGGCCGGATTTGCATCCGGCCCTGTGGGGTTCATCGCGGCGGCGGATTCAGAACAACCGGCGGCGGCGCAGCATCATCATGGCGGCGCCCGCCATGGCCAACCACAGCCATCCGCCGGATTCTCCCGCGGGACGGCCCGCGCTGCATCCGCAGTTCTCCGGAACCTGACCGAGCGGGGATTCATCCGCGGCGCCCGTTCCCGCATCCTTCTTCTTGGTGGTGGTGGTGCGGCCGCCGGTGGCGGCGGGATCGCCGTCATCATCATCATCCGGGGAAGAACCGCCGCCTGGCCTGGCCGCGTCATTGCCGCCGCCAGACTGGGCGCCCGTATCCCCTTCCTCGCCCGTGGAGCCGCCCGCGTCCGGGTTGGAAGTGGAGGCCCCGTCCTCGCCATCGGGCGGCGGCGCGTCCGGATTCAGCACGCTCAGGCATTGCCCGTTGGAGCAGGTCTCTTTCGGACCGCAGGTGATGGTGTTGCAAGGATCGTCGGCGCACTGGCCATCCTTGCATTTGCGGCCCGCCGAACAGGTCACCCCGTCGCAGAGGTCCTTTTCGCATTTGCCATCCGAGCAGCGCTGCCCCGCCTTGCATTCCACCAGCGCGCAGGGATTGGGTTTGCAGGCGCCGTCCACGCAGGTTTCATCGGGGGCGCAGGACACCCGCGAGCAGGAAGGCGTGCATTTGCCGGCGCGGCAGAATTCGCCGCCCTTGCAGAAGACGTTGTGGCAGGGGTCCTTCTCGCAGACGCCATTGATGCAGGTCTCGCCGGTGGCGCAGCCGACCACATAACAGTCGTTGGGCTGGCATTTGCCGTTTTTGCACGCCTCTCCCGGCGGGCAGGAGCCGCAGGGGTTTTCGCATTTGCCGCTGGCCTCGTTGCAGACTTCACCCACCGGACAGATGACATCGGCGCATTTGGAGATGCAGAACTTGTCGTTGTTGAGGGTGGTGCAGACCTTGCCGGTGGGGCACTCGGAAGTGGCGCATTTGCGCACGCATTCGCCGCGGATGCAGAACTGGCCGCTGGGGCAGGGGGCGTCGTTGTCCGGAACGCCGTCGCAGTCGTTGTCCTTGCCATCGCAGACTTCCTGGGGGTTGGCTCCGCAGAAGCCGCACTGGTTGGCCACGCCTTCATCAATCTGGCCGTCGCAGTCGTCATCCAGGCCGTTGCACTGCTCGGTGGTTCCCTTGTTGAGGGGGGCGCACGAGACAATGCCGCCCTCGCAGCTTTGCTTGCCCTTGCCGCAGATGCCCTTCTGGCCGGTCGAACACGGACCGCCTTCGCCCAGGTCGCCTTCGTCCACCTGACCATCGCAATCGTCGTCCAGGCCGTTGCAGATTTCCGCGCGCGGCTGATGGTTGGAAACACAGACCAGAATACCGCCCTGGCAGGATTCGACGCCGCCCTTGCAGAAGCCGAGCTGGCCGGTTTCGCAGGCCTTGCCGCCCTGGGGATCGCCTTCGTCAATCTTGCCGTCGCAGTTGTCGTCGGAGCCGTTGCACTGCTCTTCCGTGGGCAGCCGGGCGGTGCAGTTTTCCCAGAAGCCCTTGATGCAGGTCTCCGTGCCCTTTTCACATTTGCTTTCGCATTGGCGGGTCAGGGACTCGTCGGTCTGGCCGTCGCAGTCGTTGTCCACATTGTCGCAGGTTTCGGCCTCGGGTTTCTTGACCGCCTCGCAGGCCAGTCCTCCTCCCTTGCAAATCTGTTTGCCTTCCTTGCAGGGGCCGAAGGCGTTGTTGATCTGGCACGAACTGCCGATGTCCACCGGATTGTCGTCAATCTGACCGTCGCAGTCGTTGTCCTTGCCGTCGCAGACTTCGTCGGTGGGCTTCTGGGCGGAGCAATTTTCCCACAGGCCGTTCTTGCAGGTCTCCTTGCCCTTGCCGCACACGGTCTGGCAATCGCGGGTCAGCAGTTCATCGGTATCGCCGTCGCAGTCATCGTCCTGGCCATTGCAGACTTCGGGCTTGGGCTGGACGGAGCATTGACCCCATTTGCCGGCGGAGCAGACCTCTTCGCCCTTGCCGCAGGCGTTGACGCACACGCGGACAAGTTCTTCGTCCACTTTGCCGTCGCAGTCGTTGTCCACGTTGTCGCAGATTTCGGTGGAGGGTTTTTTGGCGGTGCAGTTGACCCAGGCGCCGCCGTTGCAAGTCTCGGTTCCGGTCCCGCAGATGGTGGAGCAGTTGCGGGTCAGGCTTTCGTCAATCTGGCCGTCGCAGTCGTCATCCTGGCCGTTGCAGGTTTCCGGCTGCGGTCCCGTCTGGGAGCAGGAGCCCCAGACGCCGGCCGTGCAGCGCTCGATGCCCGCGCCGCACTGGTTGCCGCAGTTGCGGGTCAGGTTGTCATCCACCACGCCGTCGCAGTCGTCATCCTGGCCGTTGCAGGTTTCTGGCTGGGGCTGGGCGGCGTTGCAGCCGGACCAGATGCCCTGGGAGCAGGTTTCCGTTCCGCCGCCGCAGGAGGAGGAACATGCGCGGGACAGTCCTTCATCCACCAGCCCGTCGCAGTCGTCGTCGAGCGCGTTGCACAGTTCATTGGCGGGTTTTCTCGCGGTGCAATTGGCCCATACGCCGTTGCCGCAGGTTTCGGTTCCCGAACCGCAGGCGGTGGAGCAATTGCGGGTCAGACCTTCGTCAATCTGGCCGTCGCAGTCGTTGTCGCGGCCGTCGCAGACTTCGGGGCCTGGCTGGCTGGCGCTGCACCCCTGCCAGGAGCCGTTGACGCAGCGTTCGGAACCGCTGCCGCAGGAAGAGGAACACGCGCGCGTCAGGTTATCGTCAATCTGGCCGTCGCAGTCGTTGTCGCGGCCGTCGCAGATTTCCTGCTGGGGCTGGGTTGCGGTGCAGGCGCCGAAGCTGCCGTTGCTGCAGGTCTGGGTCCCGGGGCCGCAGGCGGTGGAGCAGGACTGGGTGACGCCCTCGTCCACTTGGCCGTCGCAGTCGTTGTCCTTGTTGTCGCAGACTTCCGTGGTCGCATCCACGGCGATGGCGTTCAGCGCGTTGTTGATCTGGGTGCTGTTGTCCGCTTGATAGTAGTCGTTGGTGCCGCCGGCCTGGGCGGTGCGGCGCAGGGATGTGGCGTCCACGTCGCGGCCAAAACCGACGACATAGGTCTTGATGCCCTGGTTGAACAGCGCTTGCGCGGCGCTGACCGGCTCGCCGTTGGAGCAATTGTTCTTGCCATCGGTAATGAGCAGGACGAAATTGCGGCGGCTGCCGTCGTTGAGGGCGCCGTAGCCGCGCACCGCGTTCAGCGCGGGACCAATGGGGGTGGCGGAGCCGTCGGCGCGGGCGGAAGCGAGGAAACTGCGGATGGCCGAAGCCGTGTTGTCGCCGATGCCGACGTTGACCGAGCCGGCGCCGCATTCCCATCCCTGGGGAAACAGCCAGAGCCCAAAACGGATTTTGGAGCCGTGGGATGAGAGGATGCGATCAATGGCGGATTTCGCCTGGCCCCACTTGTCGTTCTCTGTCATCGAGCCCGATTTGTCGAGCAGAATCAGCATGTTGGGGCGCTCGCATTGCTGCGCCAGCGCCTCGGAGCCCCAACCCGTTCCCGCCGCGGCCGCCAGGGTGAGGATTCCAATCCGCCAAAGATATTTCGTCTGCATGATGCCCCCCACCTCTGTGCAAAAGGTGCAGTCCGGGTGACTTTAATGAGATTATCATACTTCATTGGCGGGTGTCACGGCATCGGTCAAGTGGTTGCCGGAATGGATCCCGGCTGTCACGGCGGAAGGGCTTTCCACGCCATTTGGCGGGATATCGAACGGAGGGCGGCTGGCGGGCGCCCTATTGACGCGCTGCGTATAGAGTCAGGCGGCGGCGCGTGCTAACATGAAAATTCCGGTTCAGAGCAAAGGAGCCGACATGAACCTGCTGTCCATCATCCCGCCTGAGTTGCGCCGCCAGGCCGAAGAGCGCGTCGAACAGAAACTCAACGCCATCAACCCCATGATCATGCCGTTCCTGCGCGACCAGTCGCTGAACTCAGTGAAACGGGGGGAATTGCGCCTGTCGGAATCCACGCTGAACCGCGCGCTGGGCAAGATGGGCGGCGGGTCGCGCCGCATGAACAATATTCATCTGGGGCTGTCGCGCCGCGCCATCGCCCTCGACGCCCAGACCGAATTGATGGGAGAGGCCGCTCAGATCAAGCTGTCGGTGCAGTTGCTGCGGGTCGAGGCGTCGAAATCCGCCATCCTGATTGACTTCCGCGTGGATGGTCCCATCGCGGTCGAGATTGCGGGAACGCAAAGCCGGGTGGATGGCAACCTGCCGGGCAAACTGCTCAAGCGCGCCATGTCGGCCAAATCCAGCAGCGGCGAGCCGGTGGTCGAGGAACTGCACAGCGGCGTATTCCGGCTGCACCTGAACCGCATGGACGCCATCCGTGAATTGCTGAAGCAGCAGGTTTACGGCGTGGGGGTGATGGATATCCTGCGCATTCCCACCATCTACACGGCGGACGGAGCGATCGCCGTGCAATTGCGGATGGCTCCCGGCGCGGCGGGCAAACTGTTCAATGTCGCCCGTCAGGTGGCGTCGGAACAGGCGCAAAAACTGCTCGCAGGCCAGGCATCCCTGGTCCCCGCCAGGGCCCGGGCGTGAACTTCATGGCGGCGCCTCAACCGCCGCAATCCGCCGGATAGCCGCGACAGAAAAAACTCCGGGCGCCGCCGCCCGGAGTTTTGCATCATGGCGGGGAGATGACGGTCATTCCTCGCCCGCATCGCCGTCTTCCGGCGGCCCCCAGCCGCCGCCATGGCGCCCCCACTTGCCCTTGCCATGCAGTTTCATGGCTTCGCGCATCATTTCCGGAATCGCCAGCATCAACCGCGCCTGCTGCTTCGGCGTCAGTTGCGTGCGCAGTTCGGCGATTTCACGCTGCTGCATGTCCTGGAGCTTCTTGCGCGCGGCCAGCATGCCATCCACCGCGGCGGCATAGGCCTTCTCATCGGCGGCGTTCTCCTCGAAGAGCTTGTAGATGGCGCACAGGTGCTTGCGCTGCTCCATGCGGATGGCGAAACGCTCCTCGTCGTATTTGCCGAAGATCTTCGACAGTTTGAGCGCGTCGGCCTCGTTCAGGTCCAGCGCCCCGGACACCTTGAGCGTGCGTCCCATGGCCATGCGTTTGCGCATGCGTTCGATCATCGCCGGCTTGGGCTCCATGGAGCAGAAGCGCGGCGCGCGCATTTCCTTCCCTTCCATATCGGGCGGAGGCCCATGGCGCGGCCCTTCACGCATCGCCTTTCCACGCCCGGGTTCCGCCATCGCTGAATGCGGGGTCATCGCCGCCGCCGCCGCCAACACCATTCCCATTGCCGCCAGAGATTTCATTGCATGCTCCTTGATGAAATCGCGATCAGAGGTCCAGGAACCATTCCTGATCCAGATCGCCGGTTTCTCCGCTCTCTCCATTGTCCGGAGAACTGTTGTCCGTATGGACGCCCAGGCTCCATTCCATTCCAAAAGGATCATCCGCCGGGTCATACGACAGCATGTCGAACCATGCGCTCCAGTTTTCGCTGGCGTCCTCCTCCGCTGTCTCCAGTTCCGCGGCGGGCGCCGCCACGGGCGCGTTGGCAGGCCGCGGTCCGGGCTTCATCACCATCATCACAACCACGGCGGCGCAGGCGGCGCTGGTCAGCGATACAAACCACGGGCGCCTGAAAAGCGGAACCGGCGGCGGGACGTTGCGGAGTTCCCGGGTTTCCAGCCGGGTCATGCGGACATCGCGCATCACGCGCTGGCTGAAGTCATTCCGTTCCGCGAGGGTCCACGGCGGTGTTTCCGTGATCTGCGCGAGGGATCGGCGGATGTCATCCAGCAGTTCGCGGCGGGATTCATCCTGGGCCAGCCAGTTCTCCACGCGCTCGCGGTCGCCCGGCACGAGGGTTCCCAATGCGTAATCGGTCAGCCAGGAGATGGTTTCTTCCTCAGACCAGGGATGTTCCACCGGTGTTTTGTTCATGACTGTGCTTCAGTTGGATTTCAGCCCGGGCAACTCCTGTTTGAGGCGCGTGATGGCGTGGTGAAAATTCACCCGCGCCGCCACTTCGGAGATGCCGAGCAGCCGCGCCACCTCGCCGAAGGAACACTCTCCGTCAATCCGCAGCGAAACCACCTCGCGTTGCCGTTCGGGCAGGCGGGCGATCGCTTCGCGGATGATCCGCCGTTCGCGTTCTTCCAGCGGCGGCGGGCCGCCCCCTTCCTCCGCCGCGCGAAGCCGTTCATCCTCGTAGAGCCGGTGCCGCTGACGGCGGCGGGCGGCGTCGCGCAGGAAATTGCGCGCCAGGTTGCGCACGATTTGCAGCAGCCAGCCGCGGAATGACGAGCCATCGTCGAGCTGGTCCAGGCGCGCGTGCGCCCTGACGAATGCATGCTGCGCGACATCCATGGCGTCATCCCAGTCTCCCACCACCCGCATGGCCACCCGGACGGACATGTCCTGGTAGCGGCGGACCAACTCCACGAAGGCGGACTCATCTCCTTCCCGGGTCAGGCGAACCAGTTCGCTGTCTGTGCGGGAAGGAAGAGTCATGGCCCTCACGGCGGCTCCGGACTGGCGTTTCCAGCCTGTCCAGGCGTTTTCATGCAGGGGACACCCGCGCGGCGGAGCAGGTTAAATCATTCGCTCGCGCGCAGGGAATGATCGAGGATGCGCATGGCTTCATTGATGCGCTGGTTGGCGGCGGACCAGTCCTGCTTGCGCAGGATGATCTCCAGGATTTCCTTTTCCAGTTCGCGCATCTTGCCGGCGCTGTCGCCTTCGATGGACAGGCGTTCCAGGCGGCTTTTCAGGCGTCTGAATTTGGCCTCCACCAGCGGACGATCCACCTTTTGCCCGTCAATGGCTTCCTGGGCTTTTTTCAGCGCCGCGCGCGCTTCCGGGTACTTCTCGCTGGCGGCGAGGGATTTGGCTTCCTGGATGCGATCATCACAGACCTCGCAGTCGCCTTTCAGCAGACCCGCGGCGGCGAGGGATTTTTGCGTCTGCTCCAACTCCGTCTGGTAGGCGCCCTTGCCCCCTCCCGGCGCCGCGACGGATTTCCTCACCGGCTCGCGCTGCGCAGGTTCAACCACCGCCGCCACTGGCGGCAGCGCCTGCCCAGCCGCGGGATTCGCTCCGGCGCTCTGCTGTTGCAAGGGCGCGTCCGCGCGTTTTGGCGAAACCGCGGGGGCCGTGATCCCGGATTCTCCGGAGGGCCGGATCATCCACGCCGCCCCGGCGATCGCGGCGGCGGCCAGAACCGCGAAGCCAATCCACCGCCGGGGGATTTTTTTTCCTGTTTCCGCGGCGGGAATATCCGCGGTCTGGTTGGCGGTGCGATCGGCCGTGTCTTTCTCTTCCGCGTCAGCCTCCCCGGCGGACCTGCTGGTTTCCAGCCCCTCGAAGCGCGCGGTTTTCGGCTGCGCCAGGTTGGTCATGGTCTCGCCGTCATCCCCGGTGAACGAAAGCATGTCCTTGCGGCGCTGGATTTCCCGCACGGAGTAAATGCGCGAGCGCTTGTGCGCGGCCTCGTCGCCGTAGATTCCATGCATGAATCCGCTCAGTTCCATGGGCGTGAGGCTGAGCCCCAGTTCCGACGCGGCCTGGTACATATCCTTCAGGAATTCATCCGCCGTCTGGTAGCGCTTGTCGCGGTCCGGCTGCAGCGCCTTGAGCGCGATTTCATCGAAGGCCTTCGGCACATTGGGGTTGAACGACGAAGGCGGCGGCGCCTCGGGATTCTTGAGCTTCCGCAGCAGTTCCTGCTGGTTCTCCGCGTGGAAGCATTTGTGGCAGGTCAATAGCTCCCAGAAAATGATGCCGGTGGAATAGATGTCGGTGCGGGCGTCCACCACCGTCGCACGCGCCTGCTCGGGCGACATGTACGAGAGTTTGCCGACCAGGCGGCCTTCTTCCCGCGTCTCGGTGATTTTGGTGGAGGCCTTGGCGATGCCGAAGTCGGTGATGCGGACCTCGCCTTCATAGGACACGAGCACGTTCTGCGGGCTGATATCGCGGTGGATGATGTTCAGGTTGCGCTTGTAGTAATCCACCTTGCGGTGCGCGTAGGAAAGTCCCTGCAGAATTTCCGCCGTGACATAGGCGGCGGCCGCCGTGCTGATGGGTTTTTCCTTCTGGATGCAGGTGCGCAGCACGTCGCGGAGGTCGCGGCCGTCCACGTATTCCATGGCGATATAGTACTCGCCGCCCGCCTGACCCATGTCGAAAACCTGCACGATATTCTTGTGTGTCAGGGTTGAGGCGATGCGCGCCTCATCAATAAACTGGCTGACAAAATTCGAGTCGGCGGCGTAGCTGGGCAGGATGCGCTTGATGACCAGGAATTTCTCGAATTCCTCGGGTCCCTGGGTTTTGGCGAAGAAAATCTCGGCCATGCCCCCTTTGCCGATCCGGTTCAGGAGCAGATATTTCCCGAACGGACGGGCTTCAAATTGAGCCTGCGCCTCTGTCATGGCGGGGCGTTGTAGTCCTTTCGGGTTCCAGGATCAACACGCATACGTCAACCGGCGGATACCCCGGGATGGCATGAGCGCGGCGGCGAAAACGAAGCCCGTCCGGTTCGCCGCGCGGCGGTTCCGCGAAATCATCCGGTGCGGCCACGCCTCGCCGCTCCCCCCCGGTTGCGCAGGCAATCGAGTGGAGAGGGAGAAGGTTCGCGGCATGCGATCAAGAAAAGGGGCGTGAAGCGGCGGTGAATACGCGGAAGGGAATGGCCGGATTCACAATCCCGGCGTGAAAGCAATACCGATCCTGTTGGCGCCGCCCCATTGCAAAACCGGGAAATGGCGATATCCCCCGCCCTGGTTGGCAGGGAGCGGCCGCATCTCCTATGATGAATAAATCCAACAACCAACCCCCTGCGCGCCGCGGCGGTGGGGAAGGTCTTGCCCCGCAAGAGGACCCCCGTGGACGGACTGCTTCCCGCCTTTCCCTTTGACCTGCCGGGCCCCGTTTTTCTCCAGTTGTACATCTGCTCGCTGATCATTGGATTCCTGGCCGCCCGCTACATCCGCAACAAGATCGTCGAGGCCGGATCGGCGGACGGTTCGGGCGTCTCCCGGCTGTCGCCTTACGAAGCCGCCTGGTTGTTGCGTGGATCGCCGGGGCTGGCCCAGGCGTTGATGGCCGGTATGACCCATGCCGGCATGGCGGAAGCGAAGGAGGGAGAGGAAGTCATCCGCAAAGGGCCGCGAGCGCCCCATGGCGGCGCCCACTACCTGGAACTTGATATCCACAACCGCTTGCTCCGGGAGCCAGAGGGACTGGACGTGAACAAAATCATCGTTCACGTGGCCAATCACAACACGCGGCTGCTCCAGGGACTGATGGAAAAAGGTTATTGGGTTTCTCCGGCCAAAAGCAGAGCCGCCGCCTGGGCGGCCACGGCGATCTTCGCGCCCGTGGTCATCGCGGGGGTGCTGAAAATCATCGTGGGGGTCGAGCGCGACAAGCCGGTCGGCTTTTTGGCGGCGCTCGCCTTCATCGCCTTCTGTCTGATGCTGTTTCTGCGGCGTTCCGCCGTGGGCATGCCCGGCAGGCTGGAAAAGGAACTGCGGCGCTGGAGCAGCGGGTTGAAATCCCTGAAAACCACCGCGGAGACCAAACCCTCCATGTTATCGGCCAATGACATGGCGCTGGCGGCGGGGTTATTCGGACCCGCCATCTTCGCGGCCTCCATGCCGCTGATGTTCGAGCGGTTGGGCGGATATATGCATCCTCAACAGCAGCGGACGTTGGACAACTCCTCCGCTAGCAGCACGGGCAGCAGTTGCGGCTCCAGTTCCGGCGGAGACAGCGGCGGCGATAGCGGCAGTTCGGGGTGCGGCGGCTGTGGGGGTGGTTGCGGAGGCGGGGATTGAGTTCTCCCGCGCCGGCGGTGGGGCTGTCCTGGCGGCCCGAGACGGCCTGGCTGCTGGCCAGTTCGCCGGAGATCGGCGTCACCGAGGTCATCGCGGAGAATGTGAATCCGGATCATCCTCCTCCCGCGCTGATGGAGTTGCGCGGCCGCGGCATGACCATCCTCGTGCATGGGCTCTCGCTGTCGTTGGGTGGGGCGCAGCCGCCGGACAGGCGCAGGCTGGATCACTTGGCGAGGGTCGTGGAGCTTCTGGAGGCGCCCTTTGTCAGCGAGCATGTGGCGCTGGTGCGCGCGGGCGGACTCGATTCCGGGCATCTGCTGCCGCTGCCGCGCACGCGCGAGCAACTGGATATCCTGATCGAAAACGTGCTGATGGCCCGGCGCGCGCTTCCGGTTCCGCTGGCGCTGGAAAATATCGCGTCCCTGGTGGAATGGCCCGATCCGGAGATGGACGAGCCGTCGTTTCTGCATGAACTGCTGGAGCGCACGGACTGCGGTCTGCTGCTGGATTTGTCGAACCTGCACGCGGGGACCGTCAACCACGGATGGAACGCGGCGGAATATCTGGATCGCCTGCCGCTCCGCCGCCTGCGCAGCACGCATATGGCGGGCGGACACCTGCGCGGCGGGCTGTGGCACGACACGCACGCCCATCCGCTCGGTCATACATCGCTGGAACTGCTGAAGCTGCTGGCGAAGCGCGTCACGCCTCCCGTGGTGATCCTGGAGCGGGACGCCAATTTCACCACCGCGGACGAACTGCAATCGGAACTGGCCAGCATCCGGGCCGTGCTGGAGCAGGCCGGGAGACACGCCCATGCCGCCTGAACACGATCCACGCCGGGCCCGCCTGGAGGAACGGCACGCCATCCTGCTGCGCGCGCTGTTGCGCGGCGCGCCTCCGCCGCCGGGATTTGATCCCGCGCGGATCGAAGCGGTCCGGCAGGTGTTGAAACACCGCGCGGAAACCGCCGCCGCGCGCGGCGAACCCAAACAGGAAGCAGATCCCCGGAAACCTCCGCCTGCCTGAAACCCGGACTTCCGGTGAAAAAAAACCGGGACGGCCAGTCCAGCCGTCCCGGCGGATGACCATGGGATTCGCGGGCTATTTGCCGTTGTAGCGGATGAGCCCCTTGTCCGTGCCGAACCATTTGGTGGTGGCCGACACCGCCCGGATCATGAAGATGTTTTCGTTGGCGAGGTCGTCCCGGTTGAACACGGTCATGTGCAGGCGTCCGTTGACAAACATGACGCGGGCGGCGCCGAAGGGGGTGGCCGCCCAGACTTCCTTCTCGGGACCGGATTCCAGGTAACGGATTTTGTCCGAGGGGAGGCCGTGAAGGTCCTTGGTGAAGGTCATCCACTTGTTGTTCGCCGCCGCGGGATCATAACGGGTCAGGCCTTCATCCGTGGCCACCCACACCGTGTTGTTGGCGTGGGCCACCGCGTTGATCTTGTCCGAGGGCAACCCGTTGCTGGTGCTGGTCGAACTGAAGCAGTCGAATTTTTCCGGCTGCCCGGCGCCGGCGAAGGTCAGCTTGCACAGCCCCGCGTCGGTGCCGATCCAGGCGTTGTTCTGGGGGTCCAGCGCCAGCGAGGTGACGGTGTTGCTGATGAGCCCCTGGGCCTTGGTCCAGGTTTTGGTGACTTTCTGCTGGGCGCCGTTGATGAGCGCGAGCCCATCCGGCGTTCCGGCGAGAAATTCATCGCCGCGCGCGCGCACCGCCCGGACCTCGTTGTTGGGCAGCGAACCGGCGCCCTGCGAGATGCGGGCGCAATCGGAGGTTCCATCTCCCGCGACCTTGCAGACCCAGGCGCCCTGCGAGGTTCCCGCCACGAACAGCGAGGGTCCGGCGAGCGGACCGCTCTTCACCACCGCATCAATCGCCAGCACGTTGTTGGAATTGATGGATTTCGGATCGCTGTTGCTGAATTGGCTCAGGAAGAACTTGCTGTTGTTCGGATTGAATTCGAACAGGCCCTGGTCCGTGGCCAGCAGGATCTGGCCGTTGGTCCACGAAGCGTGATCCCGGTAGCTGGCCGATTGCAGCAGTCCGGAATAGGTTTCGTAGAGCTGTCCCGTGGCTTTTTTGGCGATGACATCCAGATACGCCCGGCCCACCGCGTTTTCCTTGTCCACCGCTTCGAACAGGATGCGGTGTTTGCCGGCGGGGACATTGTTGTAGCTGGCGTTGTTGTCGCCCGCCTTGATGGGCGCCTCGGCGGTGGAAGTGAACCACGATCCCTTCAGGCCCTGATCCACGTCGTCGGAAACGGTTCCCGACAGGGCCACGTTTTGTCCTTCCGTGATTTCCTTCTTCGGCTCCGCCGGGTTGACGATCTTCACCACCGGCGCGCCGTTGATGACCACCGCCACGCGGGCGCGGGCGCTCAGCTTGCCGCGGTCGGTCGCCTCGAAGCTGATGTTGTTCACGCCGGCGGGCAGGTTGGCCACGCTGACCGTGGCCCCGCGGCCCAGTTCACCGGCCTTGTCGCTGATCCACTTGAGCGCGCCGCCGCTGAGCGGCCCCTCTTCCGGATCGGAGGCCTCGCCTTCAAAAAACACCGGCTCGCCCTGGTTGACCCGCGACCCATCCTTCGGTTTGAGGATCTTGGCGGTGGGCGCCGTGTTGTTCAGCACCTCCACCTTGATGCTTTTCGACCGCTTGCGGTTGGCGGCGTCGGTCACGCTGAAGGTCAGGGTCTGGACCCCAACGGTCTTGAGCGGCGCCTTGAGCACGCGCTGTTTGCCCAGTTCGCCTTCCTTGTCGGAACTCCAGACGTAGGTGTAATTGGCTGGGTTGTCGCCGTCCTCGGCGTCCTTGACCAAGCCTTCCAGCGCGGCTTCCTCGCCTGAGTAGAAGCGGGCGTTCTCCTTCGGGGCGGTGATATAGACATCCGGCGGATAATCCGTGCCCACTTCCAGACTGATGAATCCGCTGCCCTGGCGTTTGTCGCGGCTGTTGGTCACCGTCAGGGTGATGGTGTGAACGCCGATGCTGGTCAGCCGGCCGATCACGCCATTGCCCACCGGCAACTGGTCTCCCAGGGAGGATATCCATTCATATCCAAAGGCGCCGCTGCCCGCCGTGGGGTCCTCGGGATCGGTCACGTCGGCCTCGAATTTCACCTCGTCGCCCGCTTTCACGAACGAACCATCCGCGGGCTTGATGATATTGACCACCGGCGGAACCTTGTCGCTGACGGTGACATCCACCGAAGCCGATCCCTTGTTGCCCGCGCTGTCCTCGACCGTCAGGGTGATGGTATGCCTGCCCACGGTCGCCAGCGTGCCCTTTTGCAGCACGCGGCCAATGCCGATGGGCCCATCCACGCTGGAAGACCAGCGGTAGCGGAAATTCTCGGTGATGATGCCGTCTTCGTCATCCTCGGCGGTTCCGCGGAAATCCAGTTCGGCGCC
Source organism: Myxococcota bacterium (assembly GCA_022072125.1). GTDB lineage: Bacteria > Myxococcota > JAJVIH01 > JAJVIH01 > JAJVIH01 > JAJVIH01. Next base: position 16,126 of record JAJVIH010000047.1, on the reverse strand, counting down.
GCGTTTGATGAATGACCGCGGGCGCGGCAACTCAATGGTGACACGAGGAACGCCTTTTCCCGGCGTGGTGGCTCCGGTGTCCTGGGAGCCCGTATCGGCGGGGCCTGTATCCGCCGGCGCGGTGTCGGGAGTTCCGGTGTCCGGCGGGCCCACGTCGGCGGGGGCGTTGTCGGGCGGGGCGGTGTCCGCCGGACCGGTATCGGGAACATCGGCGTCAGGTCTGCCGGTGTCCGGGGCGGCGGTGTCTTCTTCCGCGGTATCGGGGATCCCCTTGTCTTCGGCGCCTGCGTCCTTGCCGCCATCATTGCCGGTCCCGGAGTCTTTCGCGGCGTCCTTGGCGCCCGCGTCCGATGGCTTGGCGTCGCTTTCACCCGCGTCCTCCCCGGGACCTTCTCCAGCGTCTTCTTCCGGCGGAGAGCCGGGCGGCGGCGCCGTGGCTTCACCGCCACAGCCACCCAGGGACAGAACTCCAGAAATGGCCAGGAACAATGCCAGCGCGCGAATGGTCATCTCGCAACCCTCGATTCAAGTGGACATTCAGCACCCGTTGAATGTCCAATCAGAATACCATGCGCCGGCTGGCTGTGCAATCCGGGGCTGGTTCGGGTTTTGCCTCCCGGCGGACTTCACGCAACCAGATTGAACGATCAATCCGGTTGGAATTTCGTCATCGCGCCGGGTCATCAGCCGGGTCCGCCCATTGTCCCCGGAATTGGAATCTGTCATAATAACCGAATCAGGTTAGGCTGTGTCCTGAGTGTTGAAAGAATCGCCTGATTGTCGGGGCGGCGAAGGAGAGTTCCATGAAAAACCGGATATTCTGGATTGCGGCGGTTCTGGCCAGCCTGGCGGCTGCATGCGGCGGCGAGGGATTTGTCGTGGTGGGGCCCGATGCGGGCGGCGGCAAGAAGACGCCGGATACCGGCGCGGCTGGCGTCATGGATACTGGCGCGGGGCAGGAATCTCCGGATGATGCGGGAACTTCCGGGGATGCGGGTCCGGAGTCCGGCAATCCGCTTCAGGACGCCAAAAAGGACGCCGCCACGGAGGATGACGGCGGCTCCGCGGAGGATTCCAGCGGCGATCCGGATACCGCGGTTGATCCGGACGCGGGAACCCCGCCGGAAGACAGTGGTCCGGACGCCGGAGAGGATGTGACTCCCGTTCCCAACCCGGATACGGGACCGGTGATTTCCTCCGGCGTCTGCGGCAGCAATTTTCCCAGCCAGCCCACGGGAAGCGGCCCGCAATGCCTGATTGGCCTGTACAAGGGCGGGTTCAAGGGGATTCTGTACATCAGCTCCAGCAACGACACGAAGATTGACGGCACGCTGGAGTTCAACCTGGTGGAAGATCCCTCGACCGGGAAATGCAGCGTCACCGGCGGCAAGCTGAGCGGCGTGGCGACCGCCAACTCGAAATTCCAGGCGGAACTCACCGGCGAGTTTGATTGCGTGACCTTCAAGGGCAAGATCCTCAATGGATCGGTCCGCGTCTTCGGCATTCCATACAATTTCGAGGGCGATATCACCGGAGATTACGACCCGAACACCATTGAATTCAAGAACGGCAAATGGAATATCGTCCAGACTGGCGGCGGGACCCTGGTCAAGAAGGCCAAGGCGGACGGAACCTGGGAAGCGAAGAAATAGCCTGGTTCCGGCGGGCTGAAGAGGAAGGCCGCATGGCCTCCCGCGCGGGGGGAGAAACGTCCGTCCCGCTGGTGTTTCTCCCTCAGGTCACGCGGCAGAGCAGGCCCTTGAGATAAAACGATTCCGGAAAATTCAGCCGCACCGGATGATCGGGCGCCTGCGACAGGATCTCAATCACCGTCACGCGGCGGCGCGCATCGGCGGCGGCCGCCGCCACCACCGCTTCAAAATCAGCGCGGCTCAAATGATGAGAGCAACTGGTGGTCATGAACAGGCCCCCCGGCCGGATGATTTTCAGCGCCCGCAGGTTGATTTCCTTGTATCCCGCCGCGCCTTTTTCCGCCGTGTCGCGGGTGCGCGCGAACGCGGGAGGGTCCAGCGCGATGGAATCAAAGCGGATGCCGCTCAAATCGCACTGCCGCAGGTAATCAAAGACATTGCTTTCCACCGCTTCGACGTTATCGCGCTGGTTGAGCCGGGCGTTGGACCGGATGCGCTCCACCGCATGGGCCGAGCCATCCACCGCCGCCACCCGCTTCGCCCGCGCCGCCGCCTGCACGGAGAGCCACCCCTCGTAGGCGAAGGCGTCGAGGGCGTCGCCAAAGGTCAGCGCGGAAAACCGGGCGCGGTTGCGGGCGTGATCAAGAAAGGCCCCGGTCTTTTGGCCCTGGAGAATATCCACCGGAAACCGCGCGCCGCCTTCCGTGATCACCACTTCTTCCGGAAGGGCGCCGCGCAACACCCCCCTGACCCGCTCCAGCCCTTCCAGCGAGCGGGTGGCGGAATCATTGCGCTCCGCCACGCACGAGACGCCAGGCAGGGCCGCCAGCCAGTCCGCGATGAACGGTTTGGCGTGCTCCATGGCCGCGCAATTGGTTTGCGCCGCCGCCACGGGGCCATAGCGATCCACAATCAACCCCGGCAGGTTGTCGGATTCGGCGTGAACCAGCCGTGCGGCCGTCTGTTCCGCAAAGGGCGCGCGCGCCTCGCAGGCGGTCCGCAGGGAGGCGGCCAGCCACTCCTCCGCGCGGCCCGGCTCCAGCCCGTCCACGAAACGCAGGGCGATTTGCGAATGCCGGGAGTACAGCGCCACCCCCAGCGGACGTCCGCGGGCGGTTTTCGCCAGCACCGGGCAGCCCTGGCTCGATTCTGGCGGCGGCTCCTCGATATCGCTGCGGTAAATCCACGGGTGCCCGGTTTTCAGGCGGTCCGCGCCACGCCGGCTGATCACCGCTCCGGCCCAGGGTTGCGGCCACAATCCGCTCATTTCTTCTCCTCCCGCCGGATGTGTTCCATCAGATCCAGCACGGCGGCCATGTCTTCGCGCAACGGCGCTTCAAAGGTCATCTCCACGCCGTTGACCGGATGGGGAAAGGACAGCTTGCGCGCGTGCAGCAACTGGCGCGTCACGCCCCTCACCAGTTCCCGGAGTTCCGGATGGGTCACCGAATTGACCCGCCGCGGCGAGCCGTATTGCGTATCCGCGACCACGGGATGATTGTGGTCGGCGAAGTGGACGCGAATCTGGTGGGTGCGTCCGGTTTCCAGATCAATGCGCTGCGCGGAGAGTCCGCCAGCCTCCAGAATGGTTTCGTAGCGGGTGATGGCGCGCTTGCCCTCGCGCACCAGCGAGGAAAATTTTTTGCGATCGCTGGGGCTCCGCCCGAAGAAGGTGTCCCACACGCCCTTGGCGGGGTAGGGGGTTCCATACACCACCGCGAGATATTCCTTGGAGACCCGGCGGTCCTTGAAGGCGTTGGACAACTTCGCGTGTGATTTTTCATTCTTCGCAATCACCATGACGCCGGAGGTGTCCTTGTCCAGCCGGTGCACCAAACCGGGGCGCGCCTCGCCGCCGGCGCCGTCTTCGGCGAGTTCATTGAAATGGTAGACCAGCGCGTTGACCAGCGTGTTGTCCGGGTTTCCCACGGCGGGGTGAACGACCAGGCCGGGCGGCTTGTTGATCACCGCCAGCGCGTCATCCTGGTAAAGGATATCAATGGGAATGGGCTGGGGAACCGGCTCCATGGGCGGTGGCGGAGGAATCACCAGTTCCACCACGTCGCCCTGGCGCACCTTGTAGGCGGGCTTGCGCGCCGCGCCGTTGACGCTCACGCGGCCGCCCTCCATCAGGCCGCGCACCCGGCTGCGCGTGACATCGCCGAGCAGTTCCGCCAGCACCGCGTCGAGGCGGCGGCCCTCCAGTCCGGGGCCCACGGTCATCTGGCGAAGCTCTCCTTCCGGGTTCATGGCTCCAGCTTCCGGCCTTCCTTCAGGTACCAGGAGACATATTTGCGGACGCCGTCGCGGAAGGGAGTTTGCGGATTGTACCCCAGGGCCTCACGGGCGCGCTGGATGCTGGCGCAGGTGCGGCGGGCGTCGCCCGGCTGCGGCGGCAGGCGCTCGATCAGGGCCGGTTTGCCAAGGGCGGTTGAAATTTCCGTCACCACGCGCGTGAGCGGAATGGTGGCCGAATTGCCCAGGTTGAACACGCGAAAGCCATGGCTGGTGCAGGCGGCGGCCAGCACGCCATCCACGATGTCGTCCACGTAGGTGTAGTCGCGTTCGCTGTTTCCGTCGCCGAAGATTGGAACCGCCTTGCCCTGGTCAATCAGCCGGGTGAAGTATGCGATCGCCATTTCCGGCCGCTGGCGCGGTCCGTAGACCGTGAAGAAACGCAGGCAGGTGATGTTCATGCCATGCAGGTGCGCGTAGGTATGTGCCAGCAGTTCGCCCGCGCGCTTGGTGGCGGCGTAGGGAGAGAGCGGCCGGTCGCAGGGAGACGCCTCGTCGAAGGGGACGGGGCTTTCGTCGCCATACACGGAGGATGAACTGGCGAAGACCACGTTCTTCACGCCCGCGGCTTTGCAGGCGTCGAAGAGGTGCAGGGTTCCCATCACATTCACGTCGTGGTATCCCTGCGGATCCTGGATGGAAGGCCGCACCCCCGCCTTCGCGGCGATGTGAATCACCACTTCCGGCGCGGCGCGGGCGACGGATTCGATCACGGCGCCGCGGTCGCGCAGGTCGCCGGTGACCAGGGAGAAATTTCCGGCGGCGCGCAGCAGTTCGATGTTGTGGTCCTTGAGCGCGCGCGCGTAGTAGGGGTCGAAATTGTCGAACCCGGCGACCTCATGGCCTTCGCCCAGCAGGCGCACGCCCACGCTCGAACCGATAAAGCCGGCGGCGCCGGTGATGAAATAGCGGGTCATCGGATGAATTCCGTTCCGGCCGCGAAAGAGGCGTTCCCTGGCGCTTTCCGCGCCCGCCGGATTCCTTTCGCCCGGCGCAAGACCGTTTGGCGCGGCGGACCGCCTGGAACATCACACCCGGCCTGTCGCGGCCATGGCGTCCCGGAGACCATTCCCGTTCCGGCGCTCCGCCAGCCTGGCGGGGCGGTTGTAGAACGCCCCAAAAATTTTGGAAAGTCCGTCCGCGGGGATAATTTCAGGCGTCCGGGTGCGGGAGCCATTTCTTCACCACCACGCCGCTCCGTTTCATGGGTTTGATTCCGCCAGTCCGCCTGCTTCGTACGCCCGCCCTCATCGGCCTGGGAGCGGCCATTCTGTTGTCTCTGGCCGCGGCGGCGCGGGCGCAGCCTCCAGAAATCAAACCGCCCGCCCGTTATGAAGACCCCGCCGCCCGGGTGGCCGCCAGCAAGGCCGAACGGGCCGCCGATGCGGCCATCCAGTCCCATCTTGTCCGGCTGAAAACCGGCGGCGCGGCGCTGGATGAACGGATCCGGCCGGCGGCGCGCGCGCTCGCGGAAGCCCTGCTGGAAGAGGTTCGCGTGGAAGACGGGCGCCTGATCACGCCGGAGGCGCCCGACGCCCTGTTGCAGCAGATCTGCTGGCGCTGGGGGCTGTCCCATGCCGACATCTTGCCCATGATCGTCGCCCATACCCGGCCCGGTTTGTTCCAGGGCGTCGCCGGCCAGTGGATGGAAAGCCGGGACAAAAGCCTGGAAAAACGCGGCTACGCCTCGGGCGCCGCGGTCAACCGCGATGGGGTGACGCTGGTCGCCGTCCTGTTCATGCGCGAATACATCCGCCTGCGCCCCCTGCCCCGCCGCCTGCCGGAACCGGGTTCAGTGCGGCTGCATGGCCAGATGGGGCTGTCGGTGTCGGATCCCTCGGTGTTTGTCACCCGCCCCGATGGTTCGGTCGAGCGGATGGCGGCGGCGGAGATCAACGGCCGCGTTTTCACCGCCGATGTTGAATTGCCGGCGCGGGGCGTTCACCGCATCGAACTGGTGGCGCGGACCTCCGGCGGGCTGACGGTCACCAACCTCTTCCCCGTGGCGGTGGGCGCGGATGAGGCTCCGCCAAGGGATTCTCCGGCCAGCCAGCTTCTGAAGGAGGATGGCGGCGGCGAAACCCCGCTCCCCCCGGAGGACCGCCTGTTTGAAGCGGTCAACCGCTTCCGCCGCATGTATGGCCTGCCGGCCTTCCACCGCGATCCGCTGCTGGATCAAGTGGCGCGCGCCCATTGCGCGGACATGGCGAAGCAGGGCTTTTTCGGGCACCAGTCCCCCGTCACCGGCGATCTGGCCGCGCGGCTGCGCGAGGAGAAAATCGGCTTCCGTTTCGCGGGGGAAAACGTCGCCCGCCATCCCACCCTGGAAAACGCCCTCGCCGGCATTCTGGAGTCGCCCGGGCATCGCGCCCTGTTGCTGGATGACCGCATGAACAAGGCCGGGGTCGGGCTGGTCCCGCCGGAAGGCGGGCGGGAGTTTTATCTCGTGACCTTCGTGGCGATTCAACCCGGCGACGGCCAGGCCTCCGCCGGCAAGGCCCGCGAGGCGATTTTCCGCATGGTGGATGATGCGCGGCGCTCCCGCGGGCTGGTTCCGCTGGAGGAGTCCGCCGTGCTGAGCAATCTGGCCGCGCGTTTCGCCGGGCGGTTGCGCGAACTGCACCCGGAACCGGGGCAGGTGAGGGTGCCGCCGCACTGGTTCGACGAGGTCTTCGAGGAAGCCAAAGTGATTCATAATGCGTCTATTGACATCCATGTCTCTCCAGATTTGAAAAAAGTCCTGTCCTCGAAGAATCTCTCGTCCCAATCGTTCAACCGTATCGGAGCAGGCGTGGCGTATGGAGAAGGTCCAGGTCAGGGATCCAGTCTGTACTGGATTGTCCTGATATTCGGGAGCACCGCCAAATGAAGTTCGCGGCAGCCACGGATCATAAAGCGAGTGATCGCCTGGATTACTATCGCCGGGTGAGCAAGCTCTGCGCGGGCCGGAATATCTCCCTCGCCGATCTGTTCAACCAGTTCGCCGATGCGTTTCCCTTCCGGCTCGGCGAATCCCTGGCGGACGCGCGCATCCCCTATTCGCTCGCCGACAAATACGAGGAACTGGGCCAGCGGGTGGTCACCCAGCTTGTGCTGTTGCTGGGCCGCCGCAACGGCGCCCCCGACAGCCTGGAGCAAAAATACCCCTGGGCGTTCAGGACCAAGCTGAAGCCCGCCACCATGGAACTGCGCTACTTCACGGGAGAATCCGCGGAAGCCCACGCGGCGCGGCGCATCCTCGCGGGCGATCCGCACGTGGACGCCGCCATTCTGGACTGCTGGCTGGGTCCGGAAGGCCAGGGCAAGGCGTTCCTGACCGAGGTCAAGAAACTCTACGCGCACGTGGCCAATCAGATGGTCACCACGCAGGATGGCGCGCCCTACCTCTATCTGGCCCACATCAGCATGGTGAAGCTGATGGCCCAGCACAAGGAGGCCAACTCGCGGGTTCCCATCAAGGGCCTCAGCTACGAAAAGGTCGAGCGGACGCTGGGATACTGCCTGCAGACCCTGCTGGAAGCGGCGGCCATTGACATCACCACCACCCTGACCGCGCGGCGCGCCCCGCTGGATATCAACCAGACGGAGGCCGAACTGTTCGCCGTGACCACCCCCCCCACGCTGGTCGCCATCCGGCGCAAGATTGTTCAGCTTGATCTCAACCCCTATGGAATTTCGGAGGAAGCGGTTGAGTCGCTGGAAAAGCTGCTGCGCGAACTGAAGATCAACCCGCGCGAGGTGGACAAGGCCATTGGCGCCGCCGCGAGCGGGATCCAGGGGCGCAAAAAGGAGTTCTCCGGATTCATCCGCGACGCCCACGTGGCGGGATTTCGTGATTGCGCGCTGCCCTTTCTGTCCTTCAACGATTTCCAGTGGGACTTCAACCGCAAGCTCTCGGACCTGCTGAAGGAATCGGACCTGATCGCCGGACTTCTGCTGGAAGGAAAGGATTTCGGCAAATTCCACGAATTCGTGAAGTCCGAACGGGAGAAGGCGGAAGGCAAGATTTTTGAAGCCCAGCGCGGCGTCCTGCTCTCCGAACTGGAAGACTTCCTGGAAAGCTACAGCCGCGGCCTGTTCAAGGTCCGCAAGGGTCCGAACGAGGATGAACTGATCGAGCGCCACGTCCAGCGCGGCGTCCTGTTCATGCTGGATCAGGACATGACCGGCCTCGCGGTCTCCAGCCTGGAGCATTACGAAAACCGCCGGCAGACCGTCGGGCTTCAGGCGATCATCCAGGAATATGAAAGCGGGCGCCTGTACCGCATCGCCGATGACAACCTGCCGATGCTGAAAAAGGCGGAAGAGAAGACCTCCGGCCAGTTGTTTATTGACCTGAAAGGCTTCACCAAGCGCACCTTCCGGGCCAAGGAAGTGGTGATGGCCGATTTCCTGAAAACCAACTTCTACGAGCCCATCATCGCCGCGGCCAAGAAATACGCCGCTTCCGCCACGCCGGGCGGTCCGCCCAACGTGCAACTCAACAACCTGATCGGCGACGCCGCCCTGTTCGCGGGGTCGGTGACTTCGCTGATCCACCTGGCGCGCGATATCCAGCAGATCGCCCGCCAGTATGAAGAACGCCTGAACCAGAGCTCCACGCTGGTCTCCGACGACGAGGCCATCAAGCGGGTCAACCAGGAATTTGACGCGCGCAAGGCCAGGCTGGAAAGGGACCTCGCCGAACTCTACGCCACCGCGGGCGCGGCGCAGGCGGAGGCGGACCGGTTTTCCCAGATGCCGGTTCACGAACTGGGCGCCGCCATCAAGGCCTATTATCAGGAGAAGGGCCGGTCGATCTTCGCGGAATGTTCGTTGATGCGGAAGGCGGCGCAGGCCGAAACCGATCCCGCCAAGGCCATGGAGTACCAGCACCGCGCCGAATTCAAGCAGGCCGAGGCGCGCAAACTGGCGGTGCAATACCAGGAGGTGGATGGCATTTTGCAAGACGCCGTCCCCGCGCCGTTGATACAGCAGTGGGCGGCCACTCTCAGTGAAAACGCGAACGCCATTCTGCGGGACTGCGATACCCGGAGGGTCCAGTTTGAATCGCAACTCCGGATCATTGACGACCTGCGCGAACAGGAGATCAAGGCCATCAAGGGCTTTGGCATCGAGTCGGGGCTGTTCATCAGTTTCGGCGCCGCCGCCGAGATGGTGAGCATGTTCGACCCCCTGTTCGGCAAGGTGAACGTGGCCATCGGGGAAAAGATCAACGAAGCCGCGCGCGGCACCGGCCGCGCCGCATCGGTCATGGATCGCATCAACGCGCTGTTGAAGGAAACCCAGAACCGCACCGGCAACCACAAGCTGACGCTCCCCTTCCGCTGTTATGTCGGACAGGCGTTCAGCCTGAACCTGCCCAGCGATCTCCAAAGCAAGCTGGCTTCCCTGCAGGCCGCCCCCGACGAGGCGCTGCTCCGCCAGTTCGCGGACGGCGTGAGGGAGCGCATCCACGCGGACCTGAAAACCGCCCTGCGCGGCGGCGGCGGGCACGCCGACATGCTGGAGCTGCAAACCGACATCTACAACCAGGGCGAGGCGATTTCAGAGGAGGGTCTGCAACAGTTCATCCGCGAGTCCGTCGCCCTCTATCTGCATATGTACAGGGAAATTCAATGGGAAAAACTGGCGCCGGAAATCCGCGAGAAGTTTTTTTTCCTCCGCAAGGATCTGAAACTGGTTGTCTCCCTGCGCCGGGATGATCCCCGGCTCGCGCCGCTGGTGTTTCACAACGCCGGACGCATGGTCTTCCGCGGCTTCGAGGCCAAAACCCCCACCCATGTCTGGGAGTTGCTGCGGGCGGATGACCCGTTCACCAAGGCCATGCTGCACCACCATGTGCTGACCTGGGTTCAGGAAGTGCGGGCCAATCCGTCCCTGCAAATCACCTCGCTGCCGGCCAAGGACCCGACCCTGTCCGATTCGGGCGCCAACGAACGGGTCAATACCCTCAACCGCCTGAAAATGGGCGCCTGAAACCGGACGCGGTTTCCTTCCTTTCGCTCCCGATCCGGTCATTTCGCGCGTCATGAATCGAGCGAATCGCGCGCCTGCGCGGGGGCGGCGCCCATCCCTATCGCTTGCGTGAACGGAGGAGGGGGGAAACGTGCGGGAGCGCCGCCATGCCCACATGACTTTTTTGATCGCCGCGCCGCGATAACTGTCCCTCTCCCCGCCCCGCGGCGACGGGCAGGCGGGCGGCGGACGCGGTTGAGCGATCAAGATGGCCATGAATTTTCCTCCCTGTTGTGCAGGCAAGGGCGGGGCCGCGGAATGGCGCGTGAATATGCCGGGCGGGGGTTGGGTCCGCGAAACGCCGGGAAGAAAGGCCAACAAAAAGCATGGCGGCGGACGGGCCGTTCCCTGCTCCCGCAATCTTCCCTGATGGTGAGACTTTTTCGTGCGGGCGTGGGTTGACACGGGCGCGCCTCTGCTTAATTCAGTGAGAGCCCATTATACCACCCTGAGTGATCCATGAGTGTGACCGCCCCTTCCGCGCGCGCCATCGCCGAGGTATCCAGCCCCCCCGTGGCTGGAGGATGGTTCGCATACGCCCGCGAAGACGCCGCCGCCTCCATCGTTGTGGCGCTGGTGGCGTTGCCGCTCTGCCTGGGCATCGCCCATGCATCCGGCGCGCCGCTGACTTCCGGCCTGGTGGCGGGCATCATTGGCGGCCTGGTCGTTCCCTTCCTAAGCGGGTCCCAGCTCATGGTGAGCGGACCCGCGGCCGGCCTTGTCACCATTGTCTATGCATCCATCTCCGAACTCGGAGGATTCGAGATTTTTCTTCCCGCCGTCGCCCTGGCGGGGGTTTTCCAGATCGTGATGGGGCTGTTGAAGGCCGGCGTCATCAAGTTCTATTTCCCCACCGATGTCATGCGCGGCATGCTGGCCGCCATCGGACTGACCCTGATTCTCAAACAGGCCGTGCATCTGGTCGGATACGACGCCGATTATTTTGGCGACACCGCGTTTGACCAGGAAAACCACGAGAACACCTTCACCGCCATCGCCCATGCATTCGGCGCCACCCATGCCGGCGCCACCATCATTGGTCTGCTGTCGCTGGCGTTGTTGTTTCTGTGGCCGAAAATTCCCAGCGCGAAAATCCGGCGTTTTCCCGCCGGGTTGTTTGTCGTGTTGCTGGGCATTGGGCTCAACGCCCTGTTCCGCGCCCTCGGATCCGATCTGATGGTTCAGCCGGAACATCTGGTCGCCATGCCTTCAAGCGGCGGCCCTCTTGGGTTTTTCGGCGCGGTGGTGCGCCCGGATTTCAGCGCGTTCGCCAATCCGAAAGTCTGGAGCGCGGCGTTTACGATTGGCCTGGTCGCGAGCCTGGAGTCGCTGTTGAGCCTGGAAGCGACCGACCGCCTGGATCCATGGAAACGCACCTCGCCGCCCAGCCGGGAGCTTGTCGCCCAGGGCGCGGGCAATTTCCTCGCCGGACTGCTGGGCGGTTTGCCGCTCACCGGCGTGATTGTGCGCAGTTCCGCCAATGTGAACGCAGGCGGCCGGACGCGGCTGTCGGCCGTGCTGCACGGAATCTGGCTGCTCGTGTTCGTGTTGCTGATCCCCGGCGCGCTCAACCTGATTCCCCTGTCCGCCCTCGCCGCGATTCTCATTCACACCGGCTTCAAGCTGTCCCCGCCTTCGCTCTACCGGGAGATGGCCCGCATCGGGTGGTGGCACTGGCTGCCGTTCACGCTGACCATTGTTTCGATTCTGCTGACCGATTTGCTGGTGGGCATCCTGATTGGCCTGTTTATCGGCGGCGGCGTCATCCTGTTGCGGCATTCCCGTTCGCCCGTGCTGATTCCGATTGGTCCCCCGGGCAGCGTGTTGCAGCGTTTCATCCTGCCGGTTCACCTGAGCTTTCTGAACAAGGCCGCCTTGGCCAACATGCTGGAATCGTTTCCGCCAGGCAGCCGGGTCGAACTGGACGCCCGCCGCACCGCGCATATTGACTACGACATTCTGGAACTCATCCATACCTACGCCGGGCTGATGAAAGAACGCGGCGTGGACCTGCGCCTGGTCGGAGTGCCGTCGCTGCCCGGCGGCAAACCTTCCGGACACTGACGAGGGAACATGGAAAATTACCGCCGCATCATGGCCAACAACCGCGAGTGGGTGAAAAAGATCGTTGAAAGCGATCCGGGGTATTTCGACAAGCTGTCGAAAGGGCAACAGCCCACCTTCCTCTTCATTGGATGTTCCGACAGCCGCGCCCCCGCCGAGGTGATCACCGGAACGGAGCCGGGGGAGATGTTCGTTCACCGGAATATCGCCAACCAGGTTCAGCCGGCGGACCTCAACGTGCTCTCGGTCTTGCAGTACGGCGTGGAAGTGCTGGACATCAAGCATGTGATTGTTTGCGGGCACTATGGATGCGGCGGCGTCAGGGCCGCCATGGCCGAGCCGTTTCACGGCCTGGTGGACTACTGGATCGGCGGCATCCGCAACATCATCCGCCTGAACCGGCACGCGCTCGAAGGCATGGGCGGCGACGAGGAGCGCTTCAAGCGGATTGTGGAGTTGAACGTGCTGGAGCAGGTCTACAACCTGTCGCAAACCCCCGTGGTCCAGCAGGCGTGGGATAAAGGGCCGCGGCCGTTGCTGCATGGCGTGGTCTATGACCTGCACTCCGGCCTGCTGCAGGAACTGGTGGTGGGGCTGGACTCCAACAAAAAGGCCCAGGAGTTTTTCACGCCGCAGTTGCGCATGAGCCTGCACGGCGCCTAGCCCCGGTTGAGCGGATCCGGGCGTTCCCGCGCCGGCGGCGGCGGCATGGCGCGCCGGTTTCACATCTGGAGAAACTTCCCGGGCCCGCCGCGGGTTCGTCATCCAGGATTCGCCCTGGACGATGAGCGCCTCAAGTTCAACGGACGCGGGCCAGCGATCATTCAGGCCATGCCAACCCGTCCAACCGCCAGGCGGCCAATTTCACCTAAAATCTATCGGAATATGGAAAAATTATCCGGGGCGGGATAAATAACGGCCCGGGAAGAACCATGTACAGCCGATCCATCCTGCCTGGATTCAACAGCGGCATGAGCCTGACGCTCCTCTACCTGGGGATGCTGGTGGTGTTGCCGCTGATCAGCCTGGTCTTCAAGACCGCCGAACTGACCTGGGATCAGTACCTGGCGGTGGTGACATCCCCCAGGGCGTTGCACGCCTTCTGGCTGAGCTTCGGCGCGGCCATCGCGGGCGCGGCGGTGAACCTGTTTTTTGGATTGCTGCTGGCCTGGGCGCTGGTGCGCTATGAATTTCCCGGCCGCCGCCTGCTCGACGCCATGGTGGATTTGCCCTTCGCCCTGCCGACTTCCGTGGCCGGCATCAGCCTGACGGCCCTGTTCGCTCCCTCGGGATGGCTGGGCGGCCTGCTGGCGCCCCTGGGAATCAAGGTCGCCTACACCGTGCTGGGGGTGATGGTGGCGATGATCTTCGTCGGCCTGCCCTTCGTGGTCCGGTCCGTGCAGCCGGTGCTGGAGGACCTCAGCCCGGAAATCGAGGAAGCCGCGCTGATGCTGGGCGCCAACCGCTGGCAGACGTTCATCCGCGTCATTCTGCCGGGGTTGTGGCCGGCCCTGTTGACGGGATTCGCCCTGTCCTTCGCGCGGGCGGTGGGGGAATACGGCTCGGTGGTGTTCATTTCCGGCAACATGCCCATGAAAACCGAGATTGCGCCGCTGCTGATCATGACCCGGCTGGAGCAGTTCGATTACCCCGCCGCCACCGCCATCGCCTCGGTGATGCTGGCCGTTTCCTTCGTGCTGCTCTTCGCCATCAACAAGCTGCAAGCCTGGTCGCAGCGGAGCCTGGAGGCCTGACGGATGGCTGGCGGTCCGGCGAGATCATTCCGCGCCCGCGGCCCGGCCCACGAGGGCCCGCGCCGCATCCAGGAACCCGCCTGGGCGCGCCGTCTTCTGCTGGCCGCGGCCATCGGATTCGCCGGGCTTTTCCTGGCCCTCCCAGTCGCCGCCGTGTTTTACGAAGCCATGAAGGAAGGCGCCGGCCTCTACTTCGAGGCGATCACCGAACCGGACGCCTTGTCGGCCATCCGCCTCACGCTGATCACCGTGGCGATCGCCGTGCCGCTGAACACCCTCTTCGGCGTCAGCGCCGCCTGGGTGATCAGCAAGTTCCGGTTTCCCGGCAAGCAGGTGTTGATCACCCTGATTGATCTCCCCTTCAGCATCTCGCCGGTGATCTCGGGAATGGTGTTCGTGCTGCTATTTGGCCGCGGCGGCTGGATGGGGTCCTTGCTGGACAAGTGGGGGATGAAAGTCCTGTTCAGCGTGCCCGGGCTGGTCATGGCCACGGTGTTTGTCACCTTTCCCTTCGTGGCGCGCGAACTGATTCCGTTGATGACCGCCCAGGGCAAGGAGGAAGAGGAGGCGGCGGTCCTGCTGGGGGCCTCCGGCTGGCAGACCTTCTGGCGGGTCACGCTGCCGAATATCCGCTGGGGATTGCTGTACGGCGTGGTGCTATGCACCGCCAGGGCCATGGGCGAGTTTGGCGCGGTGTCCGTGGTGTCGGGACATATTCGCGGACAGACCAACACCGTTCCCTTGCATGTGGAAGTGCTGTACAACGATTATCAGTTCACCGCCTCCTTCGCCGTGTCGAGCGTGCTGGTGCTGATGGCGCTGGTGTCGCTGGCGATCAAGACCTGGCTGGAACGGCGCGCCGCCGCGGGTTGATTTTTCCGCCGTCCGGCGATCCGCCCCAAAGGTTGACTTTTCAAGGGAGGGGATTCATGTTATCGCACCTTTTCAAGGCTACCCATGATGTCAACGGCTGCTGTCCGTTCCTGGATGGCTTTTTGACCCTGAAGGAGAGACCCTGATGTTGAAGACGACCAAGTTCGCAGCGGAACTGTTCGCGATTGCGGCGGTTCTGGCTATCGCCGCGTGCAGCAGCGACTCGAAAACCGATGCAGGAACCACCAGCGACGGTTCCGCAACGCGCACCGACGCCTCCGTTCCCGCGGATGGCGGTGGAGCCGCGGACACCGGCGGCGGATCGGACGCCGCGCCTCCCGCGGATGGCGGCGGCGGTGGAGACACCGAACCTCCTCCCCCGGTTGACGGCTGCAAGTCGGATGGCGACTGCCAGGCGGGAGAAACCTGCACCCTCAGCGTGTGCCTGGGCAAGGCGGACGCCGACCTCAAGCGCGAGGACGGCCAGCCGGTCGATCTGGCCTGCAACGAAAACAAGCCGGCCAAGCCCGCGGGGCCCGACAAGGCGGACGCGGAAGGCTGCATCAACGTATTCGGCCTGGACGCCAACACCGACGGCGTGACCCTGGAAATCCGCAAGTACGAGGCGGGCAAGAACTGGGATGATCTGGAGAAGATCACCACCGTCACCGCCACCCTGGACGCCGACGACAAATGCGGCAACAAGGGCAAATACGCGGTCAAGGGCGTGCCGACCAACACCCTGCTGGTTTTCGAGACCAAGGGCGCCGGTTTCGTGACCACCCGTCAGTTCAACATGTACTTCCCGGCTGACAAGGCCGCGGACCTCAAGCTGAACAACGAGTGGACCGACGCGAACATCATCGCGGAGAGCACCTACAAGCTCATCCCGATCGTCGCCGGCGTGCCCTCGGGCGTGAAGAAGGGCAACGGCGCGGTGGCGGGCACCATCCGTGACTGCGCGTTCAACCGCTTGGAGAACGCCATCGTCGGCATGACCAAGCGTCCCACCAAGCTGACCTACTTCAACGGCAACACCGACAGCCCGCAGCCGGATCCGACCCGCAGCGCTTCCAACAAGGATTCGACCTACGCGGCGATTGACATCGGCGCGGGCCAGATGAAGGTCGTCGCCGGCGGCAATTCCGGCGGCAAGTGGATGAAGGCCGGTGAACTGAATATCGAAGGCATCGCCGACGGCGTTGTCATTCTGTCCTTCGGCCGTCCCCGTCCGTAATTCGCAAGATTCGCGGCCTTGGCCGCGTGTTCCTCCCGGAAAGCCCCTGGACCTGATGGTCCAGGGGCTTTTCTGTGTGCGCCCATCCGGCCTTCGCGCCTCCCGCTTCATCCCCGCGTGATTCCACGCGGGGATTTTTTTGAGTGGCGCATCCGCACACGCCGCTGTGCTTACCCGCTCGACGGCGCGCATCCCCGTGAAGGGACGATTCTTCCCGCGTTCATCCCCCTCGG
>JAJVIH010000054.1 GCA_022072125.1 Myxococcota bacterium | reverse complement strand
GGGCCTCTGGGGCGCGCATCCCCTCACTTGCCAGCGGAAAGCCGCGCGGCCTATGCTTTTTCGCGGACGTCCGCCGCGTCACGCGCATGGTTTCCGGCGGCCGTGATCACGCCATGCCCCGTCTTGATGTCTCGGAAATCCGTTCGGAGCAGATTCTCGACGCCGCGACGAAGCTCTTCGCCAGCGTCGGCGCCGAGCGCGCGCGCGTCGAGGACATCGCCCGCATGGTCGAACTGACCAAGGGCGCGCTTTATCTGTATTACAAAGGAAAATCCGCCATCATCGCCGCCGTCGCCGAGCGCTTCGCCAACTGGCATCTCGAAGTGCTGCGCAAATTCCGCGCGGAGCCTGGCGGCGCGCGCAACCGCATCGAGCGTTATATCCAGTGGTGGGCGGACAACCGTCCGGCGGAAAGCCAACCCATCTCGCTGATTTACGAGGTCATCGTGCTGGGCCAGCGCGAGCCGGAAGTCGGGGCCGTCACGCGGCGGTTCGTGGAGGAAGTGATGCGCGAGATGGCCGGGCTTTTCCAGGAGGGCGTGGACGCGGGCGAGTTCCGCGCGCACGATGTGGAGCAGAGCGCGCGCACCATTGCGGCGCTGAGCTTCGGCTTCGAACTGATGCAGATGATCACCGGCGATCACGGCAATATCCGCGCCGGCGCGGACGCCATGCGGCGCACCCTCGAATCCCTCGGCGCGTGACGGGGCGCCGGGTTCCGGCTCCCCACGCGGCGGCCCGGTTTATCCGCCGGCCGCGGAGCAGCGGGCGGCATTCAGCCGTCAATCCCGGTACTTTTCATAGACAACGTGAATTTCCTCAAGAACCGACTTGAAGGCTGTCACGCATTGTGGATCGAAATGCTTGCCGGAATCCTCGTCAATCATGTCCACCACTGCATCGAAAGGCATGGCGTCCTTGTAACACCGGCGCGAAGCCAGGGCGTCGAACACATCCGCCAGCGCGACAATGCGCCCCACCAACGGAATCTCCTCGCCCTTCAATCCCTTCGGGTAACCGTTGCCGTCGTATTTTTCGTGGTGACTCATGGCGATCAGTTCCGACCACTGCAACACCTCGGAGTCGCTGCCGCGCAGGATTTCCGCGCCAATGAGCGTATGGGTTTCCATGATCTTGCGCTCCTCCGGCGTCAGGCGCCCCGGCTTGAGCAGAATGGCGTCGGGAATGCCGATCTTGCCAACATCGTGCATGGGCGATGAATAGAGCACCAGTTCCTGATCGCGATCGCTAAAACCCATCTTGCGCGCAATCATTTTGGAATAATTGCTCATGCGCTTGAGGTGGTTCGACGTGTCCTTGTCCCGGTATTCCGCCGCCACCGAAAGACGGAAGATGGTGTCGAAATGAGCATCCTTGATCTGGTTGTACAGACTGACGTTGTTGATGCACACCGCCGCCTGGCTGGCCAGCGATAGCACCAGGTCCTCCAGATTGGGCGAAAATGGCGCCACCCGCCCGCCGGGGGTGCGCGCGTTGATAAGCTGCAGCACGCCGGTCACCTTGTCCGACCGGTCCTTGAGCGGCGCCACCAGCATGGACCGGGTGCGGTAATCGTTGTTCTTGTCGAAGGCGGGGTTGAAGCGGAAGGGCTCCCGCTCATCAATCTTGTAGACATCAGGGAGATTGAGCACCCGGCCGGTGGCGGCGACATGTCCCGCGATGGATGTGTTGCTGATGGGCAATTTGAACGGCTTGAAATTGGCCTTCACCTGTTCCTTGCCCAGGCGCCGCTCCAGGGTTTCGTTCTGCGAGACAATGAAGGTCAGGCTGTCGCCGTCCCGGATATAGAGAGAACCCGCGTCGGCGTTGGTGAAGGCGCGGGCCTCGGTGACGATGCGCTCCAGCAGGCGATCCAGATCACTTTCCGATGAAATCGCCAGACCAATTTCAATCAACCTGCGATTCAAAATGGAAGCCGACAGGCCCATGCACAACTCCAGTCTGGTTCTTCACGGCGCCAAGGATTCAATTCCACTGCAACGCCATTTGCTTAACACGCGCCGCCGCCGCCGTCACCTCAACTCCGCCAAACGCATCTTCACCAGGCAAAGACCACCGACCCCGCGAAACCTCCCTCCGGCAATGGCCCTGCCCCGGCTCCAAGGAATTTCAATGAACCGGAATTTTCCTCCAGCGAGACGCGCCCTCCCCCCGGATCCACCCGTGCGCCAAGAGGACGTTTGGATACACCCACCACCAGCGACGGCAGGCCGAAGACCAACCCCACCACCGCCGTGGGCAATCCCACCAGAAAAAGCGTGCTCCGGGCGCCGTCCCCTTCCGGCAAGGTGCGGGAATACACCGTCAACGCTACGCCGGCCGCTCCCGCCGCGGTCAGCGCCCCACCCACGATGGCGGCGGTTTTGCTGACCATGAAGCGTCCGATGCGGATGGTCTGGGACCCGGCGGGCAAGTCCAGCATGGCGCGGACAGGCAAGCCATCGGGATCCGTGATGATCACCCGCAACGCCCCAGGTGGAACCGTATTGAGCACGCAGGAGCGGTCCCGCGAGATCAGGTGCGGACAAGAAAACTTCCCCACCCGCGACACCACCTCAACGCCGTATTCCCCATCTTCATCCACCACAAAGGTGACGGGATCCCATATCCGTGGAACCGCCGCGGCGGTATCCGTGGCGGGCTGTGCGAAAACAGTCATGGTGGCTGGCCCGGCGGACAGCGTGGCGGTGGATGGAGAATCCGCCGTTGGCGCCGTGACCGTCGCGGCGTCCGGGGGCGACATCACCGGAACCGCCGACGCCGGGGTGGCGGCGGCGACACAAGGATGCAATAATAAAATCATCACCAGCAAGCGCATGATCAATCAGTCCATCGGTGAGAGAAAAAATCCGGGCGGGACACATGACGCATGCCCGGCGGCCCGTCAAGAGCATCCTCGCCCGGCGGTTGCGCCCGCCGCCGGACCGGGAGTATGGATGCCCACATGAACCGGTCCTGTTTTTACCCGTCCTGCCTGTTCGCCCTGACCATCTCCGCGTTGTCCATGATGGCGTGCGGAGGATCTGAAAAACCTTCTCAAGGCGGGTTTGTTCCCGGCGGAGGAAGTTCTGGCGGCGGGGGAGCGCCGGATTCCGGCGGCGGGGGAACCTTCGACTCCGGTGGCGGAAACGGAGAAGGCGGAGGAAACCATGACACCGGCGGCGGAGATTCCGGCGGCGGAGGGGGCGGCGGCCCGGATTTGCAATGCAACCCGGCCCTGGGAAAGGGAATGGCGGCCCGGCCCATGAACTTTCCGATCCCGGCCGCCCGCTGCGGAGATAATTTTTACAATATCGCAGGCCGGGGCGAGGGCGTCACCCACCATCTGCAAGACTGGAACGCCGATGGACTGCCGGACCTGGTGATCAGCAAGGATGATTGCGACAAGTCCATGGTCAACAGCCATTGGGATGTCTATGACAACCTCGACAGCGGTTTCGCCCTGCGGCCGCGGACCTTCAAAATCCCTCCGGCGCGCTGCAACACCAGTTTTGATCTCCATTACAGTGGCGGCGCCAAGCATGTCTTGCTGGACATGAACAATGATCGTTTCGCCGATATTGTGGTCCATCGCGAGGATTGCGACCCGCAAGTGGGACAGGACTTCTGGGATATCTACAATGGCTCGCGCGATGGAATCGGTCCGGTCCCACGCAAGTACAAGATTCCACCAGCGCGCTGCAACACCAGATTCGATCGCATCGCCAACACCGGCGAACTGGATTACGGCCTGTTCGACCTGACGGCGGACGGCATTCCGGACCTAGTGGTCCATGGCGATGAATGCGACGCCAACCTGGGCGTAACCCACTGGGATGTCTACACAGGCGGCCCGGATGGCTTCGCCATGGTTCCCGCGCGGTACTCCCTGCCCCCCGTGCGTTGCGGCGGAAAATGGGACCGTCTCGCCAACAGCGGCAACCTGAATTACGTCCTGCTCAACCTCAACAATGACCGCCGCCCCGATCTGGTGGTCACCGCGGAGAATTGCTCGATTGAGGTGGGCGACACGCATTGGGATGTCTACAACGGCGGCGCCGCGGGGTTCACCGTCACCCCACGCCGCTTCACCATTCCCCCTGCCCGCTGCAGCACCAAATTCAACCGGATCGTGAACCCTTCCAGCGTCCTGAGGCACCACTTGAACACCATCAATTGCGACCTTATTCCGGAGTTGGTGGTGGTCAGTGATGAATGCGACAGCGAGGTTGGGGTCAGCCGTTGGGATATTTATGAAGGCAGCGAGAGCGGATTCCAGGCGAGACCCCGCCCATTCAGGCTGCCGGCGGGGCGCTGCAACAAGAATTTCGACAATTTCGGCGGATCCTCCAACCTCATCTGGTCCGCCCTCCACCTGAATGGGGAAACCCATTTTGAATTCGTCATCAGCAGGGATGTCTGCGAAATAGATGTGGGCGTCCGGCAATGGGATGTTTATCGCATGGAATAGGCGCGGACGGTGGCGCTTTGAACAAAAACAAGTATGATGTGGCCTCCGCGTGGGAACGCCTCGATCATTTCAGGGGATTGTCATGACTGCAAAATCGCTTCTGCTCCGGCTGACGGGTTTGTGCGCCCTGCTGGTGGCGCTGGACGCTTGCGGCGGCGAGGAGGCCGTTAAAAAGGGCGGGTTTATCTCGGGCGGCTCCACCAGCGGCGGCGGGACCGGCGCCAGCGGCTCCGACGCCAGCCTGGGCGACCAGGGCGGAAAACCCGTCTCCTGCACGGATGGATTTGAACTCTGCAACGGCGTTTGCGTGATCGAGGGTTTATGCCCCGACGCAGGCGTAACCGATCGCTCCGGCGGCGGAAGTGATCTGTCCTCTCCGGACATTCCCCCACCGCAGGATTCCGGCGGAGGCGGAGGCGATTGCCGGAGCGGCGAAACCCCCTGTCCGCGCGGCTGCGCCAACCTGAAAACCGATACGGAGAACTGCGGAAGCTGCGGCTTCAAATGCCCGGGCGCGCCCAACGCCGACGCGGTCTGCAACGCCGGCGGATGCGGCCTGAAGTGCAAGGGAACCATGAGCATGTGCGAAGGCCGCTGCGTGGACACCACAACCGATCCGGGCAACTGCGGATTCTGTGGCGCCTACTGTGAGCAACCGGGCGGCGGAACCGCCAAATGCCTGAATAGCAAATGCGTCACGGAATGCCCCTTTGGCCACGCCGTCTGCAACGGCGGCTGCGTGGATATCCGCAGCGATCCCAACAACTGCAGCGGCTGTGGAAAGGTCTGTGACGCCGGCGCAAGCGGCGGCGAGGCGGTTTGCGAAAGCGGGGTGTGCAAAATCCAGTGCGAGGCCACGGAAAAACTCTGTAAATCCGCCGAAGGGGAAGATATCTGCACGGACACCAGCCGCGACCCGAAACACTGTGGCGACTGCGGAAAGAAGTGTCCGGAAGGACGGAAGGACGTCTCCAACGCCACCTGTTCCGCAGGCAAATGCGGACTAACCTGCACGTTCTCGGCCTACCGCTGCTCGGATACCTGCTGCGGATCCGGGGAAGTCTGCTGCAAAAGCACCAGCGGCGGACGCGAATTCGGCTATTGCCTGAAACCGGGCAACCGTTGCCCATGATAGTCGCCGTCCGTCCGCCCGCTGAACCGGGTTTCACCCCTGCCGCCGCTCTGGCCGCGAGGGAATGAGACACCCGCCGCCGGATGTCAAAGCAGCCCGGCGAATTCCAGGGCGTCCTGAACCAGCAGGGTGCGCTGACCGCGCGGGAGTTTCCGCTCCGCTGCATCCGCCACCCGGGGTGCGACAAAGAACCGGATTTTCCGCACCCAGCGCGGGAAATCCTTCATCACCCCTTGCCAGAGCTGGGAAATCGTCCCCAGGTTGACGGGCGGTCCCCCATCACCCGGTAGAAACGGCAGATCCCCCGCCCGATCTTTTTCCGGATCGGGAATATCCAGCAACAGTTCCCAGGGCTGAATTTTCATGCCCAGGCGTTTGATCAGCCGCTCCAGCAATTCCCCATGAAAGGCTGTCAGGCGATCCCGCCGTCCGGCGCGGCGCGCCTCCATCAACGCGCTGTAAATATGCTGCTGCCGCTCACCGCTCTCGATCACCGCGAAACGTTTGAAAATGCGGCGCTCCAGTACATGGTTGATCAGTTCAATGGCCCCGGGCGCGCCAGACTCCGCCAGCCATTTGAGGATGTCGTCGTCTCCGCGCTGGAAAGCGATGGCGAAAAACTCCCGGATGAACACATCGCGGCCCAGGGTATTGGCGGCGTGCGCCACCGCGGCGTTGATCATGGCGGTGAAGGAGCGGCCGGAATGGTGCCAGTAGACCTCGCTGAACATGGCGTAGCGGCAGAACAAGAACAATTCAGCGGAAATGCGTCCCTTTTCGGTGAGGGCCAGGCGGGCGCGGCTGACGGGGTCCACCGTGAGCGATGACAAAAAGCGATCCTCGTCGAGAAAACGTCCGTAGGGCACGCCGCAATGCAGGCTGTCGCGCTGGAGATAATCCAGTTTGTCGGCGTCCACCGGGCCATCCACGATTCCCCGCAGAATGCCTGCGGCCTCGGGGCGGATTTGCACCGGCGCAATCCGCCGGTTGAGCAGATGGGCCACGTCGTCCGGCTCGACCTCCCATTCCTTGCGCAGCAACCCGGGAAGCGGTTCCGGGTGTTTCAGGGCGGCAGAGCGCTTGACGATGGTCCCCCGGATAAATTCAATGGAAAAGCGGGCGTGGTGAAATACATCCGGCGCCAGTTCCTCGAAAGCGTGGGCGAAAGGAAAATGCCCCATGTCATGCAGCAGCGCGGCGGCGAGGCAGCAGCGCACATCGTATTCGCTGGCGATTTCCGGCAACAGGCCATCGGGTTCCGCCTCCAGCGCGCGCAGGCAGGCGCAGGCGCGGCTGAGCACCCCCAGCGAATGCTCGAAGCGAGTGTGCATGGCTCCCGGGTACACCAGGCACAGCGGCCCAAGTTGACGCACCAGCCGGAGCCGCTGGAACCAGGAATGGTCCGCAATCCGCCGCACGCGCGGGGTGAACGGCACGCCCACCCGCTCGGGGATACGGACAATGCCGTGTGATATTTCTTCCAGTTCCGGGATATTCCAGCGCTTGCGTTTCATGGGGAATCACGATTAAGTCATTGGAGAGCGCGGGGGAGCGCGGCGCCAGCAGCAGTCACACCTTGAACCCTTCCCAACAATCCATCACCATCATCCCGGAAACAAGTCCGAGAGGCGCCTACATCAGCCTCTTCATGGCTTCGTTCTGGTCCACCATGTCGCTGACGGTCCTGCTGCCGGTGATGCCAGGTTTCCTGGAAAGTCTTGGCGGCGGATCCCGCGAGGTGGGTTATTCGCTGATGGCTTTCTCAATCGGCGTTCTGCTGGCCCGGCCCATGTCCGCGGAACTGATGAAAAAGCTGACCCGCCGCCAGATGATGATCATCGCCGCGGTCGCCATCACCCTGCTTCCATGGCTGTACCTCTGGTTGCCGCGCACCGGGAGTGTAATCCTCCTGCGGCTGTTTCACGGCATGGGCCTTGGCATGTTCAGCATGGCCTCGCAATTGATGCTCTCCGACCTGGCGCCAGAGAACAAACGCGGCTTCATCATGGGCGTGATGGGCGTCTCCTTCACCATCGCCATGGCCGCGGGCCCTGCCCTGGGTGATTATCTGTGGAATTCCGGCCATCACGCGGGAACCTTCCACTCGGCGGCTCTATTGGGGCTGTGCGCGATCATTTCGGCGGTTTTCCTTTTCGACCCGGCGGGGGAAAAACCCACGCCGCCCAGCGCCATGCCGATGCGTGAGGTATTGGCCGTCAAGGTGCTGATGATTCCAAGCATCGCCCTGCTCTTCGCCGCGGCGGCCCACGGCGCCGTGCTGAGTTTCCTGCCCATGCTGCTCAAGGCGCACGCGATTCCCGGACTGGTGAGCAGCTTTTTCATCGCCAATGCAATTGGCGTGCTGGTGTCCCGCTTCGTGATGGGTCGCGTCAGCGACCGCAAGGGCCGGCTGGTGGTGATGCTGCCTGGTCTGATCGTGCAATCCGCCGGGATTTTCCTTCTCACCCTGACCACCACGCCGCCCGCCCTGTGGGCCGCCGGACTGTTGGTGGGACTCGGATTCGGCGCCTTCGTTTCAGTTTCCGCCGCCTTGGTGACCGATTTGACGGCGCCGGAAATCCGGCCCTCGGCCTTCAGCATTTACTTCGCCTCGTTTGACCTGGGAACCATGTGTGCGGGATTGGCCGCGGGCGTCATCGCCGAATGGCGCGGCATTGACATGACCTTCATCGCGGCGGCCATCTCTCCTCTTTTGGCCTTGCTGGCCTACCTGCTGTTCTGGGAACGCGGCATGGAAAAGCAGGTGGTCGGCGCTTCCGCCGGCTGAACTTCCGGCGATCCCGTTGGACCGCGCGGGGCTGGTTTTGCAATATGCCGGGGAAGTTGGGTGCGCAATTTCAGCCTGGCATGCGCGGGGAGATTTCCGGCCATGAACAGAATCCTTTTCATCATTGGCGCCTCCGGAAGAACCGGGCGGGAATGCGTGCGCGAAGCCCTGCGCCGGGGCTGGACTGTCCGCGCGCCGGTCCGCCGCCCTGAAGGAGCCTTTTCACCTCACGCATCACTCGAAGTGCTCCAGGGAGATATTCTGGACGCAGGCTCGCTGGAACAGGCCATGGAAGGCGCAACCGCGGCGTTGAGTTGTATCGGCCACGCCCCGGATTCCCCCGCGGCGCTCACGGCGCCAGGAGCCGCCAATCTGATCGCAGCCATGAAAAAACACGGTGTCACGCGGCTGGCATGTGTCACCGGCTGTCTGATCGGCCATCCACGCGAACACCTGCGGGGAATTTACCGGCTTCCCTTTGAATTTGGAGAGAAGATGAAAGCGATGTTGGCGGACCGCCGCGAGCAGGAACGCCTGATCATGGCCAGCGGCCTGGACTGGACCATCGTGCGGCCGCCACGGCTGACCAATGGACCGGCGAAGGGCCGCTACGCCACGGGACCGGATTTGCGCATCGGGACTTTCTCATCGATCTCGCGCGCCGATCTGGCCTACTGCCTGCTTGATTGCCTGGAAAATCCGGATACCGTAGGCAAGGCGTTCGCCATCCGCTACTGATCCTCTCCCGGAATCAGCCCCAACAAACGCGCATCGTCCTCGCTGACCCGCCCCACCGCGTACGCCACGGCCAGCAGCGTGCGGTTCATGCGATCAGTGGCGCGATCGGCCATCCTGCCGTCAATCATCAGCGCGGCCTTGCCCTGCTTCAGCGAATCCAGGAAGGCTCGGGCCTCGCGCAGCGCCTTTTCAATCGCTGGCGCCGCGGGGGTGAATACCTCCACGGCGATTTCCACCTGCGCGGGGATGCCCGTCCATTTCCCGGAAAACCCCTGTTCCCTCGCCAGAATGGCGTCGCGGCGGCAGTCTTCCAGCGCGGCCGCGCGCTCCGCCTCGCTTTTGTCGCGGGTGGGAAAATTCAGGGTCATTTCAGCGATGGCGGGAACTCCCACGCTGGCGGCGGCCTTGGCGATGTGGATACGCGCATCGTTGATCAGCGGATGGTCCGGGCGATAGGCAGTCAACGCAAGTCCCAGGCTGCTCCAGTAGTCGAACGCGCCAAAGATCAGTCCGGAGAGACGCGGCGTGGAGCGGGCGATCTCGAACACCCGCTCTTCCGCGTGAACCGATTCAATCATCGCCTGCACGCGGATGCCTCCCTGCGGCAGCCCGTGCTTTTCCTCCAGCGCGGACAGCGTCAGGTCCACGCCGACGAGTTCCTCCTCATTCTCGATCTTGGGGTAGACCAGACCATCGAAGCCGCCGGGGGCATTCTCCGTCACGACATGGATATCCTCGTGGCGCGGATCCTCGGCCAGACCGCGCGGACGGAAATACCGCAGCCTGGAAACGGGCCACTTCAGCGTCCGGAACGCGCGGACGATATTGCGGAGCCCTTCTTCCAGCAGATCCGGCCTTTCCGCCGGAACCGAGTCGTCGAGATCGAGCACCACCAGGTTGGCCTTGCTGTTCAGCACCGCGCCTTCCACGTATTTCCAGGTGGTGGCGGGACAGGTCAGATGGGCCATCTGCGCCAGATGACGGACGTCGAGCGGGCGCGCGCAGGGCGGCGCCAGTTCGGAAAGCGTGGTGTTGCGCCGGGCCGCGGCTTCCAGCAATTCCGCATCCGGAGGAAGAAGATTGGCGTCCATGAAAGCTCCTTGTCCGGGAGAAATCAGCCGCGCGCCGTGGGTTCGACCGGAATTTTCAACCCGGCTGTTTTCGCATTGGCGATGGCGCGCCCATACCCCGCGTCCGCGTGACGGAAAATACCCATCGCCGGATCGGAGTTGAGCACGCGCTCGATGCGGTGCGCCGCTTCCGGCGTTCCATCGGCGACAATCACCTGCCCGGCGTGCAGCGAATACCCCATGCCGACGCCGCCGCCGTGATGAAAGGACACCCAACTCGCGCCATTCACCGCGTTGACGAGCGCGTTGAGGATCGGCCAGTCGGCGACGGCGTCCGATCCATCCAGCATCGCCTCGGTTTCGCGGTTCGGCGAGGCGACGCTGCCGCAATCCAGGTGATCGCGGCCGATGACAATGGGGGCCTTCACGCGCCCTTCCGCCACCAGACGGTTGAAGGCCAGTCCCGCGCGGGCGCGCTCGCCGTATCCGAGCCAGCATATGCGCGCCGGCAAGCCCTGAAACCGCACCTTGTCCCGCGCTTGGCTAATCCACGCACGCAGGGTCTGATCCTCCGGAAACAGCCGCAACACCTCGTCGTCCGTCGCGGCGATGTCGGCGGGATCGCCGGAGAGCGCGACCCAGCGGAACGGCCCCTTGCCGTCGCAGAACAGCGGGCGGATATACGCGGGCACAAACCCTGGAAACGCGAAAGCGTCCTCCACGCCCATCTCCTGCGCCATGGCGCGGATGTTGTTGCCATAATCGAACACATGGGCGCCTGCGCGCATCATGTCAAGCATCGCCCGCACCTGCGCGGCCATGCTCTGCTTGGCCGCCGTGACATACCCTTGAGGATCGCGCTGGCGCCATGCCGCCGCTTCTTCCAGGCTCGCACCGGCGGGAATATAGCCATTGAGGGGATCATGTGCGCTGGTCTGGTCAGTGACCAGATCAAATTTCACGCCGCGGCGGGCCAGTTCCGGAAATACTTCCGCGCAATTGCCCAACAGGCCAACGCTGAGCGGACGTTTTTCCTTCACCGCTGTTTGCACGCGATCCAGCGCGTCCGGCAGGGAGTCCGCCGCCACGTCGAGGTAGCCCGTTTCCAGGCGGCGGCGGATGCGGGACGGATCCACCTCCACACACAGGATCGCCGCCCCCGCCATGGCCGCGGCCAGCGGCTGCGCGCCGCCCATGCCGCCCAGCCCGCCGGTGAGAATGGACCGCCCGCGCAAATCGGCAGAACCAAAATGCGTGCGTCCGGCTTGGGCGAAGGTCTCATGCGTGCCCTGCAGAATGCCCTGCGTGCCGATGTAGATCCACGATCCGGCGGTCATCTGCCCGAACATCATCAGGCCCCTGGCGTCCAGTTCGCGGAAGTGCTCCCAGGTCGCCCATTTGGGAACCAGGTTGGAATTGGCCAGCAGCACGCGCGGGGCGTCCGGATGGGTTTTCATCACACCGACCGGCTTGCCGCTCTGCACCAGCAGGGTTTCGTCGCTTTCCAGTTCGCGCAGCGAACGGACGATCGCGTGGTAGCAGTCCCAGTTGCGGGCCGCCTTGCCAATGCCGCCGTAGACGACCAGATCGGCGGGGCGCTCGGCCACTTCGGGGTCGAGATTGTTCATGATCATGCGCATGGCGGCTTCCTGCACCCAGCCTTTGCAGGCCAAGGAACCGCCGCGGGGCGCGCGAATGACGGGAGCATTCTGACGGGAGGATTCCATGCCCTGTTTGTAGCGCTGTTCCCGCGCGCGGGCAATCGGACGGACGCTTGCGCGGGACCATTTTCCAACGCACACTGCGCGCCGTGAGCGCACGCGCCGGACCACTTTTCCAGAACCAGGACGCCAACCAGACCGAGACCCTGCGCGGCGAGGTCCGGCGGGTGGTCTTTGCCAACGCGGCCAGCGGATTCGCGGTGGTCCGTATGATCACCGGCGGCGAGGAAGTCACCGTGGTGGGCGTGCTCGCGGGCCTGGACCCCGGCATGAACATCGAATGCCAGGGCCGCTGGGTCGAGGACAAGAACTACGGCAGGCAGTTCCGCGCCGACGCCGTGCAGCCGCTGTCACATCAAAGCCTGGAGGGAGTACGCCGCTTTCTCTCCGCGAATGTGGATGGCGTGGGCGATAAAAACGCGGAGCGGCTCGTCGCCGCCTTCGGCATGGACACCCTGGACATCATCATCAACGAACCTTCGCGGCTGACCGGGGTGGAAGGCATCAGCGATCGCAAGGCGAAGATCATCCACGAATCCCTGATGGAGCAGCAGGGCGTGCTCCGCGTGATGACATTCCTGATGTCGCACGGCGCCACGCCCGGACTCGCGCACCGCATTTACTCCCGTTACCGGGAACAGACCGTCAACAAAATCAGGGAAGATCCCTATGTGCTGGCGTTTGACGTGTTCGGGGTCGGCTTCAAAACCGCCGATCGCATCGCGCGCTCGATGGGGATTGACGAAAAACATCCGCGCCGCATACGCGCGTTCATGCATTTCCAGCTTGAAACCGCCGGCGACGAAGGACATGTATACTTGCCGGTTTCCGTATGGATTGAACGCGGAATCCAGGAACTTCAGGTCGAGCCCGGGCTGATCGAAGCCGCGGTGGAATCGCTGCGCCGGGAATCCCATGTGGTGATTGAGAAAATCCGCGGCGAGGAAGCCGCTTACGCGCGTTCGCTGCACCGCGCCGAGACCGGGGCCTGCGCCGAACTGCTCAAGCTGCGCGGAGCGGAGCGCATCCAGGGCGATCTGGACGCCGCCATCAACAGTTACGCGGAGGATGCGCACATTGAGTTGACCACGCTCCAGCGGGAGGCTCTCCGGGAGGCGCTGACCCATCCCATCACCGTGATCACGGGCGGACCGGGCACCGGCAAAACCACCATCATGCGCGGGATCGTCCGCATCCTGAAACACAACAAGACGGACATCGCCCTCGCCGCTCCCACCGGCCGGGCGGCGCGCAGGCTGGCGGAATCCGCCGGTCACGAGGCGATGACCATCCACCGTCTGCTGGAATACAACACGGGCGATTCGCCGGGGCTGTTCGGACGCAACGCGGGCTCCCCGCTGTCATGCGGGGCGTTGATCGTGGACGAAGCATCCATGATTGATATCCAGTTGTTGTATGCGCTGCTGAGCGCCCTGCCCGCCAATGCGCGCGTGGTGTTTGTCGGCGACGTGGATCAACTCCCCAGCGTGGGAGCGGGAAATGTCCTGCGGGATCTGATTGCTTCCGGCGCCGCGAGCGTGGTGAGGTTGCGAGAGATATTCCGTCAGGCGCGCTCGTCGGACATCGTCGTCAACGCCCACCGGGTGAACTCGGGCGAACCTCCGGTTTCGGCGCCGCCGGGCGGGGAATCGGATTTTTTCATCGTTCCACGCAACAGCCCCGAGGAGGCCGTTCCCGCCATTCTGCAGATGGTGCGCGAGCGCATTCCCAAACGCTTCGGACTGGATCCCGTCGAGGATGTGCAGGTGCTGGTTCCCATGCACCGGGGCGCCGTGGGCGCGGAAAACCTGAACCGCGTGCTGCAGGCCGAACTGAATCCGGGGGATCCCCTGCTGAAGCGCGGGGAATTTGAATTCCGGCTGGGCGACAAGGTGATGCAGATCCGCAACGATTACGACCGCGAAGTCTTCAACGGCGACGTGGGCCGCATCGTGGGCTGGGACGCGCCGAAGAAGGAGATTATCGTGCGTTTCGGCGACCGCGAGTCCCGCTATCACAAGGATGACACCGGCAACCTGATGCTGGCTTACGCCATCACCGTACACAAGAGCCAGGGCAGCGAATACCCCGCCGTGATCACGCCGCTGTTCACGCAGCACTACATGATGCTACAGCGCAACCTGCTGTACACGGCGATCACACGCGGCAAAAAACTGGTGGTGCTGATTGGCCAGGAAAAGGCCATCGGCATGGCGGTGCGCAACAACGCGGTGCGCGAGCGCTATTCCGCCCTGGCGGATCGCATTCGCGGCGCTCTGCGCGACAACCGGGACGGCGAAGCGTGAGCCAATCTCCGGTGATTCTGTGGCTGGACCCGTTTCCGTGGGTTTCGGGAGGGCAGATGGCGATGCTGCGCCTGTGCGCCGCGCTGCCTCCCCCGCGCTGGAAGCACGTGCTGGCGTGTCCGCCCGGCGGCGAAATGGAGAAGCGGGCGCGGGCGCAGGGCGTGGAAGTCATTCCGCTGGAGTTTGACGCCCTGCCCTTCCGCGTCAATCACCTGCCCTGGGTTTCCGGCAAGGGCGTGAGACGGCTCCACGAACTCATTCGCGAAACGGCCCCCGCCATCGTCCACGCCAACGCCTTCTACGCCATGAAATACGCCGCGGAAGCCACGCCGCCTTCCACTCCCCTGGTGTGGACGCTGCACAATGTCTTCACCCGGCAAAACCGGGTGGATCGCCGGCTGTTGAACCGGGCTTCGCGCGTCATCGCCTGCTGCCAGGCCGCGCGCGACGCCTACCGCCATGTCCCGGGCGTTCCGGAGAAAACCGTGGTGGTTCCCTACGGAGTTCCGGAGCAACCCGCTCCGGACTCCGCGCGCAAGTCCATACGCGCAACGCTGGGAATTCCGGAGAACGCGGCGGTTCTGCTGTCGGCCGGCAAGCTGATCCCCGCGAAAGGGCATGATGTGTTGATGCGTTCCTTCCAACTTCTGCATGATCGCGGCCTTGATCCATGGCTGATCATCGCCGGGGGAAGCCATGACTTCGCGGCCCGATCCCGGGAACTGCTCAAACAGCCCGATCCCGGCGCGCGCACCCGCGTGCGCCTGACCGGCTGGCGCGACGATATTCCCGCATTGATGCGCGCCGCGGATGTGTTTGTCTTCCCATCCGTCAGCGGCGAGGGGTTGCCGATCAGCATTCTGGAAGCAATGATGGCGGGTCTGCCCGTGGCGGCCAGCCGGATCGCCGGCGTTCCGGAGGCGGTGACGCATGAACGGACGGGTCTGCTGTCGCGGCCCGGCTGTGCGGAAGAACTCGCCCGTCACCTGGAACGATTGATCCGGGATCCCGCGCTCCGCGAGACCATGGGCGAAAGCGCCCGGGTCATTGCACGAGAGCGTTTTTCCCTGCAGGCCATGGCGGACGGCGTGGAGCGGATTTGGCGGGATCTGGCGAAATGAACCTTCACCAGCGCGCCGCCGGCAACCTGTGGTTCCGCGCCATCGCGGAGGGATTGGCCCGCCTCGCGTCGCTGGTGCTGGCGCTGATGACCACGCGCATTCTGGGAGACGCCGCGTTCGGGAAAATTTCCTTCGCCCAGGGATTCGCCGCCATGTTCGCCATACTCGGCGATGCGGGAGCCAACACGCTGCTGGTGAGGCAGTTGGCCTCGAATCCAGACGGGCGGCTGGCGGCGCTGCGGCAGATGAGCGGCGCGAAATTTTGGTTGATCGCGTGGTCATCCTGCCTGGCGGCGCTGGTGATTTCGGCATGGGATGCGGGCGCGGAGGAACGGGTGCTGGCGTGGTGGATGATCCTGCACATGGCCGCCAACCTGTTGATCGAGTTTGTCATCGCGGCGGACAGCGGCGTGGAGAATTTCCGCTCGGGCCTGCGCAACCGCACGCTGGGACGGCTGCTCATGCTGGCGGGCGGCGCCGCGGGGCTGCTCCTGTTCCGCACCGCCACCCACGCGGTCGCCGGCATGGCCATCGCCAACACCGCCGGGGCCCTGTGGATGGCCCGCTCCCTGCAAGGCCGCTTTCCCGGACTGCGCGCGCCCGACTGGTTCCGCTGGCCGCGCTCGTGGCGGAACATCACCGCCGTCGCGGCGACCACCATGTTCACGCTGTTCTACCTGCGCAGCGACCCCATCCTGCTCAAGGCGATGAACACGCCAGATGGGATCATCGGCCAATATGGCATGGCGGCGCGCCTGTTTGAAGGCGGATACGCCATCTCGCTCATTATCACCGGCGCGTTGTTTCCAATTCTCTCCAGCCTGGCCGCGCGCGGAGAGGATATCACCGGCGCATTGCGCCTGGCGCTGAAGGCGGCGCTGTTGCCGGGCGTAGCGGGCGCGGTGGTGATGATCGCCGGGGCGCGCGGGTGGATTGACCTGTTTTTCGGCGGTCCCTGGAGCAGCGCGCCGGTGTTTCTCGCGTGGTTTGGGGTAGCGGTTCCTTTCGTGTTCATCAACGATGTCCTGCTCTTCACACTGGTCGCCCTCAAGCGCGAACGGCTGGCCAGCATTCTCATGATCGTGCGCGTGGCCGCGGATATCCTGCTCAAGACCGCGCTGATCCCGTACGCCGGACCGGAAGCAGTCGCCGCCTGCACGGCCATCACCGAGGTGGTGGTGCTAGCGGTGTTCTGGTCCGTCCTTCCCGGCGGAATGACCAAATCCGCCGCCGCCGCGCAGGTTCTCCCCGGTCTGTTGGCGGGCGCGGCCATCGCCTTCGCAGGTTGGCGGTTGCATGATGCGGGAGCAGTCCACCCGCTGGCGCTGGCCTTCGCTGGTCTCGCGTCGTGGGCCCTGGCGTTGCCGATCTTCCGCATCATCACGCACGAGGATATGCTGGCGCTCCGGTACGCACTGAACCGGAGGAAGAGCAGCACGTGAGCCAAGCCATTGCATTGAGGGATGTTCCGCGTCCTTTCCCGCCCTGCCGCGCATGCGGCGGGCCGGGGCCATTCATTTTTCTGACCCGCGAGGATGGCTACCAGATCCTGGATTGTCCCGCGTGCGGCTTCATCACCACCTTTCCGGTTCCAGACGATCAGCAACTGGCGGAATACTACAACCAGTCCTATTTCCGGGGCGGCGACGAGGAGGCCAAAGCCTGGGGGCGCTCCAAGTCCCAGGCTTTTGAGCAGGCGCTGGACCTGCTGGAAGAGTTCGGGCTTGAGCCTGGCGATCGTATCCTCGACGCTGGGTGCGGCCATGGCGGATTCCTGACCCAGGGCGCCGCGCGCGGTTTCCGCATGACAGGGGTGGATGTCTCCGCCGCCTGCATCGCCCGGTGCAAAACCATCCCGGGGGTCCGCGCGATTCAGGGAATCATCGAAGACATTGGAGAGTCATCGGAATACGAAGCGGTGTGTTTCCTCGACAGCTTCGAGCATTTGCCGGATTTCCGCGATGCGCTTGACGCCGCCCACCGCCTGCTGGTCGAGGGCGGATGCCTCCTGATCCGTGTCCCCAACATGAATTTTCATCTGCTCAAACTGCGCGCCCTCCAACTCAGCGGCGCCCGCTGGAAATACGGCCTGTTCACGCCGCCCAGCCACCTCAACCATTTCCGTCCGCGGGTGTTGAAGCGGTTGGTGGAAAGCGCCGGATTCCGGTTCTGGAACTGGTATTCCGGCGCGCCAGCCGGATACGGCGGCCTGATCCGCCGCGCGCCATTGGCCGCGGTGAGCCGTCTGCCGCTTCCCGCCGGCCGATGGGGCAGGGAATGGGGTCCCGCGGGCAACAGCCTGGTATTGCTGGCGGCGCGCTTTTGACAATCCTGACAATTCTCTGGAGATGCGCTCCCCGGGCGCCGGTGGTCAAACCGCACGCAAAATGACGGGGCAGGAAAGGCTGCGGTCCGGCCGCCCGTGAGGTAACACACGGTCAGGGAAAAGGGGAAATCATTAGGTTTCCCGCGATTTTCAGTCAAGAGGGAGTCATGGCCAAAACATTCAAGGAAAAAGCCTACGAGGCGTTCAGCGATTTCTTCGACAAGGCCGAGCGCAAGCGCCGCTGGGTGATTTCGCAGGATGTACCCTGGGAACTGGCGGAAAAGACCCCGAAGTCCGAGGAGCGCGCCTTATGCGCCGAGACTTTCGCGGGAGTGGAGATGTACCTGCCCGACTATATCCACGCCCACCTGGATGTCATGCGGCAGTCTTCCTACGCGCAACTATGGTTCGCCGCCAACTGGGGATACGAGGAGTCCAAGCACTCCCTGTCGCTGCGCGAGTACCTGATGCGCACGGGACAGCGCACCCCGGAGCAGATGGACGCCTTCACCGACGCCATTCTCAACAAGAAGTGGAAGGCGCCGTTCGACACCAGCCGCAAGATGACCCTGTACGCCATGTTCCAGGAGATGGCGACCTGCGTTATCTACCTCAAGCAGCAGAAGGCGGCGCAGGCGGCGGGCGACGAACTGCTGTCGGCGATTTACCACCACATCTCCCGCGATGAAATCGCCCACACCAATTTCTACACCCTGATGTCGGGCATCTACCTCGAAGAAGACCGCGCGGGCACGCTGGCGGACCTGAAGGAGGTCTTCACCAACTTCCGCATGCCGGCGGATGACCTTGTTCCGGATTATGAATCCCGCGTGAAGGTGATGCGCAGCGCCGGGATTGACCGGGCGGTGTTCATCAATGAAGTGGTGTATCCGGTGCTGAAGAAGCTGGAAGTCACCCGCACGGAGTTGTTCCGCGCCAAATCTCCCGCCAGAACCGACGGTGGCGTGCTGATTCCGCCATCTGGTCTTGCGCCGGGATCGGCGGCCAGCGCTCCAGCGGACGCGGAATAAGCGATCCGCGCCATTACAACCCGTTTCCCGCCCCTTTTGCTCACGAACATGGCGCGGGCGGGCGCTTAACAGGGTTACTAACAGACAGAATGGCCTGGCGCCGCCAGGCGGTGGGGATATCTCCAGGAAGACAAAACCGCCCGGATAATCCGGGCGGTTTTGCATGGACTTCGCAGCCGGATGGCTTATTTCTTCAGCATATCCAGGGTGCGGAACAGATCGCCGATGGTGTTGATATGCGCCAGACGATCATCGGGGATGGTGATGTTCAGCTTCTCTTCGAGAGCCGCGACCACTTCCATCACCGCCACGCTGTCCAGGCCCAGGTCAGCGATCACGGTCTCGGGAGAGACGGAATCGAAGCTCTTGCCGGAAGCCTCGAAAACGGCGGTCTTGAACAACTGCAGGTATTCGCTGTGATTCATGTTGGTGTCCTCGCTGGGAATCAGGAACGGGAAGAATCCACATCATCGTTGCGGCGCAACTGCCATTGCGCCAGGGACTGGTACTGCATCTCGAAGCCGCGCACACAGGTCGAGAGGTAACGGTCGTAATCCTCGTACACCTGATTCCCCCAGCGCTCCCGGATGAGTTTTTCGTTCTTGCGCAGCCGCTCGCGCCATTCAAAAGTGGTGCGGCGGTAATGTTCGCGGCGGGTCTTCACTTCCATGATTTCCCAGTACGGGTTGACCGCCTCGCAAATGTCCTCCAG
Source organism: Myxococcota bacterium (assembly GCA_022072125.1). Lineage (GTDB taxonomy): Bacteria > Myxococcota > JAJVIH01 > JAJVIH01 > JAJVIH01 > JAJVIH01. The sequence goes on along the minus strand of JAJVIH010000054.1, from coordinate 67,594 downwards.
GCGCAGGGACAGGCCGCCGGGGAAAATGGCGTAGGTGACCCAGCCAATGTCGCGCAGGTCGTTGCGGTCGCGGGGCACGCGGTTGCGCAGGATGGTCTGCAGGGCGAAATGGGCCCCAGGGCGCGTCCACGAGTGGGCCAGCCGGAAGTATTCCCGGTACTTTTCGATGTGTTGACCCGCGCGCACTTCCTGTGGGGTGGCGATATGCTCCATCATGCAGATGGAGATCACCCCATCGAATTTCTGGGTAGGCTTGTAATCCAGATAGGACACGCACTGCGCCGTGACATTGGGGACATTGCGGCGCTGGATTTCCTTGAACTGCGCCTCGCTGAGGGTGATGCCATGGGCCTGGCGGACGTTCCGGCGCGTGGCGAGATAATCCAGGCAGGCGCCCCACCCGCAGCCGATATCCAGCACCACCGACTCTGGAGTCACCTTCGCATAATTGGCGAGGAACTCGTGCTTGTTGAGTTGCGCCTGCTCCAAGCTGTCCGTGCCTTCAAACAGGCCGCAGGTGTAGGCCATCTTCTCGTCGAGCCAGAGCCGGAAAAACTCGTTGTCCACGTCGTACGAGACGGCGACTTCTGCTTTGTTGCTCATTCAGAACCTTCAGTTTGGGGTGACGGAAGACGCGGCGGGGAAATCGCCCAGAACGGCGCAAATGTCAATCCGCGACACCCCCTGACTGCGGCGTGGTAAGACCGGTTTTCCGCGATTCCCAGCGCCATGCGAGGGACAACCCTTCATCCAGGCCCACGGCGGGCGCGTAACCCAGCACCGCGCGGGCGCGTCCAATGTTGGGGCTGCGATCGAGCACTTCTCCGCCCGATCCCCCAGGATGCGGAACCATGCGAACGCCGCTTGCGCCGCCGGAAATCGCCTGGATGCGCCTCGCCAGATCGAGGGTGCTGATCAACGCATCCGGATTGCCGATGTTGAACGCCTTCCCCACTGCTTCAGGCGCCGCCGCCGCCAGCAAACAGGCCTGAATCATGTCATCCACATAACACCAGGCGCGGCGGGGCGAACCATCGCCGGTGATTTCCAGGTCCCGGCCCTCACGGCAGGCGCGCAGGAAATTGGCGACCGCCCCCTCCCCCGGCTGGCCCGGTCCATAGATATTGAATGGCCGCAGGGACGCCACCGGCAGGCCGTTTTGCCGCCCATGGGCGTGCAACAGGTGTTCGGCGGCGGCCTTGGCGGCGGAATACACCCAACGGCTGTTGGAGACCGGGCCGATGCACATGGGCTGTTCCTCATCCGCATCGAGCGCATGGGCGCCGTACACCTCGCTGGTCGAGAGGAAAACCACGCGCGAGGGCTTCCAGCGGGAGTCCGCGAGAACTTCCATCAGGTTGTTCATGCCCAGCAGGGTGACGCGCATGGTATCCACCGGTTCGCGGAAGTAGGTGCTGACCCCCGCGTACGCGGCCATATGAAAGACCGTCTGGACGCCCATGGCCGACACCGCCAGCGACTCGCGATCCAGCACGCTGCCGTGAATGACCTCGATATTCGCCGGCCGCGCCCCGCCGGTGAGTTGATCCAGCGCGGAACGGCGGCCGGTGTCCAGACAGCGCACGCGCGCGCCCAGAGCGGACAGGCGCAGCGCCAGATGCGAGCCGATGAATCCGGTTCCGCCGGTGATCAGCACCACCTGACCATGCCAATTATCCATGGCTCACCACCTCCGTCAGCGCCTCGCACACGCGCCCAATTTCCTGATCCGTCAGCGTGGGAAACATGGGCAGCGAAAGCACCGTGCGCGCGGCTTCCTCCGCATCCGGGAAGGCGTCTTCGCCATATCCCAGATACGAAAACGCGCCCAACCGGTGGATCGCCGCCGGATAATGCACGCCGCATTCCACGCCCCGTCTGGCCATGGCCTCCAGCACGACGTCGCGGCGGGGAACCCGCACCGCGAACTGATGCCAGACCATGCCAGGATCCTCTGGCGGCAGGCGGATTTCCGGATGTCCCGCCAGCAACGTCCGGTAGCGCGCGGCGATTTCCTGGCGGCGCTGGTTCCACGCGGCCAAACGGGGCAACCGCACCCGGAGCACCGCCGCCTGCAGGGCGTCCATGCGGAGATTCCAGCCCATGACATTGTGATCAAACTTGCCGCTGCGCCCATGGTTGCGAATAAGCCTGAGTTCGCGCACGAGACCTTCATCGCTGGTGACCACGGCGCCCGCGTCGCCCAGGGCGCCCAGGTTTTTCCCGGGAAAGAATGAAAACACGGCGCCGGCGCTCTGGGTTCCCGGCCCGCCCTGATCGCCCGGACCCCTGGCGCCGTGGGCTTGGGCTGCGTCCTCCAGCAACAACACGCCAGTCCCGGACGTCATGCCGGAGAGCCGCCGCATATCAACCATTCTGCCGTGCAGATGCACCGGGACAATCGCCTTGGTCCGCGGGGTAATGGCCTGTTCCACCGCATCGAGGTTGAGGTTGAGGGTCTCCAGATCAATATCCGCGAAAACGGTTCTGGCGCCGCACCAATGAATGGCTTCCGCCGTCGCCACGAAGCTCATGGGCGTGGTGATGACCTCATGGCCCGGCCGCACGCCCGCGCACCACGCCAGGGCGTAGAGCGCGGCGGTTCCGCAACTGAATCCGGCGCAGTATGGAACGCCGGAAAACGCGGCGAATTCCGTCTCGAAGGCTTCCACTTCCGGGCCCAGGATAAACCGCCCGGACTGGATGACCCGGGCGATGGCGGCGTCAATCGCGGCGCGGTCGGGGTCCAACTCCCGGGGCAAATCCAGCAATGGAATTTTGTCCGCGCTCACCCGGGAACCACATGTCCGACAAGATCGTAATCGCCCGCCTCGGTGATCTTGACCTTGACAATGTCGCCAATGGCCGGAGCGCCGTCATTGATGTAAACGAGCCCGTCAATTTCGGGAGCCCGGGATTTGTCCCGCCCCACCAGCAAGTGTTCGGTTTCATCGCTGGGGCCTTCCACCAGCACATCAATCACCTGGCCCAGCATCTTGCGCTGTTGGCGGCGGGAGATTTTCCGCTGCACGCCCATCAGGTGCTTGCGGCGCTCTTCAATGACCTCCGCTGGAAGCTGGCCGGGCATTTCCCCGGCGGGAGTCCCGGGCTCTTGCGAATAGCCAAACACGCCCATGCGCTCGAACTGGTATTCCTCGACGAATTTGACTAGTTCCTCGAACTGCGCGTCTGTCTCGCCGGGAAATCCCACGATAAAGGTGGTGCGAAGGGTGATTCCCGGAACCTTTTCGCGGATGGTGTCGAGGAGGAGGCGGATGAACGCCGAATCGCGGCCCCGGCGCATGGCGCGCAGCATCTCATCGTTGATGTGCTGCAAAGGCATGTCGAGATAGGGAACGATATTCTCGCGCTCGCGCATCAGGTCGAGCATGCGTCCGGGGAAACGGCGCGGGTAGGCGTAGAGCAGGCGAATCCAGCGCAGGCCGTTGACGCCGCTGAGCCCGTCAAGCAGGTCCGCCAGATCGGTGCGCGGTTCCTGATCATAACCATAAGCGGTCAGATCCTGGGCGATGAGCGTGATCTCCTTTGCTCCGGCCGCCGTCAGCGCCTTGGCTTCCGCCACCAGGTCGTTGACCGGCCGCGAGCGTTGCGCGCCGCGCAGCGTGGGGATGATACAGAAGGCGCATTTGTTGTCGCAACCTTCGCTGATCTTAAGGTAGACCGCGTGGTGCGCCGTGGTGATGGTGCGCGGAGTGCGGTGGTCGAGCACGTAGATGGGCGTATCCACCGCCAGGCGGGAGCCGCTGGTCGCCAGCAAATCGGTCAGGCGATGAAATTCTCCGGTGCCGATGAAATGGTCCACCTCGGGGAGTTCGGCGGCCAATTCGTCGGCGTGGCGCTGCACCAGACAACCGGCCATGACCAGGGTCTTCAGCCTGCCGCTTTGCTTGTAGGCGGCCATGTCGAGGATGGTGTCAATGGACTCCTCGGCGGAGGCCTGCAGAAAACCACAGGTATTGACCACAATCACATCGCTCTCGGCGGGATCGTCTTCCAACTGGTAACCGGCGCCCAGGGCCTTGCCAACCATGACCTCGGTATCCACGCGGTTCTTGGGACACCCGAGCGAGATGAAATGGATGCGCCGGATATCCTGCGATCCCGGCACGGCGGGTGATGGAGAATTGACCTGCACGTTCACAAAACCTCACAAAACCGGCGCGGGAGTATAGTCCATGCTTCTCCAGCGCTCAACCGCCACCCGTGGGGTGGGGTGGCTGCAGGGTCTGGCTCCCGCAATCCTCCTCTACGCCTCCCATGGGCCGGTTCCCGCCATTCCACTTTCATGCGCCAGCACTGGAAAGAATGACCCCCATGCCGCCCCCTTGACCCCGCACGAACGCCATTGTACGCCCGCGCCATGGATTCCCGGACCGGCCCCTTTTTGACTGTGGATGTCATCATCGAGCACCCGCGTGGAATCGTGCTCATCGAACGGAAATTCGAGCCGTTGGGCTGGGCGTTGCCCGGCGGGTTCGTGGAGCCCGGCGAACATGTGGCGGAAGCCGCCCGCCGGGAAATTCGCGAGGAAACCGGCCTGGAGACCGAACTGCTCGAACAGTTCTTCGCCTACAGCAATCCCGCCCGCGACAAGCGGAAACACACGGTCTCCGTGGTCTTCGCCGGATGGGCCGCGGGGGAGCCGCGCGCGGGCGACGACGCCATGGGCGTTCGCTTTTTCAAACGCGAGGAATTACCGGCCAACCTGTGTTTCGACCACGGGCAAATCCTTGCGGACTATTTTGTCTGGCGCGATACCGGCCGGCGGCCGCCAGCGGAAAGATGAGCATGCTCTCTGATTCCAGCCGCCAGTTCCTGCTGGAGACCGCCCGGCAGGCGGCCTGCGCCGCCGCGCGTGGAGAGCGGTTTTCTCCACCTGACCATCCCCCCCCGGAAACCCTGGCCCCGCACGGCGCCTTTGTAACCCTGCATGTCCGCGGCGAATTGCGGGGGTGCATTGGAACCTTTGATGACTCCCGTCCCCTGCTGGAGACCGTGGCGGACATGGCCCGCTCGGCCGCCACCCGCGACCCGCGTTTCGATCCCCTGTCTCCGGATGAATTTGGCGGCCTGGGCGTCGAGATCAGCGTGCTCAGTCCGCGCCAAGCCATCCATTCCATCGGGGAGATCACGGTGGGACGCGACGGCCTGATGGTCGAGTGGATGGGATGGCGCGGCGTGCTGCTGCCGCAGGTGGCGGCGGAATACAACTGGACGCCGCATGAATTTCTTGAAGCCACATGCCGCAAGGCCGGTTTCCGGCTGGAGGACCTGCGCGGACGCCTGCCACACATGGAGATTTTCCAGGCGGAGATTTTTCACGACGCGGCGTTCACCGGATGAAGCGTTACATCGAAACCCCGCTGGTCATTTCGCTGCATTCCTGCCAGCCGCCCTTCCCGGAATGGTTTGGCGGAAAGGCGTCCAACCTGCTGCGCCTCACCCGGTTTGGCGCGCCGGTTCCCCCCGGATTCTGCATTTCCACGGCAGCGTACGAACTCTTCCTGGCCAGCTTCGAGCCGGATTTTTCCTCTTTCGAGGCGCTCCGCGAGTCCATCTTGCAAGCTCCCATCCCTGCGCGCGTTGAACACGCCATCCTCTCCGCATGGCGCGACTTGACCAGCCGCTTCGGACCACGTTGCGCCGTGCGGTCCAGCGCCACCGGCGAGGACGCCAGCGCGGGCAGCCACGCGGGCATGCAACTGACCCTGCTCAATATCTCCAGCGAAGAGGCGCTATCGCCAGCCATCCGCGAATGCTGGGCGGCGCTCCATTCCCGCAACGCCATGCTGTACAACCTGCGCGGCGGCGGCGTGACGAACCCCAATTCCATGGCGGTGATCATCCAGCATCTGGTGGATGCAAAAACAGCCGGTGTGGTGTTCTCCCGCAATCCCGTGAGCGGTCACGGCGATGAAATGGTCATTAACGCCGCGTGGGGGCTGGGTGAAACCGTGGTTGGCGGCGGCGCCGCGGACACCTGGTACGTGGACCGCGAAAGCGGCATGGTGCTGCGCTCTTCCATCGCCGCGAAAACCACGCTGCTCCGTCCATCGGAGAAGGGCGGACTGGAAAAGCAGCCGGTGGAATCCGCCTTCCAGCGATCGGAATCGCTGACTCCGGCGCAGATCGCCATATTGTGGCGGCTGGGCCGCGAAATCGAAAGCGCCTGGGGGGAACCTCAGGATATCGAATGGGCCCTCCAGGATGGCGGATTTCAGGTGCTGCAAACCCGCCCCATCAGCGCGGGCGCGGGCCACAAGCGTTTTCCCCGCACGGTGTGGTCGAACGTCAACGTCGGCGAGGCGCTGCCCGGCGTGGCCACGCCCGCAACCTGGTCCATCATCCATTCCTTTTCGCGGCGCGGATTTGAAAAGGCGTTTGGCGCGCTTGGCCTGGATGTCCCGGAGGATTTCGGGCTGGTCGGCAGTTTCCGGGGACGCATCTACCTGAATCTGACCGAGTTCATGACCATCGCATCCCAGTTGCCCTTTCTCAGCCCGGAAATGTTGCTGGGCGCCGGGGGCGGACGCGGCCTGGAGGAACTGCGCGGCAACTACGAAAAACTCTCGCCCGTGCAATTCCTGCTCCGGTTGCCGTTCACCCTGCCCCGGCTGGCGGCTTCGCAATTGTGGAATCCCGCCCGCGCCAAAACCTGGGGGCGTACTTTTCGTGCGGAGCGCGACCGCTTTTTCAGCCTCGACCTCTCCGCCATGAAGCCGGAGGAGTTGCTGCGGCTCACGCGGCATCTGACCAGCGTCTTCAATATGAACGGCGAAATCATGCTGGAATGCGCTTCCAACGCCCTCGCCAGTTTCATTGTCATGACCTGGGGGTTGAAGCGCGCGTTTCCCGATGGGCTGCTCGACGAGCAGAGCGCGGTCATCTCCGGGCTCACCTCCGTGCAAAGCGCCAAGCCGGGCCTGGTGCTGCTGGAACTGGCGATTCTAGCCAAACAGATGCCCGCGGTCGCGGAGGTGCTGGCCGCCAGCGATCCTGACGATGTCCGCGGCAAGTTGGAAACCACGCCGGCGGGAAGAAAATTCCTGCGCCGCATGGACGCCTTCATGAACGACTTCGGTTTCCGCGCCGCCCGCGAAGCCGAACTATCCACCCCGCGGTGGATTGAAAACGAAGCGGTGATTTTCTCCATCCTGCAGCGGCATGTGGAACAGCCCAAAATCGCCAACCCGGTGGAAATCGAGGAGCGACGCAGGGCCGCCCGCCGCGCCGCGACGCAACGGTTGAGATCGGAAATTCCGGCTCCGCTCCGTCCGGTGTTCGAGGCCGCGCTCGGCTTCACCCGGCAATCCATGCGGCTGCGCGAGGAACTGCGCGACTATGTGTCGCAAAGTATCGGCATGTACCGGAAAATTTTCCTGGAGGCAGGCGCGCGCATGCATGCCGCCGGGCTGATTGACCGTACGGACGCCGTGTTTTTCCTGACGCTGCCGGAGATCGAGGCTTTTCTGTCCGGAGACCTGCGCGAGGATGTGCGCACCCGCATCGCTCTGCGCCGCATGGAGTTTCACGCCGCGTCGCTTCTGGACGATCCCCCCGCCGGCTTCATCCTCGGCGGTGCGCCGGTGGAGGAATCCGCATGGACCGGGGCGGCGCCAGGGGGGCAGACCTTGCACGGCCTGGGCGGCTCTCCCGGCCAGGCGCGCGGGACCGCGCGGGTCATCCGCGATTTGAAGGACGCCAGCCTGCTGCGCCACGGCGAAATCCTCGTCACGCCCTTCACCGACGTGGGTTGGACGCCGCTTTTCCTGATCGCATCCGGCGTGGTGACCGAACTGGGCGGCCCGCTGTCACATTCGTGCATTGTCGCCCGTGAATACGGCATCCCGGCGGTGGTCAACGTGGACAACGCCACGCGGGTGATCCGCACCGGCGACGAATTGTACCTGGACGGCGTCCGCGGCGAGGTGCGGATTGTGCGCCCATGCGCGGATGGGTGAGAGAATATCCCCCGCTCTCCGGCGCCGCTGCTTCCGTGGAAACTTCCACGCGCCTCATTTCCTTTCGAGTTCTTTCTTGAGTCTGGACAGGCGCAAGACCGCTTCCTCCGCATAGGGAGATATCCACCGGTCGTAAATCTCCCGGATCGGCGCGGCGTTAAGGTAATTCCAGCGTTTCCTGCCTTCCCGCACCACGATGATCAGCCCGGCCTTTTCCAGCACGCCCATATGCTGCATGACCGTGCAGCGATCAAGCGAATCCCCGAAATGACGGCAAAGCTCCCCCGTGGTGCGCGGCCGCGACCTCAGGAGGTCCAGGATTTCGCGCCGCCTGTTGTCCGCAAGAGCCTTGAACACCAGGTCCGCTTCCGCCTCGCTTGACATGTTATATTTTTATAACATAACAATCAGGAATATCCAAACTTCCGGAAGGAATAGCCATGCCCCTCAAATTCCAGGTGCAGTTGAAAATCCGCAAGCCAGTTCCCGAAGTCTTCGACGCCGTGGCCAACCCGGAAAAACTCAGCGGCTACTTCACCAGAAGCGCCAGCGGACCGCTGGTCACGGGCGTCACCGTCAAGTGGTCGTTTCCTGAGTTTCCCGGAGAGCACGACGTGCAGGTGATCGAGGTAGTGAAAAACGAGCGGATTGTTCTGGAATGGGAGGCCACCGAAGGTGGTTACCTGACCCGGACGGAAATGCTCTTCAAGGCGATTGACGCCCAAAATACCATGGTCCAGATCACCGAATCCGGTTGGCGGGACAATCCCCAGGGCCTGGAATCCTCTTATGGCAACTGCAGCGGCTGGACGCATATGTTGTGCTGCCTGAAGGGGTACGTGGAGTATGGAATCAACCTGCGGGAGGGTGGTTCGTTCTGAATCCCAAGTACCAACGGACGCCCCATTGCCGCATTCAGGCGCCGGATTACCTGCCTTCCCGCGCACCCAGGTTTCGTTCACCCCCAGCCCTTCAACGCATATGAAATGACAGAGGCGGCCCGGAAGCCGCCTCTGTCTGTTGGAACTGCTCCCCAGCTTACGGCGTGGGGTTAGCTGGCGGGACGCACAGCTTCACGGTCGGGGCGTTGGCGCCGCTGGTCAGCGGAACCGGCTGGCACTTGGTTCCAGCGGTGCAGTCGGCGTCGGCGTCGCAGACCGCGGAGCATTTGCCGTTGTTCAGGCAAATGTCGTTGGCGCAAACCTTGCCGCCAGTGGCGGGATCGCCGCAGGCTTCACCCGGCTTGACGCCATTGGGTTGCGCGGCGGCGCACACGGTGTCGAACTTGTTGGATTCGGCGCCCGGGAAGATGGTGCAAACTTCGCCGCCGGTGCAGTCCGCGTCCTTCTTGCAGGTCTTGGCGCTGCCCGTGAAGGGAACGCACAGGGTCAGCCCCTTGCCCGCGGAGATGGATTGGAAGACGCAACGCGAATCCTTCGGGCAGTCTTCCTGCTTTCCGCAGAGGGCGCCGCAGGTTCCCGCACGGAAGCACAGATCATTGGCGCAGACTTTTTCGCCCTTCTTGGGATCGCCGCATTTTTCGCCTGGAGCCACACCATCCTTTTCAGGGGCGGAGCAACGTCCGCCGGGCGTGCCGTCAATGGTCGCGCCGATTTTGCAGACCTCGCCATTCTGGCATTCCGCGTTGGATTTGCAGACAGCGCACGAACCCGCGCAGGGAACACAGAAGGGCGCGGTTCCGAACTCCGGACGGGCCTCGGTGCCGCCAATGCGCAGGTTGATGCCCTGGCAGGAATTGTCCTTGCCGCAGTCCGCGTCGGCGCCGCAGGTTTGGGCGCATTTGCCGTTGTTGAAGCAGAGGCCGATGTCACATTCCTCTTCGGGCTTCGGATCCTGCAGGTCCGGATTGCAAGCGGCGCCGGCGGCCAGCTTGCCAACCGGGGCGACGCAAGTGGTGACCAGCGCCTTGCCAGCGTTGTCCAGCCGGACGCCGCAAACTTGGCCGGTCTTGCAGTCCTGATTCTTCTTGCAGTTGGCGACCACCTTCTCCTGGCAAATGCTCACCGGCGAAGTCTTGGTCGGGTCGTTGGCGCTGTAGCGGATGTTGAGCGTGGTGCAGATCAGCGTACCGCCGCAATCCGCATCGGTCGAGCAGATACCGCTGCACACGCCGCCCGAACCATCGTTCAGCGGGAAGCAGGCGGCCGCCAGCCCGAAGTTGGGGCACTGCGGATCATTGGGATCCTTGTTGGAATCGCATTTGTCGCCGGTCTTGCCGGTGGCCGTGTTGGTTTTCTGGCAGGCGGTGATCAGACCGGTTCCATCCGGAGCGAGCGCCACCGCGCAGGTTTTGCTGTCGGTGCAATCCTTGTTCGACTTGCAGTCGCTCTTGGTCGGACGCGGACCAAAACAGGTGCCAAAGTATTTTTCGCATTTGTCAAACGCGCATTTGTCATCCACTTCCTGGTTGACCAGGCAGCCGCTGTCCTGAACACAGCGCTGGTATGCCTGGATGCAGCGTCCGCAGCTTGGACCTTCCGACTGCACACAGTTCTGGATGCAGCTTGAATCGCCATCCGGGCAGGCGGCGGCGCAAGCATTCAGATTGGGGCAGCGGACCTTGCCGTCGGTGAAGTCCTCTTCACTTCCTCCCACATCGGGCGCGGGCTGGGTGTCAGGACGCGGCACATCCAGGGAGGTTCCAGGACCTGCGTCTCTCTGATCATTGTTTCCGGAGCCATCGGTGACTCCGCCGCCATCGCTGGTTCCGGTATTCTTGTCGTCTCCCCCGCAGGCGGAAATGCTGGCCGCGAGGACCATCGCCAGAAACAATGGCGATATTTTGCTGTTACACGGCATGGATTGCTCCCTGTGTTCTTGGATTCGTGAAGATATGGGCACCCGGAGCAGGCAAGCTACATTGCCGCACTGCATCAAGTCAAGCGCCTCCCGGCGCCAAAATGTCAAATGACCGATTACATTAAACACGTCCCATCATAGGGTATCCGGCCCGCACCGGTTTCTCCCAGGCGCCGCAACCTCCGGAGAAAGGTTGCATCCCCCTCTGCTTCCCGCCTCCGCCCGGTTCAGGAACACCATCGGGAACACCGCTGCGATTTATCAGACTCATTAAATTTGCGGGGGTGGAAAACCGCCTCTATACTGGCTTCAAGAGTCTGAAAAGGATTGATCGTCATGCGTTATTGGTCATTGACTCTGGGTGTGGCGGGCGTGCTGGCCGCCGGCGAGGCGCTGGCCCAGGGGAATACCGTCAGTGCTGTGCAGGTGAGGACAGAAGGCGCCAACGCCATTGTCACCATCCAATGCACCGCCGCCCCGGATTTCACCACCTTCCGCCTGCAGGATCCCGAACGCTTCGTGGTGGATGTGTCGGGCGTCAAGCTCAAGAACGTCGCTCCACGTTCGGAGACCAAACTGCCGGTGCTGAGCGAGTGGCGCGCCGCCGCCGTAGGCGAGGGAGAAAAAGCCCAGGGCCGCTTTACCTTCTACGTGGCCAAGGACGCCGAAGTAGACGCCAAAATCAATGGCAACAGCTTGGTGCTCAAGCTGATTGGCCGGACGGGTCCGGCTGCTCAGCCACCCGCCATCACCAAGGCGCCGCCGCCCAAACCGGCGGCCGAGGAATTCACCGAGGAATCGGAAGACGGCGCTCCGCCGGCCAAGCCCGCCCCTCCAGCGGCTGCGCCGCCCCCCGCCATGGCTGCAAAAACCCCGCCTCCTTCCGCCGCGCCTGCTCCCCAGGGGAAGGAAATTCTGATCGAGCGTGGGGTGGCGCCTGCTCCGGCGCCCCAGGCCAAAAGCTCCACGCCGCCACCCGTTCCCGTGGAAGAAGCTGAACTGCCGAAGCCGCCGCCCGTTAAACCGGCCCCTGCTCCGGCCCCCCAGCCAAAGGTCGCGGCCGCGCCGCCCGCTCCGGCCAAGGCGTCCGCTCCCGCCGCGGCGGAAGACGAGTTTTACGACGAAGAATTTTCCGATGAAGAATTTTTCGATGAGCCCGGCGCGGGCGCCAAGCCCTCCGCTCCCGCCGCCAGCAGGTCCAGGCCTGCCCCGGTGGAACCCGCTCCTGTCGCCCGTCCGGTTGAACGTTCCGCCGCTTCGCCGGCCGCCTATTCACGCGGCCCATCGGCGATGGGACGGCTGGCCTTCAGGCAGGAGCAGGAGAAGAGCCGTGTGATTGTCCGGACCAACGAACCGGTTGAATATTATGTCAATGAAGTGGGCGATAACCGCGTGGTGGTGGAGTTGGTCAATACCCGCATTCCCCTGCGCAACAACAAGAACCTTCTCGACGCCGAGTTTTTCAGCAGCGCGGTAAAGGAAATCCGCCCCAAATCCGACCAGTCTGGCGTACGCATCGAAATCACCCTGCGCGAAAAGGTGCCTTACGACGTGCGCCAGGAAAAGAACGAAATCCATCTCGAATTCAAGCGGACCCTCAAGCCAAACACCGAGCCGGGCGCTCCAGCCGGCGTTCAGGAAGAAGGCGCGGCCGCCGTCGAATAAGTGCGTGTCCTCCTGCACGCCATCGTGTTGGGCGCTGCTCTACTGACGCATGGTCAGGGCAGCGCCCAAACGTTTTTGCCCGACCCCATCCTGCCCCGTCCCATCGCCCCAGGCCGCGAGGTCCAGGAGCCCTTTTTCCTTGATCGCGATCCTGCCCACCGGTACCCCATCGAAGTCAGCGCGGACGCCATCCAGTTCGACGCCGCCAGCAACCGGGTCATCCTGCGCGGCCATGTGCGGGTCCGCAATCCCGAGGCGCGCTTCTCCGCGGACGAGGCCGTGCTCCACCGCGGCGACCGCCGTCTGATCCTGCGCGGACGGGTGCGCATCCAGCAAGGATTGCGTTTCATCGCCGCGGATTCAGCGGAGATTGATCTGGCCGATCCCAGGGGCAGGCTGCTGGACGCCCATTTCTGGATCAAACAAGACCTGGACCCCATCCCCGCTGACTGGATTGAGCAGGCGGACCAGACCCCGCCGCCGGGCGGCCTGACACGCTACTCCATCCAAGGGAGCGAAATCCTGCGCACCGGCGAAAAGGAACTGGAAATTTCCCGCGCTCGATTCACCCCCTGCGACTGCAAGGAGGCCAAACCCACCTGGAGCCTGGGCGCCGGACACGCAAAGGCCCGCGCCGGACAGGCCATCGTGATGACCAACGGCGTGCTTTACATCAAGGACATCCCGGTGGCGTGGGTTCCGTGGATCCGCTTTCCGCTCGCCCGGCGGCTGACCGGCCTGTTGCCGCCGCGCATGGGCGTCAACGGCATCCATGGCTATTTCGCTGAGGTTCCGGTCTTCATCGCCATTCACGAGAGCTATGACGCCACCCCATCCATCGGCTACTATGAGCGCTCGGGGCTGCGCCTGGCCAGCGAGTTCCGCTACGCTCCCACCTGGGACCTGGGCGGACGCTGGTACGCCGCCCTGCTCTGGGATCGCGGCGGCCGCGATCCGCTGTGGCGCTTCGTCGTCACCGGCGACCACCTGCACCGGCTGTCCTCCCAGTGGCTGTTCCGCGGACGCATGGACATCGCCAGCGACGCCCGCTGGATCCGCCAGTTCGCTTTGGGGCTGGGCGAGCGTGAAACCGAATACCTGCGCTCCGATGTGGAGTTCCGCCGCCGGAGCCATGATCTGTCGCTATCCATCGGCGTCTTTGGCTATCAGGACCTGCGGGCCGGTCATCCCAACCTGTTTGACCGCCGCGGCCTGTCGGAATTGAACCGCGCGCCCGATATCCAGCTTGGCGTTCCCTCCACGGCTCTATTCGGGTTAACAGCCCTGCGCTTCAGCCTCGAAAGCGGACTGACCGCCTGGCTCGATCCCATCCGTTCCTGGAACGACGGCGGCGTGGATGGCGTTTATCCCGGCCGCACGCTGAATTATCCCGGTCTCGACATTGGTGAACTCAACGGCCTGCACGACCCCTACGAAGACGCCCGGCGGCTTATCCGTCTGTCGCTGCGTCCGGAACTGGCGTTTTGGCCTTTGCGGGGCGACGCCGGGTACCTCCGCGCCCGCGCGGGTATCCACCAGAACCTCGCCTTCTCCGCCGCGCCAGATGATTCTCCGCCGCAATTCAGGTTGTCCGGGCTGGAGCCGCGCCGCGCCTTCACCGCGCAGAGCACGCCCTGGTTCGACCTCAAGGGCGGGCCGGTCGCCCATGGCAAATGGGGACGAGGGGTGATTCACGAACTGCGGCCCGCCGTGCAGTGGCGTTATGTCCCGGCGGTCGCCCGCACCTCGCCCCTTCCGGCGGCGCTGGATGAATGGGATGACATCCAGCCGCTGCATCAGGCGGCGGTGTCGCTGGAGCAGCGCTGGGTCCCGGCGCGGGCGCATGGACGCTGGGGCGTGCTGACCCTGGCGGCGGAGCAGGCGCTGGACATCGAATCCACCCTGGCGCGATCCTTCGTGGATCGCCTGACCCCGCTGTTTCTGCTCGCGGGCTGGCGCATGGATTACTGGAGCGCTCAGGTGCGATCGGGCTGGGACTGGCGGCGTGAGCAGGTCAACGAAGCCGCCGCCAGCGTCACCCTGCGCGACACCCGCAACGACACCCTCTCCATCCAGTACGCCTGGCTGCCCCGGCGCGGACGTACTCCCTGGCAATTAAGGGCGCTGGAGGCAGCCCCTCCCGCGTTCAACCCCGTGCGCGCCGATCACGGCGAACTCCACCAGGCGACCCTCAACTCCAGCGTGGTGTTGAACCCCAATTTCACCGCGTATTACGGCATCGCATATTCGTTTCTGGATGGACGGGTGTACGGCCACAGTTTCGGCCTGCGCTTCGATTCGCCGTGCCGCTGCCTGAACCTGACCTTCCGGATCAGCCAGTTGCTGGGCCGTGACCGCCCCGATATCGGCATTGTGCTCGACCTGTCAGCCCTGTCGGTCTCCCGCGAGATTGATTAGATGGATATCGCCGCCAACGGATGGCGCGCCTGCCCGTCCGCAATCAACGAGGCGCGGATTGACGGTGGAGCTTCGGTTCACTGCGCCGGAACGGGCATGATGGAAGACCGCCCGGAAACTCGCTACGACGCCAAACGTTCGAGTTCCTGGGCGAAAAACGGCGGGCGCAACTGCCAGGGCAGATAATTCAGCCAGACCTCGGGCACGCGGGGATGCGTCATGCTGATTTCATAGCGCGGATCATAGTGGGGACGCGCGGGCGGACGATGCAGAGCCATGCCCGCCTGTTCCGGCGTGCGGCCGCCCTTGGCCGAATTGCATGGACGGCACGCGGTCACCACATTCGACCATTCGGTCTTGCCGCCCAGACGGCGCGGCACCACGTGATCGTAGGTCAAATCACCCGCGTCAAAGATCAGCCGGCAATACTGGCAGGTGAACTGATCGCGCAGATACAGGTTGCGGCGGGAAAATTTCACCACGCGGCGGCGCAGCGCCACATATTCCGTCAACCTCACCACGGCTGGGGCGGGAATGGATGTGGAGACCGAGCGAATCTGCCGCTGGTACTCCTCAATCACCTCGATTTTTCCCAGGAACTGGAGAGTGATCGCCCTGCGCCACGAGATCACGGTAAGCGGCTGGTAGGATTGGTTCAGCAGGAGAACACGCTCCATGGCCCCCGATCCTTAACGAATCCGCCGGACGATTTCCAGTGCCGCCTGTTCCGCGGCGCAAACAGCGTCTTCCAGCCACCGGGCGCCGCTCAATCCGGCGGGAACTGCGTGACGGTCTCGCCCCGCGTTTTCCGGACGGGTGGAACGCCCATCCAGGCGGCTCAACGCCACAAACGGACGCCGGACGCCACCACCTCCACCTGGTGCGCGCCGCCTTCCGGGGTCTTGTTGGCGATCACCGCGCCCTCCTCTTCCAGGTGGCGGACCGTCGCCGGATCCATGTATTTCGACTGCAATTCTCCCTGCAACCAAGCGCGGCTGCCCGCGGAATCCAGCGGCATGAAAAATCCGTAGTCCTTGAAGGTCACGCGCACCGCCTGATCAGGATTGTCCCCAGCCAATTCCATCCAGCAGCCTTTGCGCTGGCAAACCCGGCGCACCTGGCCTGCAAGCTGGATCAATTTGCCCGATTCCGCCGCCGCACTCTCCAGCGCCGCTCCCACCGTGATGGGTTGTCCGGGCTCGAACGGCGCGCCATACAAGGCCGCGCTCGCGGGCGCACCGGCGGCGGCCGGGGTTGGAGCGGAGCCTGCGCCCGACCTTGCCGGCGGCGGACTCGCCTGGGCGGCTTTTTTCGCCGATTCCGATGGCGAACAGGCGGCAAGCACGGCCATGGCCAGACACGGGATCAGGATTTTCACGCGGATTTCTCCCGGCGCAGTTCCTCGCGCAGCGCATGCGCCAGAAATTCGATCTGCGGCAGATCATTGTAGAGTTGAGCCGACACCCGCACCCAGCGGCGCGAATCGTCCGGCCAGTTGATGACTGGAACCTCGATGCGATGGCGTTCGTACAGGGCGTGCTGCAGCCGCGTGAGGCCCAGCAACCCGCGCGCCGGTACAGGCGGCGGGTCTGGCGGAAGTTCGATCGACACCATCGAACCCAGCATGTCACCGGGACAGCCTGGCTCCGCTCCCAGCGCATCACACAGGATGCGCCGCGCCGCCACGGCGAACTGGTGGTTGCGCGCACGCACGCCGGGCCAGCCCTCCGGAAGCAGCGTCCCCATGAAAGCAATCGCCCGCGGAACGGCCAGCATCGCCGTGTAATCCGCCGTGCCGGTCCAGTCGAACTCCATCCGGAAGCGCGACGGGACGGGCGGTTCGACGCTGTAGCCATGGCTCACCGCCAGCGGTTGCAATTCCGCCTGGCGATCGCGGCGCGCCCACAAAAACGCCGCCCCCTTGGGCGCGCAAAGCCATTTGTGGCAATTGCCCGTGTACCAGTCACAACCCAGGGATTCGATATCCAGATCAAGCATGCCGGGGGCATGGGCTCCATCCACCAGCACCGGAACGCCGCGTTCCCGGCAGGCGGCGATGATCTCCGCGACAGGGAAAACCACGGCGGTGGGGCTGGTCACGTGATCAATCATCAGCAGGCGGGTGCGCGGGGTGATGGCGTTCAACACGGTCTCCGTCACCTGTCCGGGATCCCGCAGCGGAAATGGAACCTTCGCAACAACCACCTGAGCGCCCGTGCGCGCGGCCTTGCGCCGCAAGGCGTTGCGGCAGGCGGCGTAATCATGGCTGGTGGTCAGCAATTCGTCGCCGGGGCGCAAGTCCAACGACTCCAGAACGATATTCACTCCCGCGGTGGCGTTGGGGATCATCGCCAGATCGTCCGCCCGCGCGCCAGTGAACGCGCCCAGCGCACGCCGGGACTCTTCCAGCAGCCCGGAAAATTCCCGGTGGAAAAACCGCACCGGTTCTTCCTCCATCCGTTCGCGCAGTTCAAGCTGATAGTCCAGCACCGGGCGCGGACACGCGCCGTACGAGCCATGGTTGAGAAAAACAATGCCGCGATCAAGCCCCCAATTGTCCGCAAGGGCGGACCAAGCGGGGACTGGAATACCGGGCGACATCCGTGGTTGGCCCGCGGGAGGCGCGCTGGAACTGCTCATGCATGCAACTAAGCGGATCCATCACCCGCTGGTCAAGGAGCGAATTCATCCACAGGCGGATTTCACCACGCCCGGCATGCGGCGGCCGGCCGTGATCAGGTCTTCATCCATGCCGTATTCCAGGCCCAGTTCCTCCACAAGCTGGCGGATACGGTATTTCAGCGCCGCACGGTATTCCTCGCGGGCCTCCCCGGAGTTGGCGTAGAGCGCGAAATACTTCGGCAGCAGGTCCCGGTGGGTCTCACGCAGCCAGTTGAAATACACCACCCGCGATGCGCTCATCAGAAACAGCGGTCCGCCGATGGCGAAGCGCGCCCCGTGATCGCGCGCCGCCGCCAACAGCGGACGCATGCGCGCCTCGCTGTCCGTCAGGTATGGCAAGACCGGCAGCATGAACAGCCCCACGCGCACCCCCGCATCCGCCAGGATTTTCATCGCCTTGAGGCGATGCCCCGGATGGGCGGTGCGGCCCTCGACCACGCGCAGGAACTCCGCATCCAACGATGCGATGGACAGATGAACCGTCAACCGGTGCTGCGCCGACAACTCCGCCAGCAACTCCACGTCGCGGCGGATCAGCGCGCCCTTGGTGGTGATGCCGATGCTCAAACCGGTGTAGCGGCGGAACACCTCCAGCAGGGAGCGGGTCACCTGGTGGCGCGCCTCGGCGGGCTGGTAGGGATCAGTCGCCGTGCCGATGGCGATGGAGAAATCCCGCACGTTCTGTTTGCGCAGTTCCCGGTCGAGAATGCGCGCGGCTTCCTGCTTCACGTACACCTGCCGTTCGAACTCGATGGGATCCTCGTGGTCCAGGTATTCATGGGTGTAGCGTGCGTAACAGTAGGCGCAGGCGAATTCGCAGCCACGATAGGGGTTGATGGTCCACACATCGCTCATGCGCGACCCCTTCGCGAAATTCAGGATGCTTTTCGCCTGCAGTGCGCGGTAGGTCACCCCGTTGCGCCCGGCGATGACCGGGCGATCTTCATAACTGGCGGCGGGTTCAAACAGCGGCAGGGATTCCATGGCTTCCACCTTTCATCGGTTCTGGTATCAGCATAACCATATGTAATCATTTGTACAGTACTATACATAAAATCAGATATCAATCATATCAACCGGGCTAATGGATTCTCTGTCCGCGGACAGACGGAACAGGGGATTTTCCCGCCAGCGAAACGCGGCAGGGGGGAGCGCTCTCCGCTCCTCGTCCCTGATGAACCGTGCGGCGAGTCACCCCGCGCGAAAGCGCTTTCGCCAGGTCACGGAAGGACTGCCGGCATCGGCAAAACGCCAGAGCCGTGCGCGGTGGGCGGGTTCGGCGTAATCAATACCCACGCGCGCGCCCATCAGAATGCGCTCCGGAGGGTGACCCGGGACAAGACGGCATTTCCCGTGATGGTCCAGCGAGTGGCCGTTCCAGTGCAAATCCAGGCCCATCGCCCGCGCCAGGCGGCCGGGTCCCGAAGCCAGTTGCGCGCCCGTGGCCCCGCCGCGCCGCTCCGACGCCAGCGCATGGCCCGCAATGATCTCGCCCGCGCGCAACAGAACCGCCGCGCCCTGCCCTTCCCGCCCCGTGACCACGTTGAGCATCATGTGAACGCCATAACAACGGAAGACATACAACCGGCCCGCCGGTCCGAACATGACCGCGTTGCGTTTGGTCAACCCGGAACGGCTGTGACTGGCGCTGTCGTCCTTCCAGTCATAGGCTTCGGTTTCGGTGATGCGCGCCGCCACCGGCCCATGAACCAGCACGCAACCCAACAATTCGCGGGCGACCAGCGTGACCTCGCGGACGAAAAACTCGTGCGGCAACGGTTCCGGAGCGCGTGTTTCGCTTGAAGGAAAAGCCATCCGATGCATCCATTCGAGGAAATCTACCATGCCGCCTGGCGCCATCCCGGCGTTTGCTGGGCCGCCAACGCAGGGTTGCTGGCCGCCGTCCTGCTGTCAACACGCCGCTCTCCCGCCTGGCTCAAGGGCTGGACCGCGGGCTTCGCCCTGTGTATCGCGCTGGACGCCTGGTTCACCGGCGCCCTGAGTCCGCTGGAAACCACCCATCCCCTGTACACGCAGGTGTCCATCCTGTTTGTGATCCTCGGCGACTGGAGGTGGTTCGTGCTGCTGCTTCTGCCCGCCATCTCCAGCGGCGCGCGCGGCGCGTGGAAATGGTGGCCGGCGTCATTGGGCCTGGCGTTGGTGGTTCCCATCTGCCAGGCGCTGCTGATCAAGCTCTTCCCCGCCCTCTTCGCCAACGCGCGCAACACCTTTCTGGCCTACGAGCTGATTTTCGCGGCGCTCACCGCCGGTTTTCTCGCACGATCGCGGCTCCTGCTCCACGGCGAACCGGAGAGCCTGATCCGGTGGTTCCAGCGCGTGTCGTTGTTTGTGCTGGGGTACTACTTCCTGTGGGCGTCAGCCGACGTGCTCATTCTATCGGGATTCATGTGGGGACATCTGCTGCGCATCGTTCCCGATACGCTGTACTACGCCGGATTTTTGTGGTTTGTCTGGTTGTCATGTCCGGTCGAATTGCGAATATCCGACGCCTGATCGCCGTTCTGGGCGCCGCCTGCGCATTGATATCCTGCCGGCAAACCGCGCCGGGAGACGGCGCTAGTCCTTCGTCCGCGCCGTTTGCAGCCGCCACGCAAGCCCCGGCCACGGAGCCTGCTCAATCTCCGCCGCGCTTCCTCCGCTTCACCCGCGATGACCAGGGAACAAAAAAATTTGATCAGGCCGGCCTGCTCGCCATCGCCCCGCCGATCTCATGGACCGGTTTCGATCCCGAATACCAGAAGGTGAAAACCTTCCGCACGGTTCCGCTGAAACCCGTGCTGACGGCGGCCTTCGCCATGACACCGGCGGATCTGGCGAAGCAGGAGTTTGTTCTGCGTGCGCTGGATGGCTACACCATTCCCATCTCCGGATCGCTGCTGATGGAAGACGGCGCGGCCATCGCCTTCGCCGACGCCGAATTTCCCGGTTGGGAGCCGGTGGGGCCGCGCAAGGCCAACCCCGGTCCCTACTACCTGATCTGGACGCAACCCCACCAGCAGGATCACCACGCCTGGCCGCGTCCGTACCAGCTCGTATCCATTGAGATCGCGCGCTTTGAAGGGCTGTTTCCGCATACTGTTCCCGCCGGCGCTCCCGCGGATTCCCCGGCCGCCGCGGGATTCCAGTTGTTCCGCGAACTATGCTTCCGCTGTCACGCCATCAACCGCGAGGGCGGGCGCGTGGGCCCTGAACTCAACGTGCCGAAAAATATCCTGGAATACCGCCCGGCGGAGCAGGTGCGCGCGTATATCCGCAATCCCCTGGAGTTCCGCTACGGCGCCATGCCTCCACACCAGCAACTCGGCGATGGCCAGCTTGACGCGCTGATCGCCTACTTGCGCCACATGAAAAACCACAAACACGACCGGGACGCGAAGTGAGTTCCCACCAATCCCCGGAGGCAGCGAGCCTGAAACTGCTGCGCGGCCGGGTGTATGCAATTCCGGATATCATGCGAAGCGCGGCGGATTGCCTTCCGGCCCGCCGCAAGACCACGGGGGTCGTTCTGACCACCGGGATAGGGCTCGCGGAAGCACCAGCGCGCGCCCTTGCGCATCAGCTCCGGATCAACGGGGTCAACACGCGCTTCGAGCCCCTGTCATCCTTCCATCATCCCCCGCGCGCGGATTCGCTCATCCTGTTTTCGCAGGGATTGTCCCCTAACACCATGCTGGCCATGCGAGCATGCGAAGAGTACCGCCACCGCTGGCTGTTCACTTCCAGTGACACGCTGGAAAACGCATCGCCCGCCACACGCGCGGCGCTGGACCGGTGGCGGAAAAACCGGGGCGCCGTCATTGCGCTGCCGCTGCCGCCGGAGCCGGACATGTTGCTGCGCGTGATTGGCCCGGCGGTGATGACGGCCACCGCCCTCGCGCTGTTCAACACCGCTGGAAGGGCTCCCAGCGATCTCATGCGCGAGGCCGCGGAATCCGTATCCTGGTTTTGGAGGATGCAACGCCGGAGCGTCTGCCAGCTAACCAGAGCGGCGCTGAATATCCCTGTCGCCCTGATGGCGCCAGGACCATACGCGGAGATATTGCGTCCGATGGCCTGGAAATGGATGGAGGCCTTGTGGCGGCCAGAACCTCCCTGCTGGGATTTGCTCCAGTTCGCCCACGGTCCCATGCAGTCGCTGTTCAACAGCCCCTGGCGGTTCGTGGTGTTCCTGCCGGGATTGGACAGCCAGACCCGCAATATCCTGGAGCGCTTCCGGAAGACGCTGGACAGGAAACGCCATCGGGTAATCACGCTCCCGGTACGTAGCGACTGGATGGCCCCCCTGAGCATGGATAGCGCCATGAACCAGTTGATCCTGCGGGCGCTGGAACTGAGGCCCATGGATCTGTCGCAATGGCCCGGCCAGGGGCGCGAGGGCAAACTGTACGGATATACCGGCGAAGAGCCGTGATCCGCGCCGGGATATCCATCAGAAGTTGGTGAAGAAACGTCCGACCGTGAAGGACGGTCCGAACAGGAAGGCGATGGAGCCGCTTTCCGGACCCGAGCGCGTGGGCGAATACTCCAGCCAGGCGTGGATATTGAACGAGGTCTGCAAGGGGGTGTTGGAATTGAGCACCGGGATGCCCAGCCCCACCCCGAACACCAGGGACAACTGCGGCTTGCCGGACAGGTCGGTGCCGAGCATGCCCGCCTCCAGTCCGACCGGAAATTCCGCGCCGTCATCGTACAGGGCCATCGCGCGCACGACCGCGCCCGCGCTCAAGGCCACGCTGCCCTGATCGGCGCTGGAGCCAAAGCGGAACAGGCCCGTGGGCAACGACGTGCTGGCGCTGACGCGAATCCGCCGATCCCCCAGAATGACGCGGAAATCCGCCGCCTCGCCAAGGTTCTGCCGCGCGGTCAGATCGTAATGTCCGCTGCCGTAGTCATGGGCGACCGACACGGCGATCTGTTCATATTCCTTCTTGTCGTCGGCGTTGATGGTGATGGTGAGCAGCGCATCGCGATGGCTGACAGTGAAAATCTCCGTGGCGCGCGGCGCCGCGATGCGCAGTTTTTGCACGCCGTTTCCGGGCGGAATCCGCTTGAGATCGATCACCAGCCGGCAACTGTTGCGATCATTGTAGTGGATATTGATCTTCTGTCCGTTGATGAGCTGGCGCTCCACGCCCCCCATCCGGCAGTAAAAGCGCACGATATTGCCGTCGCCGTCCCCCACGGGAATAATCGGCGCGGGCAGGTTCAGCGAGCGCAGGCTGAATCGCGCATCGGTGTCGAAGGACGCCAGCGTCTCCACCCGTCCCAGAAAGCGCTCCAGCGCGGCGGGGCGATAACCAAAACGCAGGGCGACCGATCCCGCCGCGCCTTCGTCCGCGCGCACATGAATATGACCGCCATCGCGCCGGACCTCGTAAAATCCCTTGCGCTCCTCCAGCACGAACTGGCTTTCCCACTGAGGGTCTTCGTAGACCACCTCAAGCTGGGCCTCGCGGTTGGACGGAATGAAATCAATCGCCCCGAGTCGCGGCAACTCGAACCGCAGCCGGACAGGATTGAATCCCCGCGCCACCGGAATGCGCACCGCGCCCAGCACAGTCTTCTGCAGGCCGCGCTGCGACAGGGTGATCATCACATTCGATACATCACGCGGCGCGCGATCCATCACCAGCCGGTAATAACGCCACGACGGATCATCCTGCTCCACGCGCTCGCGCACCCACGTATTGGTGGGCGGGAAGGTTTCCACTTCAAGGCTGTCGCGCTCGCCGGTGATGCAGTCGCGCGAGATGGCGATGAAAAACTGGTGGGACGCCACCCCTTCCAGCAACGGCGCGCCGTCGGGCGTGCGGATGGCGCAGCGCCGCACGTTAAGATCCACGGTTTCGCTGAATACCTGCCTCCCCTCGATCACCCGCGCCACGCCGGGCTTGTATTTGACGGTCATGCGCACCGTCAGCGCGGTGGATTCAATGGCAAAGACCTGCACGCCATCCGGAGTCAGGCTGCATCGCGCATTGCGGCATGAGACATCCTGCACGCCGCGCGGAAACGACAGTTGAAGCAGCAGCGATTGCCCGGTCGCGTCCAGCGTGGACGAGGAAACCACGGGCTGGCGCAGTTCCACGCTCAGCGATTCGATAACCGCCTGTTTCCAGCCCACCCATTTGCCTGTGGAATCCGTCCAGGCCGGAAAAGGCTCGCTTTCGCGCAGGGGAATGGACGAAGGCCACAGCAAGACGCCTGCGCGTTCACGCCCCCATACCGCTTCCAGTTCCTCCCGCGTCAGGGGGAGGGTGCAACTGCGTTTGCCCTCGCAGGGAACGATCCGCGCCACCACGCCGTCGCGAATGTGCAGCAAATCGTAATCGCCAGCGGGGGACAGCACTTCCACGATGCCGGAATCGTAGTGGATGGTGACCGGCGGCTCCGGCAGCGAAAACCGTTTTTCCCCGGTGATGAACAGGCGGCGCGCCACCGTGGTTTTACAGCTTCCGCCGGAGGCGTCCAGCGACAGGTTCACCCACGCGCCAGGAACGGCTGGATCGGTTTTCACCAGTCCGCGGTTGATCTGCACGGATACCCCGGCGGGCGCGGAGTATGCGCAGATGGAAGCCCCCATCTCCACGCCATTGGACGCATCTCCGGCGATCACATTGACCGGCGGCGTCTGCACGGCCCCGCCACTGGCGGGGTGACCCAAAACCCATTCGGATGGAGCGGCGTCAAGCGTCCGCGGGGCCAGCGCCGCCAGAGCCATCAGAATGGCGGCGGACGTTTTCATTCCTTCCCGGATGGCGCGCGCGCCGCCTCCGTGCCGGGAAAATCCAGCACGCGGTGGAGGAAAGCCAGTTCATCGGCGCCTTCCTCAATGAGTTTGTTGGTGGGCTTACCCGCCCCATGCCCCGCGCGGGTTTCAATCCGGATGAGCACGGGCGCGTCGCCTGCCTGAGCCTCCTGCATCGCGGCGGCGAATTTGAAGCTGTGCGAGGGCGCCACGCGATCATCGTGATCGGCGGTGGTGATCAGCATCGCCGGGTAAGCGGTTCCCTTGCGGATATTATGGTAGGGCGAATAGGCGCGCAGGGTTCTGAAATATGCGGGATCCGACGACGATCCGTAATCATCGCGCCAAGCCCAGCCGATGGTGAACCGATCATAGCGCAACATATCCATCACCCCCACCGCCGCGACGCCGGCGCCGAACAGATCGGGCCGCTGGGTCACGCACGCGCCCACCAGCAGCCCGCCGTTGGAGCCCCCCGCGATCGCCAGCTTTCCGGGACGGGTGAAGCGGTAACCAATCAGCCATTCGGCGGCGGCGATGAAATCGTTGAATACGTTCTGCTTGTTGTGCAACCGTCCGGCGTCGTGCCATTCCTTGCCGAACTCGCCGCCGCCGCGCAGGTTGACCACCACGTACACGCCCCCCATGCGCATCCACGCCATCGCCTTGACGCTATACCAGGGCGTCAGTGAAACGCTGAAGCCGCCGTAGCCATACATATACGTGGGATTGAGCCCGTCCAGCTTCAGGCCCTTGCGGTAGGTGACGAACATCGGCACTCGCTCGCCATCCCGGCTCTTGAAGAATATCTGGACGGTTTCAAACTCCGCCGGATCAAACGGCGTTTCCGGCTCCATCAGGATTTCGCTGCGGTCGCTGGTGAAATCGTAGCGGTAGATGGTCGCGGGACGGGTGAAGGTGGTGAACGAATAGAAGGTTTCAGTGTGATCCGATTCTCCGCCAAAGCCCATCGCGGTTCCAATGCCCGGCAATTCCAGTTCCTTCAGGCGCTGGCCGTCCGGCGCATACAGGATCACGCGCGAATGGGCGTTGTGCATGGCGTTGACGGCGAAACGTCCGCCCACGAAGTTCACGTCGCTGATGATGTCGCCGGTCTGGGGGATGATCTCCTTCCATGAAGCGGGATCAGGCTTATCCAGATCAATGCCGACCACACGGTAGCGGGGCGCGTTGTGGTTGGTGCGGAACCACATCATGCGTCCCTGCGCGCCGATGAAGGAAAACTCATGATCGAAGCTGCTGATCAGTTCAATGGGCCTGGCGTCCGGCCGGGTGAGGTCAATCACCGCCACCATGCAACGATCATCCGTGCCCTTGACGATGTGCAACACCAGGAAGCGTCCGTCCTCTGAAACCACGTGCCCGTACATCCAGTCGGGGTGATCCTTGCGTTCGTAGACAAGCTGATCCTTCTCCTGCGGATCGCCGGTGCGGTGAAACCAGATTTGTTGTCCTGTGTTGACCTGTAACAATTCCTTGCCTTGTGGAGGCTCGGGGTAACGCCCGTAGAAAAATCCGCTGCCGTCGCGTTTCCACGCCGCGCCGGAGAACTTCACCCAGCGCAGGCGATCGCCGAGATCACGGCCCGTATCCACCTCGCGCACGCGCCATTCATTCCAGTCCGATCCGCCGGACGCGATCCCATAGGCCAGCAGTTTTCCATCGGGCGAGGGCGCGAAGCCGGTCAGCGCCACCGTGCCATCGGCGGACAGCGTGTTGGGGTCCAGCAACACCGCGCCGGAAGCGGAGAGCGTCTCCTTCCACTTGAGCACGCTCTGGTTTTGCAATCCCGTGTTGTGCTGGAAGAAATAACGCCCGCCCCGCCGCACCGGCGCGCTGAACCGTTCGTAATTCCACAGCGATTCAATGCTTTCGCGGATTTTCGGACGCTCCGCCACTGCGTCAATGAAGCCGCGTGTGAGCCTGTTCTCCGCCTCGATCCATTCGCGGGCGGCGGGGTTGTCCGGATCTTCCAGCCAGCGGTAGGGATCCGCGATTTTTTCGCCGTGGTAGTCGTCCACGACATCCACTTTCCCGGCCACGGGGTACTGCAACCTGTTCATGTTCTCCCTGGAAGCGGAAGGCGGAACGCGCGCCGCGCACGCCGCGAAAAGCAAGACGGCGATGGCGGCTGCCCAGCGTTTTTTCATGGAAGAATCTCCACCTTGAGAGTGAACTTGCCGCCTTTCGGGTCGGCGCCAGCGGGGATTTCCGTATCCACGATAATGAAGCGGGTTTGCCCCGCCGCCACGTTGAACTGCACCGACTCCGGATCATCGGGGCCATTGAGCACGGTGCCGGTCACGCAAGCCTGTGCGGCGCAGTCGCTGTAGATCAGAATGGCCGGATCATACTTCGCCGTGGTGGGGGTCACCGTCACCTTGTATGTGCGGGCGGCGGAGGGCGACACCTTGAACACCGCATCCGGCCCGGAAACAGACAGCGACACGCATCCGCTGATGGATTGTGAATAATCGTCCTTCAGGTTGAGCACGCCGCCGGTGAAATCACCGCCGCTGGTCACGTCAATGGCGTTGGCGCAGGTGTCATTGGCCTGGGTGGAAAACACATCCGTCTTGATGGTGGTTTGCAGGGTCCCGCCGCTTTGCGAGATCGCCGCGGTGATGTTGGTGGTTCCAGCGGCCACGCCGGTGACCAGCCCATCGCCGTTGACCGTGGCGATGGCGGGATCGGCGGAGTTGAACCCGATGGCGCCGGCGGGAAGCTCCAGCACGCGCGCATCAGCAAGAGCGTAAGCCGCCTTGATGGACAGACCCTGGCTTTTGCCCACTTCCAGCACCAGCGACTGCGGTGTGGAAGACAGCGAACGCAACCCTCCCGCACGCACGGCGTAAGACGCCGGTTTGAACAACGCAATGGGGTCCGCATACACCCGGACCGTGTACACGCCCGCGGCGGGAACCTTGAGGTAGTGAAAGAAATCCAGCGTGCGGGTATCGTCCACCCACTCGCTCGCAACAATCCTTCCGCTGGAGTCGAGCAGCACGGCCAGGGAATCCATGTCTCCGTTGACGCGGTCCACGTCGGCCTGCAACACCACATAATCGCCGGCGGCGAGGGTGACCTTGTGATCCGCCACGTCTTCCGGGGCTTCAATCTTGCCTGTTCCGGAAGCCGCCGGGCTCGCGGACGTCCCCTCCTTGAGGCGGGAATTGACGCGGCCGGGGCTGCCCCAATCCACGCTGAAATAGCCGGTTTCCTGCAGAAAGGTGATCAGCGTGGCGGCGGAATGCCAGGAACTGGCCAGTTCGCCGCTGGTGATGGGGGCGCCGCGCTCCGTGGACACGCCCTTGCGGGCCAGCGCAATGCTCGCCCGGTCGGCGCGCTTGCCCAGCGGATTCAGCAGTTCGATTTCGATATCCTGTTTTGGCAGGGAGAAATCCTCGGGCCAGGCATGCGTCACGCGGCGGTAACCGTTCTTCGCGCTGTCCGTGGTCGCACCGATCACCAAGAACTGGCGCGGGCCAATCTCCACCTTGCCATTGGCGGCGGACAGCGTCAGCTTGCGGCCGTTGATCTGCAGCGTCCAACCCTCCAGGCTGGCGGAGACGGTTCCGGCGTTCGCCAACTCCACATACTGTCCTTCCCGCCCCGGCGTGGATGACGGATCCGCCATCACCTCGTTGATCACAATCACCGCGGTTCCAGAGCCCCCGGTATCGCCGGCGCCGGCGTCTCCGCCATCGGATCCATCCGCGGGCGAGGCGTCGGAGGGACCAGTATCCGCGCCCGTGTCGGCGGGCCCGCTGTCCTGGGGCGATGTGTCGCCGGGGCCGGCATCCGCCACGGCGTCCGCGGCGCCGGCATCGGCGGGACCCGTGTCCGCTGAACCGGCATCCGCGGCGAGGTCCGTGGCCGTGCGATCAGTGGGACCGGAGTCCCGTGGGGGTTCGACAGGCCCCGCGTCCGCATCGGCCGCGGGTGTGTCGGTCAAACCGCTGTCATTGGCGGGAATGATGGGAGCATCATCCTGACCCGCGTCAAATGGACTGGCGTCGCGCAGGGGATTGGCGCCGTCCTCGCTTCCATCCGCGAAGGCCGGAGCATCGCCGCTGGCGCCGTCCGCCGCGCCCGTGGCGTCGCGCGAGATGGGTTTGCATACCCCTTCGCTGCAAAAAAATCCGCCGGAACATTCGCTGTCCCGGTTGCAGGTTTCGCCTGATTGCTGGCGGCGCACGCATTTGCCGCTGGCGCAGCGCTGGCTGGCAAGGCAATCCCCGTCCGCCTTGCAGACAACTTGCGCGGCGGAACCGGGCGCGTCCTCGCCGCCGCATCCCGCCATTCCCCATGAGACAATCGCAAGCGCCAGAATTGACGTCTTCCAGTTGAACGTTTTACCCATCGTTCTGCATACTCCCCGATTGAGTCGAATTATCATCCTTGTCACCATCACCATCCGTTTTCAAGCCCGCGTCATGGCGGCGCCGCTGACAGCATGAAGCCGGAAGAAGCCAACCCGGAACAGGGCAAATGGACGCCCCATGGCATTGACCAACCACGCCGCCCCGAAACCTGGCGCGGCGGGCGCTTTGGCCGGCTGCTCGACCACCTGGATCAGCGGCTCTTCCCGTCACCGGACGTCTCCTACGGCAACCGGGCGCAACTGCTGATTGACGGCGAACAGACCTATCCATCCATGTTGCAGGCGATCCAATCGGCCAAGCATTCCATATTGCTGGAAACCTATATTTTCGCCAGCGACCGCACCGGCCAACTCTTCGCCGGAGCCCTGCGCGATCGCGCGGCGGCGGGCGTGAAGGTTTACCTGATCTACGACTCCTTCGGCTCGCTTTCGATTTCCGATGAATTGCTGGCGACACTCTCCAGGGATGGGGTGCGCATTCTGGAATACCGCCCGGTGGCGCCGTGGAAAAACCGTTGGGGCTGGAAGGGCCGCAACCACCGGAAAATTCTGGCGGTGGACCGATGCATCGGCTTCACCGGCGGGCTGAACATTTCCGACCAATACGCCCCGGCGAGCACCGGAGGAGAGGCGTGGCGCGATACGCATATCCGGGTGGAAGGCCCCGCCGCCGACATCATGGTGAGGATTTTTTCCGAAACCTGGCGCCGGGAAACCGGCAAGGAGATTGATCCGGAGAGTCTGGGTCCCGTTCCGGAAAAATGCGGCGACACGCCCGTGCGCGTGATCACCAACAGCAAGGCGCGGTTGCGGCACATCATGTTGCGTTCGTATCTGCGCGCCATCGCCCGGGCCCGCGAGCATATCCTGATCAGCAACGCCTACTTCGCGCCGCCGCGCAAGGTCATCAACCACCTGATTGAGGCGGCCAAACGGGGCGTGCACGTGGACCTCGTCCTGTCGGGCAAGTCCGACAACAACGCGGTCATTTACGCGGGGCGGCGCGATTATCAACGCATGCTGGACGCGGGCGTGCATATCTTCGAATGGCAGGAACGCGTGCTGCACGCCAAATGCGCCCTGGTGGACGGAGTGTGGACCAGCATCGGTTCGTTCAACCTGGATCACCAGTCCATCCTGCACAACCTGGAGATCAACGTGGTGGTGCTGGATTGGGATTTCGGCGCAACCGTGAGGAAAATGTTTGAAGAGGACATGCGCCGATCAATCGAGATCAAACCCGGGCAGTGGAAACAACGCGGCTGGAAAGACCGCCTGCTTGAATGGATGTTCTCACTGATCAAAAACATCCTGTAACAGGTTGGAACCAGAAAGGATGGTCGATCCATGGATCGGCGTCCCACTCCACCGCGAAGGCCGGACGGCGCAGGACCGTCAAAGAGAAATCAAGACGCCCAATCAGTGGGCATGCGACTCCTCCCACATGCGGAGCACCTGACGGACATCATCCATGGTGGCGCGGCGGGCCGCCGGCGCGCCGGGAACCCATTTCGCCGGCGGAATGGAGGCGGGATTCAGCGGCGGCTTGTCGTACCCGCCGCCATCCGCATCCACATAGATGGGGTTGGAAAACGCCCGCGGCGTCACGCCCTTGAACGGCAGGACTGGAAACATGTCCCGGGCCTTGTCGCCCGATGACGACACCAGCAGCACCACATAGGAATCGCCCTTCACTGGAACCTTGAAGGTCACGGTTTTGTCGTACCGGCGATGCGGACTTCCGGGACTAACCTCCTTCAGATCGGCTGGGGCCAGTTCCACTGGAACCGCCATCGCCGCCTTGACCGGTTCGCTGGAGATTTTCAGCATGTCCCCCAGATCCGCCGCTGGCGTGTTGACGTAGGCCTCGATCAGGTTAACGGTCATCCACTCTGGCGTCTGGATGCGCGCTTCCACCGTCACCTCACCCGCCTGCGAGGTCACCAGTTCGCCAAATCCCGCCCGTTCTCCTTTCTCGTTGATCACCGCCGCGGTGAAATACGGGCCATTGGTGCCAATGGCGCGGCCCTGGTTCACCGCCACGGTGAAGGTGTTCTCCTCCAGCGGGGTCACGGTGGCGCGTTTGCCTGGCGGATAGAACACAAAGGTGCGCGGGCTGCCAGCCAGGGATCGGGAATGCTGGTGGGTGTCGCTGACCGCCGTGGCGGTGGGGGTGAATCCGCGTCCCACCATGGCGAGCCACCAGCGGAAGCAGGCGTTGAATCCGCCGCGGCCATGGCCATTCATGATCTCGATGGCGGTGAAGTCCTGCGACCACATGCCGGTGTCGCCATCGGGCCCCTTGGGCGGCGCGGTCAGGCGGAATCCCGCCGGGTCGGCGGCGCTTTTCCCGCGCAGGGGATCGATTTGCATCATGGAGAGATAGCCGGAGTCCGGGTGATTGACCTGGATCACCTGATCGCCGGGCAGGTCTTTCATCCATTTGAAAATTTGAGCCGGGGACAGCCCGGGACCGGTTCCGCCCGCCCAGTCGAGGGCGCCTTCATTGCGCGCCGCCGGTTCGGGGATCATCGGAAAACCATTGTAATGCCCGTAATCGAAGGTGGTCAGTTCCACGCCGGTGATATGCCCCAGCATGGACTCGGCCTTGAGTTTGCCAATCCACGGACGGAAATCGGTGATGCGATCATGATCCGTGGACACCAACACATCCACGCCCTCGCCGAGGAAGGTGCGGATGCGGTGTTCCAGGTTGACGGTGCTGTCGGGCGAGGGAACCGAATGCACATGGAAATCGCCGCTCAGCGATTCAAGCGTATCGAGCACGGGGGCGATTTCGGCCTCCACCGTGGCGACCTCGCCGGGCTTGAGGGTCACCTTGCGGCCGCCTTTGGCATGGGCGTCCGGCGGAAAGCTGGAGTATTCCATCCCGCGCGAGACGATGATCTCGTAATCCCCTGGCGGCAGCTGGACGGAGCGTGTTCCATCCATGCCGGTGAATTCCAGCGCGGCCAGTCCGGCGGCCAGCCGCTCGACGGTGATATCCGTCTCCGCGGCGGTGGGCGCCATGGGGCAGGTCCCGCCCACGCAGACAATGGTGATGCGGGCGGGAATGGGCGCGCCGCCGGTGTTCTTGACCTCCACCTTGAGCGTCGCCGGGCTGCCCAGGGTCATCGCAGAAACCGTGGCTGGCGTTCCCGCGGTCACGGTGACGTTGGCCGGAGCAGTCTGGGTGGCACCGGGGATACGCGCCAACACGGTGTAGGCCCCCGCCGGCAATCCAAAGGAATACGCCCCGGCGCTGTCCGTGACCGTCTGGTTGATGGGCCGGTTCTGCTTGTCGAGAGCGGTCACCACAACCCCGGCGGCGGGCTTGCCATCGGCGCCGTTGACCTGACCGTTGACCTTGGCCAACGCCACCCCGGCCTTGGCCAGGGCCGGGTCAATCATGCTGGAAAGCGCGCGCGTTCCGGCGTACATCCAATGGCGCACGGCGGCGGTTTTTCCCGGATCCAGGGCCTTCACCCCCGGCAGGCGGGAAAAACTGCCCGGATCCGCCAGCAGGGTTCCAAAAATATCCTTGTTGCCAAGCAGGGACACCGCCACGCCCGACACCGAAACGTATCCGCCGCCAAGGGGATATTCCTCTTTCAGACTTTCCACGGGGTCGCTCAGGTATAGATATCCGCTCTCTTTTCCGGCGAAGGCCAGGTAGAGCAGTTTTTCCGTGGTCAGGGCGTCGGCGCCGAGGTCTTTGTATCCATATCCTTTGAGGGTGCTGAGCGGATTGAAGAAACGCACCTCTCCTCCGGAATTGATGAGGTGGCTGACCATGAAGCGGGCGCGCACATCGCCATCGTTGCGGAAAGCGGTGACAATCTGCACCGCGTTTTCGCCGGGGTGCATGATGAAATAGTTGGTGACCGTGACCGGAACAATGGCGTCCGTATCCACGCCCAACTTGATGTTGGCCCCGCGCAGGAAACCGCTCACCATCCCCTTGATATTGATGAAATCGAGCAATTCCAGCTTGCCGGTGACCGCCAGTACGGCGGGCTTGCCCGGGCCGCCCGGCTCAAGGATTTCATAGGTCTCGGGATCGAGGGTCTGACCGGCGTTGATCAGCAGGCAGATCTCGCCGATCACGTCGCCAATGGATTCGCCGCCGCGGGGGGATGACTTGTGCCAGGCGTCAATGACATTGCCGCCGTAGGGACATGGGCCGATGGCGCGGTCATCCTTTTCCACCACGAACCGGGCGGCGTCATTTTCCAGCACGTAATCGCCCACCCGTCCCTGTGCGGCCTGACCGCCCACCAGTTGATCACCGGAGGTGGAGACAAACACCCTGGCTTCGCCCCCAGCCGAACCGGTCAGATACGGCGCCAGATCAATCTCGACCCGTTTGCGGGATGGCGGGGGGGGCTGATCATCCGGGGTTGAGTCACCCGGAGCGGCGTCATTGGGCGGGGAGGCGTCTCCCGGAGCGGTGTCTGGAACGGTGTTGTCGCCGGGGGAGGCATCCGCTCCCGGTCCGGGAGTCTGACCGGAACCATCTGGAGCGGCAGGCTCCGAAGAAGAACAGGCCACCGCCGCCGCCATCCATACCACAACCAACGCCACCCGGTTCCAGAAAGCCATGGGTTTTCCTTTCATTGCATGCCTGATCCAGACCCTGCGTAACAAGCCCGGCTCATTTCTGTAACACAAACACGATTCTTCTGTCACATGAAATACATGCCAATGTCACACACCAGGGGAAAACGGTTCATGGTCTGAATGGCGACATAGGCGCCGGCCACGCCGTGTCACATTCCCGGCACTTTCCAGTGGACCACCCCTGTGATAAGGTGAAGCGTTGAATCTCCATCCCACACGGGAGTTGCGAAGATGGGTCCGTTGCTCGACATGGTCGCCCCTGCATTGCGTGAAATCACAGGGCTGAAGAAGCCGGAAATTGAGTTGGTCAAGCTGAAAGGCGACGCCTCCACCCGTTCCTACTACCGTGCGCTGGTCGGTGCGAAAGGAAAGCCCGGACAGAGTTATGTGGTGATGGTGCTGCCCGGAGACGCCGCCAAATCCGAAGAGGCCAGCAAGGGAAAAGCCCCGAAGGAATTACCTTTTCTGAATGTCCACCGCTACTTGAAATCCAAAGACCTGCCCGTGCCGGAAATCCATCATGAAGCGATCAAGGAAGGGTTTCTGATCCTGGAAGACCTAGGCGACGAGACCATGGAACGCTGGCTGCTCTCCCATAAACCAGATGAGTGGGCGGAAGCCTACGCCCGCGCCGTGGACCTGCTGGTGGACATGCAGGCCGCCACGGAGGACGCCGCCAAATCCTCCTGCGTGGCCAAAACCCGGTCCTTCGACAATGAACTGTTGATGTGGGAATGTGACCATTTCATCGAGTTCGGCATCGAAGCGCGGCGCAACTCCAAGCTATCCCGCCCCATCCGCGCGGAGATGAGCCGGAATTTCGACCTGCTGGTCAAGGAATTGCTGAAAATCCCCACGCATTTTGTCCATCGTGATTACCAGTCCCGGAACCTGATGTTCCAAAAGGACCGGGTGGTCCTGATTGATTTCCAGGACGCCCTGATGGGGCCCATTGTCTATGACCTGGTGGCCTTGCTCCGCGATTCCTACGTGGACCTGCCCAACTCCCTGGTCGAACAGATGATCAAGCGATACGCCGCCCGCGCCAATGAACGCGGTCTTTTGCCCAAGGGCACGACCGACGCGCGGGTCAAGGAGTGGTTCGATCTGCAAACCCTCCAGCGCAAACTCAAGGACGCCGGACGCTTCGTGTACATTGACCGGGTCAAAAAGAACCCCGACTTCCTGCCCTACGTGCCCAACAGCCTCAAGTTCGTGCGCGAGGCCTTCCGCCGCCGCCCGGAATGGGAAGGGCTGCGCCGCAAACTGGCCCCCTACGTCAACGAACTGGCGTAACCCACCCATCCAGAACCCCGCCGCACCCCTTGGATGACGGGGAAATCCACGCCCTGCAAACAATCCTTTACTTGCCGCGGACGTTGTAGCCGGACTCGCCGCTTTCCGTCCGGGTGAATATCCGCCGCCTGACTGTCACCTTGCGGATGGAGCCATCCGCCGCCCGGATATCCAGCACCACTTCGGTTTCGGGGCGTCCGCGCAGCAACTGCACGACATCCATGATGGATTTGCTCTCGGTGGATACCCCCCCCGCCGCCAGAATGGCGTCCCCCGGCTTCAGCCCGGCGGCGTGAGCAGGACCGCCGGAAAACGCCTGGCGAATGGTGGGATGTTTGGTCCCCGCCGGCAGTTCCAGTTCCACGCCGATACCCGCAAATTCGTCCGGATGGGTTTCGCGCTCGAAAAACTGGCAGGCATCCAGAACCAGTACGGCCAGACCCAGAACAAATATCCGCATTGCGGCGGCTGACGGCGCGTCGCCCATGGTGGCGAACGCTACCACCGTGGAGATTGCCGGAGCAAAATAATCCCTGCTTGACCACAAAATGGTTCCGCCTCCCGTCCCTCATCCTGTGATGTGCGCCGGCGCAGTCGCCATGCGCCAGACCTCCCGATCCTCCGGCGGGCGGGGGGAGTCTGATCGCGCAAATCGCATGAAAACCCATGGCGGAACAAGACATGAATCCGCGTCGTATTTGCCCTTTTCTCTCCCGGAAAGCCTGTGGTAACGTCGCCGTCATCCGGCTGCCGCGCCCCAAGGGAGGTTCAACCATGACGGTCCTGAAATCCGGCTGTTCGCCCGCCTTTCGCCGCTTGGCCATTTTCGCCGTGCTGATGGCGATGACCACCGCCGCGTGTTCATCAGACTCCCCGGCGGACCAGGGAGGCGCCACGCCAGACGCCAACGCCTCCACGGAGGACAGTTCCGCCGCCACGCCCGCGGATTCCAGCACGCCCGCCGGAACCAGCGATGGCGCGGCGTCCGACGCCACTCCGGCGGATACAACGGAAACAGATAATGGCGCCGCGGACTCCGGCGAAGAGGACAAAGGAACCTCCCCAGCCGACGCCACGCCGGGCGACAACACGTCCGGCGACAGCGGCCCCGAAGACACCGCCCCGGCCGACCCCGACGCGGGTCCCGAGCCCGCCTTTCCGGTGCCGGATGATGTCAGTTGCGCCAGCCCGGTTCCGGAAGGCGCGCCAAAACCGCCGCCTTTCAAACCCTATTCCGGAACCTGCCCGGTGTTCAAAAACAACTTCGCCGATCCGAAATGGAATCCCGCCGGCGGGTACGACAAGCAGGGCCTGTGGGAAATCGAACCGGCGGGAAATATCAACACCATCCTGTCCGCGGGCAACAACCGTCAGTTTTACCTGGTGTATCCTCCGGACTGGGATGGCAAAACCCCGCTGCCCGTGGTGTGGGGCTGGCACTGGCTGGCGGCCAAGGCCAAGAGTTTTCTGCGCGACGCGGAGATCATGTGGGCGGTCAAAACCCACCGCTTCATCGCCGTCATTCCGGAAGCGCTGAAGAAAGCCAACGGCGACCGGCTGTATACCGCCAACACCTGGCCGTTTCCTCCGGCGGTGACCACCAGCAAGCCCGCTGATCCCGGCGGACAAACGGGTCCAGAGGCGGACATCAAATTTTTCGACGACACCCTGTACTGCCTGTCCCAGCAGTTCGCGGTGAACAATCAGTGCGTCAGCACGGTGGGCGTCAGCGCGGGCGCATTGTGGTCGGCATACCTGGCGACCCAGCGCGGCGAATACCTGGCTTCGGTGCTGTCGCTGTCCGGCGGATATTCGGACACCTTCCCGAAATGGCAGCCGCAGACGCACAAATACCATACGCTGGTGCTATGGGGCGGATGCACGGATCGCTGCATCCTCGACATGACCAAAATGTCCATGCGTTATCAGGAAGCCCTGGTCAAGGATGGCCATTTCACCGTTGAATGCGTACACCCCTGCCAGCACGGCGTGCCGCCGGTGCCGAGGCTGGACAACGATCAAAACATGCCCAAGTTCGAATTGTTGTGGAGCTTCATCCTGAATCACCCCTATTGGGTTCCGCCCAACCGCTCGCCGTTCCGCAAGGGGTTGCCCAAGGCGTTTCCCACGGGACCCCACACCACCATCGGGACTTGCGGTCCCAAACCCTCGCAATGTTCGGGGGATACCGATGCGGACTACACCAAGGCCACCCCCCTCTGCAAAGTGGCCCGCACCGTGGAAACCGACTGCAGCGGCACATGGAAATGAGCAGGCGGGCCGCTTGACCCGCATTGGGCTGGCGGGTAAATACGTGCCCCCGCGCGGAGAGATGGCCGAGAGGCTTAAGGCGGCGGTTTGCTAAACCGTTATACGCTCAAAAGGCGTATCGAGGGTTCGAATCCCTCTCTCTCCGCCATTTTATCTCCCCCTTGTTCCGGCGGCGCCTGCCGCGATTGGAACCACGCCGCGAGAAACCGTCTTCCCTTAACGCCATCCCGGGTCATCAATCGTGCTCCCGCAAGGATGCCGTCAGCCCGGCCGTTCAACCGTTGAACCAATCTCCCATCATGCCCCTGCGACGGAAAGATGACGCCGTTCTTCTGGACGGGCGGCGACAATGGCGTGCAGGGTCTGGGTCCCCAATGTCCTGCGATCGTCCTCGTCAAGTTGATTGAAGATCGATGCCACCAGATCATTGGTTTCGCTGTCCCGGAATTTGGGATCGAAGGTTCCGCAATCCGACATCGCGCTGGCGACATCGTACAGGGTGATGGTGTCTATGGAGCGGCCGGGCGCATAGGCATGGCTGTCCTCGTGATTGATCTGCAGCAACAGGCGTTGTCCGGCCAGCACGTGCAGCACTTCGCGCGCCAGCCGGACGGGGATGCCCAGATCGCGCGCCAGTTCGTCGTCGGTGCGGGGGGAAACACCATCGTAAAAGTCCCGCGCGATGGCGATCATCAGCAGCATGGCGGCGCGGAGCCGCGCGCGGAACGGCGTGTTGAGCGCCCGTTCCTCGATTTCAAAGGTGGCAGCGACCTGGTTGGCGAACGCGACCTGGGCGCCGAACAGCACCACCAGCCAGGTGATGTACACCCAGATGAAAAACAGGGGGATGGCCGCCAGCGGTCCATAGATGGCGCTGTAGGTGACCGCCTTCTTGGAGAAGATGGTGTAACCGAATTTCGCGATCTCCCAGATGGTGCCGCCAATCACCCCGCCCGCCACCGCCGCCCCGGCGGGGATGCGCGTATTCGGCATGATGCGGTACATCAGTGTGAAGGCGATCCAGGTGACGATGACCGGCGTCAGGGTGAACAGCGAGGTCACCCACGGCGCATGTTCCGTCAACCACTCCACCGCCGCGGCGTTTTGCAGGGAAGCCGTCATGGTCAGGCTGAGACCGAGCAGCGGCGGACCAACCAGCACGCTGACCAGGTAGGTTTTGACCCGCTCGATGAACGGGCGCTTGTTGCGGATGCCCCAGATTTCGTTGAACGCCTCCTCGATATGGCTGAGCAGCGAAATCACCGTGTAAAACAGAAACGCGACGCTGATGCCCTCGATCGCCCCGCCGCGGATGTTGCGCAGGAACTTCATCAGGTACTCGCGCACCACCTGCTGGTTGCCCGCGGCGACGTTCTGCAGGATGTACTCCTGCAGGCGAACCTGCACGGTCTCCATGCCGGACAGGCCCTTCACCAGCATGAGCATGACGGTGAGGATGGGCACCAGCGACAACAGCGAGATGTAGGTCAAGGATGACGCCCGCAAAGGAACCTGTCCGCGCAGGGCGCCGGAGACAACGATGTAGAGCACCCGGAGTTGGCGGTAGAAAAAGGCGCGCGCCCGCGGCGCCGAGTCCAGGTCAATATCCCACAGGGGCCCCTGCAAGAACTCCCATGCGCGCTGCACCCGCGGGATGGTGAATTTACGTGTCTTTGGCGGCACGGAGAAGATCATTCCACAGGAACTTCCGCCGCGCCAGAACGGGGATGATTGATTTTCGCATCCATCAGGACCATACAACGGGGCGAAAGACGCGGGGGAGCGGTTTCTCATAAGGAGCATGGCCATTGAAGCGCGGATTTGTCCCCAATCTCACCGGCGTTCCGGAAACCATGTTGTGGACCCTTCACAACCGCGCGGGCGAAGCGCTGCGGACGGATTCGATTCTCCGGGATGAACATGCCGTCAGAATCCACCGGAGTATTGCCTATGACTACGAGCGGAGTTTTGGAAAACCGGATGCATCGCATGCGGTCCGTTCGCTCCTGTTCGACCGCGCGATCAAACAGTGGATGGCGGAGCATCCGGGTGGGTCCGTGGTTGAACTGGGGTGCGGACTTGAAACCCAGTTTCAACGGCTGGATGACGGCCAGATCCGGTGGTATTGCGTGGACCTTCCCGGATCCATCGCAATCCGGGAGCGTTTCCTGCCGCCCACGGAACGCTGCATGCATATAGCCGCAAGCGTGCTCGACCTCTCCTGGATGGACGGAATCGCGACCGCGAACGGGGTATTTGTCTCCGCGCAGGGTTTGTTGATGTACTTTGAACCGGCGAAGGTTCAGGGCCTCATCCAGGCGATTTGCGGGC
The DNA here is from genome assembly GCA_022072125.1 of Myxococcota bacterium. GTDB lineage: Bacteria > Myxococcota > JAJVIH01 > JAJVIH01 > JAJVIH01 > JAJVIH01. The sequence continues at coordinate 28,335 of JAJVIH010000054.1, read as the reverse complement.
GGTTTCCCGGCGTCGAATTGATGTTTGACACAATCCCCCGGTGGTTCTCGAAAATGACGCTATCCGGATTCCGGCGAACCAGACATTACACCGCCCCGCCAATGCCCTGGGGCGTGAACCCGAATGAAATCCAGGCGTTGCTCCGATCATGGTCGCCCGCAATTGCCACGGTGGAACTCGTGCGGCTGGAATATCCCCGGGGGATCCCCGCCCTGCTTCTGCCAGTGTTGTCGGGAACGCCTGTTCTGCGGGAGTTGCTTCCCAGCGTCGTCCGGGTCAGGACGGCGGCCGCCTGATCCCCATCACCTTCTCCAGTGCTTCAAGACCCGCGGGTGCAAAGCCCGGACGCCCTGACTCGCCTTGAACCGGAAGTTGTGTTATTCTCGCGCCAATCGAATGGGTGCGGCACGGGGGTTGAAATGCGTATGCGACACATCATGAGGCTGATTTTGTCAGTGATGGTCCTGGCGCTGGCGTCCAACGCCGCCCAGGCGATGAGCGGCCCACGGATGGTGTTTACCCTTCCGGACTGGAGCGTCGCCAATATTCCGCCCGACCCGGGACCGGGCCCCCTTCCGGTATTGTCGCCCAACGGCGCCACCTGCACCGTGGCTACGCTGTGCGAAAGCGGCAACTGCGTCGAGGGGGTCTGCTGCAATACCCCCTGCAATGGGACCTGCGTCTCCTGCCTGGCTTCCAAAAAGGGCGGACAAACGGGAACCTGCGGCAATATCCCTTCCGGACAGGATCCCGACAACGAATGCGCCGAACAGAAAGCCCAGACCTGCGGTACGACCGGGGTTTGCGACGGGGCCGGCGGATGCGCCTACCATCCCAACGGCACCCGGTGCGTGGACGACGGAAATCCCTGCACCGATGACCTGTGCAACAACCGGAACTGCGCCCATCCCAACCGCAATAATGGGGTCTCGTGCAATGACGATGGAGACTCCTGCACCGAGGACATTTGCCAGAACGGCTCCTGTAATCATCCGAAAAAAGCGGACCAATCCCCGTGCGCCGCCGATCAGTTTGAATGCACCAGCGATGTCTGCCTGGGCGGAAAATGCGAGCATCCCATCAAGTCCGACCGCTGCCTGATTGACAACCGCTGCTACCGCAAGGGCGACGTGCCGGGAAGCGTGGGATGCAAATTCTGCCTGCCCGAATCCAGCCAGACCCAACTCTCCAACCGGGCCAACGGCGCCTCCTGCGACGACGGAAAATTTTGCACCTCGTCGGACAAATGCCAGGACGGCGTATGCGCGGGTGGAGAACCGCTGAGTTGCGGCGTCAGCGGAAACCCTTGCATCGAGGGGTTCTGCGACGAAACGGCCCGGAAATGCTCCACCCGCCCCGCGCGCAAAGGACAATCCTGCGGAGCCGCCGCCTGTGACGGCACGGTCGCGGTTGGAGAGAAGGTCTGCAACTCAATCGGCGAATGCGTGGAGTCCAGCCGCCAGGAGTGCGCGCCGTTCCAGTGCGCCGCCGCCGTCTGTTCACGCAACTGCCAGACCGACAACCAGTGCTCCAGCGGAACGGTTTGCGTCCGCGGGACCTGCCGCCCGCCCAACCGCGCGCCCGTGGCCAACGCCGGTATTGACTTCGACGCGCCGGAGCAGACAGACATCAAATTCGACGGACGCGGCTCCTTCGATCCGGACGGGGACCGCCTGACTTTCTCCTGGAAGCAGATTTCCGGGCCGGCGGCCGTGGTGAGCGGCCTTAACTCGCCCACGCCGGAAATCCGGACTCCATCGGTCAACGCTTCCGTGGCGCTGGTGTTGGAACTGACAGTCTCCGATGGCGAACTGACCTCCGCGCCGGCGCGGGTCCGGGTGCTGGTGCTAGACACCATCAATGATCCTCCAGTGGCGGTGATCAAGGGCCCGGGGCACGCTCCTCCTGGAGGAGTGGTGACGCTGGATGGCGTCGAGTCCTCCGATCCCAATGGCGATCCGCTGACCTACAAGTGGTCGGTGGTGTCTGGAACCGCCTTCAATGAAGGCTCGTTTGACGGACCTTTCCTCGATCTGGCGTTCCCGGAATCGGAGAAGGAAAACAACGTGGTGGTTCAACTGATCGTCAACGACGGCAAGGCGGATTCTTTCCCGGCGTCCCATGTGGTGGTGATCAGCGAAAGTCCGCCAGACGCCGGGGCCGGCGATGGTCCGGCCTCCGACGCCTCACCGGGAACAGCGGCGGATGCGGCGGAGCCAGACGCCGGGACGCCGGATCTGGACTCTCCGCCCGCCGCCAATCGCGGTTGCGAGGAAGCCTGCGGAAAACATGTTGCTTGCGAGGCGCCGCTGAATTGCGCCGAGTTGTGCGCCAACGCCGGAGAGGCGGTCAATCCGGGACCGTTGGCTGAATGTTTTTCTTCCTCCGCGGATTGCCCGGGCGCCCTGAAATGCGCGGGCAAACAGACCGCTTCCCCAGCGCCGGACGCCGGCGTTCCCCTGACCACCGCGCCTGGCGGTTCAGGTTGCGGCTGCGCAATTTCCGCGCCCGCGCCCAGCAGGAGGACGCCGTGGGTTCTGGCCGCCGCCTTGCTGGCGCTGGCGCTGCGCCGCCGGATCCGCATGCGTTGACTGACGCGATGGGGCGCCAGCTCCTGCACCGGGAGTTGTTCTCGAAGCCGCAGGCGTATCCGTGGGCGTCTCTCCCGCCGGAAAAATACGGCCGGGGTCTGCTGTTCGATGGCCGGACCGGGTATCGCTCTGTCCCATGGAAACGAAGACCCGCCCGCGTATTGTGGAGAAGAAAGCCCAGGCTTCCGCGCGCTGAAGGCCATGCGGAACCGCGGGTGATCGCGCGGGCGCCGCACGAAATCACGCCGCGCCGCCGACCATCGCCCGTCCGCCGCGGAATCGCCCGCCGTGTTGAGAAAGCGCGGCCTTGCAGGTAGCCTGCGGACCATGTCCCGCGAAACGACCCGGTTGGCGCACGCCCCTCTCGAAAATCTGGAGCAGCGGCTGGGCGTGCGTTTTCGCGACCCCGGCCTGCTGGAGTCGGCCATCACGCATCCCTCGTGGGATCACGAACACCCGGGTCAGGCGCGCGGAAACTACGAGCGCCTGGAATTTCTCGGCGATGCGGTGGTCAACCTGCTGGTGGGCCAGTTGCTCTTTGACCGGCGTCCGCGCGCGACCGAGGGGGAATTGTCGAAGCTGCGCGCCGCGCTGGTCAATGAAAGCACGCTGGCGCAAATCGCCCGCGAGTGGAAGTTGAACGAGCACATCCGCCTGGGGGCGGGCGAAGAGAAAAGCGGCGGGCGCGGCAAGGATTCCATGCTCGCGGACATGTTCGAGGCGGTGGTGGCGGCGGTCTACCTGGATCAGGGACTGGACATGGCGCGCGACCTGGTCACGCGCATCTACCTGCTCCACGTCGAGGAGGCGCTGAACGCGCCGCGAGCCAAGGATTTCAAGACCCAGCTTCAGGAACTGACCCAGGCGCGCTTCCGCGCCTCGCCGGTTTACCGGCTGATCGGGGAGACCGGCCCTGACCACGACAAAACCTTCAAGGTGGAGTTGCTGCTGAATGGCCTCAAGCTGGGAGAAGGTTCTGGCCGCAATAAAAAGGCGGCGGAACAGGCGGCAGCCCGCATGGGCCTGGGAGCGCTCAAAAGTTTGGGGTAGGCATGACGCCGCGCCGGCGGGGTGGAATCCATCACCATCCCCCTCAACCTGCTTTCCTGGCGGGGAAGACCGCGTTAGAGTGGCAAAGACCAGAATGCGGCGGCCATTGATGTCCCAAACACCAAACAATCCAGCGGACCGGGAAATCCGTTTCATCCATGACCACGAGGGAGTGCGCTGCGACCTGCATTTGCACAGCACTTTCTCCGACGGAACCCAGAATCCCCATAAAATCATTGAACTGGCGCGGCGGCGCGGCATCCACCCCACCCTGACTGATCACAACGAAATCCGCGGCTCGTCAATCATCGTCAATACTCCGGACCTGGTCGTCCTGCCCGCCATTGAGGTCGCCACCTGGGAGCGGCTGGAGTTCATCCTGTACTTCCGTGAGTTCGGCGAACTGGAGGATTTCTTCGTCCGCCACCTGGAGAAACACCGGATTCCCCGCCGCTACGCGGTCACCACCCTGTCCATGCAGGAGTTGTTCGAGGCGCTGACGGAATACCAGGCGGTGGTGTCGCTGCCCCACCCGTTCGCCCCGGCGTGGAAGAACATCGAGGCGGACCCCGAACGCAAGGAACTGTTGCTGGGCTCGTCCATCTGGCCGCGGATTTCTTATGTCGAGGGCCATAACGACAGCCTGACCGTGGGATCCAACCGCAATGGCATGGATTTCGCCCGCCAGCAGGGAAAGCCCGCGCTGGCGGTGTCGGACAGCCATCATCCGCGGTCGCTGGGGAACAGCACCGTGGTGTTTCCGGGGGTGAAAACCCGCGATGATCTGTGGACGGCGCTGCGGGCGCGGGTGCAGCCGGAAGTGCATTCCCGCGAAGCCGAACTGATCAGCCGCCTGCGCGACGTGATGAATTTCGCCCGCAAGCATACCGCCCTGTACGCACTGCCCTGGTTGCAGAAGCGCTGGATGTTGCCTTACAACCGCGAAGATTCCAATCGTTCCGCCAAGTGAAAGGCGCTGTTCATGATTTGCACCCTGACGGTGAATCCCTGCATTGACATCACCTACGAAGTCCTGGACCTCAAAAAGGACGACGCCAACCGGGCCGTGCATGTCATGCGCGACCCCGGCGGCAAGGGAATCAATGTCTCGCGCGTGCTGCAGCGGTTGGGCGCGCCAACGCTGGCGATCGCGGTGGCGGGCGGTCATACCGGCAAGCTGCTGGGCGACCTGCTGGATGAGGAGAACGTGAAGCACCGGCTGGTCCCCGTACCGGGGGACACGCGCCTCGGCATCATCCTCACCGATCTGCGGGAAGGCACCCAGACGCGGGTCAGCGCTCCCGGTCCCAACATGACCATGCACTCGCTGGATGAACTGCGGCGAACCCTGCACGAAGAACTGGGGCGCAGCAAGATGATGGTCTGCGGCGGCACCCTGCCGCCCGGCGTACCGCTGGATTTGTACAACACCCTGGTGGAAGACGCGCGCGCCAAGGGCGTTCCGGTGGTGGTGGACACCGACGGAGAACTGCTGATCGCCGTGGTGCAGGCCAAACCATTCCTGATCAAGCCCAACGTACACGAGCTATCCCGCCTGGTGGAGCGTACGCTGCATGACCGCAACGATGTGCTGCGCGCGGGAAAAAGCCTGCTCGACAAGGGTCTGGAACAGTTGGTGGTTTCCATGGGCAAGGACGGCGCCTTCTGGATTGATCGCAGGAATGTCTTTCACGGCAAGGGCCCGGACGTGCGCGCGGAAAGCAGCGTCGGCGCGGGCGATTCCATGATCGCGGGCATCCTCTATGGTTTATACAACGGCATGGCGCCCGACGTGGCCCTGCGCTGGGGCGTCGCCGCCGGAACCGCGGCGGTGATTACCCGCGGCACGGTGCTGTGTCATCCGGAAGATGTTCACCGGATGTACGAGCAATGCGTGATCACCAAAGTGGAATGATCCTTGCCCCCCCCCGCCGGTTGAATGACGCCGCGCCGGTGAAGCGCACAGAGAGCGGCCATCATCCGGCCGCCGCCTGAATGCGCGGGAAATCTCAGCTATTGTGGATGCCGAAGCGCATCACCATCGATCCGATGATGAGCACCTGTCCGTCGTATAGATCGGCAGGCTGGGTCAGGCGCAGGAAGGTTCCATTGGCGGAGCCCAGATCACGCAGCCAATAGGCGTCATCACGAAATTCGATGGCGCAGTGCCGGGCTGACATATAGGGGTCCACCGGGAAGCTGAGATCGCAGCCTTCGCGCCCAATCGTCAGTTCGGGGATATCCAGGGGAGAAACCCGTCCGGGATATCCATTGTCGAGAATATGCACCACCCGGGCGAAGAGCGGCGACACCAGCGGGCTGCCGAAGATGCGCGTGGCGTCCCCCGGGGCCGGATTGACGATGCGCGGCACGGTGGCGAAGTCCTCCACCACGAACAACTGGCGGCCCGCCAGGAAGCGCGACCCGGGCTCCAGCGGCGCGGGCTTCACAATGCGGCGGTAGATGCCGTTCAGGCTGCCCGCATCGCGGATGCGCAGCAGGCCATTGTGAAATTCCACCACGGCGTGTTTGGGCGACAGCAGCGGGTCCTTGTCAAAATTGATGGTCCCCTGATCGCGGCCAATGATCGTCTCGCCCTCGGGTATGTCCAAGCGGCGTCCCTCGCTGCCGTCGGGATTGAGCAGGGTCAACGACGCCCGCGGGCGGGCGGGCGTTTTCATCGCCGCCGGAGCGATCACTGGCGCGGCGGAAGGCGCGGCCGGGGTGCTGACCCCCATGGGCGTGGTGGGCGAGGCGTCCAGGCGTCCGCCGCAGGAGCCGCAGAAACGGTTGCCGATCAGGTTCAGCGCACCGCAGGACGGACAACTCATCAATCCGGCGGAGGACGGCGCGGCGACGGCTGGTATCACCGGAACGGCTGGCGCCACCGATTGCCATGGCGCGGCCATTTCGGGCGCGGCCGGGGCGACAGCCAGCGAATCAAAAACCGCGGGTTGTTGCGGTGCGCTGGATTTCGGCGTGGCCTGAAGCACGGGGGCCGGTTTCAATACCGGCGGCGCCGTGGGCAAGGGCGGCGGCCCGGCCGGCGCGGCGGGAATCAAGGAAGCCGGCTGGATCACCGGCGGAACCGGCACGGGGGAAACCACCGGCGGCGGCATCACGGGAACCGCCGGCGGCGGCAACGGCGCGACCACGGGAGGCGGATCCACCGGCTTCGGCTTCAATACGGGAGGCGCCGCCGGGGCCGCGGCTGGAGCAGGTTTTCCCGCACGCAGATCAGCTCCGCAGTACAGACAGAAAATGTATTCGTCCGCATTTTCCTTTCCGCATTTTCCGCAGATGATCATGGCCTGGATTCCGTTCGCATGAACCGGGGTTGCTTGGGTTTGGTCTAACGTGGGCTTCCCATGAAGTCAACGCGCTGGGTGGATCGAATTTGCAACATCTTGCCCCCTGCAAATGGCGGGTCAATTCCTCCGGCCGTCCCGCGCCAGCCCAAACCGGGAAAGGCGGCGCGGCGGCTACACGGGAAGAAATATGCGGACGTGGGACGGGGCCGGATGAAACCCTTCGCTCAAATCCAGGTGCGGCGCCGGGTGCGATCACTGGGGTCCGGCGTCAATATCTTCAATCCGGTCAGGAAGGAAATGCGTTTTTCCACCGGCGCCAGCGCCTCGAAAACATCCTGCTGCCATTCCACCAGGCGAAATTCGGCTCCATCACCCAACCGCACGGCGATATAGCAAAGCTGGCTCAGGTCGTTTCCGCCCTGCAGGAACTGGCGGCGCCGGAACAACCCCTCCGCTTCGTCCCAGGCGATGCGGCCGCGATGATTCCGGGCGCCCACCTCGCCCATGGGTCCCAAAAAACACCGCTGGCTGGCGTCCGCCGTCAGCCGGGGAGTCTCCTCCCGCCAGGGCGCGGCTCCCAGCGCCAGGATCAGGACAACCCCCGCGACCAACGCATGGCCAGCCCATTGATTCTCGCGGAGCCATTCCATGTTCAGCACTCCCATCAAGACCAGGGCGGAGGAAAGCACCAGCCCGGCTCCCATGACGCCAATCAGCCTGATTTTCAAGGGAAGCCCGGCCCAAAGCTCCAGTTTCCCTGGTGATTCGCGGCAGATCATCCAGCCGGCCCGCGCGGGGAGCGCGGTTTCGCCGCCGTATCCCTGTCTGGACAAGATTCCCATGCTCTGGCGAAACAAGGCCCCCATACGCCAATGAGCCACTCCGCCCACGGCGGCCATCAACAGGCCAATGGTGATCATCGCCGGGTAAGGGTCCACCTTGCCGCCTTGTTCGATACCCAGGTCCTGGCTACATTGCGTGGGGATTCAACCTTCACATGACCTCACGCCGACTCCAGCAAAACTCCGCCGCCGCGCTCACAATAATATTGTTGTCCGCGCTTGCCCAGAATTGCGGCTCCTGCGGCGAGGCGGAAGCGCCCGCTCCACCGCCAACTCCCCCGCCCGTGCGCAAGCCCATCCGGTTCGTTGCGGGGCCCAGCCTTCCCGCCGCCGCCGGGACGCTGGAGCAGCCTGCCCAGCGCATCGCCATGACGGAAAAGGGCGATATCCTGGCGGCAGCGGCGGGAAGCACCCCGTGGCTGTTGGACCCGGCCGGCGCGTTGCCGCCCCGCCGCCTGGAAGACAAACACGGCGCGCCAATCACCGGGCTGGTTCTCGACACGGCGCGAAACGCCCTCTACAGCGGCGATGAAAAGGGAAAGCTCAACCGCTGGGATCTGCAAACCGCAACCTGGAGCCGCAAACTCCGGGGCGTTGCGGGCCGGGTGACCGCGCTTTTGCCTTCCGCCAACGGCAAACTGCTGTACGTGGCTTCGTGGCTGAGCGATCGCCGGGCCATGCTGCAGGCCGCCAGCACGGAACAGGAAAACATCCTCTGGATTCACAACGCCGGTCCGTCGCCCATCCACTCCCTGATGGAAGATGCGGGCCAGGGCCGCCTGCATGCTCTCGACGCGGGCCGCAACCTGTTCACCCTGCGCGCGCAGGATGGCGTGCGTTTGCAATACGCGCCGGGCAATCCCTCGGGTCCGGTTCCGTCGGTGCTGGATAACCCCAACCAGCGTCTGTTGTGGATCGCACAGGCGGGCGGAGAGAGCCTGGGCCTTGACGCCAAACCCCTGCAGGCCGGCGGCAAGACCACCCGCCTGCTGCCCATGAGCGGCGCATGGGATTTCATTCTGCGCTGGTCTCCCCATGGCTGGACGGGGCTGCGCACGCCCGCTTCGCCGCAGGAACCCTTGCCATTCACCGCCATGGTACCGGCGTCATCCGGCCAGCAATTTGAAGTCTGGGCGGGGCGGCTTCCCCGGGGCCGCATCCTGGACATCGCCTCGGCGCGGGGGATGCTGGTGGTGTCCGGCGATCCGGACGGCATCCACGCCTTTGGACCCAACGGGAAATGGTTGTGGAAAATCCCGGTCACGCCCCCGGCCCCCGTGGAAGCCGCATGGGTGGATGATCAATCCGCCATGGTCGTCCGGCGGGGCGCCCCGGTGTTGTGGAGCACCCGGCGCGAGGGAGCGGAGGCGATCAGGGCCATTTCATCCCCCGAAGTGGTGCTGCAGGGGGTGCGCGACAACAAGCCCATCGAATTGCCGGGGGCGGCCGGTTTTCACGCGCGGTTTTGCGCCCAAGACGCCGGCGCGACCTCGCCCTCCTGCTCGATTCCCCGGGTGGTGTTGATGACGCCGCCGGTTCCTCTGGGAACGGATCGCGCGGCGGCGGCGGACACCCTGCGTTCGCTGTTGCTCTTCCATCCACATACGGGCGCCATCCTGCGCAAGGGCTCGCCGCTGGGCGCCCTGGAGTTCGCGCCGCAACACCTGTGGCCCTGTGGAACCACCCATGTGGCGCTGACCGGCGATGGCCCGGGCGTCGAAATCGCCGCCGCGGATGGCGACAGCAGCCGTGCGGTTGGATCAGTGGGCAATCAACCGGGTTACCTGCCGCGCCCGGTTTCCGTGGCGTGCGATGATCAGGGGCAGCGAATGGCGGTGGTCAGCGAAGGTCAGGACTCTCCCGCGGTGGTGTTTGTGGACCCCGGACAAGGCGCCGTCAAAAAGGTGATCACCGGCTTCGCCAGCGCGCCGGTTTCGCTGGCGTTCACGCGCATCCACGACGAACTGGTGCTGCTGGCGCTGATGGAGAACGGAGAAATCGCGGCGCGCGACGGGGTGACCGGCGAGCCCTGGCCGCTGCTGGCGCCTCCGCAAATGACGGGCGCCAGGATCATTGCCGCGCATCCCGCTTCATCATTGCTGCTCGCCGCCTGGCCCGATGGCCGCGCCGCGGTCTGGAAGCTCGAAGCAGAGTAATCCCGCCTGTCCTCACAGGGGGTTGGGCATGCGTGTGGCCCAGTCCACCTTGACTTCGATCATCTGACCGGTCTTGCGATCATGGAATTTGACAAATCCGTTCGCCACGCCGAACTCATGGACATCCTTGGTGACCTTCACATCCTGCTGGCAATATTCGGTGATCAGATCAAGCCGGCCCTCCTGAAACCATTCCAGCGCCTGTAATCCATCGGCGCTTTTTCCCTGGTTCTTGCCTAGGGTGGCGCGCGCCACGTCATCCAGTTTTGGCCGGATTCCAGTGCGCTCTTGGATATCCACCAGCATGTCGAGGGTGTTGATCTTGCGGAAGTCGCGTCCTGTGTATGCGGTCAACACGGTGTAATCGAAGCGCAGCAGGTTGTATCCGACCACCAGGTCCGCCTCGAAAAGGTCGTTGATGAGATCCTTGACCTGTTTCTCCTGAAAGGCCTTGAAGGCGCCCGTGGCGCTGGACCAGATCACGCCCACGGACAATCCCATCTTGTGGATATTGTTCCATCCACCGACCTCGTCGGCGGAGCGCTGGGTTTCGAGGTCGAAATACACCACGCCCTTCCCGGATTTACGCAGCGAGGGATGGTCAAGCAGGGAAAGCTGGTCGGTCATGGCGGGCTCCTGTGCATGCGGTCAACGGACGAACTTCAAACCCGCGCCTTATATCAACCGCCCCAAAAAGGGAAAAGGGGGAAATATCTTCCAGCCGCCCTTCACCAGGTGAGCATGATGGATGTGCTGGCGTGGTTGTTGTTTTCCGTCAATTCATTGACCACGCCTGGGGATGGGAAGTCCGCGAAGGCGGTGACTTTCCAGTCCCGGATGCGCCGGTTGGCCGCCGCCTGGGGAATGATGAATGCTCCGTTCATCAACAGGGATTGGCCCGGCAGGAGATAGGTTCCATTGTGAATCCCCACGCTGAATTCGCGGACCATGCCGTTCGGATCGGTGGTCATGAACAGTTCCGTGTTGAACGTCACCGGAGCGCATCCCAGATTGGTCAGGTTGAACTGGTAGTTGATGGTGGCGTTGGCGCGCCATGGACCGGGTCCATCGTTCAGCGTGATGCTGGTCACCGCCATGTCCGGCGTGCCCGAACCATCAGGCTGGCATTCGGTGTAGGCGTACTGGCAGTTGGGATCGCAACTCTGGTAGCGCAACCCGGGGCATCCGCTGGTGGTGGAGCAGGATTGCTGCACCGGATTGAACAACCCGGGTTCGCAAACCCCGCCGCCGCCGCACGCGCCGGACACCCAGTTGCAGGTGGCGTCGCAGGTCTGGGTCAGCTTGCGGCATTGGGTTCCACAACCCACTTCCCGCGTCTGCCCAACCGGACAGACACCTTCGCCCTGGCAAACTCCCCATGGACCCCATTCGCAGTCCGCCTGGCAGGTGCTGATCTGGTATCCACATTTGTCGCCGCAAGGTTGTTGCCGGGTGGTTCCCGGCGTGCAGGATTTCTCACCCGTGCAGGCGCCCGCGGCCTCCCACTGACAGGTCTGTCCGCAGGTCTGCTGGGAGGTTCCGCATTTCCCGCAGGGACCCGTGCGGCTGGCCCCTTGCTGGCAGACCCCCTGGGACTCACAATTTCCCCATGAGCCCCAGGTGCAGGTGCTGCTGGAACAGGTCCGGCGTTCGACGCCGCACAATCCGCACGGACGGGTATCCGTCGCGCCCGCGCTGCATTCGCCCTCGTTGATGCAACCGCTTTCCGGACCCCACTGGCAGTTGGCCATGCAGACCTGGATATTCTGTCCGCACTTCGTTCCGCATTTGGTCACTTTCTGGTTCGGCGGCTGGCACACTCCGGAAGTGGGGCCATCGCAATTGCTCCAGGTGCAGGTTGCGGAGCAGGTTCTCTTCCCGCTGCCGCAGGAGGACTGGCATGGCTCCTCGGCGCCGGGAGCGCAGACGCCCTCGTTGCGGCAGGCCGTCCAGCCCCCCCACTCACAGGAGGCTCCGCAGGTGCGGGAGCGCACGCCGCAATTGCCGCAAGCTTCAGTTTGCACTTCATTGGGCTTACATTCCCCCGCGGCGGGACCCTGGCAGGATCCCCAGTTGCACTGGTTACTGCAGGTGCGCAGCCCCGCGCCGCAGACCGTCTGACAGGCTTCCGTCGCACTGGGAACGCATTCTCCCTCATTGACGCAGGTGGTCCAGGCGCTCCACTGGCAGGAGGCGGTGCAGACGCGCGAACGTTTACCGCATTTTCCGCAGGGCTCTTCCTGATTTTCGCCCGGCGTGCAGGTCCCCGGAACATTGGGCCGGCACAATCCCCACGTGCAGCCGGCGCCGCATTCCTGGGTTCCCGCGCCGCCGCAGGTGCTGTCACAGGCGCGTTTCTCACCTGGCGTGCATTCGCCCGCCGCGCAAACTCCCCAGTCGCTCCAGGCGCAGTTGCTGGAACAGGTTCTGCGCTGCGCGCCGCACGATCCGCAGGTCCGCGATTCCGACTGGCCCGCCTGGCACTGCGGACTGCCCGGATCCGAGCAGGGCGACCAGATGCAATTTGACTGGCACGTCTGTTCACCGCCGCCGCAGGCGCCATCGCATTTGCGCTTCTCTCCCGGCTTGCATTGGCCAGCGGATGCTCCCCCCTTGATGATGCAGGGACTCCATTCACATTTCGAGGTGCATTCCTGAAACCCCTCGTCGCCGCAGCTTCCAGAACAGGATCGGCGATCTCCAGGCCTGCAGTTGATGGTTTTGGCGGTGCAGACCGACCAGACGCCGTTCACACAGGTGCGTTCACCGGCCCCGCACAGGGAGTTGCAGGCCTCGACGAAATTGTCCGCTTGGCCATCGCAGTCGTCATCCCGGCCGTTACAGGCTTCCTTTCCGCTGGGAACGCAGCCCCCTTTGCCTTCGCAGCCGTTGGCGAGGTTGCCATCGGCGTCGCTGAATCCATCCGCGCAACGCCAGGTGCAAATGCCCGCGATGCAGCGGGGAACCGCATTGCGGGCTTCCGCGCATTTCTTGCCGCATTGTCCACAGTTATTCAGATCGGATTTAAGGTCAAAACCGTTGTCCACCACGCCGTCACAATCGTCATCCTGCCCGTCGCAGATTTCCGGAACGCCGGGGCAGGCGCCATCGGGACGCGGCGGCGGAGCGGCGTCCGGGACGGAAGGACCAGCATCGGGCGCTGGGCGATCCTCGCCGGGGCTCCCGGGACCGTTTCCGCCATCTCCATCCGGATTCGAGGCATCCGTTTCCACTGAGGACGCCGGATCGCAGAACTGGTTATCCACCAGCACGAACCCGGGCGGGCATTGTTTACCGGCGTCAGCGGGAGTGATGTCCGCAACGGTTCCATCAAGACCACTGGATACCGTGACCAGTTGGCATCCCGCCAACAGAAGGCCCATCAACGAAGCGGCGATTGTGAAAATGAGGACGCCGAGGCGCATATTCCCCCAAACCGGTAGACTATTCCGCATAGTGTATCGAACCCGTCATCCCGGCTCAACCGGGCGGCAACTGGAAGGTCCAGGCTCAGCCAGGATTCCTCCCAGCCGCCTTCAATCTCTCCTCCACGGGAGGCATCGCATGGCGGGCGGAAGATGTCGCCGTCAGGCGGATGCGAAATGAACTAATGAACTGGTGGTGCGCCACCCGGAATCCGGCACGGCCATGGAGACGCGCTCCCGCGAATGAAACACAAGATGGCGTCCAGCAGCCCGTGTGCGAAAGCGGCGCCCTGTCTTCAATTGAACCCGCGCGGGATTTGAAGTAATCCACCAACCGGTTTTCCGGAGAGCGCCCGATGCCTCAACGCGTGGATTATTTCGCCGCCCAGATGCATGTCACCATGGATGACTATGCTTCCGTGAACGCCTTCCGGCGGAAGATCCTCGCCATCTTCGAATTGGCCGATCACCAGCGCACGCGAGGCCGCCACGGCGAACTGCTCTACCCTGCCTTGCTGGTGTTTCCCGAATACACGGGCGTTTTCCTGTCCCTGCTGGGGGTGGCGCGGCAATGGAAAAACGCCTCCCGCCTGCCGGACAAAATCCGCGTGGTTCTGCAGGCCGGCGGCCCGCGGCTGCTGCGGGCGTTCGCGGTCAAGCCCTCCCATCCCTCTGCTCTATGGATGCGTTCGCGCGCGCCGGAGATGCTGGCCGTATACCAGGAAACCTTCGGCGCCATGAGCCAACGCTTTCAGATGTTTTGCGTCGCGGGGACCATCGCCGTCCCGGCGGACGCCATCAATGACGCGGGTCTGCCCACGGGCCGGATGGAAGGCAGACTGCGCATGATCTCGCAGGTATTTGGCCCGGATGGCGGAGTGCAGCGGACGGTCTCCAAAATCAATCCATCCAGCCCGCTGGAGAAACACCTGGGCGCGCAGCCGGAAAGCAAGGACAAATTATGGGCGCTGAACGCCCCGGTGGGAAGGCTGGCGGTCCTGAGCGGCATGGATATCTGCGACGCCCCGCCGCGTGGCGCGCCTCCGGGCTTCATCCGGCTGCGGGAGCATCTGCAGGCCCTGAATGTCACCGTTGCGGCCCATCCCATCGCCAGCCACGATCCCTGGGACATGCCCGTCCCGGGTGGGGCGCCGTCCATCACGCGCCGGCAGGAATGGCGGGATCAGTACCTGCCGGCCCTGATGAAGGCCGCCCCATGGTTGCGGGTGGGCGTCGCCGCCTTTCTGAATGGACAGATTTTTGGCCGCCGCTACGACGGCCAGTCGTGTATCTGGCATCGCAACGAACAGAGTGAACTGACCGGGGTCGCCCACGCCCGGCGTTTTGATTTGTCTCCGGGCGCCGAGGAAGTGGTCCACGCCACGGTCTCTCCCGATTTTCCGGCAGGAACGGCATGAAACGCGGATTTCAGACAGGTTTGAGCATTCTGTTGATGGCGCTGATGGCGAGCCCGGCGTTCGCGCGGGACGGCAGGCGGTTGATGCTGGACACCCCCGGTCTGCTCGCCGGCAGCGCGGGTGAGTCCGCCGCGCCGCTACCCGTGGTCATCATCACCCGGACCGCCAACGGCCTGGCCCTCGGTCCGGATGCGGTCCGCCACCTGATTCTCTCCGCCACCGGGGTGGCGGGCATTGAACCGGCCGCGGTTTATCCAAACGACGACGCCCTGGCCGCGCGCCTGATCGCCGCCACCGCGGCGTTCATGGCGTCGCCCGCCGATGGCGCCACCCCCGCCGCCGCCTCACAACCCAGGCCAGATGTTTTCGCCTCGGCGCTGGAAGAACTGCGCGCCCTGCCTGTGGACGAATGGCAGGAAAGCACCTGGAGGCTGGTGCTTGACCGTACTGGCGCCGCGGCCATGGTCATGCTCACGCCCCGGGATCAGAATCAAGTTTCCGGCGTACTGGTGCTGGAAGGAGTGAAAACGCCGCAGGTGCTCCGGACCTTCCCCATCCGCAAGTCATTGAACGAAGCGGGGACCATTGATCCCGTGCAGTTCTGGGAGACCGTGCGCGACGCCGCCTTTCCGCTGATGGCAAGCGCCCGGCCTGCACGCGGGCGCTCGCGCGCCAGTCAATCCGCGCCGAAGGATAAAGAAAAAGGATTTTCCAATCTTGGCTATACCTCCGGCGACCAGTTCTTCGAGACCACGCCTCCGAAGGATAAAAAGGAAGACACGCCCTGGTATGGCAAGTGGTATACGTGGGTGATCATCGGTGGTGGGATCGCGGCCTTCCTGATCATCTACGGAGTGGCCCAGCACTCCTCTTCCAGACAGGCGCCGGAAGGTCCAGCCGTTCCAGTGCGCTAGGTCTGTTTGCCGCTGAGCAACCGGGGCGGCGTCCAACCGCCAAATTCCTTTTCCAGCAACAGGGCGGCGGCGACAGTCAGGTGATCATTCCCGTGCGTGGATGCGGCCTGCACGCCCAGCGGCAACCCTTCCGCGTTCAGCCCAAGGGGGATCTGCGTGGCGGGAAACTCCATCATGTTCAGGATGGCGGTGTAGACCCATTTGAAGGTCATCCGGTACACCGGCTCATAATGCCGGGGCGCAGGCGCCGGATAGCTGGGATAGAGCATAATCCCCTGGGGACCGATCACCTGGGTCAGTTCCTCGCGCAGGGCCAGCCCCATGCCCGCGAAACGGCGGGTGCGCGCGGGCATGAGGTCGGGAATTTTTTCAAAGATCGCAAGACCAATGGCGGGCAGGGTATGGTCTGACGCCCCCACGCACCATTTGAGGAACTCCAGGCCCGGATAAAGCCGTTTCCCCTCGCCCAGAAGCCGGGAAAAACTCGGTCCTCCCGCCAGATGGAGCATGCAACTCCAGATTTGCAGCGAGTAACGAAGCCCATCCACCCGGACGGTCTTGACCTGGGCGCCCGCGCGCCGGAAGGCGTCCGCGGCCTTGGCCTGCGCCGCACGCAAATCCGGCGACACATCCACCACGCCGTTGTCTTCGATATTGATGACCTGCATCTGCTTCCAGTCCACGGAATACGGGTCGCCAAGCGTCATGGGCTGGCAGCCGGTGTCCTGGCCATCGGGACCGGCGAGGGTTTGGACAAGCGGCCACAGGTCCGCCGCGCGCCGGGTCAACGGTCCCGTGCAGAGATAACGTTTCGCCGGACCGTGGGCGTCCGGATACTGTCCGGTGCCGGGAATCAGTCCGCCGGAGGCCTTGTGTCCGAATACGCCGTTGAAAAATGCGGGCATGCGGATCGATCCGCCAATATCCGACCCCAGACCGAAGGGAGAAGCGCCCGAGCCGACTATCGCGCCCTCGCCGCCGGAACTGCCGCCGACAATCCGGCCCGGATCATAGGGATTGTTCGTTCGGCCATACACCCGGTTGTTGCTTTCCATCCACATGCACAATTCGGAAATATTGGTGACGCCCAGCGGGATTGCTCCTGCGGCGCGCAGGCGGGCGGTGCAGGTGGAGTCGCCCTCGGCGATGACATGGCGCCGCGCCACCAGACCGGAACTGAGGGGCATGCCATCCAGCCGGCAGCTTTCCTTGATGGTGCAGGGCACGCCCAGAAACGGCGGCAACTCCGCGGGATCCTCGCTGGCGAGGCGGGCGTCGGCGGCCTGGGCGTCCCGCAGGGCCTGCTCGTAACGGTCCTTCACAATCGCGTTGAGGACAGGATTGACCTTGCGGGCGTGCCCGATATGGGCGCGCACCAGATCAACGGAGGTGATCTCGCGGCGGCGGAGCGCGGCCGCGAGATCGGAAGCGGAAGCCGTCAACAAATCCATCATTGCATCACCATCGGCGCCACGGCGGCCATTGCGATGGCGCGCGCCCACTCCACGGGCGGCGCCCAGTTTTTCCGTTCCAGCAGGCCGCTCATGGAGGCCAGACCCGCGAAAATCCACACAGAGACCACCACGATCAACCATGCGGGCAGACCATCCCGGGCGAAGAGCATCCAGGTCATCACCCCGGCGGTGAGCACGAACTGGAACAGCACCCACGCCCGCGTTTTTCGCGGCGCCTGGGGATCATATTTCACCACCTGGTCCGCGAAAACCGCCTTGGGCGGCGCGCCCGGCGGCAGGTTGGAAGGTCTCCAGCGCGGGTGGGCGGCGAAGGCGAATATTTTCTCACTCCACCGGCTGGCGGCGGCGGACAGGCGGAATATCTCCACCCAGTAATGAAGATTGGCCCAGAGCGGATTGAAGTTATTGAGCGGGCTGGTGATGCCATACGCCGGTTTTTCCTGTTCGCGCTCGAAGGTGCCGAACATCCGGTCCCAGATGATCAGAATGGCGCCGAAATTTTTGTCGAGGTATTGCGGATTGATGGCGTGGTGAACCCGGTGGTGGGAAGGCGTGTTCAGAAATTCCTCCAGGAAGCCAAGCTTTGGAACCAGTTGGGTGTGAATCCAGAACTGGTAGAGCAGGCTCACCGCTCCGGAGAAAATAAACGCCTCGACGGGAATCCCCAAAAACGCCAGGGGAAGGTAAAATACAAAGCCGGTGAACAGCCCAATCCATTCTTGCCGCAACGCCACCGCCAGGTTGTAGTCCTCGCTCTGGTGGTGAACGATATGCGAGGCCCAGAGGCAGTTGATGACATGGCTCGCCCGGTGCCACCAATAGTAGAGGAAATCGAGTCCCACGAGGGCGATCACCCACGGCGCCCAGTGACCGCCGGGAAATTTCACCAGCGTCCAGTTGGAGTGGACGTAATGGTAAACGCCCGCGAGCAGGGCATGGGCCAGGGCGTCAATCACCCGGTTGCCCACGCCGTTCGACAGGTCCGAAATCGCGTCGGCGAAACGGTACACCCTGACTTTCCGGCGCCGGGACACGGCGAGTTCCAGCATGATCAGAACCAGAAAAACCGGTATGGCGATGGCGACGTAATCCATTTCCCTACCCCCGCCAGGAACGGACGGTTTCCGGGCTCCATGCACCCGCGGCGGAACGCATCCGCAGAAGTTCAGGCTCCGGCGACACCGTGATCGTCACGCCCTTGGATCCGATCCGCAGGGATTTCACCCGGAACCAATCCAGGATAGGCGCATGGTTGATCCCGGATGGACCGCTTCCTCCCTTGAGATCGCAATAAATGCGTCCGTCATCCATTGCCGCCGGAGCGGGCTGGGGCGCATCCAACCGGACCAGTTGCTGGAAGATAATTCCCGAAACCAGGCCCGCCAGCCAGACCACGTCCTCTTCCGGGCGGTTGCAGCGCCACTCCAGCCGCTGGATGCGCGAGTCAATCCGCCATGCGGACAGGCGCAATTCCGCCGGCTGCGCATGGCTGCCCAAATCCAGCACCAGCATGGGCGGTCTCACCATCGCGGCGTGAACGGGGGCGCCCAGCCCGCGCAGCCGGTTCACCAGTTCGCCGAGTTCAAGATGAAGCTCCGCCGCACCCCGGCTCCAGGCGTGTTCGTCGGCGAGAATCACCGCCACGGCGGGGGCCTTCGCCGCCGCCTCTCCCAGTATTTCACAAGCCGCCGCGCGGGTGATGTCTCCCGCCGCAAGCCCCAGACGCTCAATCAATCCCATACCGACCAGCCCGTTGAATGATGGACGGACCACGAACTTGCAGCGTATGTCATGAAACACGGATGCTTCAAATCCCGGGTGTTTCCTGTTGGGAGGTTGGATGGCCGTTTCAGCGTTCGAGACCATGGAGCAACAGAAGGAATCCCTGCGCCGGCATATGCGCGTCCTGCGGGAGCAGTATGCGGCGCGCCTGACTCCCGGAGACTGGCGGCTGGCGGGAGAAAACATGGCCCGCATGCTGTCAACCATCCTGGCGGTCCGCCGTTCAGCGGTCATCAGCTTCTGCCCGCGCATGGGGCTGGAGCCGGATCTGGCCGCCATCCACTGCGTGCTGCGGGAAGCGGGGGCCGGCGTGGCCCTGCCGCGCATCATCCCGGGTCCGGAACGCGGAATGGAGTTTGTCATCGGCGGTGAATTGAAGCGCGGCCCGTTGGGCATTTCTCAACCGGCTGGCGGAACGGTCATTCCACCCGATGCGGTGGAACTGGCGCTGGTTCCCGCGCTTGCCGCGGATCTCAACGGCCGCCGCCTGGGCCATGGAGCGGGATATTACGACCGCTATCTCGCCCGGCTGCGCGCGGGAACCCCAAAAATCGCCTGTATCTTCGACTTTCAGGTTCTGGAAAAAGTCCCGGCGGCCGCGCACGACATTCCCATGGACGCCATTCTGACCGGACAGCGGTGGATACCGCTTCGCATTCAATCCGGATAAACGAGTTCAAAGGACAGCACCCCGCCCTTCGGCAGCAATACTGGCGGAATGGATTTGCCCTGCCTGTCCGCCGCGCCGGGATTGGCCTTGCCAACGTTCCAGTCACGGGCCTTCACCACGGCCCAAACCGGCGTTTCACTATCCGGCGGGCGATAGAACAATTCACAGCGCCGCTTTTTCCGGTCCTTCCAGGCAATTGTCCACCGGGTCAGGACGATCATTTGCGCATCGCCACGTCCGTCCCGCCGCAGCACCCTGTCAGGACGGGAGTTCCCCGCGATCGGGAGCCCGTTGCACGTCAGGGACGCCCTGCCCTTGTCCCGGCGATCATGCCAGGCGTCCCATTGCGCCCTTTCATCATCGTCCAGTTCGTCATCGCCATTGACATCAAAACGATCCAGGACATCACGCGCCGGTTTTCCCGCCGGAATGATCTCCTGGAGGGTCAACATTCCCCCGGCGTGGTTGATGTCCAGGTACAGGGTGAACCTGGGAACATCTTGATGGGCCCGCGCGGAGGCGCCAATCAGCAGCAACAGCGCCGGGAATAAGAGTTGGCGGAAATTCATGGGCGTCCCTGGGAGCGGATATTCAAACACCCGCGGCGGACAGGCAAACGCGGGCGCCGGATCATGCGCCGTATGACTTGTCCGGACCAATTGAACTGACGCGGAGAACCGGACCGGCAAACGATCAGCCAAACTGGAGCTTGAGCGCGGGGGCGAGCACCAGACGGGGGAAACGCTCCACCTCGCCGCGGCTAAACGCCGAACGGTGGTACTTGCCCGCCGTCCACGCGGCGGTCTGGTCGGCGTATTGCGGAGACGACGGGTGCCCCGACTGGCCGGTGCTGTTGGCGATCATCGTGTTGTCCCAGTTGCCGCAGTCCATGATGATGCGCATGCTTGCGCCGGTGCGGTGTTCATAGGGCTGGGAAAACCGGTATCCGCCGTTGTTGACCGTCATGCCATCGCCGCTGGCGGGGAAGGGACCGATGGAGAAATAGGGACGCAGCACGCTCACCGCGTGGAAGCGGTGTTTCATGGTGACGGTATGCAGGCAGTCCCAGCGCCAAGCGTTGACATCGGGACCCTGGGAGCGCGACAGCCGTTCGACCGCATGGTTCATCGCCTGGCCGATCAGGCGATCCCGCTTGCCGTGCGGAATCCAGGCGGAATCCGGGTTCGAGAGCAGTTCCTCGACGGGAACCACCGATTCGTTCAGCACCTCGAAGAACGCCTGAAAAATCCGCTCGCCAAATTGCTCGCGGAACAGCAGTTCAATCAACTCCTGATAGAAAACATAAAACAGCGCCGCCGCGGCGCTGCCGCCACGGCTGACGAAATCCCACGAGAACAGCATGCGCAGGGCCGTCTCCACCTCGGGAGACTGCGCGCCCGCCGACTGCCGCCAGGGCCGGATGACATTGTCCCGCACCCGGCGCGCCCATCCCGAAAAGACATCGTTCTGGATGGCCTGCATGTCGTTGAGAGTGAGCAGTTTCACGCCGGAAAGCAATTCATTGATGCGCTCGAAACGATAGGGCGGCTCCCACAATTCGCTGATGAACCACGGATAGAGTTCATCCACGACCTTGTTGTTGGCGGTGGCGGCGAACCCCTCCTTCGGGTTCAACAAACGTGGAAGCGCGTGGAAGGGAATCGTTCCCCTCCAGTCGTACTCTCCGTTTCCGGCGGGGACGGGCGTCAGATTTTTGCCGTTTTTTCGCACCGGAATTTTTCCGCAGACCTGATATCCGATGTTGCCGGAGGTATCGGCGTACACCAGGTTGAGCGCGGGAGCGGTGAAGAGTTCGGCCGCCCGCCGCACCGCCTCGAAATCACCCGCGGAATTGAGGGCCAACAGACCGTCCAGTTCACGGGAGGGTTGCAGGGCGGTCCATTTGAGGGCGTAGGCCTGTCCCGCGGGCGCCAGATCATCCAGCACGCCGGAGATGATGGGTCCGTAATCCGATTCGCGCACCGTGTGGATTTCCGGGTCCTTCTTCCCCTTGATGAATATCCGCTCCTCGCGGCAGGAGAGCGGAACCGCGGCGCCGTTCCGCATGACCCGGCCGGAATCGGATGGATCCAGGGTTTCCATGAATATATCGGCGTCGTGGGCCATCAGGTTGGTCAACCCCCAGGCGATGCGCTGGTTGTGGCCAATCACCACGCCAGGAAGCCCGGGAATACCCATTCCCGCCACGTCCACGCCAGGAGAGTGCAGGCGCGTCTCGTACCACACGGAAGGCGCCTGCATGGCCAGGTGAGGATCGTTGCACAGGATGGCGTGGCCGGAAGCGGTCCGCGAAGGTCCCACCACCCATGCGTTGCTGCCCACGTGCGCACCCGAATAGCCGGTGAATAGGCGGTATCCTTCCTCAATCGAAAGCAGCGCGCGCTCCAGCGCATGGCGGGGCTCCTCGGCCTGGCCCTTGGGATTGAACATGCGGGTGGTGGTCGGGGCGCCGGCGGGATACCGGGGAAAAAGCTCCGCCAAGCGTTCCGCGCTGTTGGGGAATTTCGCCTCCAGCATGCCGTTGAACAGCACGGTGCGCCACGAAAAACACAGATCGAAGGCGAATCCCTTCAACACCTTCAGCGAATCGGCCGGGGTCCATGGCCCGGGCCGGAAGCCCAGCAGGGCGAATTCGGCCGATGGAGTTGCGCGGCTTTCGATATATCGCGTAACACCTTCCGCGTAGGCCTCCAGCGCCTCGATGGACTGGGGAGACAACACGGAAAGGGACTCCTCCGCCGCGCGCGCCAGCCCGAGGGTGCGGATGAACGCATCCAGCCGGGACACCGGAAAGCCTTGGAACTGGATGGACAACTCCCTCCAGTCCAGTTCCTGGTCGCCCAGGATTTCCGCCAGCCGGCCGGAGATCGCACGGCGCATGAACTCCATCTGCCACAACCGGTCGCCAGCGGTGATATAGCCCTGCGCCAGATAGAGATCCCGGGCGGATTCCGCGAATACATGCGGCGCGCCCACCGGAGAAAAATAAATTTGCACCCGCGATCCGAGGCCGCGTACGCGCGCCTTTCCCTCGCGTTTCGGGTGAAACAGCGCCCCGGATACGGGAGTGAGCTTTCTGAGCAGTCCGGCGAACATCAAGGATACATCGAGGCTGACGGGGTGACCCCGGGATCCGGGTTGGGCAAATCGCCGATGTGAAACGCAAGGCCGCAATCCGCCTGCTTGCCGAGGCGCAGATCATCGCATTGGCAACGCTTCAGGTCCTGCTTGCAGCGATCCTCCTGCGCCTCGGTCAGTTCAATGGACCGGCTGATCACCAGACGGTTGAAACAGGCATTGGCTTCAAGCTGGCTGCGTGTTTCGCACTCGCAGATGAGCTGCGCCAAATCCTCGCAGGGGCCCTGGCAGGCGGGCAGCCCCGCGCAGGCCAGCGACAGCGCGACAGCCAACATGCCTGCGTTTCGCCGCGATGCATTCATCAATTGTGGTCTAGCTCCGGCGGTTGTGGTTGGCATGGGACCCGGATGGCCGGTTGTGGTTCCGTCGTTGCTCCCCCGCTCCTGCTGGCGCGCGGGCGCAATCTCCATACGTGGCGGTGAAATGGCGGTCAATAATTTCCACCGCCTCCGCCGGATCATCCACCAGGTGAAGCAGGTTGAGATCCTCCTCCTCGATCATGTTGGTCGCCAGCAGTTCATTGCGCACCCAGTCGAACAGGCCGGAATAATGCTGTTTGCCCACCAGGACAATCGGAATCATCGTCAGTTTTTCGGTCTGCTGCAGGGTGAGACATTCAAACAGTTCATCCAGCGTGCCGAATCCGCCGGGGAGGATGACATAACCCACCGCGTATTTCAGAAACATCACCTTGCGGGCGAAAAAATACCGGAAGTGCAGGCTGATATCGAGATGTTGGTTGGGCGCCTGTTCGTTGGGCAATTCGATATTCAGGCCGATGGACAGGCCCCGCCCGGCCAATTGGGCTCCGTGGTTGGCGGCTTCCATCAACCCGGGCCCGCCTCCCGTAATGACATTGAATCCGCGCTCCGACAACATCCGGCCCGCCAGCGCCGCCTGGGAATAATAGGGAGAGTCAGCTTGCAGCCGCGCGCTGCCGAAGATGCTGACCGCCGGCCAAACATCCTGGAGTTCTTCAAACCCCTGCACGAATTCGCTCATGATGCGGAATACGCGCCAGGTGTCGCTGCCCTCGAAATCCTGAATACGGCGTTTCATGGATAAAAAAACAGGGCCGGATCAATCAGACCGGCCCTGTCAGGAAAATGGTCGGGAAGACAGGATTTGAACCTGCGACCCCCTGCTCCCGAAACAGGTGCTCTACCAGGCTGAGCCACTTCCCGACACGTCGCCTTGTTCACTTCCGGCCCCGGATCATCCCTTGCCGGATGGTTTCGATGGCGGAACGGTAATCGGCGCTCCCGAACACGGCGCTGCCCGCCACGGCGATTTCCACGCCAGCGGCGCCCGCCTCCGGGCAGGTCGAGGCGTTTATCCCACCATCCATTTCAATGTCAAGGTCATGGCCTTCCCGGGCGCGGATTTCCGCCAGTTCCACGCATTTCTTCAAACATTCCGGGATCAGGTTCTGGCCGCCAAATCCCGGATTGACGCTCATGATCAACACCAGATCGCACACATGCAACACATGGCGCAACTGGCTCACGGGGGTATGTGGATTGACGGACACCCCCACCCCCACCTGTTCAAACACCCGGCCGGTTTTCGCGGGGGGATGCCGTTCGCCCTGCTCGCGGATCGCCGTCAGCGCCCGGTGCAGATGCGGCGCCGCCTCCGCATGGATGGTGACCACGTCGGCGCCCGCCAGAATGAATTCTTCCGTGTAGCGATCCGGCTCGACGATCATCAGGTGAACATCCAGCGGCAGGCGCGTCACCTTGCGCAGCGCTTTCACCACCAGCGGCCCGATGGTGATGTTGGGGACAAAACGGCCGTCCATCACATCCACGTGAATCCAGTCCGCGCCCGCCGCCTCGACCGCGCGGACTTCATCGCCCAGGCGGGAAAAATCCGCGCTGAGAATGGATGGCGCGATGGCGGGCCCCGGACCTTTCCACGGCTTCACGGGGAGTCCTTTTCCGCGGGGGCCAGTTCAACCAGCAACTGACCGCCATCCACGGGAGCGCCCTGCTCCACATGCACCGCCTTGACGCGCCCCGCACCCGGCGCACGCACCTCGTTTTCCATCTTCATGGCCTCGACGATCACCAGCACCTGGTTCACCTCTACCATGTCGCCCGCGCGGACCATCACCTTCACCACCTTGCCGGGCATGGGCGAACGGAGTTCTCCGCCAGCGGCGCCGGATTCTCCCGCGGCTGCGGCCGCGCCATCTTCAATCACATCAATCTGAAACGCCTCGCCGTCCACCTGGATGAAGCGCGCGTCTCCATGCCGGACATAGCGGACCAGATGACCCTCGCCGCCGATGAACACGCGGTACAGATGATCCGCCAGCGGCTCCGCCCGGACCAGGGTGTGAACGCCGTCCAGCCGCACTTCGGAGGCGTCGGAAGTGGTGGATACCTCCAGTTCGACTTCCATCCCATGAATGCGGAACTTGAGGGGTCTGCCGCTCATGTGCGTTCCCCCATGCGAAATCCGCCAAGACGCTCCCACGGTGAAAAACGGTCTGAATCGCCGGGGCCGTCTCCCAGTCCGGCCTTTGCACTGGCGGGCGAGGTCTTGTCTTCCAGCGCCGCCGCAACAAGCAGGGCCAGCCCGCGCGCCGCGCCCGCCGGGCGCTTCCAGTTGGGCAGATGCTGCGGAATGAACCCCGTGTGGGTTTCTCCGGCGACAAATGCGGGATGGGTCACCACCGCATGCAGGAACTGAAGGTTGGTGCGCGTCCCCAGGATGACTGTTTGCCGGAGCGCGGCGGCCATGCGCGCCAGCGCCTCATTGCGATCCTGTCCCCAACACACCAGCTTGGCGAGGATGGGATCGTAATCCACTGGTATCTTCATGCCGGTGACCACGCCGGCATCCATGCGCACGCCAAAACCGCGCGGCTCTTCCCACAGCAGCACATCGCCCGGCGTCGGCAGAAAACCGTTCTCCGGGTCCTCTGCGTACAGGCGGCACTCGATGGCATGCCCGCGTTGCGCCAGGTCATCCTGTCCGAACCACAGCTTTTCGCCATTGGCGATGCGGATCTGCGCCTTGACCAGGTCCACGCCGGTCACCATTTCCGTGATGGGGTGCTCCACCTGCAGCCGGGTGTTGACTTCGAGGAAATAGAAGCCGCCATCGGGCCCCAGAATGAACTCCACGGTGCCCGCGTTGGTATAACCTACGGCTTGCGCCGCCCGCACCGCGGCATCGCCCATGGCCTTGCGCAAAGCGGGCGTGAGCGCGACGGAAGGAGTCTCCTCGACGATCTTCTGGTGGCGCCGCTGGATCGAGCACTCGCGCTCGAAAAGATGAACCGTGGAGCCGTGTTCATCCGCCAGGATCTGGATTTCCACATGGCGCGGATGATCAATGAATTTTTCCACGTAGACCGCGCCGTCGGCGAAGGCGTTCTGGGCCTCGCGCCGCGCCGCTTCAATCGCCGGCGGCAGTTCCGCCGGATCGCGGACCACGCGCATGCCCTTGCCGCCGCCGCCGGACGCCGCCTTGATCATCACGGGCAGGCCGATTTCGCGGGCCGCGGCCGCCAGCGCCTCCGGGGAAGCGGAGATGTCGTCAAATCCGGGAATCAGCGGAACGCCGTGGTCGCGCACCGCCGCGCGCGCGCCGGTTTTGCTGCCCAGCCGGCGGATGACTTCCGGCTCTGGACCGATGAATTTGATCCCGGCGTCCTTGACCGCCTGGGCGAAGTCTTCATTCTCTGAAAGAAATCCATACCCCGGGTGAACGCAGTCGCATCCGGACGCCTTCGCAGCGTTCACCAGCTTTTCGATGTTGAGATAGCTCTCGCGCGGGGGGGCGGCGCCGATGTACACGGCTTCGTCGGCGACCCGCACATGGGGAGCCCCCTTGTCGGCGCCGCTGTAAACCGCCACCGTGCGCATGCCCGATTCGCGGGCCGCGCGGGCGACGCGCACCGCGATCTCGCCGCGGTTGGCGATGAGCATCTTGGACAGCCGGGCGCCCATCAGGGTTTCTTCCCCGCCCAGGATGGCGAACGCTTCTCCAGAAACGCGCGCATGCCTTCCTGGCCCTCGGGGCTGACGCGCTGCTCCGCGATGACCCGCGCGGTATATTCATTCGCTTGCGGCAGCGGCATTCCCGGTACGAGGCGGATCAGTTCCTTGGCGTTGGCGAGGGCGCACGGCCCCGCGTTGAGCATCATGCTGGCGATTTTCGTCACCTGGGCGTCAAGTTCCGCTTCTGGAACCACATGATTGACAAGACCAATCTCCCGCGCTCGCGCGGCGGATATGCGTTCACTGGTGAGGGTCAGTTCGACCAGCGGAGAAATCTGAACCTTGCGCAGCAGATACGGAAAAATCACTGCGGGAACCAAGCCAATCCGCACCTCGGAAAGGCCGAAGGCGGCGCCTTCAGCCGCCACCGCCACGTCACATACGGAAGTCAGGCCGACGCCGCCGCCCACCGCCGCGCCGTTGATGCGTCCAATCACGGGCTTGGGGCAGTTGTAAACCGCGTTGAACATGGCGGCGAGGGCCGCCGCGTCCTCGTGGTTCTGCTCGACCGTGAAGTTGGCCATGTCCGACATCCACTTCAGATCGGCGCCCGCGCAGAAGGATTTGCCTTCACCGGTGACGATGACCACGCGCACGCTTTCCGACTTGCCAATCTGCTCGAACGCCTCGCGCAGTTCGCGGACCAGGGTCTGGTTGAATGCGTTATGGACATCCGGCCGGTTCAGCCGGACCTCCAGGATTTCACCACGCGGGGACAGCTTCAGGGTTTCATACAAGGGCGGATTCTGCACCGGCGTTTCCTCCACGCTTGCTACATGCGGAACACGCCGACCGGCGTGGATTCCACTGGCGCGTTCAGGCTGGCGCTGATGGCGAGCGCAAGCACGTCGCGCGTTTCCACGGGATCAATGACGCCATCGTCCCACAGGCGGGCGGATCCGTAGTAGGGGTCTCCCTCCGCCTCGTACTTGTCGAGAATCGGGCGTTTGAAGGCTTCCATCTCTTCCGGACTCATGGTTTTTCCTTCGCGCGCCATCTGTTCGAGTTTCACGGTCAACAGCACGCTGGCCGCCTGCTCTCCGCCCATCACGCTGGTGCGGGAATTGGGCCAGGTGAAGAGCATGCGCGGCGCGTAGGCCCGCCCGCACATGGCGTAGTTGCCGGCGCCGTGCGAACCGCCGGTGATCACCGTGAACTTCGGCACGTTCGCCGTGGCGACCGCGTGGACCATGCGCGCGCCCGCGCTGGCGATGCCGCCGCGTTCGTACTGCTTGCCGACAATAAACCCCGTGATGTTCTGCAGGAAGACCAGCGGAACCCGCCGCTGCGTGCAAAGTTCGATGAAATGCGCGCCCTTGTTAGCGGATTCGGCGAACAGCACGCCGTTGTTGGCGATGATCCCGATCAGGTAACCATGGATGCGCGCGAATCCGGTCACCAGCGTGGGGCCATACCGCGCCTTGAACTCCTGAAAGCGGCTGCCATCCACGATGCGGGCGATCACCTCGCGGACATCCCACGCCTTGCGTTTGTCCTGGGGAAGGATTCCGTAGATTTCCCGCGGATCG